>NZ_JAELXW010000033.1 GCF_016428645.1 Glycomyces salinus | reverse complement strand
GGCCCCCCCCCCGTCCGGGATTCTCGTGGTCGCCGGTATCGGGCGGCCGTGGGCTCCCCGCTACCGGGCGGGGTGTCTCCACATCGGGTAGAGGGCCGGGCCCTCGTCTTCGAGGTGGAAGGGTTTGGCGTGGGCCCGGTAGCCCAGGTCCTCGTACAGCCGCACCGTGTCCGTCGAGACCGCCTCCAGGTAGGCGGGCGTGTCCTCCTTGTCGAGCCGTTCGTGCAGCCCGTGGAGCATGGAGCGGGCTATGCCCTTGCCGCGCATCTCCTCGCGGACGCCGACCAGCGCCACGTACACGTGCGGCTCGGTCGGGTGGTGGTGCTCCATGAGCCGGTCGAGGTACGCGAACCGCTCGTAGTGGTCGCCGCTGGCCTCGCGCAGTCGCCGGTCGTAGTCGGGGATCGGCGGCGGCGGTTCGGTGTGGTCGAACCAGATCACCGCGCCGTCGAGGTCGCCGGAGGCGACGATCCCCCCGTGCGCCTCGGCGTGCTCGGCCAGCATCTCGAACTGGCCCCGGACGGCCTTGAGGCGCTCTGCGGGGTCGGCGGCGATCCAGCGGGCCGTCGGCAGTTCCAGGAACGCCTCCGCCAGCAGAGCCGCGACCTGCGGATTACCGGCCACCGGCCACCTCCGCCGACTCCGGTTCGGTCGCCTGGACCAGCGTGGCCTTCGCGCCGTGGCCGATGCCTGCGTACACCTCGGGTTCGGCGCGTTTGAGGTAGGCGCCCCAGGCGGCGCCCAGGAGCGCCAGCGCCCCGAACACGATCGGCACCAGCTGCGGGATGAGCGAGCCCTTCTCCACGCCCAGCAGCGTGTGGAAGTGGATGACCGCCAGGTAGAGCACGCCTGCCAGCGCCAGGAACGACAGGATCGGGGCGATGCGGGTGTGCCAGAGCGGCTCGTCCCGGCGGTCGCGCCAGAAGTAGACGACGACGGCCACCGCGCAGGCGGTGAACAGGGCGATCAGTCCGATCCCGGAGGCGGTGCCCACGTAGTAGAACAGGTGCGTCAGCGGGTCGAGGCCGAGCGCGGCCCACAGGAGGATGACGACGCCGCCGACCGCGGTCTGGGTGAGCGAGGCGGCCACGGGCGCGCAGGCTTTGACGGAGGTGCGGCCCAGCTTCGCGGTGATGACCTGCTCGCGTCCGAGGGCGAACAGGTAGCGGGCGGTGGTGTTGTGGAACGACAGGGCCGCGGCGGTGATCGAGGTCAGCAGGAGCACTTCGCCGATGGTGATCCACGCGGATCCGATCTGCTCGCCGGCGAGGGCGAACATGAGCCCCGAGGGGTCGGCCGAGGCGGCCTCGACGACGTTGTCGTCGCCGACGGCGGTGATGATCGACCAGGAGGCGGTGATGTAGATCAGGGCCAGGATGCCGATGGTGGCGACGGTGGCCCGGGCGACGGTGCGGCGGCGGTCGCGGGCCTCCTCGCCGTACACGGTCGGCGATTCGAATCCGATGAAGCCGACCACGGCCAGCGCCAGGACCGCTCCGGCGGCCTCGCCGCCGAGGGCGCTCGGCGAGAGGGCCGCGAAGGACAGGCCGTCGTCGGCGTGCATGAAGTTGGAGACGCTGAACAAAAGGATCACGGCGATCTCGACGCTCAGGAGCACGGCCAGGACCTTCGCGTTGATGTCGACCGCGCGGGTCCCGAGCAGGCCGATGAGGAGCCAAGCGGCCAGGGCCGCGACCCACCAGGGCACGTCCAGGCCCATGCGCGCGATGACGCCCTGGGCGGTGAGCCCGAGCAGGCCGTAGAGGCTGATCTGGAGGGCGCAGTAGGAGGTAGCGGCGACCCACGCGGCGGCGACGCCGGTGACGCGGCCCAGGCCGCGGGCGACGAACGCGTACATGGCGCCGGCGTTGGTGATGTGCCTGGCCATGGTGGTGTAGCCGACGCTGAACAGCCACAGGCAGGCGGCGATGAGGACGTAGCCGATGGGGATGCCGATCTGGCCGGCGATGGCGAACATGACCACGACCCCGCCGGCGATGACCGTCAGCGGGGTGGCGGCGGTGAGGGAGAAGTGGAGCAGGCTCATCGTCCCGAGCTTGTCTCGGGCCAGAGCGGATCTGACCATGCTGGTCTGCGCGGTGGGGGCGGACATCGAGTGGTCTCTCCTATCGGATTGCGAGGTTGCGGTGGGAGGGATCAGAAGTTGCCGCCGCTGATGGCGGTGTCGGCCACGGCGGCCGCCAGGTGCCCCCGGACGGCCTGGAGCGGCGCGGGGAGGGCCTTGACGTGCGCTTGGGCGTATTCGTATGCGCCCGAAGGAGTCTGGGAGTACAGCGACTTGGACAGCCCGACCGCCTCGGTGAGCGCCATCAGGAACGCGTCGGGCAGCGGCATGCGGCGGGCCATCGCGGTCAGGTGCCCGCGCATCCGCGCCAGGGGCGCCCCGGCGACGAGCGCGTCCTTGGCCGCGTAGGCGACCTGGGTGCGCCGCCAGCGGGTCCGCTGCCGGATCTGCACCATCAGCCCGGCGATGACCATGTGCTCGGCGGTCTTGGTGTAGATGTCGGCGACGGTCAGGAACTCGAGCCATTCGGGCACGGGCAGGGGTTCGGGCTCGGCGCGGACGAGTTCGACCAGCCACAGTCCGAGGGAGTCGGAGGGCGGGCCCGCGCCGTGGTCGCCGAGGGCGAGCTTGGAGCCGTCGCGGACGTGCACGTCGAGGTGCCCGGAGAGCACCAGTTCGGCGATGAGCGCGGCTCCGAGCCCCAGCCCGGTCACGTACGGCGTCACCGCCGGTTTGTAGAAGTCGTGGTGAGAGGTGATCAGAAGTGCGTCATAGACGAGTCGGGGGGTGGGTGCGGCGGGCACCGGGGGTGATCCTTCCTACACAGTGCGATTCATCCGGCTACCATACCGTTATCGTCTCAGCGACCGGTTCCCGGTATTCCTCATGTTTTGGTCCGCAGGTCAGGCCCGCCCGAGTTCGCTCCCACGAGCGTCGGCTGCGCCTCTGGTGCCGTGAACGCACGATTAGGCGGTGTTTAAGGACCCCTGACGGCCGCTATCCGGCCGATTCGCCGGGGGTCCTTAAACACCGCCTAGCCGCAATGCCGTTCGGTTAGGGCTGGGGTGTTGGTGTCAAGC
>NZ_JAELXW010000032.1 GCF_016428645.1 Glycomyces salinus | reverse complement strand
AACGTCTTCCCGACCGGGCTCTACCCCGACGAATGGGCCGAAACCCTCAAAGACGACCTCAACCGCGCCGCCGAACAACACGAGACCGCCGCTGCCTGGGCCGCCGCCAAAGCCGCCAGAGCCCAAGCACGAGCCCGATTCACCACCGAAGCCACCGAAGCGCGAACACCGGGACCCGAACCCGAAAACGAACCGCGCTCGGGACCCGAACGAACCACCGCACCCCGACCGCGCTCGGGACCCGGACGATCCTCCCCGGACACACCCGAACCCGAGCAGGACTCTCCTCCCAAACCCGTCTTCACCTGCACCGCAACACGATCCGACCCCGGACCCCCGCCCTTCTTACCCCGCCCGCCGCGGAAGGCACCCGCGGCGGGGGCCAGCACACACACGACCCGCCAACCCGAACCCCACCACAGGGGTTCGGGCCCTCGTCGTGCCCGCGCCCGGCACGCCACCCCAACCCGCCTCCCACACCACACCATCGCCGCCCGGGCGAAGCCCCACCGAAACCGACCCGACAGCCGGACACCAACCCCGCCCTACCGCCACGCTCTCCATCGCCGCCCGACCGAACCTGGGCCCCTGCGACCCGGCCGCCGCAGACCGACCTCGACCCGCCTGCGACCTCACAGCCATGGTGATTGCATTCAATTCTGCTGGGGCGCGCCTCGGAACAGCTCCCGCACCGTCTCATAGGCCCGCTTGGGCCGCCGGTACTCGTCGAGCACGCCCTTGTCATTGACGCTGCGCGGGCGTTTGAGCAGCATCTCCTTGTGCTCGGTGGTGCGGAAGTCGCCCAGGACCCAGATGGCGATCCCGGCGAACCGGTCGTCGTCGATCACGTGCCGGACCGCGGCCCCCAGCAGTTCGCTCTGGTACTCCTCAGTCCACATGCCGCGGTGGGCGTCGCGCCATCCGGGCACGGCCCCGGCCCCGATCTCGGAGACGAGCAGCGGCTTGTCGCCGTGCCCGGCCTCGGCCACGTGCGCGGCGATCTTGTCGAGTTCCCTCGGGACCTCGTCGACGCCGCCGAAGTACCAGCCCGGGTAGGTGTTGACCGCGACGACGTCGACCAGGTCGAGGCAGAGGTCGCCGTAGACGTTGAGGGTCGCGTATGTGACCGGCCGGGTCGGGTCGAGCTCCCTGAGCCTGCCGAGCAGCCGCTCGTAGGCGCCGCGCGCCTCCGGCGCGTAGCTCGGGCACTCGTTGAGGATGCCCCACACGATGATCGAGGGGTGGTTGATCGCCGCGGCCACCATCTCGTCGAGGTGTTCGCGCTGCGCCTCGACGAATTCGGGGTCTTGCAGCAACTCGGCCGGGTACTGCCAGCCGATCGTCTCGCTCCACACGCAGATGCCGAGCTCGTCGCACAGGTCGAGGAACATCGGGTCCTGCGGGTAGTGGCTGCCGCGGATGAAGTTGCATCCGAGGTCGCGGATCTGCTGCACGTCGGCCAGCAGCAGCGGGAGCGGCTGCGTGTGCCCGAACTGCGGATGCGACTCGTGGCGGTTGAACCCGAGAAGGGTCAGCCGCTCGCCGCCCACGGTCACCCGCCCGCCCTCGGTGGTGATCTCGCGCAGGCCGAACCGCTCGCGCATGTCGTCCTCGCCGAGCCGTACGGCGATCGTGTGCAGGGCGGGGTTCGACGGCGACCAGGTCTCGGCCCCGGGAAGCTCGAAGGCGCGCTCGACGGTTCCGGAGGCGTCGAGTTCGACCGTCTCCTCGGCCAGGACCCGGCCGCCGCACTCGACGAGCAGCGGCACGGGCCCGGGGGCGTCGGCCCGGTAGTCGACACGCAGGGAGAACCGCCCGGCCCCGGCGTCCTCGGTGGCGACCCGCAGGCCCTCGATCCAGGCGTGAGGGAGCCGGTGCAGCTCGGCGCCGCGCGCGATGCCCCCGAAGTGGTACCAGTCGGCGTGCTCCATGTGCAGCGGCGAGAGCGAGCCGATCCGGTTGTCGACCAGCACGATCACTTCGGCGGTCCCGGCCTCGGCGCGCTCGACGTCGGCCGAGAACGCAGTGAAGCCCCCGGCGTGGTCGCGCACGGGCCGCCCGTCCCAGAAGACGCGGCACCAGTGGTGGACGCCGTCGAAGGCGAGGCGGTGCCGTCCGGCCCGCTCGATCGGCACCCGCAGCCGGTAGGCGGCCAGGCCGCGGGCCCCGGCGTGGTCGGGCACTGCGTCGAAGCAGCCGGGCACGGCCATGATCTCGTCGAACGCTATGGCCGCGACGTCGACAGTGTCGGGGTCGGCCTCGCCCAGGAACGTGAAGTCCCAGGCCCCGGCCAGATCCCGCACCGCCCGCCGCTCGTGCACCGTGAATCGTCGCGCCATCGCCGCTTCCTCGCTTCCGCATTCGTGGACCGCCCCAAAATAGCGCTTGCCATCGGCCGGGCGCGACCGCGTACCACGATCAGGGACGCAGCCGGTAGCCCTTGTGCGTCTGGCGGAACCCGGCGGCCTCCAGGTGCGGGCCGAGCGGCGTGGACAGGGCCGAGCCGTCGTTGACGCGCTCGATCGAGAGGGTCCCGGTCGCTCCGGCCCTGGTCGCGTCGGCCAAGGCGGCGGCCGCGGCCGCCAGGCGGGCGTCGCCCGACCAGTCGGGGCCGGCCGCGTCGACCGGCCAGGCCAGGACCGTCCTGCCGCCGCGTTCGAGGTAGAGGGCCAGTTCGCCGTCGACGAGAACGACCAGCGCACCGGCCTTGCGGCCGGGTTTGTGGCCCGAGCCCGAAGGCGGATCTGGCCAGGGGAGGGCGGCCCCGTAGGCGTTGGCGGGGTCGGCGGCGGCCAGGACGAACGCGGCCGCGGTCGGGCCGCGCGAGGCGATCCCGCGCAGGCGGTCGACGGCGCCGTCGGCGGCGAACTGGGCCGCGCCCAGGCCCTCGACCACGTAGCCGCGGCGGGCCTTGCCGGTCTCCTCGAACACCGACAGCACCCGGTAGACCTTGGAGAACCCGCCCTCGACGTCCTCGGCGGCGACCGCGCCGCGCGTGACGACGCCGTGCCGGTCCAGCAGCGTCCGGGCCAGGGCGTGGGCGCGGACGGTGGCGTCGGCCTCCGGGGTCGGCAGCAGGGACCAGCGGCCCGCGAGGACGGCCGGGGGGACCGTGCCGGTGCCCGCGCGCAACTCCCGCCAACCCGAGCCGACGCCGGGCCCGTAGCGGCCGCGCGGGGTCGTCCGCCTGGCGCGGTGCGCGGTGGCGCCCGCGGTGCGCCCGGAGCCGAGGAACGCGCGCAGCGGCGCGAGCGTGTCGTTGGTGACCCGTCCCGACCAGGCCAGGTCCCACAGGGCGTCGGCGAGCCGCGCGTCCGAGGCGTCGGCGTGCTCGTCTCGGACGCGTTCGGCGAGCTGCCGGAAGAACAGGCCGAAGCCGCCAGCCAGGGCGTCCATGAGCGCCCGGTGGAGCGCGTCGAGTTCGAGCGGGCGCGGTTCGGGCAGCAGCAGCGGCGCGGACTCGGCCGGGTACAGGGCGACCCAGCCGTCCTTGCCGGGCATCGCGCCCGCCCCGGCCCAGACGACCTCGCCGGAGGCGGTGAGCTCGTCGAGCAGGGCCGGACCGTAGTCGGCCACCCGCGAGGGGAGGACGAGCTTCTCGAGCGCCGATGCGGGCACGGGCGCGCCTTGGAGCTGCTCGACGGCCCGGGCGAGGCCGTCGACGCCGTCGAGCTGCGGGCCCTCGGCTCCGCCGAGGTGCTGCCAGCGCGGCAGGAACCGTGCGAGCGCGGCCGGGGCGACCGGTTCCAGTTCCCGGCGCAGCGCCGCGAGGGAGCGGCGGCGCAGGCGGCGCAGGACCTCCGCGTCGCACCATTCGCGGTCCCGGCCGCCGGGCCGGAACTCGCCGCTGACGACCCGCCCGGCGGCGGCGAGCCGCTCGAAGGCGGCCTCGGCGACGGCCGCGCCGAGCCCGAACCTGGCGGCGGCCTCGCCGCCGGTGAAGGGCCCGTGGGTGCGGGCGTAGCGGGCGAGGAGGTCTTCGAGCGGCTCGGGCACGGGTTCGCGGAACGCCGCGGGGACGCCTTCGGGCAGGGCGGTGCCGAGGGCGTCGCGCAGCCGCGCGGCGTCCTCGACCGCGGCCCAGTGCCCGCGCCCGGCAACGCGGACCCGGACGGCGCGGCGGGCGGCGGCCAGCTCTTCGGCCCAGGCCGGGTCGGCGCCGCGTTCGGCCAGCTCGTCCTCGGTGAGCGGGCCGAGCACGCGCAGCAGGTCGGCGACGGACTCGGCGTCGCGGGCGCGGCGGTCGTCGGTCAGCCACTGGAGTTCGCGCTCCAGGAGGTCCATCGCGTCGGGGTCGAGCAGTTCACGCAGTTCGGCCTGGCCGAGGAGCTCGGACAGCAGGCGGGAGTCGAGCGAGAGCGCGGCGGCGCGGCGCTCGGCCAGCGGCGAGTCCCCTTCGTACATGAACTGGGCGACGTACCCGAACAGGAGCGACCGGGCGAACGGGGAGGCATCCTCGGTGGTCACCTCGACCAGCCGGACCTCGCGGGCCTCGATGTCCCCCATGAGTTCGGCCAGGCCGGACACGTCGTAGACGTCCTGGAGGACCTCGCGGACGGCCTCGAGGATGATCGGGAAGTCGCCGAACCGCCCGGCGACTTCGAGCAGCTGAGAGGAGCGGAGCCGCTGGAGCCACAGCGGCTGCCGCTTGCCCGGTTGGCGGCGCGGCAGCAGCAGCGCGCGGGCGGCGGCCTCGCGGAAGCGGGAGGCGAACAGCGCGGAGCCGCCGACGGCCTCGGTGACGGCGTCGCCGATCTCGCCCTTGTCGAAGACCAGGTCGGCGGCCTCGAAGGGGTGCGGGACCGATTCGGGTCCGGCGTCGGTGTCGGGCAGGCGCAGCACGATGCCGTCGTCGTGGTGCATCAGCTGCGGGTCGACGCCGTAGCGTTCGCGCAGGCGGGCCCCGAGCGCGAGCGCCCAGGGCGCGTGGATCTGGGCGCCGAAGGGGGAGTGGATCACCACGCGCCAGTCGCCCAGCTCGTCGCGGAAGCGCTCGACGACGATGGTCCGGTCGTCGGGGACGTGGCCGGTGGCCTCGCGCTGCTCCCGCAGATAGGCGACGGCGTTGCGGGCGGCGGAGTCGTCCAGGCCCGCCGCCTTCAACCGTTCGCGGGCCCGCTCCTCGGGCGGGGAGGCGACCTCGCGGGTGAACGCTCCGAGCGCGCGGCCGAGTTCGAGGGGGCGGCCGAGGCTGTCGCCGATCCAGAACGGGAGCCGCCCGGGGACGCCGGGGGCCGGGGAGACGGTGACGCGGTCGCGGGTGACCTCCTCGATCCGCCACGAGGAGGTGCCCAGGGAGAACACGTCGCCGACGCGCGACTCGTAGACCATCTCCTCGTCGAGCTCGCCGACGCGGTTACCTCCGCGCCCCGAGTCGGCGCCTGCGAGGAAGACGCCGAACAGGCCGCGGTCGGGAATGGTGCCGCCGGAGGTGACGGCCAGGCGCTGCGCGCCGGGTCGGGCGGTCACGGTCCCGGCCTCGCGGTCCCAGACGACGCGCGGGCGCAGCTCGGCGAACGCGTCGGACGGGTAGCGCCCCGCCAGCATGTCCAATGTGGCTTCGAACGCGGATTCGGGGAGCGAGGCGTACGGCGCGGCCCGGCGCACCAGCTCCAGCATCCGATCGGCGTCCCATTCGTCCATCGCGGTCATCGCCACGATCTGCTGGGCTAGCACGTCGAGCGGGCTCGACGGTATGCGCAGCGCCTCGATCTTCCCTTCCCGCATGCGTTCGGCCACGACCGCCGACTGGATGAGGTCGCCGCGGGTCTTGGGGAAGAACACGCCGCGGGAGACGGCCCCGACCTGGTGGCCGGCGCGGCCGACCCGCTGGAGGCCCGAGGCGACCGACGGCGGGGACTCGACCTGGACGACCAGGTCGACCGCGCCCATGTCGATGCCGAGCTCCAGGCTGGAGGTGGCGACGACCGCGCGCAGCCGCCCGGACTTGAGGTCGTCCTCGACCTGGGCGCGCTGCTCCTTGGAGACCGAGCCGTGGTGGGTGCGGGCCAGGATCGGCGGCGGGCCCGAGGTGGCCGAGGCGTTCCCCATCATCTCGGCCGGGCCGTGGTCCTCCGGCATCGGTTCCCCGGTCCGGCGCTCGTACTCGATCTCGTTGAGCCGGTTCGAGAGCCGCTCGGCCACGCGGCGGGCGTTGGTGAACACGATCGTGGAGCGGTGGGCCTCGACCAGGTCGGTGACGCGCTCCTCGACGTGCGGCCAGATCGACTTCGCGGCGCGGGCCTCGGCGGGCGAGGCCGAGTCGGTCGTCTCGCCGAGGTCGCCCATGTCCTCGACGGGGACGACCACCGACAGGTCGAACACCTTCGGCGAGGCGGGCCGGACGATCTCGACGCCGCGCCGCGGGGAGACGAACCGGGCGACCTCCTCGACCGGGCGCACGGTCGCCGACAGGCCGATCCGGCGCGCGGGCGCGGGCAGCAGCGCGTCGAGCCGCTCCAGCGACAGCGCCAGGTGCGCGCCCCGCTTGGTCCCGGCCACGGCGTGGACCTCGTCGAGGATCACCGTCTCCACCCCGGCGAGGGCCTCGCGCGCACCGGAGGTCAGCATCAGGAACAGTGACTCGGGCGTGGTGATGAGGATGTCCGGCGGGCGGTCGGCGATCGAGCGGCGCTCGGCCTGGAGCGTGTCCCCCGAGCGCACCCCGACCCGGACCTCCGGTTCGGGCAGACCGAGCCGCTCGCTCTCGGTGCGGATGCCCGCCAGCGGGACGGCGAGGTTGCGTTCGACGTCCACGCCCAGGGCCTTCAGCGGCGAGATGTAGAGGACGCGGCAGCGGCGCTTGGGTTCGGCCGGTGGCGGCGCCGAGGCCAGGGTGTCGATGGCCGACAGGAACGCCGCGAGGGTCTTGCCCGAACCGGTCGGTGCCACGACCAGGACGTCCTTGTCTTCGGCGAGGGCCCGCCAGGCCCCTTCCTGGGCGGGCGTCGGCGCGTCGAACGCGCCGGCGAACCAGGCGGCGGTCGCGGGCGAGAACCGTTCGAGCGCCGGGTGCGCCCCGCCCGCACCGCGTTCCCCGGAAGAGCGGCGAACCATGGCGTCAATGGTGCACCCGGCGGGTGACACTCGTCCGCCGATCGCGGCCCCGGCCCGGATGCTCGCCCGAGCCGGTATCAGCGCCCGCGACAGCCGGGCGACGGCCCCGTGACAGATCGGCGGGCGAGCATTCTCTCCACGACGAGGCGACAACGACTCGTCGGGAAGGGAATCTCATGCACACTTTCGAAACCCCCGCACCGATCACGGCGAACGTCGACATCGTCCTCGGGTACATCCGCTTCAACGCCTCCGACCGCGCCGACACCGTGGTCGAGGTCGACCCGGTCGACCCGTCCAGGCCGCTGGACGTCGAGGCCGCCGAGCTGGTCGAGGTCGAGTTCTCCGACGGCACGCTGCGGGTGGCGCACCCGAAACTGCGCACCATGTTCACCAAGAAATTCGGTTCGGTGAAGGTGCGGGTCGAGCTGCCGACCGGCTCGAACCTGCACGGCGAGACCGCCCAGGGCGAGCAGGTCGTCAAGGGCGCGGTCGGCGCCTGCCGCCTCAAGATCGCCATCGGGGACATCCGGCTCGACCGGGCCGCGGCCGCGCGGCTGCGGACCAGCGGCGGAAGGGTGAGCGCCGACCACGTGACCGGCCGGGCCGACGTCCACGCGGGCGGCGAGGTCCGCCTCGGCCGCGTCGACGCCGACGTGAAGGTCAAAAGCAACATGGGCTCGGTCAGCGTCGGCGAGATCGGCTCCGGCCCGGTCGACCTGTACTCCGCCGTCGGCGGGCTCGAAGTCGGCGTGCCTGCGGGCACCGCCGTCCTGTTGGACGCGAACGCCTCGGTCGGCCGTGTGCGCGACGACCTGGACGCGCCCGAGCGGCCCGAGCGGACCGTCAAGGTGCGCGCCCGCTGCCACGGAGGCGACATCGTCATCCGCCGGGCCGAGCGGCTTCCGGGTAGGCGATGACCGGCGCGGGGCTCACGGGGCGAGCGCGGCCTCGGCCAGCTCCCGCCAGTCCCACTCGCGCCCTTCGCGCGCCGCCTCGGCGAAGGCGTCCTCGCCGAGGCGGCGCCGCGCCTCGTCCTCGATCCGCGCGGCGTCGGGCTGCGAGCGGTCCGGCGTGCCGCGCACGGCCTCGGCCGCCGCGAGCAGTCTCGCGGCCCGCTCGTCGCCTCCCTCGCGCAACGCCAGGTCCGCGATCCCGATGAGCACCTGCGCGGTCGACGGCCGGTGCGCCATCCGCACGGCCGCGTCGTACGCCTCGGCCCAGTGCCCGCGGGCCCGGTCGAGGTCCTCGGCGAGGTAGCCGCTCAGGGCGTGGAGGGTGATCTGGACGCCGATCGCCGCGCCCTCGGCCCTGGCCCGGATCGCCCGCAGGTGCTCGCGCGCCTCGTCCGCCTCGCCCTTCAAGCGCGCGAGGTGCGCTCGCTCAGAGGCGAGTTCGACGATCGTGTCCGGCCAGGTGATGCCGTCGGCGAGGCGCCGGGCCTCGGCCATGGCGGCCCCGCTGGCGCGTTCGTCGCCGAGCACCCAGTACAGCCGCGCCTGCTTCGCCCGCGTGGAGACCACCTCCTCGGTGGAGCCCAACTCGGTCAGCGCCGCGATGGTCTCCTCGCAGTACCGGCAGGCGCGTTCGAGCTCGCCGCGGGCGGCGAGACGGTCGGCCTGGAAGGTCAGGGCATTGGAGATCCCCCACCGGTCGCCGATCTCGCGGAACTGGGCCAGGGCGACTTCGATGTCGTCGTCCACGCCGGTCTCGTCGCCGCCGAGCGTGAGCCGCATCCGGCCGCGGCCGAGCCGCGCCCCGGCGCGCACCCACGGGTCGTCGTCGGTGATGAGTACGTCGAACGAGGAGAGGAAATCGGTCGGCTCCCGCAGCATCCGCTCCAGCGGCCCGGTGCTCCGCAGCAGCGGGTGGTCGACCCCGGGACCTCGGGCGAGGCGGTGCGTCTGGAGGATCCACTCCTGCGCCCGGTACTGGTCGCCGCCCGCCCCGGAGGTCAGGAACAGCGTCACGACGGCGCAGGCCAGCGCCCGCACCCCGTCCGGCACCTCGCCATCGAGGGAGGCGGCCGCGAGGCTCAGCTCGGTGCCCTCGGCCCGGTGGCCGCTGAGGAACCAGTACCAGCCGGCGGCCCCGGCCAGCCGCATCGCCTCCTCGGCCCATCCGTCGGCGATCGCCCCGCGCAGCGCCGCGGTGATGTTGTCGTGCTCGGCCTCCAGTCGGGGCAGCCATTCGAGCTGCTCGGATCGGCGCAGGTGCGGGTCGGCGGTCTCGGCCAGCTCGGTGACGTGGGCGAGGCGGGCCCGGCGCGCCGACTCGGTTCCGCCGGCCTCGGCGAGCCGCTGCGCCACGTACTCCCTGATGGTGCCGAGCATCCGGTAACGCGGAGCGGCCTCGCCGTAGGAGACCAGGAGCGACTTCTCCGTCAGTGCGGTCAGCAGGTCGAGCGCGTGCTCCCCGTCCGGGCAGACCCGCTCGGCCGCTTCCAGGCTCACTCCGCCGGTGAAGACCGACAGGCGCTGGAGGAGTTCGCGCTCGTCCTCGCCGAGCAGGTCCCAGCTCCAGTCCACGACCGCGCGGAGGGTCCGGTGGCGCGGCAGCGCGGTGCGGCTGCCGCCGGTCAGCAGCTTGAACCGGTCGTCGAGGCGGTCGGCGAGCTGCTCGACCGACATCGTGCGCAGCCGGGCCGCGGCCAGCTCGATCGCCAGGGGCATCCCGTCCAGAGCGCGGCAGATGCGCGCCATCGTCGACAGGGTCGCCTCGTCGGAGCCGATGTTCCGGCGCACCGCCTCGGCGCGGTCGCGCAGCAGCCGGACCGCCGGCGAAGACGCGGCCTCGGCCGGGTCCTCGTTCTCCTGCGGCAATGCGAGCGGCTCGACCTGCCACAGCGCCTCTCCGGTGATGCCGAGCGGCTCCCGGCTGGTGGCGATGATCCGCAGACTCCGGCACTCCCCCAGCAGCCGGTCGGCGAACCGGGAGACCTCCTCGATCAGGTGCTCGCAGTTGTCCAGGACCAGCAGCATGACGCGGTCCCGGATCGCGGCTGTGAGCCGGTCGACCGCGTCGCCGCCCGAGACCGGGTCGGCCAGGGTCTGGTCGCGCAGGCCGACCGCGGACAGCGCGGCCTGCCCCAGGTCGCCGCCCTCGCGCAGCGGCGCCAGTTCCACCATCCACGCCCCGTCCGGCAGGTCGCCGAGCATCCGCCGCGCGGCCTCGGCGGCGGTCCTGGTCTTGCCCGAGCCGCCCGCGCCGGTCAGGGTGACCAGGCGGTGCCCGGCGGCCAGGTCGGCGACCGAGGCGACGTCGTCGTCCTTGCCGACGAAGGTGGTCAGCTCGGCGCGCAGGTTCGTCCGGCGGTTCTCGGCCCGACCGCCGATCTCGCCGCGCAGCAGCGCGGTGTGCAGCGCCGACAGCTCGGGCGATGGGTCGGCGCCCAGCTCTTCGGCCAGCCGCTCGGACAGCCGCCGGTACTCCGTCAGCGCCTCGGCGCCCCGGCCGGCCTCGGCCAGGGCCCGCATCAGCGCCGCGACGAAGCCCTCCCGCAGCGGGTACCTCGCCACCAGGTCGGTCAGCTCCGAGACCAGGTCCGCGCCGCGCCCGAGCCGGATCTCCGCTTCCACGCGGTCCCCGAGGACGGCCAGGCGGCGCTCGCCCAGGCCCGCGATCGCGGCGTCGAACGCCCGGCTGCCCTGGAGTTCGATGCCCTCCATGGCGTCTCCGCGCCACAGTTCCAGCGCCGAGCGCAGCAGAGCGGCCCGCTCCGAGTCCTCGGCCTCGCGCGCCCGCGAGACCAGGTGCTCGAACCGGGCCGCGTCCACCGCTTCGGGGTCGGCGACCAGCCGGTACCCGCCGGACTTCGCCTCGACGGCCCCGTCCGGCAGCGCCCTGCGCAGCCTCGATACCAGGACTTGCAGGGCGTTCACCTCGTCCGAAGGGGACTCCTCGCCCCACACCCAGTCGACCAGCCGCGCCCGGGGCACGATCCGGCCCGGCTCGAGCGCGAGCCCGGCCAGCAGCGCCCGCAGCCGATCCCCGGGCACCTTCACGGCGGCCCCGTCATCGGTCTGGACTTCGAACGGCCCGAGCAGCTTGATTCGCACGCAGCCAATCCTGCCGCACCCGCGACCGTTCGGCCCACCGGCCGGACTCAGGTGGCCGTCACAGGGACGCGAAGGCGTCCTTGTGGTCCGCGAGCCATTCGGCGAAGGTCTTGAGCCGCGGGTTGAGTTCGCGGACCTTGGCGAGGTCGCGGCGGCCGGTGAACTCGTCGTCGAACTCGGCGTAGTACTGGAACATGTTGCCCATCTCCTCGGCGCCGGGGAACCCGGCGGCGCGGAAGCCGTCGAACGGGACCGGGTAGTAGTGCACCGGCTCCCCGAGGAGTTCGGCGAACGCGTCGGCGTACTCGGCGCCGGTCAGGTGCTCGCCCGCGATGCTCACGGTCTCGCCCACAAAGTCCTTGCCCCGCTTGAAGATCCCGTAAGCGGTGCGGCCGATGTCCTCGACGGCGATCCCGGAGAGCCTTCCGTCGGCCATGGGCATCGCGAGCACCAGGCTGCCGTCGTCCTGCCGCTTGGGCGGGAAGAAGGACGGGATGTTCTCCCAGTAGAACGTGGTCTGGAGGAACGTGGTCGGGACTCCGGCCTCGGTGAACAGGGCGTTCGCTTCGGCCTTCACGTCGAAGTGCGGGACCTTGTACTTCTCCATGAGCGTCGGCATCCGGTCGTCGTCGAGCGGGATCGCTTCCCGGGTGTCCTCGAGTGTGGACCAGATCGCGTGCTCGATGCCCGCGGTCTTCGCGGCCCGCGCGAGGTTCGCCGCCTGGGCGTACTCGCGGTCGGGCGAGACGTGCTCCCAGAAGTTGGTGACGAAGAACGCGCCGTAGGCGCCTTCGAACGCCTGGACGAGGCTCGCCTCGTCGTCGAGGTCGGCCTGGACCACTTCCGCGCCGAGACCGGCGAGTTCCCTCGCCTTGTCGGAGCCGGGGTTGCGGGTGAGCGCGCGGACGCGGAACCCGCTGTCGGGGTCGGCGAGGATCGCGCGGGCGAGCCCGCCGCCCTGGGCTCCGGTCGCGCCGGCGACGGCGATGGTCTGCTTGTCTGCCATGTTCTTGCCTTTCAGTTCGATCTTCAGTGTCGTGCCGGTCAGTCTGTGTGGGGTACCCGTTCGGCGGGGATTACTCCGAGCCGTCCGGCCTGGTAGTCCTCGACGGCCTGGATGACCTCCTGACGGGAGTTCATCACGAACGGGCCGTAGTGGAAGACCGGTTCGCGAATCGGCTGCCCGCCCATCACGTAGAGGTCGAGCTTCGGGGAGCGCGCCTCCTGCCGCGGGTCGGCGCCCAATCGCAGGGCCTCGCCCGCGCCGAGGACGGCGAGCCGGCCCATGCCGATGGGCCGCCGCTCCTCGCCGACGGTGCCGGAGCCGTTGAGGGCGTACACGAGCGCGTTGTGGCCGGGGTCCCAGGGGAGGTCGACGCGGGCGCCGGGCTCGATGGTGAGGTGGGCGAGCGTGATCGGCGTGTGCGTGGCGCCCGGCCCGGCGTGACCGGCGATCGATCCGGCGATGACCCGGATGAGCGCGCCGCCGTCGGGCGTCGTGAGCAGCGCGGCCTGGGCGCCGCGGATGTCCTGGTAGCGGGGCGGGGCGAACTTCATGGCCTTCGGGAGGTTGACCCACAGCTGGGTGCCGTGGAAGACGCCGCCGCCGGCGACGAGGCGCTCGGGCGGGGTCTCGATGTGGAGGATCCCGGCCCCGGCGGTCATCCACTGGGTGTCGCCGTCGGTGATCGTGCCGCCGCCGCCGTTGGAGTCCTGGTGCTCGATGGCGCCGTCGATGATGTAGCTGACGGTCTCGAAGCCGCGGTGCGGGTGCCAGGGCGTGCCCATCGGCTCGCCCGGGGCGAGCTCGACCTCGCCCATGTGGTCGAAGTGGATGAACGGGTCCAGCTCGCTCGTCGGGACGCCGGCGAAGCCGCGGCGGACCTGGAAGCCCTCGCCTTCGAGGCCGAGCGGCGCGGTGACGAGCCGGTGGACCGGCCGGAAGCGGGTCGCGGCCGGGTCGAGTTCGGGGAGTCTCGGCAGGACCAGGAGGTCCTCGACGGTGACGGCGGGCATGATGCTGCTCCTTCGATGGCCATATAAATGACGCATCATCTTCTAGCTCGCTTTGGGTCGATGCGAACCATGATGTGTCATCTAAGTTAGCACTAGATAGATGACACGTCAAGAACTAGGTAGGATGGAGCCCATGGACGACACCGTGCAGTGGCTGAGCAGCGAGGAACAGCGCGACTGGCGCGCCTTCATCCGGCTGCACCAGAAGCTCACCTCGCGCCTGGGCGCCGACCTCCAGGCCAAATCCGGTCTGTCGGGGGCCGACTTCGAGGTCCTCGTCGCGCTCACCGACGTGCCCGAGGGCCGCGTGCGCTTCCAGGAGCTGGCCAGGGAGATCGACTGGGAGCAGAGCCGCCTCTCCCACCAGATCCGCCGCATGATCAAGCGCGACCTGGTGGCCCGCGAGGAGTGCGCCGAGGACGGGCGCGGCGCGTTCGTCGTGATCACCTCCCACGGCCGCGAGGCCATCGAGGCCGCGGCCCCGCCCCACGTGGAGACGGTGCGCAGAGTGTTCCTCGACCACGTCACCACCGCCGAGCTGCGGACCCTGGGACAGATCTCCCAGCGGATCGTCGACCGCCTCGACCAGGACCGATCCTGAAAAGCGGGGGTGCCGGTGCGACCCGGCCCAGACCCGTTCGCCCGGACCGGCCCGCCGGAATCCGCCGCCCGGCACGCACGCGGCGCGACAATCGACGTGACATCTAGTTCGCATGGGAGCCGGTCTCGATGAGCAATGCCGAAACAGCACCCGAGGCACTGCAGTGCGGCGCCCCCGATGAGGCCGACCGGCCGACGAGGGAGCCTCAGGTCGACGTGCTCGCACCGCGGGACGTGCCGTTGGGCGGACCGCGGGCCCTTCACGTGCGGCGAACGCTCCCGCAGCGGGCCCGGACCCTCATCGGGGCGTGGTGCTTCGCCGACCACTACGGTCCGGTCGAAGTCCCTGCTTCGGGCGGCATGGACCTCCCGCCGCACCCCCACACCGGCCTCCAGACGGTGAGCTGGCTGTTCGCCGGGGAGATCGAGCACCGCGACAGCCTCGGCACCCTCGCCCGAATCCGGCCGGGCGAGGTGAACCTGATGACCGGTGGACACGGCATCTGCCACTCGGAGGTTTCCACGCCGGACACCCAGATCGTGCACGGCGTCCAACTGTGGGTGGCGCTGCCCGAGGAGCATCGCGACGCCGCCCGCGGCTTCCAGCACCATGCGCCCCGAACCGTGCGGATCGACGGCGCCCGGATCAGGGTCTTCCTCGGCACCCTGGCGGGCGACACCTCGCCGGTGCGGACGTTCACGCCGCTGCTCGGCGCCCAGATCGACCTCGAACCGCGCGCCGCGGTCGAACTCGCCGTCGCCCCCTCCTTCGAGCACGGCCTGCTCGTCGACAGCGGCGACGTTCGACTCGCCGGCACGGTCCTCCGCCCGGGCGGCCTCGGCTACCGACCTCGCGGCACCGGCACCCTCGCACTGGAGAACGATTCGGACGCGCCCGCCAGGACGATCCTGCTCGGCGGTCCGCCCTTCGAGGAGGAGATCGTCATGTGGTGGAACTTCATCGGCCGCAGCCACGACGACATCGTCCGAGCCCGCGAGGACTGGGAGGCCGGCTCCGACCGCTTCGGCGAAGTCGAGGGATATCCGGGCGACCGCCTGACCGCACCGCGCCTGCCCAACGCCGTAATCACCCCGCGCGGGAACCCCCGCCGAGGCACCGCCGATCCAGGAAAGCAGGACACGCCGTGACACAGTCCCCGACCGACCCGATCGTCGAACGGATCGACGCGAAGCACCGGTACGAGATCGCGGTCGAGGGCCGCAGAGCCGGACTGACCGCCTATCGCGATCGCGGTGACCAGCGCGTCTTCTACCACACCGAAGTCGACGACGCATTCACCGGCCAGGGACTGGCAGCGGCACTGGTCCACCGGGCGCTCGATGACACACGCGAGTCCTCCATGCGGATCGTGCCCGTCTGCCCATACGTGGCCAAATACCTGAAGCGCCACACCGAGTACGCCGACATCGCCGACCCTGCGACACCCGAGATCCTCGAATGGCTGGAGCGAGAACTGGCCTGACCACTCGGACACTCCCGCGGTCCGCTCAGCGTCGGCCGTGAAGTCGCCGAGAGCCGAGTAGAGGCCGGCTCCGGCGCGGGAACCGCAGGCAGGCGCCGCCGCGTGGAACGGCGGAAGCGGGCGTTGCCGAGCAGCACGCCGCCGACGACCAGGGCCCCGCCCAGCAGCTCCGGGGTCGTGACCGTCTCGCCGAGGATCAGCCAGGCGGCGGTCAAGCCCGCTACCGGGACCAGCATCGAGAACGGCGCGACGACGCCCGCGTTGTGGCGGGCCATGAGCCAGGTCCACAGGCCCGAACCGAGGACGGTCCCGATGACGACGGTGTAGAGGAGACCGAGCAGAGCGTTCAGCGCGCCCGGGTCGCTCCAGTCGGTCAGCGAGCCGGCGATGCGCGACGGGCCCTCGGCCGCGAGCGCGATCGCGAGCATCGGCAGCGGCGGGACCGCGGTCATCCACAGCGTCAGGTGGAAGGGGTTGGCGGCCTTGGCCTGGCGGTTGCAGATGTTGCCGATCGCCCAGCCGAGGGCGCCCGCGAGCGTGAGCAGGAATGGGATGGCGCTGGCGTGTTCGGCCCGCTGCCACCCGACCAGGGCGAAGCCGCCGACCGCGATCAGGACGCCGAGGATCTGGCGGCCGGTGACGCGCTCCCGCAGAAAGGTGGCGCCCAGCAGCATCGTGAACGGCCCGGAGGCCTGGAGCACCAGGGACGCCAGTCCGGCGGGCATCCCGGTGGCCATGCCCCCGTAAAGGAACGTGAACTGGATCGTGCCGAAGCCGAGCCCGTAGCCGACCAGCCAGCGCAGCGGCACGTCCGGGCGGGGGACCAGCAGGACGGTCGGGATCGCGATCATCGCGAACCGCAACGCCACCAGGAACATCGGCGGGAAGTGCGCGAGCGAGGCGTCGATGGCGATGAAGTTGAGGCCCCACATGAGGGCGACGGCCATGGCGAGCAGTACGTGGCGGGTCGGCATGGGCCAATCATGAGCGCCCATACCGTAAAGAACAAACGAAAAATACTACACGTATTGTGTAGTATTGCTTAATGGATGTGCGACACCTGGAACTCCTGCGGGAGTTGTCCCTGCGCGGCAGCGTCACGGCGGTCGCCAAGGCGACCCACCGCACCCCCTCGGCGGTCTCGCAGCAGCTCAAGGCCGCCGGCCGCGAGTTCGGCATGGCACTCGTCGAGCCCTCGGGCCGGGGCCTGCGCCTCACCGAGGCCGGCAGGCTACTGGCCGACGGCGGCGCCGAGATCGCCGCGACCGTCGAGCAGGTGCGGGCCGAATGGGACCGGTTCCGGGGCGAACCCACCGGCAACGTCACCATAGCCGCCCTCCCGAGCGCCGCGACCTTCCTCTTCGCGGGTGTCATGCGCGAACTCGCCTCCAGCGCCATCACCTTGCAGTGCAGCGACTTCGACATCGCCGAGGCCGAGTTCGCCGACCTCGCAGTGGACAACGACATCGTCATCGCCCACAGCTTCACCGCTCCCCGACCGGCGCGCGCCGGGGCCCTGAAGGTCGTCTCCCTCGCGCTCGAGCCCCTCGACATCGCCATGTCCGCCGACCACCCGCTCGCCGCGCGGGACGCCGTGAGCCCCGACGACCTCACCGAGTGGGAATGGATCGGCGTCCCGAAGGGCTACCCGTTCGACTCCGTGATCGAGTCGGTCGAGCGGTCCACCGGCGTCGAACTGAAAGTCGTCCAACGGCTCCGCGACAACCGCCTCGTCGAGTCGCTCGTCGCGGGCGGCGAGCGACTCGCCGTTCTGCCCCGCTTCACCACTCCGACCGGCGCCGGCCTCGTCCTCCGCCCGCTCACCGGCATCCCCTGCAGGCGCCACATCTCGGCGATGGTCCGGCCCGACAAGGCCGAGCGCCTCGCGGTCCGCCAGGTCCTCGACGCCTTCCGCAAGGTGGCCGCCGAGGTCGAGCTCCGCCACCGATAGGCGGTCGCGTCCGCTCGACCTCGGCGCGGGGCCTATGCGGTCATGTCGAGGACGAGTTTCGCCGCGACCTCGGCGCCGTCGGTGCGGATCGTGGGGCCGACCTCGGCGGCGCGCTGCCGTGTCTCGGGTGCGAGCGCGGTCGCCAGGGCGGCGGTGAGGGTCTCCCTCGTCGGCACGGGGCCGTCGTGGACGGCGCCCACGTCCAGTTCGGCGACGCGGCGGCCCCAATAGGGCTGGTCGACGATCTGCGGCACCACCACCTGGGGCGTGCCCGAGCGGGTCGCGGTGTGGGTGGTCCCGGCGCCGCCGTGGTGGACGATCGCGGCCACCCGCGTGAAGAGCGCCTGCTGGTTCACCTCGTCGACGACGAAGCAGTCCTCGCCCTCGTCGATCGCGGCCAGGCGGGCCCAGCCGCGCGAGAGCACGAGACGGCGGTCGTGGGCGCGGACCGACTCGATCACGGCTCGGGCGGCGGCCTCGGCGTCGCGGACGGGGATGGAGCCGAAGCCGACGTAGACCGGCGGCTCGCCCGCGTCGAGGAAGGCTTCCAGGTCGGCGGGCAGTGGGCGCTCGTCGGGGAGGATCCACGACCCGGTCTGGACGACCTCGTTGAGGTCGGTCGGCTCCCACGGGCTCAGGACCGGGTCCGTGGCGAGCCAGCGGTGGTCGGTCAGGGTCCGGGTGCGGACGTCGTCGGTGGGCGGCAGGCCGATCGCTTCGCGGTAGGCGTTGACCGGCCCGCCGAAGATCGCCTGCATCTTCCGCTTGTCCCACTCCCACAGCTCGCGGTTGTCGTTCACGTCGTCGGGGAGCGGCCAGCCGGGCATGGGGAAGGGCCGCTGGGTGTGGGAGGGCAGGGTCGTCGGCTGGAGGGCGGCGCTGGCGAAGGGGATGCCGTACCGCTCGGCGGCGGCCTGGGCGGTGGCCACGACCGGGAACAGGCCGGTAGCGACGATCGCGTCGCAGTCGCCGGCGACCGTGGTGAACGCCGGGCCGTGGGAGGCGAGGATCTCGCCGATGTGCTGCTGCATGCTCGGACCGGTCCCTTTGCCGATGGCCTGGACCATCTCGCGGGCGGGCGCGTCCACCGGGAGGTGCCGCGCGCCGGCGCGGTCGAGCAGGTCGGCGAATTCGCGGTCCGGCGGCGCGGCGACCACGACCTCGGCTTCGCGGGCGACCAGGCGGGCGGCGAGCCCGGCGAGCGGTTCGATGTCCCCGCGAGAGCCGCGGGAGGCGAGCAAAACACGCATTCGATGTCTCCTCTGTTCGTGGGCCCTTGCGGCCGCCCGCATATTCTGCCCCAGGTCAGAGGCCATTCTCCGAACCCAGTGACAGCGGTTGCTCGCCCGGGGTGATAGACAATGAAGGTGGCAGCGAACGGCGCGCCACCTCCCGAACCGCTCGCGCCCGATGCCACATCAGCGCCCCTGAAGCAGGGCACCTATCGCCGAGCCACGTCCGGCGCCCCCTGGCAGCGCCCGATCTGGGCCCTGAGGGGCCGTCGAAATCTGAACCGGCGCGACATCGGCGCCGCCCCCCTCGCGGGGGAGGCCGTTCACTCGCAGGCGTGACTTCCCTCGAACCGCACCGCGTTGAGACTGGAGTCATCGGCCGCCGAGATCCGGGCGGCCCCAGCCGTGCGGAGGGACAGTCCATGGAGAACGCTCGCAAGCGGTGGGTGGTCTCACTGATCGTGTCTTCGGCAGCGGTGGTCGCCGCCCTCGTCTGGTCGGCCGCGCCCGACGCGTATCCGTACGGCTCGGGAGACACCGCCGCAGTGGGCGTCAATCGACTGATCGAACGCGGTCCCGCCGTCGTCATGCTGCTGACGGCGGGCGTGGCGGGGGTCGTCCTGGCCGGCATCGCCTTGACGCCCGGGGCCTCCGAAGTGCGGCTCCGGATAGTCGGACTCGGCGCGGCAGCGCAGACGGCGTTCTTCGCCATCGTGATGGCCGACGGGTCGTCCATGGCCGCGCTGGGTTACGCGGTCGCGCTGGCCGCGCCGATCGGCGCGGTCGTGGCGATCGTGCTGGTCTGCCGGACCTGGCGTCCGGTCGGCTACGTGCTGGCCGGTCTCGCTCTGGCACTCGGCATCGTCGGTGCCGCCACCGGAATCCTGGGCGAGGCGAGTGCGGCGGCGGTCGACTACCTGGGCGATTTCACGAGCGATCCGGAGGGGTACTACTCGCGGATGGCCTGGGGCCTGGCGATGGCGGTGGCGGCCGCCTCCTGGGCATGGACGGCGGCCGGATCACTGTTCCGCGGGCTGCCGTCATGGCTGTCGTCGAAGTGGGGCCGGTTCGCGACCGTGGTCGCGGCACTGTGCCTGGTGCCGTACGGCCTGGCCCGTCTGTCCTGGTTGACGCCGTGGCGACTCGGCGACGTCCCCGTCGACGAGCCCGACACGGTCATCCTGTGGAACGCCGATCCCGAGCCCCTGGGGACGTCCGCCGTCATCCAAGGGGCCCTGTTCGCCTTCGCCTGTGTCGTGGGAGTGGTGCTGACCCTCGGGCTGATCAGCCGGTGGGGTGAGGTCTTCCCCGGATGGATCCCGGTCGTGGGCGGGCGCGAGGTCCCTGTCAAGCTGGCCGTCATCCCCGGGCTGACGGTGGCGGCGATCGTCACCCTCTCGTCGCACTGGATCATCATGGGCCCCATGAGTTCGGGCGGCCCGGGAGCGGCGGTCGTGAGGTTCGTCTTCCTCCCTTTTCCGATCTGGGGCCCGGCGCTCGGCATCGCGGTGCTCGCGTATTGGGCGCGCCGAACCGGCGGTCGGGTCTCGCCGCCGTCCGGCCGCAGCCCGGCGGGGATCCGGTGATGGGCCGCATCGCGGAGCGGACCGACCCGGCCGGAGCCTGAAGCAATCCGAACATCGACGTTCAATCGAAGAGGAGCAACATCATGCAAGAACTGATGATCGACTTCATCACCTCGCTCGACGGTTACGGGGCCGCCGAGGGGTGGCCCGCGTTCTGGGGGCTCGAGGGCCCTGAATACCTCGGCTGGCTCGAGGAGGACTCGAACACCGAACGCACCCTGCTGATGGGAGCGACCACCTACCGGCTCATGCACGGGGCCGCCGCATCCCAACCCGAGGGCACCGACACACTGGCCGCGGTGCCGAAAGCGGTCTTCTCGAACACTCTCCGCGAGCCGCTGGAATGGGCGAACACGCGCCTGGTCAGCGGGGACGCCGTCGAGGCGGTGCGGGCCATGAAGGAGGAAAGCGACCACCCGCTCTCCACCCTGGGAAGCCTCTCCCTGTGCCGATCGCTGCTCGCCGCCGGCCTCGTGGACCGGTACCGCGTGGTCGTGTTCCCCGTGGTGACCGGAGCGACCGGCCGAGACCGCATCTACGACAACTGGCCCGACGTCGGTCTCGAACTCACCGAGGCGCGGACCTTCGACGGAGGCACCCAGCTGCTCGACTACGTCCCGACACTCCTCGACGGACCGATCCGCAGCGGAACCGGCGCGGCGTAACGGCCCGCTCCGAACAGCTTGGGTCCCTCAGCGGTCAAAAAACGCCCCCGGCGAACTGTCACCGGGGGTGTTTCTGTTGGTGGAGCTTAGGGGATTCGAACCCCTGACCTTTTCCATGCCATGGAAACGCGCTACCAACTGCGCCAAAGCCCCTTGGTTCGTTCCGTAGTGGCGGAACCGGGACTAGTTTACACAGGGTTGAAGGTCGGCCCCAGGGAGGGGCGCGAGACGCCGGTCACGCCTGGCGTGGGACGCGGGCGTCCAGGAACTGCCGCAGTCGAGCGGTCAGCTCGAGCGGCCGCTCCAGCGGGGCGGCGTGGCCGGTATGCGACAGATCGACCCGTTCGGCGCCCGGAATGCGGCTGGAGAGCAGGTCGGAGACGGCCTGGACCTCCGGCACGTCAGCCAGGCCGTTGACGACCAGTGTCGGGGCGTCGATGCGGTCGAGGTGCGGCTCGGGCGCCGGATCGGGGGCGCGCTCGGCCGCGCTCGGACCGGTCCAGGAGCGGCGGACATGATCGCGGAACATCTCCACCGCACGGTCCCAGGCCGCGGCCGGCAGGTCGAACTCGGTGCGATCGGGCCCGGCCACCATCCAGCGGAGGTGGGCTTTCACATAGGCGTCGAGGTCGTCCTCGAGCTCGTCCACTTGTGCGCCCTCACCGGCGCGGTACCGCGACATCCGCTCCTCGGGGACGGTGCCGAGCATGCGAGCGCGGGCCTGTTCGAGGAACGACTGCGGCCACCGGTGGCCGGGCAGACCCGCGGACACCAGGACCAGTCCGGTGACGCGCTCGGGTGCCTTCAGCGCCGCCGCGACGGCGTGCCCGCCGCCCATCGAGTTGCCCGCCAGCACCGCCCTCTCGACACCGAGCGCGTCCAGCAGTGCCAGCAGGTCGTCGCGATGGGAGAACTCCCCGGTTCCCGAAGCGGTGGCGCCCCAACCGCGTCGGTCGTAGCGGATCACGTCATGGTCGACGGCCAGGGCGGCGAACTGCTCGTCCCACAGTCGGCGATCCGCCAGGTCGCCGTGGATGAGCACGATCGTCGGTCCCCGGCCCGCCCGGTCGTAGCCGAAGTCGGTGCCGGCCGCTCGCACGAATCCCATCAGGCGAGGATACCCCGGGATCTCCCCCGAACCGGTGTCGCCAAGGCGCGCACGGCGACGCGGCCGCGCCAGAGGAGATGTTCGGTCAGTTCTCGTCCCAGGACAGGCCGGGGGCGTAGCGGCGGGGGCGGAGTTTGGCCACCAGGCCGGCCGCGATGTCGAAGAGGCGGCCGGTGGAGCCGGGCGGGCCGACCAGTTGGACGGTGGCCGGGACGCCGTCGCCCCTCATGCCGATCGGGACGATCATCGCGGGCAGGCCCGCGAGGCCGAAGGGAGCGGTGAAGGCCGCGGCCTGGGCCAGGTGGGCGACGTTGGAGCGCAGGCTCTGGGTCGACCATGCCTCGGCGGCGGCGGGCGGTCCCGGCATGCCCGGGGTGACCAGGAGGTCGAAGTCGCCGGAGTCGAACCAGTCCTCGAGGTGGCGGCGGACGCGTCCGCCGTCGCCGAGGACGCCGCCGAAGAGGCCGCGCAGGTAGGTCTTCTCGCCGACGGAGACGAGGCGGCGGGTGCGGCGCTGGAGTCCGTCGGGGCCGCATTTGAGGCTGCGGAGGTAGGCCGCGCAGGACCAGGCGCCGGAGGAGGCGGAGGTGAGGCGGGGGCCGAACTTGGGGCGGGCGCGGAAGGTGTCGTGCCCGAGGTCGGTCAGGCACCGGACGGCCTTGAGGACGGCCTTGGTGGACTCGTCGTCGACGCGGGCCGGGAGCGGCGTGGAGGCGGTCGCGGCGATGCGCAGCCGTCCCGGGTCGCCGGTCGCGCGCGGGGAGCGGTGGGTGAGCGCGGCCAGCGCCAGGGCCGCGTCGTCGACGGTGGTGGCCATGACGCCGACGTTCCCGACCAGCCATTGGTCGGGGTCGGCGTTGATGTCGGCCGGGACGTGCTCGGGGCTGTAGGCGAGGATGCCGCACGCCGCGGCGGCGGTGCGGACGCCCCCGGCAGAGCCGGGGCCGTCGATGCCGATCCCGATGGGGGCCGCGCCGAACGCCACGGCCAGGGCGGTGCCGCCGCTGGGCCCGCCGACGCCGCGGTCGGGTCGCCACGGGCCGGCCGGGACGTTGCCGTCGTCGTCGGTGGCCGGCCACAGACCCAGCTCAGAGGAGCGACCGAAGCCGACCACGACCGCGCCGGCGCCTCTGATGCGCTGCACCGCCCGGTGGTCGGAGTCGGCGATCGGCAGGACGGTGGCGTTCGAGCCCAGGCGCGGGGCGTGCCCGGCGACCGGGAGCTGCTCGCACACGGCCACGGGGACGCCTGCCGCGGGCAGCGCCGAGTGGTCTTCGATCTCGTCGACCGCGGCGGCCTCGGCCAGGGATTCGACCTTGCGCACTCCGGTCAGGGCCTGATCCGACGCACTGTAGTCCTCGATGCGGCGCAGGTGGTGGTCGACGACGACGGCGGCGTCGGCGTCGCCTCGGCGGACCGCTTTGGCTATCTGCTGCGCGGTTTTTCCCGACCAGCTCACGACTCGTCCTTTCTGAAGATGGGGTGTCCGTGCCGATTCCCTCAGCCCCGCAGGGCCTGCCGCAGATCGGACAGGAGGTCGTCGAGGTCCTCGATGCCGACGGAGAGTCGGACGAGGTCGGCGGGGACCTCCAGCTCGGAGCCGGCGGCCGAGGCGTGGGTCATGCGACCCGGATGTTCGATGAGGGACTCGACGCCCCCGAGGGACTCGCCGAGGGTGAACACTTCGGCGCGGTCGCACACCTCGACGGCGGCGGCCTCGCCGGCCTTGCAGCGGAAGGAGACCATACCCCCGTAGCGGCGCATCTGCTTGCCGGCCACGTCGTGGCCGGGGTGGGAGGTCAGGCCCGGGTAGCGGACCTCGGTGACCGCCTCGTGCCCGACCAGGTATTCGGCGACGGCCTCGGCGTTGTCGCAGTGGCGGTCCATGCGCGCGGCGAGGGTCTTGATCCCGCGGAGGGTCAGCCAGGAGTCGAAGGGCCCGGCGATCGCGCCCATCGAGTTGTGGTGGAACGCGATCGGCTCGGCCAGGGCCTCGTCGTCGACCACGATCGCGCCGCCGACCACGTCGGAGTGGCCGCCGAGGTACTTGGTGGTGGAGTGGACGACGACGTCGGCGCCGAGCGTCAGCGGCTGCTGGAGGTAGGGGCTGGCGAAGGTGTTGTCGACGACCAGCAGCGCGCCGTGGGCGTGGGCCAGTTCGGCCAGGGCCGCGATGTCGGCGATGTTGAGCAGCGGGTTGGTGGGCGTCTCGGCCCAGATCATGCGGGTGCCCGAGCTCATCAGGGCCGTGACGGCGGCCAGGTCGGTGATGGGTGCCGGCGAGTAGCGCAGGCCCCAGCGCTTGGCGACCTTGTCGAACAGGCGGTACGTGCCGCCGTAGGCGTCGTCGGGGATGACCACGTGGTCGCCGGGCTCCAGCAGCGCCCGCAGGATGGTGTCCTCGGCGGCCAGGCCGGAGGCGAACGCGAAGCCGCGCGAGCCGGATTCGAGGGACGCCAGGCAGGTCTCCAGGGCCGTGCGGGTGGGGTTGCCCGAGCGCGAGTACTCGTAGCCGCCGCGCAGGCCGCCGACGCCGTCCTGCTTGTAGGTGGAGGTCGCGTAGATCGGGGGGACGACCGCCCCGGTCAGCGGGTCGGGCTCCTGGCCGGCGTGTATCGCTCGCGTGGAGAATCCTTGGCGGTCGTGCATGCCCCTAACGCTAACCGACGCGCCCGACCGTGGCCATGCATAGCCACGCTATCGTGCATTCATCCCGTACCTTCTTCATTTAGGGGTTGCCTCATGGGCTTCGACGAAGTACACAAGATGGACATCACCGGTGACGGTCACGATGAGACGGTCGGCGTGCGCCGCAACGAGGACGGCTCCGTCGAGTACCACGTGGACATCGACGACGACGGCGTCGCCGACATGAAAGCCGTCGACGCCGACGGCGACGGGGCGATCGACAACGTGCTGCTCGACCACAACGGCGACGGCAAGTTCGACGCCGCGGCGGTCGACTCGAGCGGCGACGGCAAACTCGACACGATGGTCGAAAAGGAGTAAGGACCCCTCGGTCAGGCTTCCCGGGCCGGCGGGCGATGCCCGTCGGCCCCCGCTCAATCGTTCCGGCGCTCGGCCTCGGAGCGCAGGATGCAGAACTCGTTGCCCTCCGGGTCGGCCAGGACCGCCCAGCCCCTGCCGTCCGCGGTGCGCCGGTCGTCGACCATCGTCGCGCCGAGGGCGAGGACGCGCTCGACCTCCTCGTCCCGGGTGCGGTCCTCGGGCCACAGATCCAGGTGCAGGCGGTTCTTGATCTGCTTGCCTTCGGGGACGTTCAGGAAGATCAACCCACTGCTGCCGTCCTCGGGGCCGATGTAGTTCTCCTCGTGCTCGGGAAGATTGGGGTCGTCGGGGTCTTCGGACCAGCCGGTGATCTGCTCCCAGAACTTCGAGAGCGTGTAGGAGTCCCGGCAGTCGAACGCTACTTGGCGAATCTTGGAAACCATCGGCTCACGCTAACCCACTGGCCTGGACCCGGGCGACCGTCATTCGCCCTCCGCGACCGCGTGCGCCCTTGGGGGATCGGCCGGTGAGTCGCTGGCCGACTCCGCACGAGGCCGGAACGGACCGACGAACTGGTGGTCCTGGTCGGCGCTTAAGCGGAAGTTTCGTTTCGTTTCTGGCGAGGTGTTTCCTTCCGTGCCACACTTGCCCGATGACCACCAAGACCCACCCCGTCCTTCACCACCCGATCGAGGGCCAAGCCCCGGGGGAGTCGGCGATCGCGTACTTCGCGATGGGCTGCTTCTGGGGCGCCGAGCGGCTGTTCTGGCAGACGCCCGGAGTGTGGACCACCTCGGTGGGGTACATGGGCGGGAACACCGAGAACCCGACCTACGAGCAGGTGTGCACCGGCCTGACCGGGCACGCGGAGGCCGTCCGGGTCGTCTACGACCCCGAGCAGGTCCCCTACGAGCAGCTGCTGAAGGTGTTCTTCGAGAACCACGACCCGACCCAGGGCATGCGGCAGGGCAACGACATCGGCTCCCAGTACCGCTCGGCGATCTTCACGACCACGCCCGAGCAGGCCGAGACCGCCGAGGCGGTCAAACGGGCCTTCGAGCCGGCGGTGAAGGCGTCCGGCCTGGGCCCGATCACCACCTCGATCCAGGCGGCCGGGCCGTACTGGCTGGCCGAGGACTACCACCAGCAGTACCTGTTCCACAACCCGAACGGCTACTGCAACCATGGGCCCAACGGGCTGTCATGTCCGACCGGGGTCGTCCGCCAGGACCAGGTCCCGGCCCAGCAGGAGCAGCTTCCGCCGCGTTCGTAAGGCCCTCAGCGGTCGGGTAAGGGGCTTAGCGGCCTCCGGCCGCGGAAGTAAGGGCCCCTAAGGGGTGTTCGGACGCGATGTGCTGATGCGGTCCTCGGCCCCTCAGCCGAAGACTTGGTGTCAACGGAAACGACACCGAGGAGAGACCGTGAACGACTTCGAACTCCACTACCTGTACCAGGCCCGTTCCAGCGAGCTCATCGCCGAGGCCGAGGCCGCGCGCACCGCCGCCCTCGCCAAGAAGAGCGGCTCCCGGCGCCCCGGCCTGGCCACCCGCATGGCGAAGGCCCTGCGCCGCAACGAGGGACGCCCCGAGCATAGAGCCGGGCACTACCGCCTGGCGAAATAAAGAGACCGGAATGTCAGAGGTTCATGTCATGCTTATGGACATGCCGCGCCTCGGTTCCGATCTCCCGCTCTTCGCCCGCGAGGGCGAACTCGCGACCCTGCGCGACGCGCTCGACAAGGCCGGCTCCGGGCGACCGGCGGCGGTCATCGTCTCCGGCGACGCCGGAGTGGGCAAGTCGCGCCTACTGCACGAATTCAACGCCAGTGCCGGTGACGGCGCCCTCGCCGTCACCGGGCACTGCCTCGACACCGCCGACTCGGCCCTGCCCTACCTGCCGTTCGCCGAGGCGGTCGGCACCCTCTCGCGCCTGCGCCCCGAACTGATCGAACGCCACCGCGGCCTGCGCACCCTCCTGCCCGGCCAGGCCCAGGCTGCCGAGGGCGAACTGGGCCGCCTGGGCCTGTTCGAGGCCCTCCACGCCGCTCTGGCCGAACTCGCCGCCGAGCGCCCCCTCGTCCTGTTCATCGAGGACCTCCACTGGGCCGACCGCTCCAGCCGCGACCTGCTGGCGTTCCTGACCTCCCGCCTGGTCGACCAGCGCATCCTCATCATCGGCACCTACCGCTCCGACGCGCTCCACCGCAGCCACCCGCTGCGCCCGCTCCTGGCCGAACTGGTGCGCCTTCCCGCCGTGCAGCGCCTCCACCTCGACCCGTTCACCCCCCAGGTCTCGCTCAGCTTCGTGCGCGAGCTCAACTCCGGCCTGGACGAGGAGACCGCCTCCAAGATCGCCGCCGCCAGCGAGGGCAACGCCTTCCTGGCCGAAGAGCTGGCCTCCGCCGAGACCCACACCGTCACGTTCGAACTGGCCGAAGTCCTCCTGGCCCGCACCGAGCGCCTGCCAGAGGCGGCGCAGCAGGTGGTGCGCCTGGCCTCGACCATCGGCCGCGTCTTCACCTACCGGCGGCTGAACGCGGCGGTCTGGTCGCTGCTGGACGAGACCGGCATCAAGCACGAACGCGAGCTCGACCAGGCCCTTCGCGCGGCCATCTCCCACGGCATCATCGTCCAGAAGAGCGCCGAGCTCTACGCCTTCCGGCACGCGCTGCTGCGCGAGGCCCTCTACTCCGACCTGCTGCCGGGCGAGCGCAGCCGGTACCACCAGCGCATCGCCGAATCCCTCGCCGACGACCGGAACACGGGCGCGGCCGCCGAGCTGGCCCACCACGCCTACGAGTCCGGCGACCTGGCCACCGCCCTGACCGCGTCGGTGCAGGCCGCCGACGAGGCCGACGACCTGGCCGCCCCGGCCGAGGCCCTGCTTCACCTGGAGCGGGCCCTGCGCATCTACGACAGGGTGAGCGAGTCTGAGCGCCCCCAGGACGCCTCGGAACTGCGCCTGACGATGGCGGCGGCCGGCGAGGCCGAGGCCTGCGGGGAGTTCAAGCGCGCCCTGTCCTATTCCAGCGCGGCCGTGGCCCTGGCCGACAGGACCGGCGACACGGTGCAGGCGGCGGCCTACCGCCGCAAGTACGCCAAGCACCTGATGGTCATGGAGGGCTACGAGGACGAGGCCCACCGGGTGGCCCTGGAGGCGTGGGAGCTGGTCAAAGACGACCGGCCGCACCCGACCAAGGCCTGGGTCCAGGCGATACTGGCCCGCCTCAACGTCAACCAGCCGGAACTGGGAAGCGAGTGGGCCCGCCTGGCGATCGAGACCGCCGACGCCATCGAGGGGTCCGGAGCGCACACCGCCGCCAAGGCCGACGCCCTGGTCACGATGGGAGCGGCCAAGGTCCGCCAAGGCGGGGCGATCGAGGAATGCCTCCGGTTCGCCGAGGAGGCGCTGAGCCTGGTCAAGGGCACCGGATGGAACGAGGTCGAACTGCGCGCCCACTTCCTCCCCGGGATCTGGTTCATGGAGTACGCGCGCGTCGCCGAGGCCCTGGAGCGCTTCGACGCCGGCATGTCGCGGGCCATGGAGACCGGCTACAAATGGAGCTCATTCGGCACCGAGACGGCCGTGCGGCAGATCATCTGCAACTACATGCTCGGCGACTGGGACGCGGCCGAGACCGCCGGAGAGATGGCCTCCAGCGTCGTGCCCGGCCTGGTCATGACCCGCCTGGCGGCCGCGGTGCTGCTGGTGGACGTGGCCAGGGGCCGGTTCGACGTCGCCGACCGGCGTCTCGACTACCTCTCCGACCGCTGGCAGCTCGACGGCCAGGTCCTGGCCCTCGCCGGCCAGTCCGGGATCGAACTGGACCGCTGGCGGGGCCGGCCCGAGGAGGCCCTGGCCACCGCCGAGCGGACGGTCGCCCGAATCGAATCGATCAACGGCTACCACATGGCGGGGGTGTCGGTGTGCGCCGTCGGCGTCGGAGCCGCCGCCGACCTGGCCCAGCGCGCCCGCCGCGACGGCGACGAGGCGACCGCGGCCAAAGCCGTCGAGACCGGGAAGCGGCTCGCCGAGACCAGCCGAGTCTTCCTCAAGATCGGCCGGCCCCTGTCCGGTACGCTCGGCCCCGAAGGCAGGGCCTGGGTCGCCCAGCTCGAGGCCGAGGAGTCCCGCCTGACCGGCGCGGCCGACCCCGGACGGTGGTGCCGAGTGTTCGAGGCGTTCTCCTACGGCGAGCCTCATCGGCAGGCCTACGCGCAGTGGCGCGCGGCCGAGGCGCTGCTGGAACGCGGCGAGGCCGACGACCGGGCCGAGGCCGCCGCCCAGCTCGCCGAGGCGGCCCGCACCGCCGCCGAGATCGGCGCCGAGCCCCTGCTCGCCGAGATCACCGCGCTCTCCGGGCGGGCCCGCCTGGACTCGGCCGGTCGGGCGACGTCCCCGCTGACTCCGCGGGAGCTTGCGGTGCTGCGCCTGGTCGCCCGCGGCCTGACCAACCGGCAGATCGGCGCGGAACTCTACATCTCGGAGAAGACGGTCAGCGTCCACCTGTCGAGGTCCATGGCGAAACTGGAGGCGTCCAACCGCGCCGAAGCGGTCAACGCCGCCCATCTGCGCGGATACCTCGCCGAGCCTTAGGCACCGCAACCGGCGGCCTAGTGCGGGGCGCCGCGTCATCCCGTGGTGGTACCCGAATCGACGACTCCGGCCCGATGCCGCCGGCCAGGCCCCGCGGCCAGCATTGCGGTCATGAAACGGCGCAAGGCTTTGAAATGGACCGCCATCGGGGCAGGGGGCCTCGGCGCGCTGGCCGTCGGCGGGGGCGGCGCCCTCGCCTACGTCTGGTCGAACGCGAAGGTCGACACCGTCGGCAAGGTCGATTTCGACACGCCGCTCGCGATCCCGCCGGAGGCCGAATCGGAGACCGACTCGGCCGGCTCCCGCGTGTTCAACCTCGACATCCGCGCCGGCCGGACCCAGTTCAAGCCCGGGCCCGCCACCGAGACCTGGGGAGTCAACCAGGACTACCTGGGCCCGACGATCCGGGCCCGCCGCGGCGAGGAGGTCGCGTTCGCGATCGCCAACGGCCTCGACGAGGAGACCTCGGTCCACTGGCACGGCATGCACCTGCCGGCGGTCATGGACGGCGGCCCGCACCAGGCGATCGCACCCGGCGAGGTCTGGGCGCCGCAGTGGACGATCGACCAGCCGGCGACGACCCTCTGGTACCACCCGCACCCGCACGGCGAGACCGCCCGGCACGTCCTCAACGGCATTTCGGGGCTGTTCATCATCGACGACGACCGGACCGACGAGCTGAACCTGCCCCGCACCTACGGCGTCGACGACGTGCCGATGATCGTGCAGGACCGCAAGTTCGACGACGCGGGCCGGTTCGAGACGACCCAGCCGTTCATGGGCAGCCAGGGCTGGATGGGCGACGAGATCCTCGTCAACGGCACGCTCGGGCCGTACCACGAGGTCTCGACCCGGCTGGTGCGGCTGCGGCTGCTCAACGGCTCCAACTCCAGGCTCTACAACTTCGGCTTCTCCGACGACCGCGCGTTCTCGCTGATCGGCACCGACGGCGGGCTGCTGCCCGAGGCGTGGGAGACCGACCGAATCCAGATCTCGCCCGGGGAGCGCGCCGAGATCGTGGTCGCCTTCGAGCCCGGAGAGACCGTCGAGTTGCGGTCCTACCCGGCCGACTTCGGCTACTTCGGTCCGTTCTCGCGCGTCAACGGCGGCGACGACAGGTTCGACGTGTGCCGGTTCCGCGCCGCCGACTCGCTCGCCGACGACACCGAGATCCCATCGGCCATGGGCACGGCGCCCGACGTGGACGGCGGCGAGGTCGCCGAGGAGCGGTCCTTCACCCTCTCGGGGATGAGCAACATCAACGGCGAGTCGATGGACATGCAGCGCATCGACTTCGGCGTCCGGGTCGGCACCACGGAGGTGTGGGAGGTCAAGAGCAACGACGCCTACCTGCACAGTTTCCACGTCCACGACGTCCAGTACCAGGTGCTGAGCGTCGACGGCGAGGAGCCGCCGCCGTTCCTGCGGGGATGGAAGGACACCGTCTTCCTCCAGCCGCAGAAGAAGTACCGGCTGGCGATGCGCTTCGAGGACTACACCGACCCGAACCTGCCGTACATGTACCACTGCCACATCCTGGTCCACGAGGACCGGGGAATGATGGGCCAGTTCGTGGTCCTCGGCGAGGACGAGGAGATAGGCACCGTCCCCGAGAACAGCACCGTCCACGACCACTCGTGAACCGCCTGGTTCAGGAGGAAGAAGGCGGCCCGGTCGGCCCCGTAGGCACCACGACCGACCGGGCCGCCGCACCCGTTCGGAGCGCCGTCAGGAGGCCGCCAGCGCCTTCGCGAGGAAGTCCAGGGAGCGGCCGACCTCCGGCAGGCTCGCGGGGTGGTTCAGGTGGCCGTGGAGCATCCCGGCGGACAGGTACGACTCGACCGGCACGCCGACCTCGGCGAGCTGGCGTTCCAGCAGTTCGGCCGAGGGCCGCAGGTCGTCGTACTCGGAGACGACGATCCGGGTGGGCGGCAGGCCGTCGAGGCGGCCCGCGCCAGGGAGGGCGTCCGGCGGCAGGTCGTTGATCCGGCCCACGTAGTTCTTGACCGCGGCCTCGAGCCCGAGCGGGTCGAACCGCCACGGGATCGGCTCCATCTCGGCGTGCAGAGACGCGCTCAGGACCGGGACGGGGAAGTGGGCCCACGGGTAGGCCAGCAGGAGCGAGTCGGGCGAGCGCTCCCCGCGGTCGCGGACCCGCATCGCGACCGACGTGGCCAGGGCGCCGCCCGCGCTCGCGCCGCCGATCGCGATCGGCACGTCCCCGAACGCGTCCTGTCCGCTCCACCAGAGCCAGGCGGCGTGGAGGTCGTCGATCGGCACCGGGTGGCGGATCCCGTCCCCGGCGAGCCGGTAGTCGACCGAGACCACGGCCGCCCCGGCCCGGCGCGCCAGCTCCGCGCTCACCATGTGGCCTTCGAGCATGTCCAGGTCGCCCGCGAGGAAGCCGCCGCCGTGCGCCCACACCAGAGCGGCGCTCACCGGACCGGAAGGCCGGTAGGTGCGCACCGGGATCGGCCCGTGCGGGCCGTCGATCGCGGAGTCCTCCACCGCGATCCCGGTGGTGTCCACCGGCTTCGCCTCGGCGGTGTACTGGTCGATGAAGCCCCCGACCATCGCGCCGCGCTCCTCGGCGGGGACCTGCGCGGTGGCCTGCTCCCAAGCCGCGAACATGTCGGTGAAGTACGTGTCTATCGGCACTGCCGCCTCCTCGGAAACCGTCGGAAACGATTGTTCCTCACGACCGAGGGGCGTATCACGCCGACCGGCGTCAGCCGTTCAGTTCCGACGCCGCGGCCGTGGCCTGGGCCATGACCACCTTGAGCGGGCGGGCCAGTGCCGCGGCCGCCGCGGCCGCGTCCTCGTATTCGATCGAGACGTTCACGACCTCGTCGCCGTCGAGGGCGAGCTTCACGCCGATCTCGTGACCGTCGACCTCGACCCTCGTGTAGCGGCGCTCCAGGGCGTACTTGTCTATCTCGTAGGAGCGCATGCCGATCGTGGTGGTGTGGCGGACCAGCGCCGAGCGGACCGACTCGACCGCCTCCGCGCGGCACAGCACGTGCACCGTGTGGGCCGGGCGGCCCTTCTTCATCAGGATCGGCGTCAGCCACGCGTCCGAGGCGCCCGCCTCCAGCAGCGCCGCCAGCGCCGCCGGCCACAGGCGCGGATCGAGGTCGTCCACATTCGTCTCGATGACCACCGGCCGAGGCGAGGCCGCGCCGGTCTCGCGGCCCACCACGATCCGCAGCAGGTTCGCCCGCTCGGCCGGGTCGCGGCCGCCCGCGCCGACGCCGACCTCGTCGACGACCATCGGCGGCATCTCGCCGTAGGCGTCCGCGTTGGCCGCGACGATCGCCGCCCCGGTCGGGGTGCACGCCTCGTAGGGCACCGCGCCCACCGACGGGGCCCCGGCCGCCGACAGGACCCGCAGGACCGCCGGTGCCGGCAGCGGGATCGAACCGTGCGAGCCGCGGGTCGTGCCGCCCCCGACGGTCACCGTCGAGGCCGTGACCCGCTCGGCCCCGAGGACGGCGAACCCGGCCGAGGCGCCGACGATGTCGGCTATCGAGTCCAGGGCGCCGACCTCGTGGAAGTGGACGTCGTCGATGTCGATCCCGTGCGAGGCGGCCTCGGCCGCGGCCAAACGGGCGAAGGCGTCGAGCGAGCGCGCCTTCACGTCGTCGGCCAGCGGTGAGTCCTCGATCACGGCCCGGATCGACCGCCAGCGCCGGTCCGCCTTCGCCTCGGGCGCGGCCACGTCGACCTTGACCCCGGCCAGGCCGTGCCGCTTCGCCGCCGCCGCGCTCAAGCGGATCGGCTCGGTCCCCAGGGCGTCGACCGCCCCCTGCATCACCGCCAGGTCCACCCCGGCGCCGGCCAGGGCCCCCAGGAACATGTCCCCGCTCGCGCCCGCGGCGCAGTCCAGCCAGGCGACCCTCACCGCTCGACCTTCACGTTCAGGATCCTCGCCGCGGCCATCGCCGCGCCGAACCCGTTGTCGATGTTCACCACGCTCACTCCCGGAGCGCAGGAGTTCAGCATCGTCAGCAGCGGCGCCAGCCCCCCGAAGGCCGCCCCGTAGCCGACCGAGGTCGGCACCGCTATCACCGGCGAGGCCACCAGACCGGCGACCACGCTCGGCAGCGCCCCGTCCATCCCGGCCACCACGATCACGCACGCGGCCTCCCGCAACTGCGGCACCCGGTCCAGCAGGCGGTGCAGTCCGGCCACGCCGACATCGGCGATCAGGTACGCGTCCAGGCCGTTCGCGCGCGCGACCAGGTGGGCCTCGGCGGCCACCGGCAGGTCCGAAGTCCCGGCGCACACCACCGCGACCGGCCCGGCCTCGGGCTCGGGGAACGCCCCGACCACGGCCACCCCCGCCTCGCACAGCACCTCGTCGCCGAACGCTTCCCGAACGGCCGCCACGCATTCCGCGTCGCACTTGGTGGCCAGCGCGGCCCGGCCCGGATGAGCCCGCCGCAGCTCGGTCAGCGCCGCGGCGACCTGCTCCGGTGTCTTGCCCGCCGCGTAAACGGTCTCGGCCGCGCCGGTCCGCGCCGGGCGGTCGGTGTCGATCTTGGCCCACCCCAGGTCCGTGAAGCCGTTGCTGTTCGTCTGCACGTCTCGATACTGTCACCCCCCACCGGATATCGTCAGAGTGTGTCCCAACCGTTGATCGCCGCCCACCGGGGCGCTAACGAGTTCCTCCCCGAGCACTCCCTTGCCGCGTTCAGACAGGCGATCGCCGAGGGTGCGGACGGGTTCGAGTTCGACGTCCGCCTCACCGCCGACGGCCACCTGGTCCTGCACCACGACCGCACCGTCAAGCGCACCGCCGGCGTCCGGGGCGCCGTCTCCGACCTCACCCTGGCCCGGCTGCGCGAGCTCGACTTCGCCCACGGCCACCCCGACTGCGCGGGCGACCCCGAGGCCTCCCGCATCGCCACCATCGAGGAGCTGTTCGGACTCGTCGTCGACTCCGGCAAGGACCTCAAGCTCATGGTGGAGGCCAAGCACCCCTCCAAGTTCGGTCCGCGCCTGGAGATGCGGCTGTGGGAGACCCTGCGCCGCTGGCCGGGACTGGACGTCACCGTCATGTCGTTCTCCCGCGCCGCTCTGAGGACCTGGCGCGGCCTCGACGGGTCCACGCCCCTGGTGTGGATCTTCGAGTACCCGTTCCGCCGTCCCCCCGACGGCGTGCAGGCCCTCAGCTCCAAGGTCGACTACGTCCAGTCGACGCCCGCGTTCATCGAACGCACCCACGAACAGGGCTACCAGGCTTACGTTTGGACCGTGAACGACGCCGAGACCGCCAGGGCCATGGCCTCCGCCGGCGCCGACGTGGTCTTCACCGACCGCCCCGCGGCGATCCGGGAGGCCCTCATCTCCTAGCAGAGGAGTCGGACGCGAGGTCCGTCGGTAATGCTGGCGACATGGCTCGGCAACGGGTAGGTTCCTCTATAGCTTTGTCATGGCACACCGGGTGGGAGGGAGCCGACATGCCAGCTGCGCTGCCGACGCCCGAGCGGCTGCGGGTTCCGCACCAGGCAGGCGCTCCAACGCTGGTCCGCCGGTGGCTGCGCGAATCCCTCCCCGACCTGCCCGACGAGAGCCGCGACGACCTGCTGGTCTGCGCCACCGAGCTGGTCTCCAACGCCGTCCGCCACGCCCGCCCGCTGTCCAGCGGCGACCTGTGCGTCTCGGTCACCTCCGGCCCCTCCGAGGTCGAGGTCCGCGTCATCGACGGCGGCTCCCACACCCGCCCCCACGTGTGCGCGATCGACCTGGACTCGGCGCACGGCAGGGGCATGTTCATCGTCTCCAAGCTGTCGGCCGACTGGGGCTCGCGCTCGCGCGGCGACGGCACGCAGGAAGTGTGGGCTCGCATCCCCGTACGCTAGGCGCGTGTCGAAGCGTCCGCTCCTGATCGATCTGGTCTTCTACGCGTCGTGTGCCCTCTTCGCCGGGGCCACCGCGCTGTGGTCGACCCTCACCCCCCACCAGCACTGGGGCGCGATAGCCGTCGGCGGGTACGGCCCGGCCGCGGTCGTGGCCGCGATGCTGGTCACGCAGCTGGGCGTCACCTGGTTCAAGCGCGCCCTGGTGGCCGGCGCCACGGCCGCCGCGGTGACCGCGATGCCGCTGCTGGTGCAGGCGTTCGAGCGCGCCGGCGGCGTCGAGGGCCGGTTCCAGGAAGAGGTCCTGGTCGTCGAGTCCTCCGCGAACCGCCTGCTGCAGGACGGCAGCCCCTATCTGAGCGCCGAGGCGATCGTCTCGCTCCCCGAGCCGCTGCTCGGCTACAACCCGTACCAGCCCGGCATGGCCGTCTTCGGGCTGCCCGCGGCCGTGTTCGGGCACCACTGGTGGACCGACGCGCGCCTGTACTTCGCACTGGCCGCGGCCGCCTGCCTGATCGGCGCGGTCGCGCTCCTGCGGGGACTGGCCGGGAAGGGCCCGATGCTGCGCGCCCTCCAGGCGAGCGTCGTCTTCCCGGTGTGCGCCTTGACGTTCGCGACCGGCGGCGACGACATGCCGGTGGCCGCCCTCGCGGTGCTGGCGCTGGCCTTCGCCGCCCGGGGCCGGTTCCTCGCGACCGGCCTCGCCGTCGGGGCCGCCGCCTCGCTGAAGCTGTTCGCCTGGCCCGTGGCGATAGTGATCGGCATCCTCGTATGGCGGCAGCAGGGCCAATTCATGGCTCGCGAGCTTCGCCAAGAGGGACTGCGCCGATACCTGCTCGGGTTCGCCGCGCCGGTGGCGGTCACGATGCTCCCGGTCGTGCTCACCGATCCGCGCGGCTTCGCCGACAACGTGCTGGCCTTCGGCCTCGGTCACGGCGTGGTCGAATCCCCCGCGCAGTCGCCCCTGCCGGGACACCTGATCGCCCAGCACGTCCCCGGCGGGGAACTGATCGCTCCGGCGCTCCTGTTCGCCGCGGGCTGCGCCATCGCCGTGCTCATCGCCCGCCGCCCGCCCCTGACCTCCGCCGACGCGGCCCTGTGGGCCGCCGGCGGATTGACCGCGGCCTTCCTGCTGATGCCCGCGACCCGCTTCGGCTACCTGCTGTACCCGGTGATCCTGCTCGGCTGGTGGCTGCCGCTGCGCGACGCCGCCGCGGCCCGAAGCGACGGGCCGGGCCCGTCGCTGGCCGTCGAATGGTGGCGGTGAACGCCTATACCGCCATGTCGACGAAGCGCGACAGGTGCAGCTGGGCGGCCACGGTGATCGTGTCGGTGGCGCCGTTGCGGTGCTTGGCGACGATGAAGTCGGCCTCCCCGGCGCGCGGGGACTCCTTGTCGTAGTAGTCGTCGCGGTGCAGCAACAGCACCACGTCCGCATCCTGCTCGAGACTGCCGCTTTCGCGCAGGTCAGAGAGCTGCGGGCGCTTGTCGGTGCGCTGCTCGGGTCCGCGGTTGAGCTGGGCGACCGCGATCACCGGGCACTCGATCTCCTTGGCCAGCAGCTTGAGTCCGCGGCTGATCTCGGAGACCTCCTGCTGCCGCGACTCGACCTTCTTCGGGGAGGTCATCAGCTGGAGGTAGTCGACCACGACCAGTTTGAGGTCGTGGCGCTGCTTCAGCCGCCGGGCCTTGGCGCGGATCTCCATCATCGTCATCGACGCGGTGTCGTCGACGAACAGCGGCGCCTCGGAGATGTCGCCCATGCGCTTGGCCAGGCGGGTCCAGTCGTCGTCGGACAGGTCGCCCGAGCGCAGGACGTGCATCGGCACGCGGGTCTCGGCGCTCAGCAGGCGCATCACGATCTCGAGCTTGCTCATCTCGAGGCTGAACAGCGCCGAGGGGTGCCGGTGGTGCAGGCTCGCGTGCCGCATGAAGTCCATCGCGGCGGTCGACTTGCCCAGGCCGGGGCGGCCGGCGACGATGATCAGCTGCCCGGCCTGGAGTCCCGACAGGAGCCGGTCGAGGTCGGCGAAGCCGGTGGGTATCCCGGTGAGCACGCCCTGGTTGGCGCCGATGGCCTCGATCTCGTCCATGGCCGGCTGGAGCAGGTCGGACAGGATCGCGAAGTCCTCGCTCTGGCGCTTGTCGGTGACCTCGTAGACCGCCTGCTGGGACAGGTCGACCAGGTCGTCGATGTCGCGGCCGCCGTGGCCGCCGCCGTAGCCGTATTGGACGACCTTGGTGCCGGCCTCGATCAGGCGGCGCAGGATCGCCTTGTCCTTGACGATCTTGGCGTAGTAGCCGGCGTTGGCGGCCGTCGGCACCGCGTCGAGCAGGTCGTGCAGGTAGGGGCCGCCGCCGACCTTGGCGAGGTCGCCCGCGTCGGCCAGGGCGGCGGCGACGGTGATCGCGTCGGCCGGCTCGCCATTGGCGAACTTGTCGCAGATGACGTCGAAGACGATGCCGTGGCTGGGCCGGTAGAAGTCGGCCGCGGTGAGGATCTCGATGACGTCGGCGATGGCGTCCTTGCTCATGAGCATGCCGCCCAGGACCGACTTCTCGGCGTCGTTGTCCTGCGGCGGGGTGCGCTCGTAGGTGCGGGCCCCGCCGAACGGGTCTTCGGGGGGAGCCTCCGCGAAGGACGACCCGTTCGGGCCGCGCGAGTAGGCGTTCCCGGCGGACACGTCGGTCATGACACCCACCCCCCTCGGTCACCGTGCGTTCACAGAGAATGTACCGCCCGGGTACGACGTCCCGCGGCCCCAACGACGCTATGTCGCCGGCGCGTCCGAAGCAAACCGCCCTGTGGACAACCTGTGTACAAGCCTGTGGATAACCTGTGGATAAGTGCGGCGATCCTGTGGACAACTTGTGGACAGTGATGAGAGTGGCGCTCATTTCGCGGGTCTGACCTGGTAGGACTTTATCCACCGGCTGTGGACGAGAATTTCTTCGTGCCATCTTTGACGGTAAGGTGAGGACGCCTGGCAACTCACTCCCGGCAGAGGTGGGATCCATGACGTCGAACCAGCGGCCCGAGCGGCGACCGCGCCTGGACCCCGAGGCCGACGACCGGCCCGGCGAGCGCGCGTTCACGCCGACGTTGCTCGTGGCGCTGGCCTGGTACGTGGTGCCGGCGATCGTCTACCTGGCGTGGGTGGTGTGGCAGCCCGCGGTCGAGGGCAAGTGCGCCGACACCGGTTGCGGAGCGGCGGCGCGCATCTCGGAGACGGTCTCGGGCGGCTGGGCGTGGACGGCATCGTCGCTGACCGCGAGCCTGCTGGTGGCGGTACTGCTGCGCCTGCCGCGCGCCGGATGGCGCGCCGGGGTGGCCGGGACGGCCGCGGCGATCCTGGGCGCGGGCCTGGTGACGGTCATACTGCGCACCGCCGGCTGGACTTACTGAGGACGAACAGAGGCCCGCGACCGCCGTGCGGTCGCGGGCCCTCGGTCCTGCCGGGCGCTACTTCTTGCGGCGCCGGGCCGGGGTGACCTGAAGCTTGAACTTCGCGGTCACCTCCTGGTGCAGCTTCACGCTGACGTCGTAGGTGCCGGTCGCCTTGATCGTGCCCGGCAGCTCCACGCGGCGCCGGTCGAGCTTGGGCCCGCCGGCCTCCTCGACCGCCTTGACCACGTCGGCCGGGGTGATCGAGCCGAACAGGCGCCCGGCGTCGCCCACGCGGGCGACGATGTGGGCGTCGGTCTGCTTGAGCTGGTCGGCCACCTGGCGGGCGTGCTCGAAGGTGTGGATCTGGTGCGCCTTGCGGGCGCGCTGGATCGCGTCCACCTCCTTCTGGCCGCCCTTGGTCCAGGCGATCGCCAGGCCCTGGGGCACGAGGTAGTTGCGGCCGTAGCCGGGCTTGACCTCCACCACGTCACCGGCCGAGCCCAGGTTGGGGACCTCATGAGTCAGGATGATCTTCATAAGTCCGCTCCTTCCTATCGGCTCTGGCTGGTGTACGGGAGCAGCGCCATCTCGCGGGCGTTCTTGACCGCCGCCGCGATCTGCCGCTGCTGCTGCGAGGTGACACCGGTGACACGGCGGGCACGGATCTTGCCGCGGTCGGAGATGAACTTCCGCAGCAGCGCGGTGTCCTTGTAGTCGACGTAAGCGATACCCTCCTTCTCCAGAGGGTTGGGCTTCTTCTTCGGCTTCCGCAGGGGAGCCGACTTCGAGTTGGCCATGGTCCTTCTTATGCCTTACTTGAGAACGATCCGGGCGTTCGGCCCGGTCAGAACGGGGGGTCCTCGTCGAAGCCCTGACCGGACGGCGCACCGCCGCCGGCAGGGGCCGCCGAGGCCCAAGGGTCGTCCGGCACGGCTCCACCGCCGCCGCCGCTCCCGAACTGGGAACGGCCGCCGCCTCCGCCGCCGCCGGACTTGTTGATCTTCGCCGTGGCGAACCGCAGCGCGGGGCCGACCTCTTCGACGTCGAGCTCGTACACAGTGCGCTTCTCGCCCTCGCGGGTCTCGAAGCTGCGCTGCTTGAGCTTGCCCTGCACGATCACGCGGGAGCCCCTGGAGAGGGACTCGGCCACGTTCTCGGCGTACTGCCGCCACACGCTGCATGTCAGGAACATCGCCTCGCCGTCCTTCCACTGACCGGACTCCCGGTCGAAGGTTCGGGGCGTGGAGGCGATCCGGAACTTCGCGACGGCGGCACCGGACGGCGTGTAACGCAGTTCGGGGTCGTCGACGAGGTTGCCGATAACCGTGATGACTGTCTCTCCTGCCATGACCTCTTCTCCCTAAGGTCTCGCAGTTGCAATGTCGGGTTACCGAAGCTCCGGCCGCAGCACCTTGGTCCGCAGCACCGACTCGTTGAGCCGCAGCTGCCGGTCCATCTCCGCCACGGGAGCGGGCTCGGACTGCAGGTCGATGACGGCGTAGATGCCTTCGCTGTTCTTCTCGATCTCGTAGGCCAGACGGCGGCGGCCCCAGACGTCGATCTTGTCGACGGCGCCTCCGGCGTCCTTGATGCCCTTCAGGAACTTATCCAGTGTCGGGCTGACCTGGCTCTCCTCGAGATTGGGTTCGAAGATCACCATGATTTCGTAGTGCCGCAAGATCGCTCCACCTCCTTCGGTCTCAACGGCCACGGTCCTTCCGTGGCAGGAGGATCACTTGCGCGTCGCCCGCTCACCGGCGGACAACCTGGCAATCGTACCTGCGATTACGCGGCCCGGCCGAACCGCACCGCGCATCTGTGACGCTACCAATGGCCCCCGACAACCCCGGGCCGCGGACCGGACGCCGTGGCACCGGTGTGCCCGATGTCTCCCGCGCTAAGTTGGATGGCGTGACGGCTGAGTTCCAATACACCGACCTGCTTCCCACCGGGCCCGACGAGACCGAGTACCGGCTGCTCACCGAGGACGGGGTGAACACCGTCGAGGCCGCCGGCCGGCGGTTCCTCACCATCGAGCCCCGGGTGCTCACCGAGCTCGCCGCCGAGGCCATCCACGACATCTCCCACTACCTGCGCCCGGCCCACCTGGCCCAGCTGCGCGGCATCCTCGACGACCCCGAGGCCAGCGGCAACGACCGCTTCGTGGCCATGGACCTGCTCAAGAACGCCAATATCGCCTCCGGCGGGGTCCTGCCGATGTGCCAGGACACCGGCACCGCCATCGTCATGGGCAAGCGCGGCCAGCACGTCCTCACCGACATGCGCGACGCCGAGCACCTCTCCCGCGGCGTGTGGCGGGCCTACCGCGACCTGAACCTGCGCTACAGCCAGATGGCGCCGCTGTCGATGTGGGAGGAGAAGAACACCGGCTCCAACCTGCCGGCCCAGATCGAGCTCTACGCTGAGGGCGACGACGCCTACAAGCTGCTGTTCATGGCCAAGGGCGGCGGCAGCGCCAACAAGTCCTTCCTGTTCCAGGAGACCAAGGCCATCCTCAACCCCGAGGCGATGACGGCCTTCCTCGACGAGAAGCTGCGCCAGATCGGCACCGCCGCCTGCCCGCCGTACCACCTGGCGATCGTCATCGGCGGCACCAGCGCCGAGTACGCGCTCAAGACCGCCAAGTACGCCTCCGCCAAGTACCTGGACGGTATGCCCGCCGAGGGCTCGGCCTCCGGCCACGGCTTCCGCGACGTCGAGCTCGAGCAGCAGGTCCTGGAGCTCACCCGCGGCTTCGGGATCGGCGCCCAGTTCGGCGGCAAGTACTTCTGCCACGACGTGCGCGTCATCCGCCTGCCCCGCCACGGCGCCTCGCTGCCGGTCGCGCTCGCCGTCTCCTGCTCGGCCGACCGCCAGGCCAAGGCCAAGATCACCTCCGAGGGCGTGTTCCTCGAGCGGCTCGAGACCGACCCGGGCAAGTATCTGCCCGAGGCCACCGGGGAGCAGCTCGACGGCGAGGTCGTGCGCATCGACCTCAACCGCCCGATGAGCGAGATCCGCGCCGAGCTGTCCAAGCACCCGTTCAAGACGCGCGTGGCCCTCACCGGGCCGCTCGTGGTCGCCCGCGACATCGCCCACGCCAAGATCCGCGAGCGCCTCGACGCCGGCGAGCCGATGCCCGACTACCTGCGGGACCACGCGGTCTACTACGCCGGTCCGGCCAAGACCCCCGAGGGCTACGCCTCGGGCTCGTTCGGGCCGACCACGGCCGGGCGCATGGACAGCTACGTCGACAGGTTCCAGGAAGCCGGCGGCTCGTTCGTGATGCTGGCCAAGGGGAACCGCTCGCAGCAGGTCACCGACGCCTGCAAGAAGCACGGCGGGTTCTACCTGGGTTCGATCGGCGGCCCGGCCGCCAAGCTCGCCCAGGACAACATCAAGTCCATGGAGGTCCTGGAGTACCCCGAGCTGGGCATGGAGGCGGTCTGGAAGATCGAGGTCGAGGACTTCCCGGCCTTCATCGTCGTCGACGACAAGGGCAACGACTTCTACGAGGAGACCCGCAAGCCGACCCTGTCGATCGGCCGCAAGCCCAAGATCACCGTCGGCCCCACATCTTCATGAGGGTGATGCGATCACTGTCAACGATGATTCGAACGTACCCTCGTTATCAGAGCTAAGAACGATTCGTCCTAGAGGATCCCATGTCGATTAACAGCGGTCTCGAGACTCAACCTAGCGCAGATACCTACTTTCTGGTGGATCTGGTCACGGCCGCCTGGGAGGGAAAGATTCGAGTCCCACATTTCCAGCGGGACTTCCGGTGGACGAACAAGGATGTATCGAGGCTCTTCGATAGCATTGTCAAGGGTTATCCGATCGGCAGTCTCCTCCTGTGGCTTCGGGATTCACCTGCACAGGGCCTCAAACTCGGTGATCTGCACATCGATGCGCCAGCGGGTTCGGAGACGCAATGGGTGGTCGACGGTCAGCAGCGCATCACCAGCCTGGCAAATGCGCTCAAGGACATTGATCACCGCACCGGGCCGTTCGCGCACTACTACGACCTGCGGAAGAATGAGTTCGTCTACGACCCCCAGCAGTGGCAATCCGCTAACCTCATACCGCTTCCCGTGCTTTTCGATCTTGAAGCTATGATCTCGTGGTTTGCCGAGAAAGCCGGGCATGATCCGGCCGACTTCAAGACGGCCCAACGCATCGCCAGGAAGCTGCGTGAATACCGGATCCCCGTCTATCTGGTGAAGCAGGACGACGAGAAGATCCTCACCGACATCTTCGACCGAATGAATAACTCGGGCAAACGACTCAGGCGCTCGGAGATATTTGAGGCGCTGTTCGCATCGGGGGATCACAGCCAAGGTGAGGCACTGACCTTCGGCGGCATCGCCGATCGCATCGATGCGGCGACCGGCTTCGGTCGAATCGAGGACCGGACAGTACTCTCTTCCTTGCTCGCACGACGAGGTCCCGACCCTTCACGGGATATCAGAATAGAGTTCGACGCCGAAGCTAAACGCCAACCGGGCGACTTCCCGAACGAGGATCAGGATGACGCCTACCGAAATGGCGAATCTGCATTGCTCAGAGCAGTCGAATTCCTGCAGGATCGAGCAGGAGTTCCGCACAAGGCATTCCTGGCCTACGAAGCGACGCTAGTGGTGTTGACACGGTTCTTCGCGCATTTCCCCGATCCTTCCGAAAGGACCTTGGACCTGCTGGTCCGCTGGTATTGGAGGACGGCCGCCTCCGGCCCTGTGATCTTCAAAGGGAATTTCACCCTGCTTGGCCGCTCGCTCTCGGCCAAGATCAAGGCCAACGACCTGGACCTGTCGATCCAGCAGCTTGTCTCCTCTGTACGAACATCCTCTCGCGAGATCCCATTTCCAAATCGGTTCCGCACCAATGAAGCTGCCACCAAGATCACGCTCTGTGCCTGGTGGTCGCTGGGTCCGCGATCTTTCGAGCATGGAGAACCATTTACTGCCGATGAACTGAGCTCCGCCATCAATGACCAGAAGACCGCTTACGAAGTGGTAGAACGGCTGTTGAACAAGCGCCTGGCGGTCGAACGCTATCTCTCCCCGGCAAATCATCTGCTGCTGCCTTCCGCAATGGAACCAACCGAAGAAATTAGGTCCCTGGTCGGTCAGTCCAGAACGATGCTCGGGTCCGACTCGGATGCAGATCGGTTTGGCGGTCACGAGGTCTTGCGATCTCATCTCATAAATGAGGAGGCGTTTGCCGCACTCACCGAAGGTGCTGTAACAGAATTTCTTCGCATTCGTGAGCAGTCAATCCGGGAACAACTGCGCAACTTCCTAGAGCGCAAGGCACAGTGGGAACACGAGGATACTCCTCCTCTTGACTCGCTCGATTTGGATACGGTCGAGTAGGCTGAGATGGTGTCAGAGCTCGAGGAATATTACTTTGCAGTACTGCTGTACGGAGACCGTATTGGCACCCTGTGCCAACGAGGAGATTACACCCAGTTCTGGTTCAACGATTCCTATCTGGATGATCCGGATCGGCCTATACTGGGATTGCGATTTGAAGAATCTCTGCGTGGACGATATGCGAAATCACTTCGTCTTCCGCAATGGTTCTCTAATCTTCTTCCAGAGGGTCCGTTGCGGGAATGGGTTGCCCAAGCGCGCGGTGTCTCCCTCGACCGCGAAATGGAGTTGCTTGCTCAAGTCGGGCACGATCTCCCGGGGGCCGTGCAGGTTGTACGCACCGAATATCCGGACGGTGAACTGCATTGGCCAGACACCAATGATGCCGAATCCGGCAAGCCGACATCCGATAGCGGACCATGGCGTTTCTCTCTGGCCGGAGTCGCACTAAAATTTTCGATGCTGCAAGACGGTGACCGTCTCACAGTACCAACGGCACACGAGCGCGGAGATTGGTTGGTGAAATTTCCGGATTATCGGCACAAGGATGTGCCGCGAAATGAATTCGCCATTATGAGCCTCGCGAAAGCAGTTGGTATCGACACTCCTGAAACTCGAATGCTGCACCGCGATCAGCTTCCGGGCCTCCCATCGCGAATGTGGCCGAATGAAGAGGAATGGGCCTATGCTGTTCGAAGATTCGACCGAAGCAGCAAGCGGGGCCTTATTCATGCCGAAGACTTCGCGCAGGTCAGGGACAAGTACCCGCACCAGAAATATGAAGGTACGTTCGAAACTGTGGCAGCCTTGTCTTACCGCGGACATGACGAGCGTGCCTTGGTCGAGGCTATTCGACGTATCTCGTTCAATGTGGTGATCGGTAATGGTGACGCCCACCTGAAGAACTGGACTTTGCTGTACCAGGATCGACACCGCCCTACACTTTCACCTGCGTATGACTTGGTAGCAACCACACCGTATGTTCCCTTCGACAGCGAAGGAGAAGACCTCGGGCTCAAGCTCGACGGTAGCCGTCGCTTCGAATCAGTTACTCTCAACAGCTTTGAACGTTTGGAGCGGCGATTGAGGACTCGTTTTGGTGCGATAGATGCCGATCTGGCGGCTGTCGCTGCGGCGACAGCCGAACAGACGAGGACCCAATGGCCGGATCACCAGGACATATTGGTTGACAACCCCGAGTTGCTATCATGGATCACCTCCTGGATCGATAGGACCACAAACGCTGTATTGGGCCGAGTGTCAAGATCCTAAGTTCAGGAGCATCGAGTCGGTGTCGTGGTAATCGCCTCCACGACCACTTGTGACTCTCCTAGCGACTCGCACGCACAGAGACACACGATGCCACGATCGAGCGGGTGCTACGCCCGAAATGAAACACGACACCCGCCGACCAGCCTCAGCGCCTCCCGTACGTGAGGCGTCGCAGCAGGACCTCGGCGGGGCCGCGGTAGACGCAGCGCCACATGAGGTAGGCGGCGGCGACCGTGGCCAGCCAGACCGCGACCGCGCACAGCAGCGACGTCAGCAGCGGGCTGGCGGTATTCGCCGCGAGGTTCAGCGCGAACGGCGCGGCCAGGACCATCCAGGCGACCGATTGACACAGGTAGCCGGTGAGCGAGCGCCGCCCGAGAGCGGTGATGGCATCGACCGCGAGGTTCGACGTTCCTTGTCGGGTCAGTGCGTGCGCCAGCAGGCCGAACAGGGCCGCGTAGCCGATGCCGCCGAAGAAGCCGGAGGTCTCGTAGAGCATCCGGATCGGCCCGGCGGTTTCGGCGTCGAGAAAGCCCCCGCTGGCCAGGGCCATCGGCATTCCCGCCGCGACGGCGACGGCGATGCCGCCCGCGGCGGTCCAGGCCAGCAGCCGCAGGTGCCGTGCGGGCTCTTCGAGGATGCGGTGCCGTGCGGCCCCGACCCAGACCATGAGGATCATCGGCAGCAGTGTGGCGGTGTGGACGGGCCATTCGGCGGCGCGTTCGACGAGGGACGCGGCGTAGCTGTCCGATTCGGCCGACGGGAACGGCGAGGTCGACACAGTGGCCGAGCCTCCGTAGCCGCCGGCGAGTCCGATTCCGACTATGAGGCCGAGAACGAGCATATAGGCGCCGGCAAGGGCCAGGTACCAGGTCGCGAATCGGTGGACGCGATCGGAGCGCTGGAGCAGCAGCAGCGTGAAGGCGATGCCGATGAGGCCGTAGGCGCCGAGGAAGTCGCCGGAGTAGAGCAGGATGCCGTGGGCGACGCCGAAGGCGAGCAGCCAGACGTTGCGTCGCAGCAGGACGCTCCTGACCTGGGCGGGCGTGGCCCCGGCCCGCTCCTGGCGGGTGGCGAGTTGGACGAGGCCGTAGCCGAACATGATCGCGAACAGCGGGAACGCCCTGGCGTGTACGAATTCGACCATGAAGAGGTTGACGATCCGCTCGGCTCCCCTGGGGTCGGGTTCGATGCCGGGGGCGCTGGCGAGGAAGTAGCCGGCGGCGTTGGCCAGCGCGATGAAGAGCAGCATCGCGCCGCGGGCGAGGTCGGGTGCGAGCGCGCGCTCGGAGGCGAGCACCAGCCCGCGTCTGAGGCGGGGATCGGGGGTGTGCAGTCGGGTGGTCATTGCGCTTCCTTGTCTCGATCCGATTTAGTATCCGATAGATAGTATCCTAGAGACACTAATAGTGTGTGCGATGATGGCCTCCAGCGGATCGATCCGGGGCGCGGAGGTGAGGGGACCTGATGGACGGGGATCGCATGCCCGCCGAGCTGGCGCGGCTGTGGCGGATCCCGGCCGATTCGCGTCGCGGGCGACCGGCCAGGCTCGACGTCGGACGCGTGGTGGACGCGGCGGTGGCACTGGCCGACCGGCAGGGCCTGGCGGCGGTGACGCTGCCGAAGGTCGCCGAGTCCCTCGGGACGACCAAGATGGCCCTATACCGCTACGTCGGTTCCAAGGACGAGCTGCTGACGCTGATGCACGACGCCGCGAACGGCCCGGTCCCGGCCTCGCTGGAGGGCACCGGCCCCTGGCGCGAGCGCCTGCGGCGGTGGTCGGAAGAGCAGGCCGCGGTCTTCGAGCGCCACCCGTGGCTGGCCGACCTCCGCCCATCGGGACCGCCGAGCGGCCCGAACGGGATCGCGTGGTTCGACGCCGGGCTGCGCGCGATGCGCTCGACGCCGCTGGACTGGCAGGCGCGGGTCGGGGTCATCATGCTGGTCAGCGGCTACGTCAAGAGCGCCGCGCAGTTGGCGCGGGGGCTGGCCGCGGGCCGCGAGGGCACCGGCATGGACCAGGCCGCGGCCGAGCGAGAATACGGCATGGCGATGGCGCGGCTGGTCGAGCCCGAGCGGTTCCCGGACGCGGCGGCGCTGTTCGCCTCGGGAGCGCTGGAGGACACCGGTAAGCAGACCGGCGAGGAGGACTTTCGCTTCGGCTTGGAGCTGGTGCTCGACGGAGTGGCCGCGCGGATCGGGGCGGAGGGCGGGCCCGAGCCGGCCTCATGAGTCGGCCCGGGCCCGCCGTTGTCGTTCCGTATCGGCGGATACAGGACAGCGGGAGGTCAGGGCAGTTCGGCGAAGTGTCCGGAGACGGTGCTCGCGAAGTCGTAGCCGTTGGTGGCGTCCCAGTTGATCGACCAGGTCATGGCGCCGCCGATGCCCGGGTATGCCTGGTCGGGGGTGAAGTCGCCGCAGTTGACGAGCTTGGACAGGCAGTCGAGGGCATCGTTGACCATGCCCGGGTCGACGTAGCCGCTGCCGGCCGCGCTTGGGACGGCGGGCAGGCCGAGGCCGACCTGGCTCGGGTCCAGTCCGGCCTCGAGCTGGATGCACGCCTGGGCGGTCAGGAAGTCCACGTCCCCGTGCCCGTATACCTGGTCGTCGCAGCCGAGCATGGTGCCGGAGTTGTAGTACTGCATGTTGACGATGGTCAGGATGTCCCGGGTGTTGACCGCGAGCTGGTAGTACCCGGCGCCTTCGTGCTGGAAGTCGATGGTCTGGGGGGCCATCGTGTAGACCAGGTCCGATCCGGCCCCGGCGTGAATGGCGCGCATGGCCGCCTCCAGGGCGGCGGCGTCGATGCCGTGCTCGAGGTCGATGTCGACGCCGTCGAAGCCGTACTCGTCCATCAGCGACAGCACGGACTGCGCGAAGGCGTTCGCGGTGGCGTCGTCGTTGACGGTGACGTTGCCCTTCTCGCCGCCGACGGAGACGACGACCGATCGGCCCTCCGCCTGGAGGGCGGCGATGTCGTCCTTGAACTCCTGGTCCGTGTAGCCGGTGCCGGTGAGGCTGGAGTCGAGGGCGAAGTCGACCTGGCCGGGAGTGGCGGTCGACTCGGCGAAGGCGATGGCGACGATGTCGTACGCGGCCGGGACCTCGTTCAGCTCCAGGACGGTCGAGCCGTTGTCGAAGTTGTGCCAGTAGCCGGTCAGGCGGGCGTCGCCGTCACCGGCCGGCGGGCCGGTCGGGTCGTCCGTCGGCTCATCGGTGGTGGGGTCGTCGGTGGGGTCCTCTCCGGCGCCGTCGCACGGGCCGAGGGTCTCCCACACGCCCCATTGTCCGGTGGTGCCCGGCTCCTCGCCGGTGGTCCACCATTTGGCGCGGTACTCGTTGTCCTGGTGGCTGACCAGGTCGCCTCCGGTGTAGACGGCTCCGGAGTCCCAGGGGTCGCCCTCGCACTCGGCGGCCGAGGCGGTGGTGGCGAAGGCGATCGGGACGGCGAGCGCCAGCCCGGTCACGAGGGTCGCTGCGGCGATGATCGCCGTTCTTCTGCGAGTGCTTCGCACGAGACCTCCATGATCAGTAAATATTCCTAATAATTACTGTCATGGTTGTCGATACGCGAGCATCTGTCAAGAGCCCGCCGGAGAAAAATCCGACTCGTCCGATTTGCGCGACGGCGCGGCGACTCAGCGTTCGACGTAGGTCAGCAGGTCCTGGCGGGTGAGCACGCCGATCGGCTTGCCCTCGCTGAAGACCATGACCGCGTCGTGGTTCTCCAGCACCTCCACCGCCCGCTCGACCAGGTCGCCCGAGCCGATCGTCGGCAGCGCCTCGCCCACGTGCCGCTCGATCGGGTCGTGCAGGGTCGCCTGCCCCTTGAACAGGGCGTCCATGAGGTCCTTCTCGGCCACGGCACCGCTGACCTCGCCGCTCATCACCGGCGGCTCGGCCCCCAGGACCGGCATCTGGCTGACCCCGAACTGGCGCATGATGTCGATCGCCTCGCGCACGGTGTCGGTGGGATGGACGTGCACCAGCTCGGGAATGGCCCCGTCCTTGCCCGAGAGGACCTCGGCGACGGTGGTGTCCCCGGTCCCCGAGGCCATGAATCCGAACTCGGTCATCCAGCCGTCGTTGAAGATCTTGGACAGGTAGCCGCGGCCGCCGTCGGGCAGCAGCACCACGACCACGTCGTCGGGCCCGGCCCGGCGGGCGACCTCGATCGCGCCGACGACGGCCATCCCGGACGAGCCGCCCACCAGCAGCCCCTCCTCGCGGGCCAGGCGGCGCGTCATCTCGAACGCCTCGGCGTCGGTGACTTCGACGATCTCGTCGGGCAGCCCCGCGTCGTAGTTGGTCGGCCAGAAGTCCTCGCCGACGCCCTCGACCAGGTACGGCCGCCCCGACCCTCCGGAGTAGACCGAGCCCTCGGGGTCGGCGCCGACGATCCTGACCCGACCCTCGGAGACCTCCTTGAGGAACTTGCCGGTCCCGGTGATGGTCCCGCCGGTGCCGATCCCGGCCACGAAGTGGGTGATGTCCCCGCCGGTCTGCTCCCACAGCTCCGGCCCGGTCTGGGCGTAGTGCGACGCCGGGTTCGCCGGGTTGGAGTACTGGTCGGGCTTCCACGAGCCCTCGATCTCGGTCAGGAGCCGGTCGGAGACCTTGTAGTAGGAGCGCGGGTCCTCCGGGTCGACCGCGGTGGGGCACACCACGACCTCGGCGCCGTACGCCTTCAGCACGTTCCGCTTGTCCTCGGAGACCTTGTCGGGGCAGACGAACACGCACCGGTAGCCGCGCTGCTGGGCGACCATGGCCAAGCCCACGCCGGTGTTGCCGCTGGTCGGCTCGACGATGGTGCCGGCGGGCTTCAGCGCGCCCGAGACCTCGGCCTCGTCGATCATGCGCTGGGCGATGCGGTCCTTGACCGAGCCGCCGGGGTTGAGGTACTCGATCTTGGCCAGGACGGTGGCGGAGGCGCCGTCGGTGACCGAGTTGAGCTTGACCAGCGGGGTGTCGCCGATGAGGTCGAGAACGGACTCGTAGTACTGCACGCCCACAGCCTATGCCCCCGCGGGCCCCGCCGGAAGGAGTCACCGGCCGTGTCCTCGGACCCGGGCGGCGGTCCCGCTGCGTGGATACGATGGGCGGCGGCGGCACGGCCGCCGGAGAAATCCGAGAGAATCGCGGAGTACCCGCTCTATACACATGTAGGGAGACAGGTTTATGCGCACCGCCGACATCGGGGTGGTCGGGCTGGCCGTCATGGGCTCGAACCTCGCCCGCAACTTCGCCCGCCACGGCTTCACCGTCGCGGTCTACAACCGGACCTACGCCAAGACCCAGGAGCTGATCGCCGAGCACGGCGGCGACGGCGACTTCGTGCCCTCCGAGGAGCTGGCGGACTTCGTCGCCTCGCTCAAGCGCCCCCGCAAGGCCATGATCATGGTCCAGGCGGGCAAGGCCACCGACGCGGTCATCGAGTCCCTCGCCGAGCTCATGGAGCCCGGCGACATGATCATCGACGGCGGCAACGCCCACTTCGAGAACACGCGCCGCCGCGAGGCCGCCCTGCGCGAGAGGGGCATCCACTTCGTCGGCACCGGCGTCTCCGGCGGCGAGGAGGGCGCGCTCAACGGCCCCTCGATCATGCCCGGCGGCTCGGCCGAGTCCTACGAGAGCCTCGGCCCGATCCTGGAGGCCATCTCCGCCAAGGCCCCCGACGGCACCCCCTGCTGCACCCGCCTGGGCCCCGACGGCGCCGGGCACTTCGTCAAGATGGTGCACAACGGCATCGAATACTCCGACATGCAGCTCATCGGCGAGGCCTACGACCTGCTGCGCCGCGGCGCCGGGATCGAGCCGACCGAGCTGAGCAAGATCTTCTCCGAATGGAACACCGGCGACCTCGACTCCTACCTGATCGAGATCACCGCCGAGGTCCTCGGGCACACCGACGCCGCGACCGGCAAGCCGTTCGTCGACGTCGTCCTCGACCAGGCCGGGCAGAAGGGCACCGGCCGCTGGACCGTCCAGATCGCGCTCGACCTGGGCGTCCCGGTCACCGGCATCGCCGAGGCCACGTTCGCCCGCGCCCTGTCCAGCGGCACCAGGCAGCGCGAGGGCGCCGTGGGCGTCCTCTCCGGCCCCGACGGCGGCGTCGACCTGCCCGAGAGCTTCGTCGACGACGTACGCCAGGCCCTGTACGCCTCGAAGATCGTCGCCTACGCCCAGGGCTTCGACCAGATCGCCGCGGCCAACGCCGAGTTCGGCTGGGACATCGACCTCGGCTCGTGCGCGGCGCTGTGGCGGTCCGGCTGCATCATCCGGGCGGGGTTCCTCGACAAGATCACCGCCGCCTGGCGCGGCAATCCCGGCCTGCCGACCCTGCTGGCCGCACCGGAGTTCACCAAGATCGTCACCGAAGCCCAGGACGCGTGGCGGCGAGTGGTCTCCGCGGCCGTCCAGGCCGGCATCCCGACCCCGGGCTTTTCGGCGGCCCTGGCCTACTACGACGGCCTTCGCTCCAAGCGCCTCCCGGCCGCCCTGATCCAGGGGCAGCGGGACTTCTTCGGCGCCCACACCTACAAGCGGGTCGACCGCGAGGGCACCTTCCACACCGAATGGTCGGGCGACCGCTCGGAGACCGAACTCTGAGCGATGCACCGGTAACGGGGCCGGCCGGGCAAAGCCTGGCCGGCCCGACCGGTTCCGGCTATCCGAGGATGTCCGCGACCGAGGGCACCACGGCTGCCCGCTTCAGCCATGCGTTGAGGCGCACCGCGTCCTCGCAGTCTTCGATGCGGCGGCGCTGGCGCTCGGAGATCGGCAGGCCGCGTGATTCGATCACGGTCAACAGAGCTCGTGCCTCACCGCGGATCAGGCCGCGGGCCTCGCCGCGGGCCTCGCCGCGGGCCTCGCGGTCGGCGAGGAGCTTGCTCTGGTACGGGTAGGTCTCGTTCTGCATCAGGGCCTCCAGAATCCTGCGGGGCCGCTCAGTGAGCTGGCCCAACATGTATTCAGCGTAGCGTGCGGCTCGTTCCACGGGAAGCGCCGCCAGTTCGTGGTTCGCGGCCGCGAAGATCGATTCGGCATCGGGCGCGCGGCCGTGTATCAGTGCTCCGACCACCATCTGCTCGGCGAGTTCGCCGGTGCCGGAAGGTTCGGTCAGTTTCGGGTAGTTGTCCGGCCCGAGAACGAGCGGCTGGAACACGAAGCCGGGATGGCCGGTCTCGACCTCCTTCCTCGCCCAGGCCGCCGTGGCGCGGTCGGGGCAGATCACCACCAGCACTACCGGCGCATTGATCCGGTGCCTGATGTTGACCAGGTAGGCGGGCCAGGAGAACTGCTTGCGGTCGTCCTCGCCGCGCTGGACTTCGACGATGACGCCGAAGCAATTGGTCGTACCGCTGCGGCAGAGCACGACGCTGTCTGCGTTGAGGTCGCGGACCTCTACGTCGGTCGCGGACTCCGAATAGGGCAGCGCCTCGTCGTATTCGGGGATGGGGATCCCGAGGACCTTCCCGGCGAGTTCGAGTGCGAATTCCGGCCGCTCGCGACATAGTTTGAGCGGCGTGTCGTGTGCGTGAGTGGTCACGAATCCGAAGCTATTGGGGCACTACGACAGGTATTTCCTCGTAAATCCCTCGTAAGTGATTGGTCTCATATTCTCGATTCAGGGCGTCCGGTGGGTTCGAGCCGGATCGGCCGGTCGGGGACGTCGCCTCCGAGGAGCCGTTTGACCAGGCCGAGGAGCGGGTCTATGTAGTCGAAGCCCTCGGTGGTGGTGAACTCGTCGACCGGGATCCACTGGAACTCGAGGTCGAGCTCGTACGGGTCGGCGCCGCAGACGCGCGGCTCGAAGCGTTCGACCCTGGTGAAGAACAGGTAGTTCTCCCGGACGAACGGGGCGCCCCTGCGGACCGCCTGGTACCGCTGGGCCGCGACGGGCCCGATGAGCGCGTCGGGTCGGACCAGGAAGCCGGTCTCCTCCTGGAGTTCGCGGCGGGCCGCCTCGGCCGGGGTCTCGCCGGGGTCCAAGCCGCCGCCGGGCAGGAACCACCTCGCCGGGCGGTCGGCGGAGGCGTGGCCGCCGACGAACAAGACGTGGTCGCGCTCGTCGAATACGATGCAGCGGGCCCCGAGCCGGTCGATGCGAGGTGTGTCCTGGTTCGCGCTCACTGACCAAGTATCCCGAAACGGTCGATGACCGTCCAGCCCGATCCGGGGTCGAACGTCCAGGCGCGCCACGGAAGCCTCACGGGCACTTCGGGAACCGTCCCGTCCAGGAGTCCTTTGAGCAGGTCGGCTATGCGGGCGGGAAAGATCACCGGGTCGGCCTCCTCCGCCTGGTCGAGGGTGAGCCAGCGGGCCTCGGTCAGCTCCTGGAGTTCGACCTCCTCCAGGCCGTCCCGCGGCGGGTCGAAGTGCGGGGTGCGGTAGCAGAAGTAGAGGTCTTCCTGGAAGACCAGCTCGGCCGGGTTGTCGGACCACTCCCCGCTGGCGCGCGCCACGACCGGTCCGAGTTCGCCGGGATCGACGCGCAGACCGGTCTCCTCGAGCAGCTCCCGCGCGGCCGCCTCGGCGAGCGTCTCGCCGGGATCGACGCCGCCGCCGACGGTCACGTAGTACTCGACGCCGGGCGCGACGAACCCGGAACTGAAGAACAGCAGCACCCGGTCGTCCTCGTCCACGACGAGCACGCGCGCGCACTTGCGCCGGATGACTCGCCTGTCACGAGGCACCCTGGTCCACCCACTCGAGTTCGATCGGAGCTTCTGGTGTCTCACCGGACAGGAGTCGCTTGAGGACGGCGGCCAGGCCGATCGGGAAGACGATCGCGTCGGTGGCGTCCAAGTCGTCGAGGCCGAGCCATTCGTGGTGGTTGATCTCCTTCTCCTCGCCCGCTTCGAGCCCGTCGAGGCTCACTTCGAAATGCGGGACTCGCAGGAAGAAGAAGTTGTCGTCCGAGTAGAAGCGGACGCCTCCGTGGGTGGTCCAGGCGCCTTCGGTGTGGGCCACGGGCTCGCCCAGGTCCTCCGGCTCGACCCGGAGGCCGGTCTCTTCGAGCACTTCGCGGGCCGCGGCCTCGGCGAGCGTCTCGCCGTCGTCGACGCCGCCGCCGACGGTGAAGTAGTAGTCGGCGTCCTGCCGGACCAGTCCTGCGCCGAAGAACATGAGGGCCCGGTCGCGCTCGTCGACGATCAGGACGCGCGCGGACTCGCGGAAGATGAGGCCGTCGGGGGTTCGATCCATGGCTCGAGCCTAACCGGCAGGCCCGGAAACAGCACTGATGCAATGTGATCGGCGACTCACGGTGGGTGCCGGAGCATTCTCCGGCATCGCCTGGTACCGACGCGACCAGAACCAGCGACTGCTCGACCTGGTCCGCCGCTGAGACTGAACGAGTGAACCGATTAGGCCGCCGAGCCCTCTCCGGAGGGCTCGGCCTTTTCGCGCATCGGATTCACCGGTGCCTGTGAGGGGTGCCGAGTTCGTCGAGCTTGGCGCGCACCCGTGCCGCATGACGATCGCTCGCCACTTCGAAGACGGTGAGCGCTCGCTGCCAGTGGTCTCGCGCCGGACCCGGTTCGCCCATCGCGCGGTATGCGTCGCCGAGATGCTCGTGAGTATGCACCTCGGTAGAACGGAGGCCGATGCTCACGCTGAGCTCCAGCGACTGCAGGTAGTGCTCGACGGCATCGGAATGGCGCCCCTGGCGGTGCCACAGGTATCCGATGGTGTCGAGGACCGACGCTTCGATGCTCACCGCCCCGATCGCCCGGCACAGCGAGAGCGACCTTCCGCAGTATTCGAGAGCCTCCGCGTAGCGCCCCGACTTGGCGTGGAACCAGCCGATACCGTTCAACGCTCTGGCCCGGCCGTCGTCGTCCCCGGACTCGGCGAACAGCCGGAGCGCCGCCAGGCAGTGGCCCAAGGCTTCGTCGATGCGGCCGAGCTCGTCGAGGTGTGCTGCGAATCGATACTCGATCCGGGCCATCAGATTCATGTCGCGTTCGGGGTCGCACAGGTCCAGTCCCTCGACCAGGTGCCGCTCGACCAGGTCGAACTCGCTGCTCGAGAACAGGAACATCGCGATGTGGAGGTGGACAGTGGCCTCATGGCGGTGGTCACCGAGCCGCCGGGCCGCGCGCAGGGCGCAGCGCTGCGTGGCCAGTCCGATGTCCCAGTCGCCGTTGCGATGCAGCGCTCCGGCGATCGACCGGGCCAGCGACACCGCATACTCGTCGAGACCGGTGCGTTCGGCGAACTCGACCATGTTGGCGAGAACCCGCACCTCGGCGAGCACCCATTCGAGAGCCGCTTCGGCCTCGTCGAACGCCTCGACGACCGCGCCGTGCTCCGCTCCCGGGGTCGGCTCGACCTCGCGGCGAGAGTCGATCCTGGACGAGGCCTCGGACGCGGATCCCGTGTAATGGCCGAGCAGGCGGCGACGCGCCTTCGCCTGGTCGGACTCGCTCACGTCAGTGGCCAGCCGCTCTCTCGCGTAGGCCGCCAGGAGATCGTGGCTGCGGTACCGCCCCGGTTCGTTCTCGGTCAGCAGATGGACTCCGGTCAGCTCCTGCAACAGCTCCCGTGCTCGACGCGGTGTCACCCCCAGCAGGCTGGCGACCGCCGCGGCGCTGAAGTCCGGGCCGGGATGCAGGCCGGAGAGGCCGAACAGTCGCGCGGCCTCCGGGCTCAGCGCCCGGTACGACCATGAGAACACCGCACGTATGTCGCCGAGGGGGTCAACGGAGTCCAGGGCCGCCAAGGCGCTATCGGCTTCCTGCAACCGCTCGGTGATGGCCCGCAATGGAAACTCCGGCTCTGTGACCGCTCTGGCCGCAACAATCGCCAGCGCCAGCGGCAGGCCCGCGCACACGCGCAGGATGCTCTCGAGAGCCTCCGGTTCGGCCGTGGCGCGAGACTCGCCCAGCCTTCGCCCCAGCAGAGTCCGGGCTTCGAGGTTGCCGAGCACGTTGAGGCGCACGTGACTCGCGCCGTGCCGGACCGTCAGGCTCGGCATGATGCGGCGACTGGTCACCAGGACTCGACAACTCGCCGCGCCTGGAAGGAGCGGTTCCACCTGTTCAGCGTCGTGAGCGTTGTCGAGTACCACAAGCAGGCGCCGGTCGGCGGTGCAGGACCTGTACATTTCCATGCGCGCCTTCACCCCGGACGGCATTTCGGCGGAACCGACACCGAGCGCCGTCAGGAAGCCTCGCAGTGCCTCGGCGGCTCCGAGGACGGAACCGCTCGGGTCGAATCCGCGGAGATCCACGTACAGCTGGCCGTCGGGAAAGCTGTCGCGGGCCCGCTGCGCCCATTCGATCGCGAGCGCGGTCTTGCCGACCCCGCCGGGTCCGCAGACCACTGCGATGGGCAGCGTGTCCGCCGGTGGTCCGAACAGGTCGTCGAGCTTCCCGAGGTCGGTGTCGCGGCCGCAGAACCCGCTGACTCCGGCCGGGAGCTGCGCCGGAACCGGCACGCTCGGCGCGTTCGGCGCGGAAGCCGGGGAGGTCGGCTCGGCGCGCAGGACCATGCGCTGGGCCTCGCGAAGGTCGGAGTCCGGGTCGAGCCCGAGTTCGTCGGACAGTCGGGTGCGGATCTCGCTGTAGACCTCCAGGGCCTCGACCCCGCGTCCTCGGGCGCGGAGCGCGAGCATCAGTTGAGCGGCCGCGCGTTGGTGGAACGGGTCGATTTCGAGCAGCTCTCGTGCCCGGGTCGCTACCGATTCGTCGCGGGCCAAGGCGAGTTCGGCATCGTTGAGCGCCTCCATCGCCGCGATGCGCTTGCGTTCCAGTCGCGCGGCGGCGGCCTGGATCCGGTCGCCGCCCAGGTCGGCGAAGGCCGGGCCGCGCCAGAGTCCGAGCGCCGACTCCAGCAGTGCCGCGGCCTCCTCGTCGTCGCCCGCCGGCCCGGCTTCACGGGCTCGCGCGACGTCGCGTTCGAAGCGGGCCAGGTCGACCTCGTCCGAACGCAACCGGTAACCCCGACCGGAGCGCTCGACAGGGTCGCCGCCGTGCTCGGCCAAGACCCGCCGCAGCGCGGCCAGTGTGTTCTGGACCTGCCTCGTGGCGGTGGAGGGCGGCTCATCGTCCCACAGGACGTCCGCGAAGCGGTGCGCCGGAACCCAGAGTCCGCATTCGAGCAGCAGCAGTGCCAGTGCCTTCGACTTGATGCGCGACAGCGGGATTCGTTCGCCGTCGTGGAGCACTTCGAGCGGCCCCAGCACCCGAAACCGCATCGTCCCCCTCAGACGGTCGTATCGCCGTATCCCGGTACATCGTATCGATCGGGACCCGTTCGCGCCGTTCAGACGAAGTGCGTGCCGAATCTGTGCCGTTCGAGTGCAGGTGAACGGCATGATGGGCCGACGTTTCCGGGCGAGCGCCCGGCGGCGACTCATGGAGGTGAGAGCGAATGCCCGACAACGGCTTCGAGATCGACATCGACCCAGTTAGAGACGCCTGCGTCCGAATCGGTTCGCTGCGCGCCGACTTCGACGAGATCCACCGGTACGCCTCCGAGGCCGACCCGGAGCCGTGGATGTGGGGCGCTCCCGGTTTGGCGTTCGGGCTCCAATACGAGGTCTGCGCGGAGTATCTCAGAGTCCTGATGGCGATGCTCGGTTCCGCATCCGAAGGCATTGCCGCCCGAATCGTGCTCGCCTGCGACGACTACGAAGACGCAGACGAGCGCGCCGCCAAGGACATCGAGGGGAAGGCGAACGAGCTGCTCGGCGGTGGAGGCGGGGGACACGAACTGCCCGGCGGCGATTGGAGCGACGGTGTCGGATGAAGGCGTGATCGACCTGTCCGACGCCCCCCGGCACACCGGTTTCGGCGAAGACACCGGCGACGGGACCTCCGGATCGTTCACAGGCTCGCGCGGGTACGCCGCGAGCAAGGGGATGCCCGTGTCGGGGGCCGCCAACATCATCGGCGCCTACGACGAGACCGCCGCCCTTGTGGACAAGATCTTCGACGGCGAGGTCACCATCGACGACCTGCTGTCCCACGCGCAGCAGCTCGTCGCGCTGCTCAACTCGATTACCGAGTTCGGGGATTTCGTCGTCGCCGCCATCGGCGAGGACCCGTCATATGTGGCGGGGACGCTGACCAAGGCCGGACTCGACTTCCTCATCGCCTTTTTCCAGCCGCTCGAGGACTTCTTCGGCATCTTCACCGGCAACCCCGACCGCATCGGCGTCTCCGCTCAGATGTGGGGCACCGCCTCGAGTTCACTGATCACGCTGGCAGAGCACTTGGGTGCGACCACGATCGAGGGCGTGCTGCCGTCCTGGACCGGCGGGGCCTCCGCTTCGGCGGCGCTGCGCTTGGGCGAGTTCCAGCAAGCCGTCCAGTCCACGGCCATCGTCTGCGACCTCGTCAAGACGATGATGGAGCACACCTCCGGTTTCGCGGGCTCCTTGATGAACCAGTGCAACCAGATCACGGCCGACATAGTCGAGTCGGTGGCCGCTGGGGCCTGGATGTTCTTCTACCCGAACCCCGTGACCGTCGCCGACGCCGTCACCTCGCTGGTCATCAAGATCAACAAGGCCGTGTACTTCCTGGCCGATCTCGCGATCAGGGCCGCGCGCGTCTACTTGGCACTGGCACAGGCGATGGTCGCGCTCCAGAGCACATTCGAGAGCGCCTTGCCGCTGCTGACGCGGATGTCCGAAGCCCCTCGCTGAAGCCGGCACGGCAGAAAGGAACCGATTCCCTTGTCCTACCCTCCCCAGCCACCTCGGAATCCCCACGGTCCCGACGGGACGCCCCCGCACCAATACCACCACGAGCAGCAGCAGCCGTACCAGCAGTTTCCTCCTGGGAGCCCGCGAGGAGCGCCGATGCCCTCCGGCGGGTGGGGGCCGCACCCGGTCCCCGCGATGCTCCCGCCCTCTCCGCGGCCTTCGCGGGGGCCGCTCCTGTTCGGGTCGGTGGCGGGCGCCATCATGGTCGCCGTGACGGCTGCGGTGCTCATCGTGAGCACCGGGTCCGACGACGAACCGACCGCGATCGCGACCGAGTCGTCCGAGCCGTCAGAGGACCCCGAATCCGAACCGGCCTCGTCCGAGACCGGGGCCGAGCCCACTGAGGAGGCCACCGTCGAAGGAGGGACCTACACTGCGGTGCCCGACCTCTGCGCGATCATGGAACCGCTCGTGGCCGAGTACATGGAGATCGACTCAGCCCAGACCGAGGTCACTGAGATGGGCAGCGCGGTCTCCTGCTCCATGGCCGGAGAGTTCATCGACTCGTTCGAGCGCCCGTTCGTCACCGTCACACAGGACATCGATTCATCCGATCCCGAATCCGGGACGCAGCAGTACGGCTACAACGACGGCGTGCGAGAAGGCTGCACCATCGAGGAGGACGTCCTGCCGGCGTTCGCGGAGTCGGCATACTTCCACGGGGACGCCAGCACCGGCTGCGTCATCCTGGGCCAGGCGTATTCCGCGCACGCCGCCGACGGCGACATGTTCCTCTCCGCCCTCATCTCCTTCGGCGGCGAAGGAGTGCGGACCGGAGGCGAGGAGCAGCTCACGATCGACCTCATCGAGGCGGTCGCCGCGGCTTCGTGAGTCAGGCGAGCTTGTCGGCCAGGCTGACCACTTCCACGTCCATCGAGGAGTTGGCCGGGAAGGTCATCTGCGAGGGGGCGACCTTGGCCGAGACCAGGTGGGAGCCCAGGGCGGCCACCATCGCGCCGTTGTCGGTGCACAGCTTCGGCCTCGGGTAGCGCAGGATCAGGCCCGCCTTCTCGGCGCGTTCCTCCGCCAAACCGCGGAGCCTGGAGTTGGCGGCGACGCCGCCTCCCAGCAGGAGGGTCTCGACGCCGTGCTCCTTCGCGGCCAGGATCGCCTTGCGGGTCAGCACGTCGCACACCGCTTCCTGGAAGGCCGCCGCCACGTCGTCGACCGGGATGTCGCGGCCCTCGGCCTTCTGGGTCTCGATCCAGCGGGCCACTGCGGTCTTGAGCCCCGAGAAGGAGAAGTCGTAGCGGTGCCGCTCCATGTCCTTGGGCGCGGTCAGGCCGCGCGGGAACTCGACGAACGCCCGGTCGCCGTCGCGGGCGTGCCGGTCGATGTGCGGGCCGCCCGGGAACGGCAGGCCCAGCAGGCGCGCGACCTTGTCGAACGCCTCGCCCGCGGCGTCGTCGATGCTCGCGCCGAGCTGGGTCACCTTACCGGCCAGGTCCTCGACCATCATGATCGTCGAGTGGCCGCCCGAGACGAGCAGGCCGATCGCCGGCTCGGGGATCGGTCCGTTCTCCAGCGTGTCGACCGCGATGTGGGCCGAGAGGTGGTTCACCCCGTAGAGCGGGACGTCGGTCGCCAGCGAGTACGCCTTCGCGGCGGCGACGCCGACCATCAGCGCCCCGGCCAGGCCCGGTCCCGCGGTCACGGCGATGCCGTCGAGGTCGTCGAGCGCCACGCCCGCCTCGTCCAGGGCCCGCTGCACCGTCGGCACCATCGCCTCGAGGTGCGCGCGCGAGGCGACCTCGGGGACCACGCCGCCGAATCTGGCCTGCTCCTCGACCGAGGAGGCTATGGCGTCGGCCAGCAGATCGTGGCCGCGCACGATCCCCACGCCGGTTTCGTCGCACGAGGTCTCGATGCCCATCACCAACGGTTCGCTCATCACAGGTCCATCCTCATCACCGCCGCATCGGTGCCGGTGTTCTGGTAGTAGTTCTTGCGCACGCCGATACCGTAGAAGCCGTACCGGTCGTACAGTCGCTGGGCCGGTTCGTTGTCGACCGCGACCTCCAGGAACATCGCCTTCGCTCCGGCCGCTCGGGCGCGGGCGAGCAGGTCGTCCATCAGCAGCGTGGCCACGCCGCGCCGCCGCGCTCGGGGATCGACGGCGATGTTGTTGATCCACGCCTCGCCCGGTCCCAGCGCCATCCCGGCGTAGCCGAGGACGGTCTCGCCGTCGAAGGCGGCCCGGTAGTCGTGTCCGGCGGACAGCTCGGTCCACAGCAGGGCCTCGCTCCATGCCTCGGGGCCGAAGATCTCCTTCTCCATCTCGGCCACCGCCGCCAGGTGCCACCACCGCAGGCGGCCCAGCCGCACCCGTCCGTCGACCATGGCCGCCACGCTAGGCGCGCACCGGCTTCGCGTCCGGACGGCGCAGGTACAGCGGGGTCAGGTGCTCGCTCGGAGCGCCGGAGCGGATGCGCGGGGCGGCCAGCTCGGCGAGCTTGACCAGGTCCGGGTAGACCGGCGTGGTCTCGGCCTCGACCGGCAGCAGGTCGGCGTACATGGCCGCGCCCTCCCCGATCGCGTAGTCGGCGCCGGTCTCGGGCAGCTCGGCGGGCTTGCACACCTGCGGGTCGCCTTCGCGCGCGCCGCTGTCGTAGACGGCCCAGTAGATCTCCTTGCGCCGCGCGTCGGTCGCTACCAGGGCCCGGCCGAGCGTGTTGCCGCCGATGCCGTCGAGCGAGCAGACCCCGTAGACCGGGACGCCCGCGCCGTCGGCGAACGCGGCGGCGGTGACCATGCCGACCCGCAGGCCGGTGTACGGCCCCGGGCCGGTCCCGGCGACCACGGCGTCGACCTCGCCTCGGCCGGACTCGGCCAGGCACGCCTCGATGAAGGGGGTCAGGCGCTCGACGTGGCCCCTCGGGTCGATCTCGCGCCGGAACGCCTGGAGGAACAGCTCGTCCCCGTCGACCTCGACGATCGCGGCCTGGACTGCGCTGGTGGCGGTGTCAACGACGAGTACCTTCATGCGGGCGCGCCCACCGGCAGGTCGAGCTGCTCGCAGCGGGCGGCCCAGTCGCCGCCCCTCGGGTGGAGCGCGATGCGGCGGGTCTCGTCGGCGTCCCGCTCGATCGCGATCTCCAGGTGGGACTCGGCCAGGCGCTCGGCGAGGCCGGCGCCCCATTCGACGACGGTGACCGAGTCGGCCACGTCGGTGTCCAGGTCGAGGTCGTCGAGCTCGTCGAGGTTCTCGAGCCGGTAGGCGTCGACGTGGACCAGGGGGAGGCCGGCGCCGCCGGCCCGGTGGGTGCGCGCGATGACGAAGGTGGGGCTGGTGATGCGCCCTCCGACGTCGAGTCCCGCGCCGATGCCCTGGGTGAGGGCGGTCTTGCCGGCCCCGAGCGGGCCGGTGAGGATCACGAGGTCGCCCGCGCGCAGGATCGCGGCCAGGCGCGTCCCGAAGTCGTGGGTGTCCGCGGCGGTGGGCAGGGACTTTATCTGGTCCGGCCTCACGTTGTCACTCCTCTGCGTGCGTGTGACGGGAGAACGGGGACCAGCGCAGGCGGCGCTGGGGCCCGGCGGTGTTCGTCTCGCCGATCGGGTCGATGTCGACGGCGGACTTGTCGATCATCTCCAACAAAAGTTGTGAGATCTCACCAGGGTACTCGAGCTGTGGCGAGTGCGCCGCCTCGGCTATGAGCGCGAAGCGCGACCCGGGAATGGCATCGGCCAGGCGCCGCGAGTGCTGCGGCGGGGTCAGGATGTCGCTGTCGCCGACGGCTACGAGCACCGGCACACTCCCGAACTCCTTCAGCGTCGCCGTCTCCTCGTGGTCGAGGATAGCGCGCAGATAGCCGACGACGCTCTGGACGGGAGTGTGGCGGTTCATGCGCTCGACCAGCTTGACCAGCGAATGCGGCGGGTCCTCGTGGGCGAAGGCGTTGCGGCGGGTGACGAGGTAGCCGATGTCGCCCGACAGCAGCCGGGCCCGGTCGATCAGCTGCGGCGTCCACCCGGTGCCGGTGATCTGCTTGAGCAGCGGCAGCACGGTGCGCCGCAGTCGGCGCAGCGCCCGCATCGGCTTGGTCTCGACGGTGTCGAGCCCGCCGGGGCTGGTCGAGAGGAACCCCACGCCCTTGACGCGCGGGCCGAACAGGTCGGGCCGCACCCGCGGGAACGCCTGGATCGTCATGCCGCCCATCGAGTGGCCGACCAGGACGAGCGGTCCGGTCGGGACGACCGCGTCGATGACGTCGCCGAGGGTCAGGGCCAGGTCGTCGATGCCGTACTCGGCGCGCGGCAGCGGCCCGGAGCGCCCGTGGCCGGGCTGGTCGTAGAAGACCGCCCGGACCGAATAACCGCGCCCGGCGGCCTCGGCCACGGCCTTGCGCTGGAAGTAGAAGGTGGAGGCGTCGTGGAGGTAGCCGTGGGCGAACACGACGGTGAGGTCGGCGTCCTCGGGGCCGACGGTCTCGACGTGCACGTCGACGCCGTCGCCGGTGGTGACGGTGCGCATCGAGTTGGTCGGCGGCAGCTCGAACGGTTCGGTGGCGTACGGGTCGCCGGCGTCGGCGCGGGTGCGCCGGGCCAGGTAGCGCGGCACGCCGACCGCGATGGCGGCCCCGGCGGCGACGCCTCCGGCGATCCCGCCCGCGATGGCCAGGCGGCGCATTCGGCTCACTTGCGTTCCTCCAGTCCGCGGTTCCAGAGCCGCGGGACGCGGCCGCCGATGCCGGTGAGGATGTCGTTGGGGATGGTCCCGGCCCATTCGGACCAGTCGTCGGCGTCGGGATGGTGGTCGCCGGCGCCGATGAGGATCGCCGGCTCGCCGGGCCGGACGGTCTCGTCGCCGAGGTCGACGACGAACTGGTCCATGCAGATGCGGCCGAGGACCCGGCGGCGCTTCCCGGCGAGGTAGACCTCGGCGCGGCCGGAGGCGGCGCGGGGGACGCCGTCGGCGTAGCCCAGGGGCACGAGCGCGACGTTGGAGTCGCGTTCGAGGTGGTAGGTGTGGCCGTAGGAGATGCCGGTCCCGGCCGGGAGGCGCTTGACGGCCATGACGGCGCCGCGCAGTTCCATCACCGGTTTGAGGTCCACCGGCAGGCGCGGGACGGGGTTGTAGCCGTAGAGGGCGATCCCGGGGCGCACCAGGTCGTAGTGGGTCTCCGGATCGGCGATGAGGGCCGCCGAGTTCGCCAGGTGCCTGAGTTCCGGTTCGATTCCGGCGGCGGCGACGGTGCCGAGGAACCGCTCGAACGCGGCCTTCTGCATCGCGTTGGCCGGGTGGTCGGCCTCGTCGGCGCAGGCCAGGTGGCTCCAGGCGCCGACGATCTCGATGCGCCCGGCGGACTGGTGCTTGGCGGCGGCCTCGCAGTAGGCCTCCCATTCGTGCTCGGCGACGCCGCCGCGGGAGATCCCGGTGTCCGCCTTGAGGTGGACGCGGGCGGGGCCGCGGCCGACCGCGACCGCGACCGCATCGAGCTGCGCCAGGGAGGTGATGCCGATCTCGGCGCCGGCGCCGATGGTCTCGGCCAGGCCGGGCTGGTCGGGGGCGTACACGAACCCCAGGACCGGGACCTCGGCCAGTTCCGGCATGCGGGCCAGCCGCCAGGCCTCGCGGAGCGTCGCGACCCCGAGCCGGGCGGCCCCGGCCTCGACGGCGACGCGGGCGGTCGGGACGACGCCGTGACCGTAGGCGTCGGCCTTGACCATGGCCATCAGCGGGGCTGAGGTGAGTCCTGCGAGCGTCTCGACGTTGCTCGCCAGGCGTCTCCAGTCCATGCTGGCCTTCGCCAGCCCCGACATGTCGGCCGAAACCGGCTCAGACACGGTGCGGTAGTTGTCAATCGCCACGGTTCAAGACTACGTGCCCGAGCGGCTCTGCTCTTTCAAGGCTCCGCCCGCTTTCCTCGCCGAAATTCGCGAGGCGGGGGCGGTCGCCGCTCGGGCACACGGCCCTATTCGAGCTCGGCGCGGACGATCCGGGCGGCCTCGACCAGGTTGGCCAGGGCCGGGCGGACCTCCTCGTATCGGCGGGTCTTGAGTCCGCAGTCGGGGTTGGCCCACACCCGCCGGGCGTCCACGGCCCGGACGGCGAGTCGCAGCGATTCGGCCATCTCCCCGACGGCCGGGACGCGCGGGGAGTGGATGTCCCACACGCCCGGTCCGATGCCGCGCCGGTAGTCGGCGCGGTCGAGGTCGGCCAAGACCTCCATCTTGGAGCGGGAGGCCTCGATCGAGGTCACGTCGGCGTCGAGGTCGGCGATGGCGTCGATGACCTCGCCGAACTCGGAGTAGCACAGGTGGGTGTGGATCTGCGTCTCGGCGCCCACGCCCGAGGTGGCCAGGCGGAAGGCCCGCGTGGCCCACCGCTTGTAGTCGCCGCGGCGGTCGGCCCGCAGCGGCAGCAGCTCGCGCAGCGCCGGCTCGTCGACCTGGATGATCGCCGTCCCGGCGCCCTCGAGGTCGGCGACCTCCTCGCGCAGGGCGAGCGCGACCTGGTCGGCGGTCTCGGACAGCTGCTGGTCGTCGCGGACGAACGACCAGGCCAGGATCGTGACCGGCCCGGTGAGCATCCCTTTGACGGGCTTGTCGGTCAGGGACTGGGCGTAGCCGGTCCACTCGACGGTCATCGGCTCGGTCCTGGCGACGTCGCCGTAGAGGATCGGCGGGCGCACGCACCGCGATCCGTAGGACTGGACCCAGCCCGAGGCGGTCACGGCGAAGCCGGTGAGCTGCTCGGCGAAGTACTGGACCATGTCGTTGCGCTCGGGCTCGCCGTGGACGAGCACGTCGAGTCCGGCCTTCTCCTGTTCGGCGACGACGGCGGCGACCTCGGCGCGCATCCGGGACCGGTAGTCGCCGTCGATCATCAGGCCCTTGCGGTGGGCGGCGCGGGCGCGGCGGATCTCGGCGGTCTGCGGGAACGACCCGATGGTGGTCGTCGGCAGCGGCGGCAGCTCGATCTGCGCGGCCTCGCGCTCGGCGTAGGGGACGCGGCGGTCGGCGCCGTCGCCGAGGGCGGCGAGGCGGGAGCGGACGGCCTGGTCGCGCCAGTGGTCCGGGGCGTCCGGGCGGGTCGGCCGCGGCGCGGCCGGGTCGGCCAGGGCGACGACTTCGCGGAGTTTCTGGCGGGCGAACGACAGGCGCTCGACCAGGGCGTCCGGCAGGTCGCCCTCCGCTTCGAGGTCGACCGGGACGTGCAGGAGCGAGCAGGAGGTCGACACGCCGGGCCGGTCGGTGAGCGCGGCGACCCGTTCGAGGTCGGCGGCGGCACCGGCGGCGTCGGTGCGCCAGATGTTGCGGCCGTCGACCACCCCGGCCAGCAAGAATGTTTCACGTGAAACATTCAGTGACGCAAGCAGATCCAGGTCGTCACGGCCGCGCACCAGGTCGAGGGCGATTCCGGCGGCGCCGGCCTCCAGCAGGACCGGCAGCGCGGAGCCGAAGGGGCCGTAGCCGCCGGTGACGATCAGCTCGGCGAGGCCGGCGAGCCGGTCGTAGGCGCGGCGGACCGCGTCGAGTTCGGCCGGGGTCCGGTCGGCGCACAGGGCGGGCTCGTCGATCTGGATCCGCTCGGCGCCGGCCTCGGTCAGGGCCGCGATGATCTCGGCGTAGGCCTCCACGAGGTCGTCGAGCCGGTCGAGCGGGGCGAAGCCCTCGGGCGCGTCGGCGTCGGGCTTGGCCAGCAGCAGGAACGTCACCGGGCCGACCAGGACCGGGCGGGCGTCCAGGCCGCGTCCGGCCGCCTCGGCGTATTCGGCGACGGCCTTGCCGGGCCTGGCCGCGAAGGCGGTGCCGGGGCCGATCTCGGGCACCAGGTAGTGGTAGTTGGTGTCGAACCACTTGGTCATCTCGAGCGGCACGGCGCGCTCGTCGCCGCGGGCGGCGGCGAAGTAGGAGTCGAGCTCGTTCTCGCGGCGGTGCCTGGGCGCGACGGCGTCGACGGCGAAGGCGGTGTCGAGCATGTGGTCGTAGAGCGAGAAGACGCCGGTGGGCAGCGAGTCGAGGCCGGCCTCGGCCAGGTCGTCGAGCATCTGGGCGCGGATCGCGGCGGCCGATTCCTCCAGGGCGGCATGGTCGATCCGTCCCGACCAGTAGGACTCGACGGCGCGTTTGAGTTCGCGGTGGGCGCCGATGCGCGGGTATCCGGGCACGGTCGCGTGCACGGTGTGCTGAATGTTCATGTGTCAGTTCCCTCGAACTTGGACAGCGCGGACCGCGCGCAGGGCGCGGTACGCCGGCAGGTATTCGGACTCGAGGGCGCCTTTCCCGCTCCTACCGGCCGTCGCTTCCCAGGCCTCCATCCGCCCGGCCTCCTTTCGGCCGGGACCTGAGCCAAGTGCTGTGTGACGGCTTCCGTTCCCTCTCACCGCTGCGGGGCAGTCCTGGAATCGCACCAGGTTCCCTCTTAGCCGAGGCAGCCGACGGCTGTCTCGGAACCGGCGTCGTCTCCGATGGTACGGTCACGCCCGGACACGCACCGCTACGGAGGACACTGATGAGCGATCGACCTCTCGCCGTCGTCACCGGGGCCAGCAGCGGGATCGGCGCCGCCAGCGCCCGCGAGCTCGCCAAGGCCGGGTTCGAGGTGGTGCTCGGCGCCCGCCGGGCCGACCGCCTGGCCGAGGTCGCCGCCGACTGCGGCGGGACCGCGGTGCCGCTCGATGTGACCGACTCCGCTTCGGTGGCCTCGTTCGTCGACCGGCTCGACCGGTGCGACCTGCTGGTCAACAACGCCGGCGGCGCGTTCGGGCTCGAGGAGGTCGCCGAGGCCGACCTGGAGGCGTGGCGGCGGATGTACGAGGTCAACGTGCTCGGCTGGGCGCGCGTGGCCAAGGCGCTGCTGCCGCTGCTGATCGCCTCCGGCGACGGCCAGGTCGTCACGATCGGCTCGATCGCGGGCCACGAGGCATACCCGGGCGGTGCCGGGTACAACGCCGCCAAGTTCGGCGAGGCGGCGATCACCCGGGCGCTCCGCCTGGAGCTGCTGGGCCGGCCGGTGCGGGTGTGCGAGATCGACCCGGGCATGGTCGAGACCGAGTTCAGCCTGGTCCGCTTCTCCGGCGACGGCGAGCGCGCCGACGCGGTGTACGAGGGCATGACCCCCTTGACCGCCGAGGACGTGGCCGAGGCGGTCGCGTGGGTCGCGACCCGCCCGGCCCGCGTCAACATCGACCAGATCACGATGATGCCGCGCGACCAGGCAGGCGCCAGGATCGTCCACCGTGCCGATTTACGGCTCCGCAGGCGTCGCCGAGAGCCGGGGATAACTCGACGATCCGGATCACCGGGGAGCGCCACTGCTCCCAGTGGTCCGGGTTCGCCTCGTCGCCGAGGGCCTTGAGGACGCGTATCTCCAGGCGCCACCGGCCCGGTTCGAGCACGTCGGGCCGGTCGGCCTCGAAGTCGGCCAGGTCGATCACGGCCGTGTCGTCGGGTCCGGGCGAGCGTTGCAGGTACTCCTCGCGGTCCCATTCGAAGACCTCGCCGGTGTCGGCGTTCTCGACCGTCGCCTCCAGGGCCCGGGGCATGTGTCCCAGGTAGACGAGGGCTGCCGGGAGCCGGTCGTCGGAGAGGCTGAACTCCTCGTCCTCGCGCAGGTCCCGGAACTCGGCCTCGCCGGTCTCGGGGTCCTCGTCGACCACGGCCGCCAGCTTCGGGTAGTCGGGGTGTTCGAGGACCGGGATGTCCAGGTAGTTCCCGAAGTAGCCGGAGTAGGCCGCGGCCAGGGGCCGTCCTTGTTCGGGCCTGGCGAGGACGCGGCCGCCGAAGACGCTGCCTTCGGGCAGTTCGGCGTTCGGGGCGATGGTGACGGTCACTTTCGCGGTCTCGCCGGGGCCGAGTTCGACCGTCTTCGGTTCGAAGTCGACCTCGGGTGCGGCCACGTGGTAGCCGGTGTCGCGGATGTCGCCGGTGGTGGCGATCGCGGTCTGGTGGCCCATCCGGTAGGACTCGGTGCGGTTCGAGGCAGAGGCCAGTTCGACCTCGAAGGTGCGCGCCTCCACGCCGTCGCCGACGTTGATCCCGGTCGGGGTGAGCGCGCCGGGGGCGTCGAGGGCGGCGGTGACGTCGATGACGCCGGTGCCCTGCCGGTGGACGGCCTCCAGGTATCCCAGTTCGGGGTTCTCGCCCCACATGACGGGCCGGGCCGAGTTGGCCAGGCGGTCGCGCACGGCGGCCGGGTCGAGGCCGGGTTCGGCCTGGAGCAGCAGCGCGGCGGCCCCGGCGACGTGCGGGGCGGCCATGGAGGTGCCCGACAGGGAGCGATAGGAGCCCTCGTCGACCGGGTAGGTCGACCAGATGCCGCCGCCGGGTGCGGACAGGTCGGGCTTGAATCCCAGGTCGGGGGCCGGGCCCCAGGAGGTGAACATCGAGGCCTGCCCGCCGCGCGGCAGGTCGACGGTGGCGGTGCCGGCCTTCCACTCCAGGACCGGCTCAGCGCCGATCTCGGCCAGGTCGCGCAGGTCGCGGCCGTCGGTGTCGGTGACGGCGACCAGCGGGACCTCGAGGTTCTCGGCGCCGGAGCCGCCGAAGGGGCCGGGCCGGTCGTTGTGGACGACCACGGCCGTCGCGCCCTCGGAGACGGCGCGCTCGTACTTCTCGGCGAAGGTGCAGCCGCCGCGGACCATCAGCGCGGTCCCGCCCTCGACGTCCCCGGCGGATTCGTCGTCGTCGCAGCCGCGGCCGAGCCACACGAGCGGGTCGGAGGTGGTGCCGGGCTCGGGCTCGGGGGCCTGGTCGATGGTGCGGTGGCCGATGCGGCGGTCGAGGTCCGGCGCGTAGGCGGCGCTCATGCGCATGACGGGGTTGTCGGTGGAGGCGACGCCGATGACGTCGGTTCCGACGCCGGGGGCCGAGGCCGACCAGATCCCGGCCTCGCCGGAGTTGCCGATGGAGGCGGTGACGACGACGCCTTCGTCGGCGAGCGAGTCGGCGGCTTCGGCGGTGGGGTAGCCGGGCCACTGGAAGGACTGGCCCAGGGACAGGTTGACCACGTCCATGCCGTCGTCGAGGGCGGCCTCCAGGGCCTGCATGATGACTTCGGCGCTGGTCGAGCCCTCGCAGCCGAAGACCTTGTAGGCGCCGAAGGTGACGCCGGGGGCCGCGCCGGTGACGCCTTCGGCGGCCTGTCGGTCGGCTCCGACGATCCCGGCGACGTGGGTGCCGTGGCCGGCGCAGTCGGCGGGGTCGTCGTCGGGGACCGGCTCGGCGTTGTCGGGGTCGTCGGCGTCGTAGTCATCGCCGACGAGGTCGGTGCCGAGTTCGACGCGGCAGCCGGGGCCGAAGCAGCCGCCGAGATCGGGGTGGGTGTAGTCGATGCCGGTGTCGATGATGCCGACTTTGAGGCCGGTGCCGTCGACACCGCGGGCGTGGGCGTCGGCGGCGTTGGTGGTCTCGGTGGCGCGGGCCATCTCGGTCGGCTCCGACTCGGGCAGGGAGGGGCTGTTGAAGGTGACGTCGGCCCAGACGCGTTCGACCCGGTCGAGCGATTCGAGGCCGTGGGCGGTGGCCGCGTCGGCTTCGAGCGAGACGCCGTTCCAGATGCGGTCGAAGTCGTGGCGCAGTTCGACGCCGGGGGTCGTCTCCAGGTCCGCGGCCTCGGCTCCGGCGGCGAGTTCGACCAGCCAGACATGCTTGGAATCGTCGGCCCGGGCGGGGGCGGCCGAGAGCATCGGCGCGACGAGCAAGGGGAGTGCGGCGGCGAGCGACAGGTGGCGGCGTGCCTGCATCGGGGTCCTCTCGGTGTGTCCGGTTGGAACCCGATCTTGGGCGACACTCTGCTCGGCCCGGCGGATATCGGGCGGCGTGTCGCCCAGCGCACGGGAGGTGAGCGGTCTCACCGGTAGTGGACGGGAATGGGTTAGGCCGTGGCACCGTTGAGGTAGATGCAAACGCATGAATTTTTGATCCGCTGCGGCGGGGAACTGGAGCCACGATGCAGTTCGGAGTCTTCTCGGTCAGCGACATCACGCGCGACCCGGTCTCGGGGCACACCCCGAGCGAGGCCGAGCGGATCAAGGCGGTCGTCGAGATCGCCGTCAAGGCCGAAGAGGTCGGCCTCGACGTGTTCGCCATCGGCGAGCACCACAACCCGCCGTTCTTCTCCTCCTCGCCGACCACGCTCCTGGCAGGCATCGCCGCCCGCACCGAGCGGCTGATCCTGACCACCGCGACCACCCTGATCACCACCAACGACCCGGTGCGCATCGCCGAGGAGTACGCGATGCTCCAGCACCTGGCCGGCGGCCGCGTGGACCTCATGCTCGGCCGCGGCAACACCGCGCCGGTCTACCCCTGGTTCGGGCAGGACATCCGCAAGGGCCTGGAGCTGGCCCTGGAGAACTACAACCTGCTGCACCGGCTCTGGCGGGAGGACGTGGTCGACTGGGAGGGGAACTTCCGCACCCCGCTCCAGGGCTTCACCTCCACGCCGCGCCCGCTGGACGACGTGCCGCCGTTCGTGTGGCACGGCTCGATCCGCACCCCCGAGATCGCCGAGCAGGCCGCGTTCTACGGCAACGGCTTCTTCGCCAACCACATCTTCTGGCCCTCGGCGCACTCGCTGCGGCTGATCGAGTTCTACCGGACCCGGTTCGAGCACTACGGCCACGGCACCAAGAAGCAGGCCGTCGTCGGACTCGGCGGCCAGGCGTACATCGCCAAGCGGTCCCAGGACGCGGTCAAGGAGTTCCGGCCCTACTTCGACGAGGCCCCGGTCTACGGCCACGGGCCCAGCCTGGAGGACTTCAGCCAGATGACGCCCCTGACCGTCGGCAGCCCGCAGGAGGTCATCGACAAGACGCTCACGTTCCAGGAGACCTTCGGCGACTACCAGCGCCAGCTGTTCCTGATCGACCACGCCGGGATGCCGCTGAAGATGGTCCTCGACCAGCTTGAACTGCTCGGCGGAGAGGTCGTGCCGGTGCTGCGCAAGGAACTGGCCGCGCGCCGCGACGCCGAGGCCGCCCCGGCCCCGACCCACGCCGGCCTGGTCGAGGCCAAGTACGGCGACGGCCCGGTCCGGCAGCCGCGCCCGAACGCCAACCGCGGCGACAACGTCACCGGCGGCTCGCCATACCAGGACAGCCAGGACAGCGCGACCTACCCGACCATCGGCTAGGAGGAGGAGATGACCCGTTCGAGCGGCCGCCTGGCCAACGACGCGTGGGAGTCGCTCCTGGTCGCGCACGCGGTCCTGATGAAGCGGTTCGCCGCCGAGGACATCTGGGTCGAGGTGTCGATGCGCGAGTACGACGTGCTCTACACCCTGTCCAAATGCGACGAGCCGACGCGCCTGGGCGAGTTGGGCCGCAACGTGCTGCTGAGCCAGCCCGCGCTCTCGCGGCTGGTCGAGCGCCTGGTCGAGCGCGGCCTGGTCGCCCGGAGCGCCGACCCGGCCGACGGTCGCGGCGTCCTGCTCGACCTGACCGAGACCGGGCGGCACGTGCAGCGGCGCGTAGGCGGGCGGCACGGCGCGAGCGTCGCCCGCTCGGTGCGCGCCGAACTGACCGAAGAGGACATGCTCAAGCTGGAGGAGATCTGCCGCAGACTGGCGGGTCAGGACGGTTCTGAAAGGGAGAACGAGGAATGAGCGAGCCGAAGAGGGAGTTCCGGCTGGCCGTGGTCAGCGGCGGCACCAGCGACCCGTCCTCGACCAGGCTGCTGGCCGACCGGGTCGCCGGGCGCGCGGCAGCCCTGGCCTCGGATCGCGGCGAGAGCGTGGCCGTGGACGTGGTCGACCTGCGCGGCCTGTCCGGCGAGATCGCGACGGCCCTGACCTCGCAGCTGATGGGGCCGGGCATGGAGCGCGCGATCGAGGTCCTCGGCCGCGCCGACGGGATCGTCGCCAGCGCCCCGGTCTACAAGGCCGCCCCGAGCGGGCTGTTCAGCTCGTTCTTCCACGTGCTGGACAACGATCTCCTGATCGCCAAGCCGGTGGTGCTGGCCGCGACGGCGGGCACGGCGCGGCACGCGCTGGTCGTCGACGACCAGATGCGCCCGCTGTTCGCCTACCTGCGGACGATGACGGTCCCGACCTCGGTCTTCGCCGCCAGCGAGGACTGGAACGACGCCGAACTGGGCAAGCGGGTCGACCGGGCGGCGATCGAGTTGCTGCTGCTGATGGAGAGCGGCTTCGCCGACCGGGTCCGGGACGAGTCCTGGAAGAGCTACCAGCACTCCTACGGCAGTGCCGGGGGCACCGAGGTGGAGATCGACCTCGACACCGACCTGATGCGCCTGGCGACCGGCGGCGCGCCGCGCCAGAAGCCCAGGTCGGACTGAGCCTCAGAATCTGCGCCAGCAGACCGTGTACGAGTGGCTCGGGAAGTCGTCGCTGGCCCAGGTCGACCAGCCGTCGTTCCCGCACCAGCTCTCGCCCACGTCGTAGTCGCCGGTCCGGCCGGTGACATAGGCGTTCGCGTAGTCGCAGTCCGTGGCGAACTCGTAGTATTCGATGTCATCGGAGACGATCAGGCAGTGGTCCAGCTCCGCGTATCCGATATCGCCGTACGGGTAGATCATGCTGAGGCAGAGCGTCGCGTGCAGGTAGGTGTCGCCCGTCCCGTAGGTCCGCCAATGATTGAAGTAGGTCGAATCGGAGCAGGCGTCGCCGTCCGCGACTTCTTCGATCCGCTCCAGGACCTCGAACACGCCCGTCCCGCAGTCGGTGGTGTACCAGGGCTCGCCTCCGTCGGGCCCGTAGACGCATTCGCCGGGCTGGGCATGGTAGGCGCTGTCGCCTTCTGAGGGGATGAAGCGGAGGCACAGCGCGCGGGAGCCGGAGGTGACCACCTTGTCGGCGTCGTCGACGTAGTCGCACGAGTTCAGGTCGCCGCCCTCGACGATGTCGACCACCTCGAACGTGTTGGCTCCGCAGGTGGTCGGCTCGATGTCGGTGCTGTACTCGTCGCCGTAGTTCGAGAAGCAGTCGCCGATCCGGGCGCCGTCCACCTCATCGGGGCTCTGGCTCTCGGTCGGCTCCTCGTACTCGAACTCGGTGTCCTCATCGGACCAGTCGTCGGACGTGTCGTCGGTGTCCTCGGCTTCGGTGGTCCCGCCCTGAGAGGAGGGCTCGTCTCCGTCGCCTCCGCTCTCGACGAGCGCGGCGATGAGGAGCACCGCCAGGAGGACGGCGAAAACGATCCATCCCTTGTGGGTCGGAGTGGACGAGGATCCCGAGGTCGGTTTCGGGCTGCGCGGGGCGCCGCCGTCGCCGGGACCGTCGTCTGTCGTGCCGCCGCCCGCGGAGCCGGGGCCGACCGTGTCCCCGCCCGGGGAGGGGCCGCCGGTCCGCGTGCCGAACTTCCGGGTGCTGCCGTCCGAGTTCGGGCCGAACCAGACGGTCTCGTCGTCCCCGCCGGCGGCCTCCTCGGCGTGGACATGACCGGCCTGGTACTCCGGTCCCGTCCCGTCCGCGCCGACGACCGCCACCTGCCCGTCGACCTGCTCGTCCGCCGCCAGTCCGCGAGCGCGCAGCAGCTCGGCTACCTCGCGGCGCTGAGCGGCGTCGAGTTCAGCGGTCGAGTCCGGCCACCGGATCGCCTCGTCCGCATAGGGACCGAGCATCGCGATCAGCTCGTCCGGTGAGGGCCGGGCGGCCGGGTCCTTGGCCGTGCAGGCGGCGGCCACGCTCCGCAGCCGGTCCGGCAGGCCGGAGAGGTCGGGCTCGGACTCGACCACGTTCCGCATGGTGGCGAACGGATTGCCGAGGTCGAAGGGATTGGTCCCGGTGGCGGCGGTGACGAGGGTGGTGCCGAGCGAGAAGACGTCGCTGGGCGTTCCGATGTCACCCCCTTCGATCTGCTCGGGCGACATGTAGGGCGGGGCGCCGAGGAACACGCCGGTGTGGGTCAGGGTCGCGTCGCCGCGACCGTCGGTGGCGCGCGCGATGCCGAAGTCGATGATCCGCAGGCCGTTCCCGGTGAGGATCACGTTGGAGGGCTTGACGTCACGATGGACCAGCCCCAAATCGTGGATGTACTGGAGCGCGCGGGCGAACCCGGCCGCGAGGCGCAGGACGGCGTCCTCGCCGAGCGGAGCGGCATCGAGGGCGTCGGCCAGGGTGGGCCCGAAATAGAACTCGGAGGCCAGCCAGGGCCGGTCGGCCTCCTCGTCGGCGTCGACCACGGCGGCGGTCCAGGCCCCGCCGACCGTGCCGCGGGAGTTGAAGACCTCGTGGCGGAACCGGTACCGGAACTCCTCCTCCCGCAGGAGGTGACCGTGGACCAGCTTGAGCGCCACCAGGGTCCGGTCGGGGCCGACCGCGAGGTACACCGACCCCATGCCGCCGCGCCCGAGCTCGGCCATGAGGTCGTATCCGGGAATGTCGGGCAGATCGGCGCGGTCCCGGGGACTGAGAGGTTCCATGCGGCGAGTCTGCGAGACGCGGTCCCGAATCCGTCCCGCGTAGCCAAGGCGGCCAGCCGAATTCCGCGCTCTGGCCCGCTCGGGGCCCCGGGACGGATCGGTGACGGATACGGGACCGGTCCGCCCATATTGGGGTGGTTCTCACCCCGATGCAGGAGGCCCCCCGTTGCACCAGCCCCAAGACGGCCGATGGCGGCAGCCGCCCTATCCGTACGCGCCCCGGTTCCGGCCGCCGCACAGGCCCCGGAGCCGGATCTGGATCGCCTATCTCGCCGCAGGTGTCTTCGCCGTCACGGCGACGGTGTTCGCCCTGGCGCCGAGGAGCGCAGACGTGGGGCAGATCGACTCCGACCCGGCCGCCGCGTTCGACGGGGCCTCCGCGATCGACTTGGCCTACACCTACATCGCCCCCGACGGCTCCGAGATCAACGGCTGGTTCTCGGTCACCGATGACGGATACGCCGTCGGCACGGTCGACGACCGGCTCGGCGGGAGCGCGGAGCTCCACGTGACACCGGAGTCGTCCGCGGTCCTCGGCGACCAGGACTGGTGGGCGCGGCGGTCCCCGGCCCAGGCCGGAGAGCTGGAGGGGACCTGGGTGCGGCCCGACGAGGGCACGGCCTTCCCGCTCGACGTCTCAGGCGGCCTCGCCCCCGAAGCGGTGGCGGACTTGATCCGCGCCATCGACGCCGAAGGGACCGAAGTCGATACCCCCGCTGCCGGGACGATCACGACCACTTGGCAGGACTGGACCCTCGTGCGCACCGACACCGTTCCCAGCGAGGTGCTGTCGTTGGCCGGGCCGCTCGATTCCGATCTCATCGGGCGCCCGGCCGCGACGTCCGGCTCCTACGGGACCGAGACGGCCGATTGGGAAGGCGGCGAGGACGTGACCGTCACGCCGGCGCTGGCCGGGGCTCCCGGTTGGATGCGGCTCGTACCGGGTCCGGCGGGCCCGCAGACCGGGGAACTGGTCCGGTCCACCGCGCAGGAGACGAACAGCGGCGAGACGACTGCCGACACCGGGGGCGAGGAGCCCGAACCGCCCCCGGCCCAGTCCAACGTCGAACCCGTATGGCCCGCTTTCCAGGCGACGATCAACGCCACCGACTGCTGGAGCTCGACCTGTTCATGGTCGGCGACGGTCGAGAACGTCGGGACCGGCCCCGGCGAGGCGCTGGTGACCGCGAGTGTCACTCCCGGCACGTCGCCCGTGAACCAGGATCTCGGCACCATCCAGCCGGGAAGCTCGGCGTCGACCACCACGATGAGCTTCGGCAACCCGGCCCCGACACCCGCGCCGGGCCAGACCACCGAGATCACGGTCGCGTACGCGGTCATCGTGTACTCGCCCCAACTCGGCGGCGGCGACCAGGGCAAGTACATGGATCTGCTCGACAAGCTGGGCGGCCAGGCCAAGCAGCCCGCGCTCGACCGGATTCTGGGGAAGGTCGCCCCCGTCCTGGCGTCCGGCCTGGTCGACACGCTCTCCCGGATGATCGACTCCGGCATCGACCCGGACGCGGCCCTCGACGCGGCGGACGCGGCGACCGAGGCGGCCCCCGCCGAGGGCGAGTACGCCGACCTGCCCACGCTCAACCGCCTGGCCCAGGCCGGCGACCGCTTCCGGGGATGGGATGCGCTCGCCGACGTGTTGGCCGCTTCGGATCCGGCTCTACTGGCCGCCTACCAGCCGGCTCTGGAGGCCGCCGCAGCCGCGCTCGCCGATCCCGCCGCACCGACGGTCACGCTCCTGCCGAACGAGCAGGGCACCGTCTCGGACGCCGTCCTTCTCAGCGACTTCCCCGAGCCCGAACCGACCCGCTGCACGGGCATCGTCTCCGTACCCGACGCGGATCTGGCCGCCGCAGCGGAACGGGCCGCCGCCAACGCAAGCGGCACCGGCGAGGACTGCACCGTCTACACGCGATTGATCGTCCCCAACACGAACCGGCACCTGTGGAACGCGGCCGCACCCGCGCTCCAGCCCGAACTGCAATCGATCGCAGAACAGTCCTGCACCGGCGGTGATCCCCAGATCGCGAACGTCACCGTCGCCACCGGACGCGGCACCTACGAGTGGCCGGGGGCGTCGCTGTGCAATTCACTGATCCGGCCGACCATGGACGAGATCATCGAGCATCTCAACGGCTTCGGCCTCCCCGAGGAGTACCTTGCCGACATGGAGGCGAAGGGACTCATCACCACTGACGCCACCGGCGCCATCACCGCCGTCAACTGGAAAGACCCCGACAAGCCTTGCAGCCCCTGGGTCACCCACGGAGGCGCCACCGAGATGACCGCGAGCAGCCCCGGCTATTCGGACGGCCCCAGGGCCCACTACGGCGCCGCCTACCTGTGCGCGCCGCTGAACAAGGGCACCGCCGCCGGAAACCAGGTCTTGTGGGACTGGCCCACCGCGGCGAGCAACGCGCACGCCAAGGACAACCAGTCCCTGTTCCACCGGTGCCACCTGGTCGCCAACGACCTCGACGGGCTCGGCGCGACCGACGCCGACGTTGGAAACCTCGTCACCTGCTGGCGCAACACCAACTTCACGATGAAGGAATCCGAGCAGGCCGCCAAACGCGCGGTCAAAACCCGGGCCAAGGAGCACCTGTTCTACCTGGCAGTGCCGCAGTACAACGGCCCCGACGGCGAACTCAGCGGCATCCGCATCACCGTCGTCGGAGACCAGGGCTATTGGGACGACACCTGCTACTCCAACGAGCCACTCGCGACCACAGTGCTCTTCGCGGCCTGCTGAGGGTCGACGGCGTCATCACCGTCTTCGGAATTCAAGGCCGACCGGACCGTCAGCCCAAGGCCGCCTTGATGGTCGCGTCCTCCCCGTTCAACTCCGCCAAGTGCACGACGGCCCCGCCGGGCTCGGGTTCCGGCGGGGCTTCGCCGTTCTCGGCGCATGAGAGGCTTCCGCCGCCGTCGGCGCGGACGACCAGGGTGCAATCGGCGTGGTGAAGCAGGCCGCCGCCACCGCCCATGCCGGTCGGTTCGGTCAGGTCCACCATGACGCCGTTCTCTTCGACTGCGGCCGCGACCGTCCATTCGCCGTCGGCGCCGGTGATGGGGAACTCGACCGAACCGGCGAAAGAAACCTCGCATGCGCCGTCGCCGCATGGCTCGTGGCCGCTGGCGTCCGACCCCTCCGAAGCTTCCGAGGTCGTGGGAGCGGGGTCGGGAGAGGGCGTAGGGGAGGCGGCGGTGGTGACGACGACGTCGGAAGGCTGCGCCGAGGTCTCGGCATCCGGCTCCGCGTCGGCGCCGCAACCGGCCACGGCAACGACCGTGAGCATCGCACCGGTTACCATGTGCCACTTACGGAATGCTCGGGAAGTCATCACGCGCTGATTCTAGACGGGCCCGAATGGCCGCAGTCGGTTCGGCGACTGAAATTGTCGGTGGTCGTCACTACGCTTGGGACACAAGTGGTGCCGAGCGTTTGGTAGGGCCCATGACAAGACCAACGGACGCAGAACCCGCAAGAGCCGAGCGATCCCCGGCATATCGCAAGGGCTTCAGTGACATGCCGCCCGAAGGCAAGGCGGCCGTGGTGATCCTGCGGGCGCAGGCGCTGCTCGGACTGCTCTGCTGCACGGGCCTGGGTTACGAGTCGCTGGCGGGATTGAGCAGTGCCCGGGACTCGTGGATCCAGATCCAGGCGAACCTCTCCGAGCATGTAGAAGTTCAAGCGCTCGTGGTGTCGTTCTTCGTGGGGCTGATGGGGGCGACGTTCTTCCGGACGCTGCTGTCCTACGAGATCGCCGCCGGTAGGCCGTGGGCGAGAAGGGCTTTGGTCGTGTTCGAGGTCGTCGGCATGGCCTTCGGCGTCGCGACCTGGCTCGTCGTGGCCACGACGACGGCCAATCCCGTCCTGACCAATGCGGTCATCATCGGTTCGAGTCCCGGGATGCTGACAGCCGCGACGCTGATCGGGCTGGTCCGCACCCGGGAGATGCGGCACTGGTGCCGAAACAGGCGGTAGTGTCCGGGGGTGCCGTTGCGGGCGAAGCCGTCCTCAGACGTGGTCCTCGAGTAGGGGCACCGTTTGCTCGCTGATGTCGGTGAGTATCGCCGCCGCGTCCTCGGCGGAGAGGTCCTCCTTTGGGACGCTGGTCGAAGCCTTGACTTCGAGGGCGCCTCGGACGAAATGGTATTCGACCTGGACGGAATAAGTGGATTCGTAGACGGTTCGGTATCCGGCGTCGCCGAATCCCACCAGATCGGTGACCGCGAAATCCGGGCTGTCCTCGAATCCTTCGCGTGAGACTTCCAGCGCACTCGCGGGTGTCTCCGAATCCTGCCAACCGTATGCGTAGACGCTCACTTCATCGGCGTCTTCAGTCGCGAACTCGCAACTCAAGGACGAGTATCCTTCGCCGGAGCTGGCAGCGGTGTAGTCGGCCGCCGGATCGTGCGCGGAGCCGAACGTCTCCTCGAACACCGTGAGGTCGAATGCCGCGCAGGTCTCCTCGGAGAACCCCGCCGATTCGCCGGACCCGCTCCCGGATTCCGAGGTGTCCTCGCTCTGAGCGTCGTCTGGCCCGCTCTCGCCTCCCCCGGCGACGTCGTCGGTGCCGCCCGCGGTCAGATGGGTGATGACCAGGATCGTCGTCAATACGATCGCCACCGATGCCACGGTCGCGCCACCGACGAGCCACAGATTCCGGCTCGGCGGTCGGAGCCGGGTGTTCGGGTCCTGCCCCGGGGCGGGCGGAAGGTACGACATTCGGAGGACTCCAGGCTTCGGCGACCGGTCCCGGTCAATATAGGAACTCGGCGCAATCTCAGGCGCAGAGACTGGAAGGGGCGGGCCGCGACTGCGCCACGGGGGACTGCGGCACTCGTTGCGGGCCTATCGGTAGCACCGTCCAGGTCCCACCGCCCCCGGGCGTCGCTCATCGCATCGGACGCCCGGGGACCCGTGCCCGCCGTCCGCTAGACGGGGTAGACCCAGTAGTACAACTCGTAGACCCAGCGGCCGTCCCGGTAGTCCTCCACGCACACGAAATCGGACCAGCCGTGGCTGGCGCCTACGTTGTAGCAGCGCGACAGGCTGGAATAGGCGCCGTAGTACTTCCAGCCGAGGGCCGATACCTCCGATGCCTCCGCCGAGGTCTGCGTCTCGGGACCGGCCTGGGCGGTTGCGGGGGCGGCGGCGAGCGTCACGGCGGCGGCCGCCATGACCGCCGCGGCTGCCAGTTGCTTTCTCATGGGAATCCGTCCTTTCCGGGTCTTCGATGTGCTCTTCGCTCATACTTTGGCGGGCCCGACTCCCGGTTCGCTCCCGTTCGGCTCCCCGTTCGATGGACCCCCCGTGTCGGCGGCACGTGCGAGACTGAGCGCGAGCGCAACTGTCAGGCCCCACCTTCGGAGCGGTGATGGAATTCCGATTGCTCGGCCCCGTCGAAGTGCTGCACGATGGTGCCCGCCTGCCGCTTCCCGGGCGCCACCTTCCGCGGGTCCTGACCGTCCTGCTCGATCAGGCCGACACCGTGGTCCCCTCGGAGCGTCTGGCCGCGGCGATGTGGGACGACCCTCCTCCGGAGACCGCGCGGCATCAGGTCCACAAGGCGGTCAGCGCGCTGCGTCGAACGCTCGGACCGGCCGGGGACCGGCTCGTCACCGTCGGCGAAGGGTACCGGCTCTGTATCTCGCCCGACGAGCTCGACCTGTCCCGCTGCCGGGTGCACGAGGACGCCGCCCGGCAGCACCGCCGGGAGGGCCGGCTCCGGGAGGCGCTTGACGAAATCGAGTCGGGCATCGCGTTGTGGCGCGGTGCGCCGCTCGCGGGACTGTCGGGCCGCCTGGTCGAGTCGATCGCCAGTCGATTGAAGGAACATCGGGTGTCGCTGTCCGAGCGTCGAGCCGATCTCAAGTTGGCACTCGGCGAGCACGGCGAGACCGTGCCGGAACTTCAGCAGCGGTGCGCCGAGCATCCTTTCCGGCAGCGATCGGTGGCGCAGCTGATGACGGCGCTGCACCGGTCCGGGCGCACCGCCGAAGCCCTTGAGACCTACGGCGAGCTCCGCGCTCGCCTGGCGGACGAGCTGGGTCTGGACCCGGACGACGAGCTGCAGTCGCTGCACCGGCGGATCCTGGGCAACGACCTTCCCGCACCGGACGCCGCCTCCGCTTCGCCGAATCCGCCGCCTCCCGCACAGCTGCCGGCCGACACCGGCCCGCTGACTGGCCGCCGAGTCGAGATCGAGACCCTCGACGAGATCCTGACGTCCTCTGATGTTCCGGTCGCCCTGTTGTCGGGACCGGGCGGGATCGGCAAGACCGCCTTGGCAATCCACTGGGGACGCCTCAACCGACGCCGGTTCGCCGACGGGCAGCTGTACCTCAACTTGCGGGGCTTCGACACCGCAACCCCACTCGAACCGCTCGCCGCCCTGCAAGCGATGCTCCGAACGCTCGGCCACCGGCCCGAATCGATCCCGTCCGATCCCGCCGAGGCCGCGGCACTGTATCGGTCGCTCCTGGCCGACCGCTCGATGCTCGTGGTACTCGACAACGCCCGCAACGAGGCCCAGGTCCGCCCACTGGTCCCGAGCGGCCCTGGCAGTGCCGCCATCGTCACCAGCCGGAACCAGCTGACCGGGCTCTGCGCCCTCGACGGGGCCCGGATGGTCCGGATCGGGCCCCTGGATCGGGACGCCTCGGTCCGGATTCTCTCCTCCCTGGTCGGCGACGATCGCCTCCGAGGCGATCGCGAAGACACCTCGCGCCTCGCCGAACTATGCGGCTACATACCGCTGGCGCTGCGGTTGGCCGGGACCAACCTCGCCTCGAACCCGCATCACTCCCCCGGCGATTTCATCGAGTTGCTCGAGGCCGAGGAGCACCGGATCGGCCTGCTGTCGATCGAGGGCGACCCGCAGGCCGCCGTCGCTGCCGCGTTCGAGCACTCCCTCACCGCGCTCGGGCCCGAGGCTCACCGCACGTGCCTCAGACTGGCGCTCGTTCCCGGGGAGGATTTCCCCGACGGACTGGCGCGAGCGATCATGGCGACCTCAGCCGCCGAGACGGATCGAGCGATGTCGACTCTCGTCCGCGGCCACCTGCTCGAGTGCCACCGGCCCGGACGGTTCCGATTCCACGATCTGATGAAGCTCTATGCCCGACAACGCGCGAAGGCCGAGCTCTCCGAGGAGCAGCGAACACACCTGGTCGATCGCTGCATCGACTGGTACATCGATAACCGGGACGGCGAGGAGTTCGGCAACGTTCTCGACGCCTGCCGGGCCTGGAGCGACGCTCCCGGGATCTGGAGGCTGGCGAACACACTGCGATTCTCTCTCATGGATGGATTTCGTATATTCGAGATCGGTGCGGCGGCGCAATTGGCGCTCGCGAACGCTGAGCGGCACCTGGACATCGAGGGCCAGGCACAGATGCACAGTTTGGCGGGCGCCTGCGCGAGCATCACCGGCGACCGTGAGACCGGCGCCCGTCATGGCAAGGCCGCAATCGACCTGATCGCCGAGCACGGCACCGGGGACGACTCGGGAAGGATCAGACTCAATTACGGAGCCAACCTCTGCCACGCCGGCAAAATGCGAGAGGCCGAACCGTACACCCGTGAAGCACTCATGGCCGCGACCGCTCAAGGCGACAAGCTCCTGCAGATGTTGTGCACGTCGAACCTAGGGGAGATTCAGCAGTGGCTCGGCCGGTTCGATGAGGCCGAGACTTCGCTGCTGGGAGCACTGGAGCTGGCAGCCGAGCTCGGCGAGCCGAGCGTCGCCTGGGGCCAATTGATCGATTTGTACGGCCAGACCGGGCAGTTCGACCAGGCTGAGCGAGTACTCGATGACGCGGAGAAGGCTCTCGAAGTCCTCGGCGAGTCACATTACGGCGCCAACCTGCGGCTGTCGGCCGGAGAGATGCTGCTCGCCGCGGGGAAGCCCGAGCGGGCGAAGGAAGCGCTCGAGTCGAGCATCGCACTCAGCAATCAGCTCGGTCAGAAATCGGAAGTGCTCCTGGCCCGATGTCGCCTCGCGCAGGTCGAGAGTGAACTCGGACGCCCCGAGGAGGGCATGGACGCGATCCGGAGTCTGCTGGAGGAGATCAACCGGGGAGACGACCCGGAACTCCAACTGGAGGCGTTCGACAACGCCTCCAGGGTCGCGCTGCGCCTGCCCGATCACGTCGCGGCGCGCGAGTTCGCGCTGCAGGCGTACCGAGGCTTCGAGTCCTTCGGATACCCGCACCGGCAAGCTCGTAGCCTTCTCGCCATGGCTCGCGCCGAAGCCGGGCTCGGGGCCGTCTCGACCGCACGCGAGCATGTCGACCAGGCTCTGCAGGTCCTGGTGGATGTGCGGGAGCTGCCCGAGCATGCCGAGGCCCGGGCGCTCTCCCGCGAACTGGATGCCGAGGCGTGAACGGCTACCAGTAGTACTCGGCCCGGTAGCAGGCCTCTTGCCGGTGTACGGAACTGACGCCGGATTCCTGAAGATGCCCTTCACAGGCGAGCCTGTTCCAGAATCCCCCTCGGGCTCCGGCCTCGCATCCGGCCCATGCCTGCGGCCCCGTGGTGTACCCCACCGAGTTCAGGTACACGATGCAATAGTCGGCATGCGCCGCGCCGAACTCGCCCTCGTCGACTTGTTGGGCTGAGGCGGGGGAGCCGAGAAGGACCCCGGCGCCGAGGGCGGCGCCCGCGAGGATCGCGCCCGCCGTCCGCTTCAGGCGCCCAGCAGCCGGGACCTGTTCCGAGTGCTCCTTGAAGCGGGTTCGATGGAAGAGTTTCATTCGGCCTCCTTCGTGTTCGTGGTGAATACAGATCCTGGACGAGGCCACTACCGGTTCACTCCCGATCCGCTCCCGACTCCCCTGAAGGGTCTCGAGGTCTCGGTCGGTGACCACTTAGGAGGCGACGCTCGGCCCGCGCAATCGAAGCAGTCGTGCGGTATCCGTGCGTGATTCGTGCGCGTTCCGTGCGCCGGTCCCACAGCATCAGAAGCAGTATCGGATTGGAGCAGCGAGTGAATCCTGATCCTTCTGCAGTGGAAGAGGCACGCGGATTTCGGGACATGCCCGGCGCGGGGAAGGGCGCCGTGGCCCTGATCTGGGTGCAGACCGGGCTGGTGGCCATTCTGCTGTGCCTGGGGCTGTCGGGGTCTCCCCCGGAGGAGATGCAGGTGCCGGAGAGCATGGGCGAGCTGATGCTCGTCGCCGCGGTGACGGTGGGGCTCGGCGGGTTCATCTTCGCGCTGTCGTTCCCGCTGATCTGGGGCAAGAACTGGGCGCGAATCGTGCTGATCCTCTACTACGCGATCCTGGCCGCCGCGGCGCTGGCCTCGATGGTCTCCCAGGGTACGAGCGGATCGGACTGGCGGAACCTCCTGCTCGGTTCGCTGGCGGTGCTGCTGCTGCTGAACCGGCGGCTCAAGACCTGGTGCACTCCCGGCGGCGCCGAGCGGTGAGCCGAACGGTCGGCGGCCGAATTCCCCGATGGCAAAGAGCCCAAGGGCTGTTCGCCGACTCGTGCATGAACCGTGCAGAAACCATGCCGGCTTGCCGCACACTCGTCCGGCAGAGGCGTCCGCCCGGAGAACCGCCGATTCTCCGGGCGGGCGGCTCGTCTTCTGAGAACTGATCGGAGAGCACGGCGTGAACGGCTTCGACGTCGACCCGGAGATGCTGCGCGGGCATGCGAACCACATCGACGACCTGGTCGACGAGTTCATACTCGCCGGCGATGCGATGAAGGAGGTCGCGCACGCCGACAACGCCTACGGCACGTTCTGCGAATGGATGCCGCCGATCCTGGCGGCCCGGGCCACCGAGCAGGACCGCATCCTCGGCAAGCTCGCGACGAACCTCCGCGAGATCGCCGGTGCCGTGCGCGACGCCGCCGACGACTACGAAGGGTCCGACGAGGACTCCAAGCTCATGTTCGACGACTTCGAGGAGCGCTGAGGTGGGCGAGGACTCACTGATCGCCCCGGTCGAGGACTCCCACACCTGGTTGACCGGCAACTACCTGTGGGACGACACGAAGGCGCTGATCGACGCGATCGAATCCGGCGACTGGAAGGACCAGGCCCTGACCGGGACCGTCGCGGCGCTGGACTTGATCTCAGTGGTCCTGGACCCGCTCGGCAGCGTCATCGAGCTGGGCATCTCCTGGCTGATGGAGCAGATCGAACCGGTTCGCCAGTGGCTCGACGAGCTCACCGGCGACGCCGACGTCATCGCCTCCCATGTGGAGACCTGGAAGAACATCGCCGAGCAGAAGCTGGAATGGGCCGAACGCCTCCGCTCGGCGGTCGAGGACGACCTGGGCGAGTGGCGGGGCGCGGCGGCCGACGCCTACCGCGAGAAGATCCAGCACGGCGTCAACGCCGCGGCCGGGCTGGCCGGGACCGCGTACGCCATCGCCGCGGCCACCGAGGCCGCCGGTGTCCTGGTCGCCACCACGCGAGACATCGTGCGCGACCTCATCGCCAACCTGGCGGCGACCCTCATGGCGCGGCTGCCCTCGTGGATCGCCCAGGAGGCGGTCACGATGGGCGGGGCCACACCGGCAGTGGCCGCACAGATCATCGGATGGATCGCCGGAACCCTCGGCCGCATCATCTCCTATTCGACGGCGCTGTACGAGAGCCTCACGGCCCTCAAGCGGCTCATGGAGTGGTGACTCCGATGGTTCGCACCCGCAAACCCGGTGGCGGAGACGGCGATTCCGGCGGCGGCAGGAAGGGCGGGCACGGCGGTGTGCTGTCCAACACGGCCGAGGCCCAGGCGCGCGCCGAGGCCGAGGTGGACGCCTTGTCGGTGGGCCGCGGGAATTCCGGCGGCCGCGCCATATCGCGGGCCCCGAAGGGGCCGGCGGCGCACCGCGAACTGCTGCCTCCGAACATGAAGCGCCACGACCTGAACCGGATCACGCCGAAGACCCACGCGCAGAAGTCGAACTCGGTGGTCCAACCCGATGTGGACATGGACGCCGACATCGAGGCGATCCGGCGCGGGGAGGCGAATTGGAATCCGGACAAGCACGAGTACGAGGTCAACGGCCGGACGTACAAGGTGGAGAACACCGGCTCCGACAGTCTGCGGACCTACCCGACCGGGGGGCTCGGCGTGCACAACCTCAACCAGCTCGAATACCGGCTGCTGCAATCTATGATCAAGAACGGCGGCGACACCGACGCGGCCTGGGAGCAGAACCGCCGCAATCCGAACGTGACGACGGAGCGGTGGAACGCCGCGCTCAATGCGTTCAGCCACCACAAGAGCTACAAGGGATAGCGGGGCCGAGATGGAGTCGATGATCTACTTCTACGAGCAGCCGGACCCGCGCCGGCTCGCCGACACCGTGGCGGCCGTGTACTCGATACCCAGGGACCTGATCGGCGTGGTCGTGAACGGGAACCCGCTTCCCGGGACCGTCGACCGCCCGATCGCGCAGGTCACGTTCAATCCGGAGACCGAGGTCGAGTCGGCGATCCTGGAGACCGGCGACCGCTTCTCCGAGACCACCGGGGTCCGGTCGGAACTGGAACTCGCCCTGGAACTGTGCCGGGCCATGGAGACCGCTGCGGTCTACAGCGCGCCGGGGCTGCCCGAGGACCACTGGATGCTCGTCACCGCGGCCGGGGGCCACGGCGAAGTCGCGGTGGACCCCGACGAGAGTGACGAGGGCAGAATCCGAATCGTCGGGCTGCGCCATCCGATCGAGGGCGCCCCGGACGTCCCCGTCCTCTGACCGAACCGGGAGTCACCGCCATGCCGATGCTCTATCCTCGCCGCTCGGGCAAGGTCAACAGCCCTCTGGCCCTGATGCTGCTGGGCCTGCCTCTGGTGGTGCTCGGGATCGGCGTTCTTCCGCTGACGCTGCCGTCGGCGCTGGCCGAGGAGCGCGCCTACCTGGAGGCTCCGCCGTGCCCGGATTCGGTCGCCGACTTGAGCGAGGCCGACGAGTGCCGCGAACGCGCGGAGGCGGCCGTCGTCGACAAGGAGGTGCGGGGCAGCGGCGACGACAAGCGCTACTTCGTGGCGTTCGACGTCGACGGCGACCACTACCGGGTGCGGCTCGCCAGCGGCCAGTCCGACATCGACGAATTCGAAGTGGGCGACCAGGTCACCCTCACCGCCTGGCGCGGTCGGATCCGGGAGGTCGTCACCGCCGGCGGCGAGTCGGTGCGGCTCTCCGACACTCCGGTCGGCGCCTACAAGGTGCCGCTGATGGGCGCGGTCGGCCTGCTGTCGTTGGGTTTCTCCCTGCTCTGGATGGCCCGCTTCGAGTGGCGGCTGAAGCGCTTCGGCCGCAGCATCGAATCCTTGGGGAACTGGACCGGAACGGTCCCGGCGATGACGGCCATCGTCTATGCGATCGTCGCCATGATCCCGATCGCCGCCCCGCCTGTCCTCACGGCTTCGCTCATCGCCTTGGCCTGCACGACCGCGGGCATGGTGCTGGTGGGCGCGCTGCTGTGGCGGCGGCAGCGCCGCAAGGCCGAGCGCCGGTCGGCGCGGCTGCTGTCCCAGACGTGGGTGAGCCCTCCGGAGGCCGAGACGATGCTGCCGGCGCGGGTCCTGGGCGAGGTGCCATACAGCCGGGAGGGCGACGGCTACCTGGTCGTCGGCCCGGCGGGCCTGGCGGCGGCCTCCGATCCCGGAGGCGTGGCCCGTCGGACCCGGCCCTTTCCACCCCTGACCTTCGTCCGCCTCCACCCCGCGCGGCGAGGGGACCGACGCTGCGGCGGGCTCCACGACCCGCTGCTGGTGGAGTGCCGGGACGGCGCCAGGGAGGTCCTGATCGCCGCGAACCGGGAGCACGTCCCGTGGGTCCTGGGAGGATTGCGGTTCCAACCGCGGCCCTGACCCCGCCGAGGCGCGTGCCGCTCCGGCCGGTTCGAGATTTTTAGCAACTTCTGGTTGCACATTGCCCCGAAGGACGCTAAGCTAATACGCAACCAAAGGTTGCATTAGCGAGGAGGACTCATGGAGTACGCGAGCATCGAGCGCGAGATTCACATCGACGCTTCACCGGAGGTCGTGTTCGACGTCGTCAGCCGGCCCGAGCACATCCGCGAGTGGTGGGACGCCGAGACCGCGATCGAACCCGAGCCCGGCTCGACCGGTCAACTGGTGTGGGAGGACGGCATGACCGTCCCCATCACCGTCGTGGCCGCCGACCCGCCGCGGAACTTCACGTTCCGTTGGACCCAGCCCGAAGGCGAATCCGCGACCGAGGGCAACTCGCTGCTGGTCACCTTCGAGCTCGTCCCGTCCGGTTCCGGCACGACCCTCAAGATGACCGAGACCGGCTTCCGCGAACGCGGCTGGGAGATCGCCGCCCTGGAAGAGCAGTACCGGGAGCACGTGACCGGCTGGGACCTCTTCGTGCCCCGCATCAAGGAGCGCGCCGAACAGGTGGGAACCGGGCGATGACCACCGCGACCGACGACGAACTCTGGTCGGCGATCGGAGACCCGACCCGCCGACGACTGCTCGACCTGCTGCTGGAGTCCCCGGCACGCACCGCCACCGCGCTCAGCGACCGCCTGCCGGTGACCCGGCAGGCGGTGTCCAAGCACCTCGGCGTCCTCGACCGCGTCGGACTCGTCGAAGCCACCGAGGTCGGACGGGAGAAGCGCTACCGGGTCGACCAGGCCCAACTCGAACGCGCCGCGGCACAGCTCCAAGCGGCCGGCGAAGCCTGGGACGCCCGCCTTCGGCGCATCAAGAAAATCGCCGAGGCCATCGAGCGACAACCGTGACGGCGATTCGGCCGATCCCGGGTCGAGTCGAGAACGAACAGCGAAAATGTCAGCCACATCCGCTCCGCGAGGAGCACGAGCCGACATCCGTACTACAAGATTAGGAAGAGATCATGGTCGACATCCTGCACCGAGTGGGCATCACCGAACCGCAAGCGGCGGTCTACCGCGCGCTGACCGACATCGACGGCCTGTCCGGCTGGTGGACGAGGGACACCACCGGCGACGGCGCGCCCGGCGGCGTCATCAAGTTCCGCTTCGAGGGCGCGCCCGAACCCGGCGGCTTCGACATGCGGGTCCTGGAAGCCACGCCCGACGAGCGCGTCCGCTGGGAGGTGATCGACGGACCCGAGGAGTGGATCGGCACCACGATCGAATGGGACCTGAGCACCGACGGCGAGTACACGATCGTCATGTTCGCCCACCGCGGCTGGCGTGAACCGGTGGAGTTCATGCACCACTGCAGCACCAAGTGGGCACTGTTCCTGATGAGCCTCAAGCAGCTCTTGGAGTCCGGCAAGGGCGCCCCGGCCCCGAACGACGTCAAGATCGACAACTTCAACTGACCGACGTGGTCAAAACGTGAAGCAGCCGCTCTGCGTACTTTGCCCGATGAGGGAGCAAAGGTACCGAGCGGCTGCTTCACGCTGCGGCACGCCTCAGACCTGGGAGCACGCGGCGGGGCCTTTGGGAACCGACGAATCGTCGTGCCGCACTAGAGGCGTGCGTCACTCGTGCGGCATCCGTGCGACGGTCCGGGAAGATCAAAGAGCCTCGAATTCGAGCGAGGTCCGATTCCCCCACACCGCGGACACGGCACTCGAAGGGACGACTATGGCGGCTCTTCGTTTCTCGGCGGACATTCGACCGGGACCGGCGACTGCGTCGTGTCCGACGAGAGAAAGGTAATCGCATGACAAGACGATCTACCAAGAGCCCCGGTCTTCGGCGCCGGCTGGCCGTCCGAGGCGTCGTCATCACCTCGGCACTGGCGGCATCCCTGGCCCTCGCCGCTCCGGCCCAGGCCAGGACCTACGAAGGCTGGCCCGCGACCTGCTCCTCAGACCGCAAGGTCGTGACCGTCAGCCAAAACACGGTAGGGAACTACGCCCACACACACTTTCCCACCAGCGGATCGGCGAAGACCAGTTCCGGACTGGCCATGTCGCCGACAACGATCAAAGTGACCTTCGGATGGTCGAAACTTCGCAAATTCACGATCACCGCAGCCGATTTCAGGGGCATCAACGTGGAGTGCTGGAAGAAGTAGTTCTTCGGCCCTCTCGGTGATCGAGCCGAGATCGCATGACCCAGTTGCGAAGGTGTGCCTACTGGGAGGTCCCGGCAACCCTGACATCCACACCGATCTCTGTCAAAGGAAGGAAATCGCATGTCAAATCGAACTCCCAAGAAATCCAATGCACTGCGGCGCTTCACCGTCGGAGCGACCTCGATCGGGGCGGCCGTCGCTCTGAGCCTGGCCGCGGCGGCCCCCGCCCAAGCCAAGGACGACGGGGGCGGCCCGGTCACCTGCGGAATCGGCCAGACCGTGACCGTCTACAGCACCGGCACCGTCGGCAACTGGAACCACCTGGCGGCGGACGGGTACGACCACGTGCGTCGCTCGGGCACGACCTCCACCCCGACGACCGTCTACACGCGTACGACCTTCAACTCGATCTCGAACTGGCGGGTCTCGGCGGACGACTTCACCAGAGCGGGAGCACGCTGTCAGTGAGGTCCGGTAGTTCCAAGCCGCTGAGCACGGCCGTTCCGGCCGTGCTCAGCGGACTCCTGCTGCTGCCGGCCTGCTCCGATGGCGAATCGGAGTCGCCCGGCGAGAACGCGTCGGATTACATGCCGCTCATGTCGAACCTGGAGGCCGGGGAGATCATGCAGGATTGCATGACCGAGCACGGTTGGGAGGTCGAACTCAACGAGTTCAACGAGATCGAATCGAGTCACGAAGAGGCGCAGGCCGACCAGTACCAGGCCGACCTGGAGTCCTGCTGGGCCGAGCATGGGTTCGACAAACCTCCGCCGCCGATGGACCGCGACACCGCCGGGGAGTTCTTCGACCTCGTGGTGGAGTCGGCCGGATGCCTCGAAGACCTCGGCTACTCGATATCAGAACCGCCGGGCCGCGAGGACTACATCGAAGCCCTGGTCTCCACCAACGGTGCGATCTGGGACCCCTACGCCGACATCGTCGAGTCGACAACACCCGAGGAATGGGACGAGGCCAGGCGATCGTGTCCACAGCCCGAACGCCCCGACCTCGACGAGTAACAAGCCCGCAATTCCCACGCGGCCTCGGCCTGGGGATCGGCCCGATTGCGCCCGGCGCGACCGACTTCACTGTCGAACATCGTTTCGGGCAACGGCCGGTGAGACCGTTCGCATGGATAATGAGGCCATGGTGTCGACCTCGCCTCTCCCGCCGTGGCCGTCCACGCCGCCTGGGCACGGTGGAGTCGTGCTCCGCAGGCCGCGTGAGGACGACGTCGCCATGGCCCGGGAACTCGCGACCGACGCCTACGTTCCCACGATCGGCACGCTGCCGCTGCATGCCGATGACGAGGAGGCCCTGGCGTGGCTACGTCGGCAGTTCGTGCGTTATGACGAGGGTGTTGGATTCTCCTTTGCGATCGCTGAAGCCGGAACCGATGCGGCGGTCGGCCAATGCGGGCTCTGGCTCAGGGAACTCGAGGCCGGTCGGGCGACGGCCGGGTACTCGATCATGCCTTCCGCCCGCGGGCGCGGATTCGCCGCCGACGCGCTTTCCGCGCTCAGCGCCTTCGGATGGACGGTGCCGGGACTGTTCCGGATCGCGCTGTACATCGAGCCTTGGAACGTCGGTTCGATAAGGACTGCCGAGCGTGCCGGCTACGATCGCGAGGGTCTCTTGCGAAGCCATCAGGCAATAGGCAAGGTCCGTCGAGACATGCTGCTGTACGCGGCCATCCGCCCCACCGAAGTTTGACAGGCAACGGCTTGGGACGCTTGGCTTGCTGCCGGTGGCCGCCTATTGTCAGACCAACCTCACGCCTCGCCGCCCCACACCGCTGTCTGGGAAATCGCAATCAGCGACCTCGAGGCCGTCGTACGGGTAGTGCTCGCCGGCGAGGGCTTTGACGGCGCCCGTGGCAAAAGGGGACCCCCGGCTGCGGGAAAGCGGCTCCGCCGCCTGGCACGCCGACGGACGTCGAGTCGGCCGACCATCCCGAATGTCACCGGCCGGGTTCATGATCGACCGATGAGTGATCTTCCGCCGTACTGGCCGGCGACCGAGGACCGTCGGTTCCCGTGGCCGCGCGACCCGTTCGATGCGCCCATGCGCGATCGGCTCGGGCGCATCGCGGCCTCGGCTCCAGGCCGATTGACAGCGGTGTCCCGATCGGCCGCGCTGCTCCACGGTGTCGAAACGCTGCCTCCGGGTATCGAGGCCACTGCCTGGCCGATCGAGTTCGCCGTCACCGATCACGCTGCCGCCTGCGCTCTCCCGGCGGAGGTCAGAGTGCACCGGTGGCGCCTGCCCGAGGACCAGTGCGTCCGCATCGACGGTATCCGGGTCACCGACCTGGACCGGACCCTGATCGACTGCGCTCGGATGCTGCCGCGTCTGGAGGCCCAAGCGGCAGTCGATCAGCTCATCCGCCGCGGCGCCCGCCTCGGGGCGGCCCGAACGGTCGCCGATGGATCGCGATGGCATTCGACCCAAGTACGGTCGCTCCGTTCGATCCTCGACGATGCCGATGGACGCGCCGAATCGCCGATGGAGTCGTGGTGCCGCCGGCTGATCCTCGATGCCGGGCTGCCGACCCCGCGCCCGCAGACGCCGGTGCGGCTGGGCGATGGCCGCCTGGTCCGTTTGGACCTGGGTTCGAGGAGTTCAGGGTCGGCGCTGAGTATGACGGCATGCGTCACCACTCGGCCCCGGCCGACATCGCTCACGATCGTCGACGACGCGCGTGTATCGCCCAGGCGGGATGGCGGTTGGTCGTGTTCGGTTCCGGTCGTGTCATCGCC
>NZ_JAELXW010000031.1 GCF_016428645.1 Glycomyces salinus | reverse complement strand
CACCACGTAATCAACCCTCTATCACAGCCGGGGCGATTCACACTCCACACAGCCCATGGTCGCCGCCCGAATGAGGCGGCATCCTCCTCACCTGCGGACCGGATCCGGTGCCCGACAGCCCGCTTCGGTCGCCGTCAGCGCTCGCTTCATTTGGTCGATACTTCGGTAGCACAGCGCTAATACACTGCGTCACATGCGAAGAGGCCAATGGACCACGGTTGTGGGCGCGATTCTGGTCATCACGGGGTCCACCAGCCTCGCCGCCTGCACCGATTCGGACTCGGATTCAGGGCAAACGGCGCTCTGCTCTGATTCGCAGGCCGGTGATCCCGGTGCGGTGGCGAACGGTGTTGCGTACGTGTCCTGCGAGCTCAACGGTTCGCGAGCCCACATATTGACCGTCGACCTGGAAGCCGACGGTGTCGGTGTGGGGGTCCTGATGCCGGACCATCTGGCCGCCACCGAGAGGCCCAGCACCATGGGACAAGAGGCCGGGGCCGTCGCGGTCGTCAACGGGGACTTCTTCAACAACCGAGAGGACGGCCATCCCGACGAGCCCCACACCGACGCCCCGGTGGGCCCGGTCGTCGTGGACGGCGAGGACCTGAAGGGGCCGGTTCCCGGCGAGCAGCGGATGGGCCCGCGCCGCTACGGCCAGTTCACCGCCAACGACACCGTCTTCGGCATCACCACCGGCGGGCGCGCGAGGGTCTCCAGCCTCCACGTCGACGGGGAGATTCGCACCCCGATCGGATCCTTCGAACTGGACGCGGTCAATCAATACGCCATCCCCGACGGCGGCATCGGTGCCTTCACCCCCGAGTGGGGGCCTGAGACGCGCAACCGCGCCGTCTGCGGCACCGACGACGACCGCCATGGTCCGTGCAGCGAGAAGGTCACCGAAGTCACCGTCGTCGACGGAGTCGTCAGCACCGTCAACGACCTCTACAGCGACTGGAGCGGCGTCGACCCGGACGAGACCGTCTTCGTGGCCCGGGACTCGGCCGCGGACGATCTCCTGGAGCTCGAAGTCGGGGACCCCGTCACGTGGGAGTACGAACTGGTGTCCCCTGACGGCTACGAATTCACCGACGCACTCGGCGGCCTGCCCCTGATCGTCGACGACGAGGTGGTCTACGACTTCAGCGAGAACGACCAGCAGGCGCCGCGCACCGTGGTCGCCAACAGCCAGGACGGTCTGACCGTCTACATGGTGGTGGTGGACGGCCGGACCGACGAGAACCCGGGCGTCACTCTGGAACAGATCACGGCACTGGTGCAACTGCTCGGAGTCCAGGGCGCGGTGGCACTGGACGGCGGGGGCTCCAGTCTCATGGCCGCGGCCCGACCGGACGGGGACGGGCTCGAAGTGGTGAGCGATCCGTCCGATCCATGGGTGCTCGGAGAGGAGCGCCCGGTCGCCAACGCGCTGGCGGTCTTCGGCGACCCGTCCTCAGTCGCCGACGATCGGAATCCTCCCGACTCGGAAACGGCCGGACCGTCCGCTCCGGCCAGCCCGCTGGAGGGGACGTGGAACGTGGTGGCGACCTCGCCGGGACAGGCGTCGACGCTGGTCTTCGACGCGGAGGGCAACGCCACCTATACCTCCGAGGGCACGATCGTGGACTACTGGTCGGGGAGTGTCGAGACCGAGGACGGCTCGGTGTTCACCGTCGACTTCACGCCCTCCGACAGCATCTATGAGGAATACGGAGAGGACGCGGACCCGGACGACTGGGCCTTCACCATGACCTTCGAGCTCGGCCCGGACGGCGACACTCTCGTCGTCTCCGGGGAGTTCGGGGAGACGGAGTACGTCCGCGCCGAAGACTGAGCCCGCCGCGGCAGCGCTCGGGCCTACGGCGCGAAGGCGCCGGCTTCGGCCGCGACCGCCGCGGCCTCGGCGGCGCGGTCGGCCGCGGCCGGTTCGAGCGGTTCGCCGCTGGCCAGGAGCCGGTAGTAGAGCGGCGCGGAGACGGCCCGGACGACCTCGGCGGCGTCGGTTGCGGCCGGGACCTCTCCGCGCTCGGCGGCGCGCTCGACGCACGGGGCCCATTCGGCGATCCGGATCGCGTAGAAGCGGTGCAGCGCCTCGGCGGCCTGCTCGTCGCAGGTGGCGGCGGCGATGACGGCTTTGAACAGCGGTCCTTGGAGGGGGTCGGTCAGGGTGCGGCGGATCAGGTGGGCGAGGGCCAGGAGGTCGCCGCGGAGCGTCCCGGTGTCCGAGCGCGGCTGCGAGGTCTCGGCCATCTGGGCGAGCAGGTCGGCCACCACCCCGGGGACGGTCCCCCAGCGGCGGTAGACGGTGGTCTTGCCGACCCCGGCCCGCCGGGCGATGTCGGCCAGGTCGATGTGGCCGAATCCGTGCTCTATGAGCGCGTCGGCGGCGGCGCGCAGCACCGCGGACCGGACGCGGGCGGTGCGGCCGCCGGGCCGGACGGTCCCGGGTTCGGGCAGATCCACGCTCATAATGGAACTCCAGTTGTGTTTACAGCATTCCTGAGTTAGTCTAGTCCTCACGTTAACAGAACCACAGGACCATTAGAAGGATCTGATCATGGAATACCGACGACTCGGAGCCTCCGGCCTCCATGTCCCTGCTCTAAGTTTCGGGGCCGGGACCTTCGGCGGCCGGGGCCCGCTGTTCTCCGCGTGGGGCGACACCGACGTCGACCAGGCCCGCCGCATGGTCGACATCGCCCTCGACGCCGGGCTCAACATGTTCGACACCGCCGACGTCTACTCCGACGGCGCCTCCGAGGAGATCCTCGGAGCGGCGCTCAAGGGCCGCAGGGACCGGGTGCTCATCTCCACCAAGGCCGCGCTGCCGGTCGGCGAGGGCCCGGGCGACGCCGGCGCCTCCCGCGCGCACCTGACCGGCGCGGTCGAAGCGGCACTGCGGCGCCTGGGCACCGACCACATCGACCTGTTCCAGCTGCACGCCTTCGACGCCGGGACTCCCGTCGAGGAGACGATGTCCGTGCTCGACGGCCTGGTGAGGGCCGGGAAGATCCGCTACGCGGGCGCCTCGAACTACGCCGGATGGCAGCTGATGAAGTCCCTGGCCGCCGCCGACCGGCTGGGCCTGCCCCGCTTCGCCGCCCACCAGGTCTACTACTCGCTGGTCGGCCGCGACTACGAGTGGGAGCTGCTGCCGCTGGGCGCCGACCAGGGAGTCGGCGCGATGGTCTGGAGCCCGCTGGGCTGGGGACGACTGACCGGGAAGATCCGCCGCGGCCGGCCCATCCCGGAGGGAAGCCGCCTGCACGAGACCGCGCAGTGGGGGCCGCCGGTCGACGACGGGCACCTCTACGACGTGGTCGACGCCCTCGACGAGGTCGCCGAGGAGACCGGCAGGACCGTCCCGCAGATCGCGATCAACTGGCTCCTGCGCCGCCCCACGGTCGCCTCGGTGATCGTCGGAGCCCGCGACGAGGAGCAGCTGCGCCAGAACCTGGGCGCGGTCGGCTGGGAGCTGACC
>NZ_JAELXW010000030.1 GCF_016428645.1 Glycomyces salinus | reverse complement strand
GGTCGACGCCCTCGACGAGGTCGCCGAGGAGACCGGCAGGACCGTCCCGCAGATCGCGATCAACTGGCTCCTGCGCCGCCCCACGGTCGCCTCGGTGATCGTCGGAGCCCGCGACGAGGAGCAGCTGCGCCAGAACCTGGGCGCGGTCGGCTGGGAGCTGACCGGGGACCAGGTCGCGCGCCTGGACAAGGCCAGCGCCCGGCCCCTGCCGTACCCGTACTACCCGTACGAGACCCAGGAGGGCTTCGCCCGACTCAACCCGCCGCTCACCCCTTCGGCGGGCGGGACCGCTTGAGCGATCGGCCGGGCGCGGGCCGTGCCCGCGCCCGGCCGATCAGGTGACGGCCCCGGTCTCGCTACCGGGGCGCGTTCTCCTCGGTGTAGTAGTTGGGGTCGCCGCCTAGCTCGCCGTTGTACGGGTTGTCGCTGGCGTCCTCGTCGCGATCGGTCGGCTCCGCCGCCCTGTCCACGTTGAATCCGGGATCGGCGTCACCGACCCCGCTGCGGTCCCAGCTGTCCATGGTCCGCTCGAAGGCGTCGGCGGAATCCTCGTCGATCTGCGCGTACGCCTCGGCCGCGGACCTGATCTCGTCGCGGGCGAGGTAGTACCTGGCCGACGTGGTCTTGAAGAACCCCTTCAGCTCGGAGGAGAGCTCCCTCACGTCCTTGTCGGCCTCGGTCGGCTCGCCGTCCTCGCCGGCCAGGTGGGGACCGGCGTCGAGCAGGTCCCCGAAATGCCGCAGCAGCCCCTCGTAGTCGCTCGCCGCGGCCTCGCAGTACTCGGCCAGGGTGAGCACGTCGCTGATGTTCACCTCGTAACCGTCGGACGGTCCCTTGCCCGGGGGGCCGCCCGGCGTGTTCTCCCCCAGGTCGTACAGCTCGAGGTCGAAACTCGCTGCGTCGTTGACCGCCGACCTCGCCTCGCCCGCCGCCTCGGCGTACTTCGCCTCCTGGCCCTCGATCTCGTCCTTGAGTTCGAGGAAGCCGTCGACCAGGCCGGTCACGATCTCGACCATCTTCTCCGGGAACGAGTACACCTTGATCTCTTCGAGCGAGGACTCGCCCAGGAATCCGGTGAGCCTGAGCAGCGCGGCGGTCAGTTTGAGCTCCGGTCCCCCGAGCGCGCTCCACAGCGACATGGCGTTGGTGAAGCCGGTGAACGTCTTCCATCCCTTCTTCGACACCAGGGTCGTGGCTTCGAGCGTCTGGTCGTCGAGCGCCTTCGTGGCCTGCTCGATCAGGTGAAGGGTGTTGTGGCGCGCCGCTTCGATTATCGCCGCGCGGTCGTTGACCAGGTTGCCGATCGTGGTGGCGATGATGCAGTGGTTCATCAGCGCGGGCCCGGCCGAGGTGCAGAAGTTGCCCTTGACGTGCTCGGCGGCCAACCCGGTCCACCCGACCCACCAGTCGCGGCTGTCGCCGTCCTTCGCCCAGATCTTGGCGACGGTGCCGGAGAGGTCGCCACCTCCGGCCAGACCGTGGTGCTCGTCTTTGCTGACGTCGATGTCGGCGTACTCGGCGAGCGTGGACGCTCGCAGCATCTCGGCGGCGCCATGGGCGGTTTCGAGCGCGAAGACGTCCTGCTCGTGAAACCTGGTCCGGATGTCCCCCTGGATCGCCAACCGCTCCTGGGCCGCCCAGCTCTCGACCAGCTCCAGGACGGGACCGAGCGGGCAGTCGATGCTCGGACCGAGGGTGGCGCCGTTCACCTCGGGGTGCATGATCTGCTGCCCCCTGGGGTCGACCCAGCCCTTGCAGTCGAAAGATCCGATCTCGTCCGGATCGCCGTCACCGGTGAGGAAGTGGACGTAATTGCAGTAGTCCTTGTGGACGAACCATTCCGTCGTCTCGAACGGACCCGAGGCGTGCTCCATAGCGATGTTGCCGTAGGTGGGGCGCACGATGCCGGTGATGATCGACTCGCCGTCATCGAGGCGCTCGACCATCTCGCGGCGCCAGCGCCTGACCAGGGCCTTCTCGAAGAGGTCCATCCGCTCGTCGATCGAGGCGGCGTGATCGGTCCCTTTGATGTAGTCCCCGACGGGGCCGTACTTCCGCGCCTTCGTCATGCGCCTCGCGACCCGGCCCGCCCGCTCCTCGGTCTCGTCGGCGTCATCGCGCCCCTTGACGAAGTCGCTCATGAGACCGGCTTCGGCTCACAGGTCCAGGTGACCGCGTTGAAGTCCTCGTAGCCGTCGTCGCCGTTGCCGACGAAGACCTCGCCGGCGATCAGGGAACCGTCGGCGCTGATCTCCACCGCGTAGTCGCCGTTGAAGCTGTCGGTCACCCCCGGCAGGTCGACGACGGTCTCACCGGTCTGGTACGCCGCGGCCCTCGTCTCGTAGGACTGCCCGACCACGGTCCCGTCGGCGGCGATCGCGGCCGGCGACGCGTAGAAGCCGAGCTCGGTCGTCTCCGCGGTGCCTTCGGCCAGGTTCCAGCGGACGGTGGTGGGCCGGTCCCAGGTGACGTCGGGAGTCTGCAGGAAGCCGGTGACCCAGTCGCCGGTCACGTCCATCGGTTCGCTGTAGGCGTCGGCCCGGTCGATGCCTTCGGGCATCGGCAGTTCGGCGCCGGTGCCGTCGGGGTACCACACGTACGGCTTGGTGTTGCCGCTGAGGTCTCCGTCGTCGGTGAACTGGCCGACGATGGTGCCGTCGTCGCCGATCGCGGTGGCCTCGCCGTAGCCGGCGTGGTCGGGAAGCTCCAGGTCCACCGGTCCGGTCCCGTCGGCCGGCCAGACGACCGGAATCGAGCCGAGGTTGGGGTCCCTTCGAGATCCGACGATGTCGCCCTGGTCGTTGATCCCGAGGGCCTCCCCGCCGTACTCGGTCGGCAGCGCGGAGAGTTCCCCGTCCTGCCATATCCACGGTTCGCGGTCCGGGTAGTCTCCGCTGGCTCCGGTGGCCACGCCCGAGGAGTTGACGTCGGCGACCCGCTCCCAAGGACCGGAGACCGGCAGTTCCGTGACCTCCCCGTCGGAATAGAGCCGCAGGTACTGCTCGCGGTTCTCGAACTCCTCATGGTCGAGCGATTCGGCCGAGTAGGCGATGACGGAGCCGTCGTCGCTCATCGCCATGATCCTGGTGGACTGGAGGCCATCGGGAATCGGGAGGGTCTCCATGCCGCAGTCCTGCGCCGCTTCCGGGGCGGCCTCGTCGGCCGAGGCGTGCTGAACCGACAGCAGCACGGTGGCGGCGGCCGCCGCCACCGCCGCGGAGGCCGAGAGCGTCCTGCGGGCCTTGAACCGGTTTCGAACCGTGGTTGACATCGCTCTGTCCCTTCGAGATTCGGATCAGACCGGGATCACCCGATCACGGCAAGGCTATGACGCCCGCCCCTGTCTCGATGGACGCGAAATTCGGACCGGCTGCCGCGATGGAGGCACCATCGGTCCTGGTGGCGGCCGATATGCCGGGCATTCCGGGTCGTTCCGTCCCGCGGCGGGGACCGCTCGGGCACCGGTGTCCCGCCGCCTAACCGCCGCCGAACCGCCTCCGTCAGCTCAGCATGCGGGCGGCGTCCAGGGCGGCGTAGGTGGCGATGACGCTCGCTCCGGCCCGCTTGATCGACGTCAGGGACTCCAGGATCGCCGCGTCGCGGTCGATCCAGCCGCGCTCGGCCGCCGCGATCACCTGCGCGTACTCGCCGGAGATGTGGTAGACCGCCACCGGGACCGGGCTGCGCTCGGCCGCGTCGGCCACGATGTCGAGATAGGGCAGGCCAGGTTTGACCATGACGATGTCGGCGCCTTCGGCGATGTCGAGGTCGATCTCGCGCAGCGCCTCGACGGCGTTCGCCGGGTTCTGCTGGTAGGTGCGGCGGTCGCCCTTCAGCTGGGAGTCGACGGCCTCGCGGAAGGGCCCGTAGAAGGCGCTGGCGTACTTCGCGGCGTAGGCCAATAGCCCGGTGTCGGTGTGGCCGGCCTCGTCGAGCGCGCCGCGCACGTGGCCGATCTGGCCGTCCATCATCCCCGAGGCGCCCAAGAGGTCGGCCCCGGACTCGGCCAGGCACAGGCCCATCTCGGCGTAGCGCTCCAGAGTGGCGTCGTTGTCGACCGTGCCGTCGTCGCGCAGGACCCCGCAGTGGCCGTGGTCGGTGAACTCGTCCAGGCACAGGTCGGGGATGACCACCAGGTCGTCGTGGATCTCGTCGCGGATCGCCCGCGTGGCGACGTTGAGGATGCCGTCCGGGTCGGTCGCGCCCGAGCCGACCGCGTCGCGCCGGGCGGGGATGGCGAAGGGCATCAGACCGCCGATGCCGGCCCGCAGCGCCTCCACGGCGAGCTTGCGCGCGGAGTCGACGCTGTGCTGGTAGACCCCCGGCATCGAGGCGATCGGCTGGGGCTCGGTCAGGCCCTCCTTGACGAACAGCGGCAGGACCAGGTCGGAGGGGTGGACGCGGGTCTCGGCGACCAGGCGGCGAAGGGCCGCAGTGCGGCGCAGCCTCCTCGGACGGATCGTCGGGAAGTCTCGGGAAGCTTCGCTCGGCACTGCGGCCATCTCCATTCGTCTAGCGGAACCTCAACGCGGTCGGGCCCTGCACCTTCTGGCCGCGACGGGTCTTGATCGGACCCTCGGCCAGGCGCTGCTTCAGCTCCACGGCGTACTCGGCGAGCGATTCGATCAGGTCGGGCACCGAGGCGTTCTCGGGCTTGGCGTCGACGCGCAGCCCGAACTCGGTGGCGGTGTCGGCGGTGGCCGGTCCGATGGTGGCCACGACGGTCCGCTGGTGCGGCTTGCCGGCGATGCCGACGAGGTTGCGCACCGTGGACGACGAGGTGAACAGCACCGCGTCGAAACCGCCGGACTTGATGGCGTCGCGGATCTCGGCCGCCGGCGGTGAGGCGCGGACGGTCCGGTAGGCGGTGACGTCGTCGACTTCCCAGCCGCGCTCGGTCAGGCCCTGGACGAGGGTCTCGGTGGCGATGTCGGCGCGCGGCAGCAGCACCCGGCCGACCATGTCGAGCACCGGGTCGTGCGGCGGGAAGACCTCGAGCAGGCCCTCGGAGGACTGCTGCCCGGCCGGCAGCAGCTCGGGCTCGATGCCGAAGGCGCGGACCTTCTCGGCCGTGGCCTCGCCGATGCAGGCGATCTTGATGCCGCCGAAGGCGCGGGCGTCCAGGCCGTGCTCCTTGAACTTCTCCCAGATGGCCTTCACCGAGTTCTGGCTGGTGAACACGATCCAGGCGTAGCGGCCGTCGACCAGGCCCTTGATGGCCCGCTCCATCTGGGCGGGCGTGCGCGGCGGCTCGACGGCGATGGTCGGCACCTCGCACGGGATCGCCCCGTAGGCGCGCAGGCGCTCGGACATGACTCCGGCCTGCTCCTTGGTGCGCGGGATGAGGACCTTCCAGCCGTACAGCGGGCGCTGCTCCCACCAGGCCAGCTCGGCGCGGTCGTCGACGCCGGGACCGATGGTGAGGACGACCTGCCCGGCGTAGCCGAGCGCGGCCTCCACGAACGTGTCCACCGAGGAGGTGGTGGTGTACTGGGTCTCGCCGGTCGCGTCGCCGGTGACGGCCACGGCCGTCTCGCCGGAGACCCCGCCGGCCAGGAGGATGTCGCGCAGGCTCGACAGGTCGGAGACGTCGGCGGTGACCGTCAGGGACCCGCGCTTGACCGCGTCGGCCAGAGCCTGGGGCTCGAGCGAGGCGATGTCGTCGATATCGATGACGGTGCGCGTCTCGCCGGGGGGCATCCCGGCGTAGACCCCGACGGCCTGGGCGTGGCTCATGCCGGGGATCACCTCGAAGCGGGCGCCTTCGGCCGAGGCCGCCTTGATCTCGGCCTTGGCCAGGCGGTTCGGATAGGCATCGCCGATCAGGAGGCGCGCGATGTTCTCGCCGTCCCGGGCTGCGGCGGCCATGAGCTTGCCCTGGTCGCCCGGCGAGGACTCGATGAGCTTGAGCCTGCCGTCGTCGCCGGCGATCTCACCCGCGGCCTCGATCAGCGACTGGGGCATCGACCGGTCGTAGTAGATCCGGTCGGCCTCGCTGATGGCGTCGAGGGCGCGCTTGGTCAGCAGTCCCGGATCGCCTGGGCCGGTCCCCACGAATCGCACGCGGCCCACCAGCTTACGGGCACTGGTCATGTTCTCTCCATCAACTGTCGTCTGAGTTAAGTGTTCGATTTCAATAGTCGCTCTGCCCCGGCGTCCAGCAAATCCTCCGCCAGAGCCCGGCCCACCGCCGCGGCGTCGCCGCCTTCCCCCAGTTCGGCGGTGGTCGAGAGCCGCTCGAAGGCGCTGCCGTCGACGGCGTACGCCGCTCCCCGCAGATACAGGTCGATCAGACCGGGCTCGGCGCCCTCGGAGACGTCGGCGAGCGCGGCGACCGGAGCACTGCATCCGGCTTCGAGGCGCTGCAGGAGTCCGCGTTCGGCCTCGACCGCGGCTTGTGAGTACCGGTCGTTGAGCATACTCGAAATACGCGCAGATGTCTTGTCTGCTTTGCGGCATTCGACCGCTAGTGCCCCTTGTGCGGGAGCGGGAAGCATCACCAGCGGGTCGAGGAATTCGCTGACTTCACTCTCTCGGCCCACTCGCTTGATCCCGGCGGCGGCCAGAACCACCGCGTCGAGGTCCTCGCCGACGCGGGCCATGCGGGTGTCGATGTTGCCGCGGATCGGCACGGGCTCGAAGTCGCGGCCCAGGGCCAGCAGCTGGCTCATGCGCCGCGGCGAACCGGTGCCGATGCGGGCGCCCGAGGGCAGGTCGGACAGGGTGCGCTCGCCCGAGGAGATCAGGACGTCGCGCGGGTCGGCGCGCGGCGGCACGGCCACGACGAAGTGCTCGGGCTGGGCGGTCGGCAGGTCCTTGTAGGAGTGGACCGCGATGTCGATCTCCTCCCGGTCCAGGGCCTCGCGGAGCTGGTTGACGAACACGCCCACCCCCAACTGGGCGACCGGGGCGCTCGAGCGGTCCCCGGTGGTCTTGATCTCGACCAGTTCGACCTCCTCGCCCGAGACCCGGGCGAGTTCCTCGGCGACCTGGGCGCACTGGGCCTTGGCGAGTTTCGATCCCCTGGTGCCGACTCGGATCACTGGGGTCACTTCCCTTCACGCGGTTCGTGCGGCGCAGCCGCTCCGGTTTGGGGTGAGGCGTCGCTTGCGGCGCCGGCGGGTGGGGCGACGGGTGTGGGCTTGATTTTCAAGGCTTCGGCGAGGGCGGGCTCTCCGGGCCGCTGGAGCCCGTCGGGGTCGAGCGCGAACAGGTCGCGGAGGGCTTTCGCGTAGTCGGGCGCGCCCGGCTGCCCGGCCAGTTCCCTGACGCGGACGGTCGGTTCGTGGAGCAGGCGCTGGACCACGCGGTGGACGGTGCGGGCGACCTCGGCCCGCTGGTCGTCGGTGAAGTCGCCGCGGCGGGCGACGCGGGCCAGCTCGGCCTCGACGATGTCGGTCGCCGTGCTCCGCAGGGCCGCCACGGTCGGGGTGACACTGTCGGCCCGCATTGCCTCGGTGTAGGCCTCGATCTCCTCGGCGATGAGCCGCTCGACCTGGGCGAGGGTCTCCGAGGCGGCTCCAGAGGCGGCCGAGCGCTGGATCTCGGCGATGTCGATGACGGTGACCCCGTCGAGGGCGGCCACGGACTCGGCGACGTCGCGCGGCAGGGCCAGGTCGCAGATCACCAGGCGTTCACGGCGGGAGGCGAGGGCGGCGGCGTCGACGACCGGCTCCGGCGAGGCGGTCGCGCACACCAGCAGGTCGGCCCCGGCGACCAGGCCGGTCAGGTCCCCGTAGTCGGCCTCGGTCGCGCCGTGCTCGGCGGCCAGGCGCTCGGCCTTGGCCGCGTCGCGGTTGGCCACGGCCAGGCTCCCCACTCCGGCGCGCGCGAGGGTCGCGGTGGCCAGGCCGCCCATGGCCCCTGCTCCGAGGACGGCGGCGTCGGCGGTCCCGAGCGGGACGCCGAGGGCCTTCTCGGCCAGGTCGAGGGCGGCGGTGACGACCGAGGGGGCGTGGCCGTCGAGGTCGGTCTCGGCGTGGACGCGCTTGCCCACGCGCAGTGCCTGCTGGAACAGCTCGTGCAGGTGGCGGCCGACGTGGTCGGCCTCGCGGGCGGCGTCGTAGGCGTCGCGGAGCTGCCCGAGGATCTGGGGCTCGCCGGCGACCATGGAGTCGAGTCCGGCTGCGACGCGGAAGGCTTGGGCGACCGCGTCGGCGCCGTGGCGGACGTAGCCGCAGGAGGCGAAGTCGATCGAGGCCTCGCCGTCCTGGTAGCCCCACAGGTCGTGCAGCTCGTCGACGATGGCGGCCAGGGCGCCGTGGAAGGTCGGGGCGGCGGCGTAGACCTCGACGCGGTTGCAGGTGGAGAGGATGACGGCCTCGCGGACCTCGCCGCCGGTCAGGAGGCGGCCCGCCAGGCGCGTGGCCGCCTCGGAGTCCAGGGTGAGGCGTTCGAGGGTCTCCACCGCCGCGCTGCGGTGCGAGATGCCTACTACCAGGAGGTTCACTTCACCGTTCCCGTCTGCGTCTGTCGATGCGTCTTGTGGTGCTCGTGGAACGACAGGATCTGGAGTTCCACCGCCAGGTCGACCTTGCGGACCGCTACGCCCTCCGGTACGGCGAGTACACAGGGCGCGAAGTTGAGAATGCTTGTGACCCCAGCATCTACGAGTACGTCTGCGACGTTCTGGGCGGCCGCCTCGGGTGTGGCGATCACCCCTATGTTGATGCCTTCGTCACGCACGGCCCCCGGCAGGAGCGCCACGTCGCGCACCGTCAGGCCGTCGAGGTCCTTGCCAATGATGCCTTGGTCGGCGTCGAATAGGCCAACGATGGCGAAGCCCCGATCGGAGAATCCGGGGTACCTGGCCAGGGCCTGCCCCAGGTGGCCCATGCCGATGATGGCCACTCGCGAGAATTTGGTGAGTCCGAGCACTCCGGCGATGTAGGCGGCGAGGGTGGCGACGTTGTAGCCGACTCCGCGCATGCCCGAGGCGCCGAGCTGGGAGAGGTCCTTGCGGAGCATCGCCGAGTTCACGCCGGTGGCGGCGGCGAGGGTCTCCGAGGAGGCGGTGTCGACGCCCGAGTCTGTGAGGGAGTGGAGGGCGCGCAGGTATTCGGGCAGGCGCCTGACGGTGGCCGCCGGAAGGTCGGCGGCGGTGGGGATCTGGGCGTGCGCGGGCGTCTGCCGCTCGGTGCCGTCGCCGGTCGTCGTCAATACAGCTCCAGGTCTGCCGTGGCTCTTTGAGTCCCTCAGCTTAGGACCCCGGCCGGGGAGCGGCTCGCATAGGTTGTGCACATCTGCGGCTCGCGAGCTTCACTGAGAGGGAGTATCCACCGCCCGCGGAATTCCACGGAGGCGCATATCTCCGGCCTGAGCACGTTCGAGGCGACTCGCGGGCGCGGGTCCGATGCACCCCCGTATCACCGAGCTCTTGCTCGGCTGCATCGAAGCCTCGATACCGCCCGGCGAGTCGCCGTCGGTACCAGTTTGCCCCGATAAGGCCGTGATGCGTGGGAAATACGGATCCTTCGGCGCGTCACGCGGCGCCTGGGGGGCCGAGAATTGGCACCCTCGGCGACGCCCGCGGAGCCGTGAATTGGCACCCTCGGCGACGCCCGCGGAGCCGTGAATTGGCACCCTCGGCGACGCCTGCGGAGCCGTAAATTGGCAAGGTCGCGTTTCAGCCGGTCGACGTCGACCTCCCAGTAGCCGTGCTCGGCGCCGTCGAGCAGCACCACCGGCAGCCGGTCGCCGTACTCGCGGGCCAGTTCGGGGTCGGCGGCGACGTCGATCTCGCTCCAGGCGACCCCGGTCGCGGCGGTCACCGCGTCGAGGTCGGCCCGCGCCCTCCCGCACAGATGGCACTCCTTAGTGGTCAACAGCGTCAGCCTGTTCACCCTGCTCCTTCCGGTCGCGAAGATCCGCACCGAAGATCGCACAGTTTGTGCGACACCCTCTGTCATTTCTCGATCACGATTGATGTCGAACCCGGCCCGCGAACGCGGGCCGTCGAACATCTGGGGAGGTAATGGTGGGATTCCGCCCCCGCACAAAAGGGTACGTCGTGCCCTGCGCCGGGCATCGACATCAACCCGAGCGCGACCGTCACTCACTGCGACACGCCGACTGCAAATCCCGATTCAAGGCCGTCTCGGTTCCTAGACTCAGGCGGGTCATCAGTCCCTGCGGGACCCGATCACATGACTCGGCCCGACCCCTCACCCGAGGAGGCCACTAGTGTCCGGTACTGCACCGACCACACTCACCGCACCGACCGTCCCCTTCCCGATGCCGGAGGTCGCCGCCGGCCTGGAGCGGCTCCGCCGCGCCCTGCTGGCGGTCCTGAGCCTCGACACCGGAACCGCCGAGCAGCGGTCCGTCCGCACTCCCGTCGCCTCGGCCGCGCCCGCGGCGGTCGGCGCGCCGACCGGCGGCAAGCACCGCCGCGAGTCCGAGGACCAGGTCGACGGCGAAGAGGTGGCGGCGCTGGTGGCCCGCGCCCAGGCCGGGGAGGCCGACGCGTTCGGGGAGATCTACGACCGCTACTCCGAGACGGTCTACCGCTACATCTACTTCCGCGTCAACAACGCCCAGCTGGCCGAGGACCTGGCCTCGGAGACCTTCCTGCGGGCGCTGCGGCGCATCTCGAGCTTCAGCTGGCAGGGCCGGGCCTTCGGGGCCTGGCTGGTGACGATCGCCCGGAACCTGGTGGTCGACCACTTCAAGTCCGGCCGCTACCGGCTCGAGATCGCCAAGCCCGACGTCCTGGGCGCCGACTCCCCCGAGACCGACCCGAGCACGTCGCCGGAGACCGCGGCGCTGGAGAAGCTGACCAACGCGACCCTCCTGACCGCGGTCAAGAAGCTCAACCCCGACCAGCAGGAATGCATCGTCCTGCGGTTCCTCCAGGGCTTCACCGTCGCCGAGACCGCCCGCACCATGGGCAAGAACGAGGGCGCGGTCAAGGCACTCCAGTACCGGGCGGTCCGCACCCTCGCGCGACTGCTCCCCGATGGCTTCCGCGGCTGACGCGGACCACCGGCTGTCAAAAACCCGACAGAACCCGTTCAGCCGGGCCTCTATCGAGACCCGCGCCACACCCTGCCACCTCTGCGGCGTCACGGCTCGCAAGCTTCGCCGAGGTGGCCGTAACCTCAAGGACTCTTCGTGCGTTGTTCTAGTTGCAGGAGCAGGACCCATGCAGTGAGAGGGGGTGTGCCCGGTGACCTTCAATCCTTTGGAGCGCCGGCGCGCGGAGGCATTCGCACGTCAGCTTGACTTCGACGGACCCGTCCACCCTCACCAGAGCCTCAGCGCTCGCGCATCGGGTACCGCAATAGAAGACGAACTCGCCGAACTCCTCGAAGTGACCGAGCGGTTGCACGACCTCGGCGAACAGGCGATGACGGCCAGCAGGCCGTCCGACCACTGGCGGAACGCCACCAGGCGGCGCCTGATGGCCGTCGCCGAGGACGAGGGCATCGGCGCCACCGCCCGGCACCGCGCCAGCGCCAGCGTCCCCGAGACCGAGCGCGCGCCCGTGCTCGACGACCTGTTCCCGCGGCGCCCGCGCGGCGGGAGGAGACTCGCGATCGTGGCCGCGCTGCTGACCGGCACCGTGGCCGTCTCCGGCGTCTCGGCCGCTTCGGGCGACGCGCTCCCGGGCGAGACGCTCTACAACGTCAAGCGCTCCACCGAGAAAGCGCAGCTCGCGCTCGCCGGGAACGACCTCGGCCGGGCCCAGCTGCACCTGGAGTTCGCGCGCACCCGCATCGAGGAGGCGGCGGCCGTCACCGGCGACGACGAGGCCGTCGAGCGCGCCCTCGAAGACGCCGCGACCGAGCTGCTCGAGGGTGTTTCGCTGCTCGGGGAGCTCGCCGTCGAATCCGGCGACCCCGCCCCGCTCGACTACGTCGACCTGTTCACCAACGAGCAGCGCGGAGTCCTCGACGAGTTCGTCGGCGGCCTCGAAGACGAGACCCAGGCGGCCGGCGACGACCTGATCGAACTGATGGACGCCGCCGCGGTCCGCTCCGTGGAACTGCGCGGGGCCCTGTCGTGCACCTCCCCCGGAGGCGGCGCCGACGAGCTCGGCCCGGTCCCCGGCGAATGCGGGTCCGACTACCTCGACAGCCCGGCCGGTCCCGACCAGGACTCGAGCGGAGCCCAGGCCGAGCAGACCGAGTCCGCCCAGGACTCGACCGGCGACGAGCCGAGCGGATCGGCCGACGGCGAGACCGGCGACGACACCCAGGAGACCGACGGCGCCGCCGAGGAGTCCCCCGGCGCCGACGACACTGAAGGCGGCGACTCGGACGGCGAGACCTACAGTGACGAGGATGAGGAAGAACCGAACGGTGATCCCCTCGACGAGCTGTCCGGAATCGTCTCGGACCTCATCGACTGAGCGGGCGCGGGGCCGCCGTTACTGGTGCCACACGCGAAGTTCACCGAGGTCGCGCATGAGCGTTACAGGGTGTCTGTTTTCGACCGGTAGGCTTTGAGGGTGTCTGAGATCGAGGCTTCCATCGGCGCCTCCTGCGTCCCCGGGCCGTCGGAGCCGCTGGCCCACGGCCCCGACGTGCTGCACCACAGCGTGATGGTCCAGCCCTTCAGCCCCGAGGACATCGAGCGCGCGCACGGGCCCTCCGCGGCGTTCTTCGACGTCGACAACACGCTCATGCACGGCGCCTCGATCTACTGGCTCGCCCGCGGGCTCGCCCGCCACGGCGTCCTCTCCGGCCGCGACATCGCCGGCTTCGCCTGGAAGCAGGCCCGATTCAAGCTCCAGGGCACCGAGCACCACGGCCACATGCAGTCGGTCAAGTCCTCGGCGCTCGAACTGGTCGCCGGGTTCCCGGTCTCGGAGATGCGGCGGCTCTGCGAGGAGGTCGTCGACCGCGACATCTCCCCGCGCATCCTCGCGCCCGTCCGCCGCCTGGCCGAACGGCACCTCGAGCACGAGCAGGAGGTGTGGCTGGTCACCGCCAGTCCCGTCGAGCTGGCCGGGGTCATCGCCTCCAGGCTCGGACTGACCGGGGCGCTCGGCACCATCGCCGAGGTCTCCGACGGCTGCTACACCGGCCGCCTGGTCGGCGACCTCATGCACGGCCCGGCCAAGGCCGACGGCATCGCCGAGCTGGCCGGCGAGCGCGGTCTCGACCTGACCCAGTGCACCGCCTACTCCGATTCGGCCAACGACCTGCCGATGCTGCGCAAGGTCGGCAAGGCCATCGCCGTGAATCCCGACACACGCCTGGCGCGGCAGGCCAGGCACTGCGGCTGGCCGATATTCGACTTCCGGCGCGGCAGGCGCGCGGCCAGGCTCGCCCTGCCCTCGGCCGCGGCCGCCGGTGTCGCGGCCGGACTGTTCTACCTGCTGCGGGGACGCGAACGCGAATAGCTTCATGACCCCACACCCGTCCTCCGACGCGGCGGCGGCGCCCCGCGAAGCCTCCCCCGGCTCGGGGCCGCCTCCCAATCCCTGGCTCTCGGCCCAGCGCTTCGCGCTCGCCGCGGCGATGGTGCTCGCACTCGCCTGGCTGGTGTGGCCGACGCCCGATCGCGGCGACTCGTTCACGCCGGTCGACGAGGAGGCCCTGGCACCGACGGTCTGGGAGACCTGGGACCTGGAGCCGACCGACTGGCCCGGGTCCGTCGACGGCGCGCCCTGGCGGCCGCTGGCATTCCTCGACGACGGCGCCGCGCTCGGCACCGACGACTCCGGGCGGCTCCTCTACCTCGAACCGGGCGACGAGCCGGACGTGACGGTCCTGGCCGAGCCGGGCGGCGCTCCGGGGATCGCGGCCGTCGCCGCCACCGACGACCGGCTGGCCTGGATCGAGTCGGTCCCCGACGCGGAGGGCCGGGTGGTCTCCGGGCTGTGGACCGCCGAGCGCGGGCCGGACGGGCGGCCCGGAGAGGCCGAGCGCCTCACCGGCGACACCGGCGACGTGATCGCCTCCGGCAGCACCTACGACCTCCAGTTCGCCTCGGAGGCCCTCCACTGGCTCTCCACCGCGCCCGGCGACGAGCCGATCACCGAGCACCGCTCGATCCCGGTCGAGGGCGGCGAGGTCGAGGTCGTCGGCCACGTCGGCTCCTGGCACGCGGCCGCCTGGCCGTGGCTGGCCAGCGCCGGGTCGGAGTCGGTGGGCCGCTCCCAGATGGTGCGCACCGACAACGGCTCGGGGCTCACCCTCCAGGCCGATCCCGAGGAGCTGGCGCTGTGCTCGGCCACCTGGTGCCGCCTGGTCAAGACCGATCCCGACGGCTCCCGGATCGACCTGATCCGTCCAGACGGGACCGAGCGCGTGACCGTGGCCGAGGGGTTCGCCTCGGCGGTCTCGCAGGACGTGGGCCTCATCGACCGCTTCGAGCCGCTGGAGGAGACGAGCGGCGAGACCGGCGACGGGACCCGCCTGCTCCTGTTCGACCTCGGGGAGTCGGTGACCTACCTGGTCGACTCCCAGACCTCGAACGCCGGGGCCGACGACCGGCACCTGTGGTGGTCGACCGGCACCGGCGAGCTGCGCAACTGGCACGTGCTCGACCTCACGGACCTCGCTTAATCGCAATCGGATCCTCAGCGGGCGCGGGTAACGTCAAGATCGTGACCGCTTCACACGAACCCGCGCCCGCCCCGCCGCAGATCGTCGGAATCCTCAACGTCACCCCGGATTCGTTCTCCGACGGCGGCAGGTACCTCGACTTCGCCGACGCGGTCGGCCACGGCGAGCAGATGGCCGCCGAGGGAGCCGACATCATCGACGTCGGCGGCGAGTCGACCAGGCCCGGGGCCGAGCGGGTCGACGCGGCGACCGAGATCTCGCGCGTGGTCGACGTGGTGGCGGCTCTGGCCGAGCGCGGGCTGACCGTCTCGATCGACACGACCCGCGCCGAGGTCGCCGCCGCCGCGATCGGGGCCGGGGCGGGCGTGGTCAACGACGTCTCCGGCGGGCTGGCCGACCCCGACATGGCGCGCGTGGTCGCCGACACCGGCGTGCGGTGGATCCTCATGCACTGGCGGGGGCACTCGCGGGACATGCAGCGCCTGGCGCACTACGACAGCGTCGTGGCCGACGTCAAGGCCGAGCTGGAAGACCGCGTGGAGGCCGCGCTCGAGTCGGGTGTGGACGCCTCGAAGCTGGTCATCGACCCCGGGCTCGGCTTCGCCAAGACCGCCGATCACAACTGGCGGCTCTCGGCGCACCTGCACGAGTTCGTGGAGCTGGGCTACCCGGTGCTGTTCGCGTCCTCGCGCAAGTCGTACCTGGGCTCGCTGCTGGCCGACGATTCGGGCAAGGTGCGGCCGGTCGGGCAGCGGGAGGCGGCGACGCTGGCGACCTCGGTCCTGGCTTTCGAGGCCGGGGCGTGGGGGGTGCGGGTGCACGACGTGGCAGGCACCGCAGACGCGCGCGCGGTGTGGCTGGCGACCGCGGCCGTGCGGCGAGCGCGGCTCTGATTCGTCCTACAACTTGGAACGGCAGTTGCAACACGCCCGAAACGGGCCGTAGCATTCGCCTCGTACTTCATCCAGAGCAGCTGAGGGGCCCGGCCCGATGACGCTGCGGCAACCACCGACCGCATTCACGGCGGCAGGTGCCAAATCCGGCCCGCGACGCGGGAAAGATGAGGGAGGAGCCTTCTCGCATGTCCAATGCAGTCTTCGCCGACAGCCCCGCCAAAGGTCTGATCTGCCGCAACTGCGGCGCCACCTACGGTCTGGTAGCCCAGCACGCCTGTTGGCAGTGTTTCGGCCCGCTTGAGGTCGATTACGACGCCGCCGAGCTCGCCAAGGTGACCCGCGAGCGGATCGAGGCCGGCCCCCAGAACCTGTGGCGGTACGCGCCGCTGCTGCCGGTCGGCGTCCACGCCGAGGACCGGGTGAGCCTCAACCCCGGCCTGACCCCGCTGGTCGACGCGAAGCACCTCGCCGAGGCCCTGGGCATGAGACGGGTCTGGGTCAAGGACGACAGCGCCAACCCCACCCACTCGTTCAAGGACCGCGTGGTCTCCACGGCCGTCTCGGCGGCCGTCAAGCTCGGATTCGACCAGTTCGCGTGCGCCTCGACCGGGAACCTGGCCAACTCGGTGGCCGCCCACGCCGCGCGCGCCGGGATTCCCTCGACCGTGTTCGTCCCGCACGACCTGGAGCCGGGCAAGATCGTGCAGACGGCCGTCTACGGCGGTCGGCTGGTGGCCGTCCAGGGCTCCTACGACGACGTCAACCGCCTGTGCTCGGAGCTGACCGAGACCGACGAGTTCGAGAACACCGCGTTCGTCAACGTCAACATCCGGCCCTACTACGCCGAGGGCTCCAAGACGCTCGGCTACGAGGTGGCCGAGCAGCTCGGCTGGCGCCTGCCCGAGCAGGTGGTGGTGCCGATGGCCTCCGGCGAGCTGCTGACCAAGATCCACAAGGCGTTCGAGGAGTCGGCCGAGATCGGGCTGACCGAGCCGGGCAAGGTGCGGGTCTTCGGCGCCCAGTCGACCGGGTGCAGCCCGATCGCCGACGCGTTCGCGGAAGGGACCGACGAGATCACCCCGGTCAAGCCGACCGGGATTGCCAAGAGCCTCAACATCGGCGACCCGGCGGCCGGTCCTTACGCGATCGAGGCGTGCCGGTCGACCGGCGGCGGGATGGCCAAGGTGGACGACGACGAGATCCGCGAGGGCATCCGGCTGCTGGCCGCGACGACCGGAATTTTCGCTGAAACGGCCGGAGGCGTGGTCGTCGCTACGCTCCGTAAGCTGCTGGAATCCGGGCAGCTGGACCCGGAGGCGGAGACGGTCATTTACAACACCGGCGACGGCCTCAAGACCCTCGACGCGGTATCATCCCTGGTGGGGCCCACGCACACCGTGAAGCCCTCGCTGAAATCGGCGCGGGAGTCGGGACTGTTCGAATCCTGAGTGGAGCAAAATTGAAGCGCTTGCCGAACTCCCGAAATTATCACTCTCCGTGACCGATGTGAAGGCAAGTGTCGGGTACCCGACAAAACGAAGCGAAGTTCGGGTCTTGACCGCATTCAGTGAATGAGTAAGAATTCTTGATGCGGGAGGCCGCAGCCGTCCTGTCGCCACTCACCCGGTTGACTGCGAGTCCTGGGGCTAGAACGTGTCGAGCAGCGCCAGCCGGTGTCAGGATCTGCGGCCTCCCGACCAACTGCCTTGGAATCCCCTTCGCTCCGAAAATTCTCGATCGTCATCGATCGCGCCGCGAACTCCCCTGCTCGCCCGCCGGTTCGGCTTCCTCGGCGGCCTGCTGTGCGGGCACCTCGGCGCCGTCCGCGCGTTCGCCGCGGACCAGGACCGCGTGGATCTCGGCCACTTGGGCCTCGACCGCCGCCAGGCGGCGGTCGAGCGCGGCCATCTCGGCGCGGTCCTCGGCCTCGCCGCCCGAGGCGACCCGGTCGACGAACCAGGAGGCGAGCGAACCGCTCACCAGACCCACCAGGCCGATCGCGACGAACATGAGGATCGTGGCGATCACCCGGCCGGTGGCCGTCTGCGGCACGAAGTCGCCGTAGCCGACGGTGGAGGCGGTGACCACCGACCACCACAACGCGTCCCCGAAGTTCGTGATCTGGGGATTCTCGGCCGCGCGCTCGGCGTCCAGGACCGCCAGGCTGGAGACCAGGAGGATCATCATCGTCACGCCGGTGATGTAGACCCCGGCCCTGGTGCGCAGCGAGCTGCGCGCGTGGCGGCTGAACACCTCGACCAGGACCAGCACCATCCGCACCAGCCGCAGCGGTCTGGCCAGCGGGATGAGCACCATGATCAGGTCGAGCGGGTGGGTGTAGACGAACTTCCACCGCTTCCCGGACCCGGCCAGGTTCAGCCGGACGATGAAGTCGAAGGCGAACAGCGCGTATACGGCGTAGTTGACCAGCTTGGCGGCCTGATCGGTCCAGTCGGGCAGGTCCGGGTACAGGATCGGGCCGGCGTAGGCGGCCAGGAACAGGACCGCGAGCACGAAGAGGGGCAGATTCGTCGCACGTTCCCAGGCGGTCAGCTGCCTCGGCCACCGCTCCTCTTCTTCCGGCGGGGATGGGGTTTCTCCAGGCACGCGCCCTAGGTTAACCACCGGTTCCCCGGGCCCGGCCCGGCGGGGCGAAATGATCCGATTGCACTATAAGCCGGGATTAGTATCCCGATATGAGCGACGATCCCTACTGGAACACCGATCCCGGCGGCGAGCCGTCAGGGCGGTTCAGCGGCGGCGACCCGCTGGTCACCGACTCCTTCGACGGCTGGTGGAACGCCTCGCTGGCGGTCGTGAGGCGGTCCTGGCGCTCGGTCGGCCTCATTCTCCTGCTGGGCGTGGTGCTGCCGCGGTGGGTCTTCGGCTCCTACCGCAGCCTGACCGACGGCGACCGCATCGAGGTCGACGACCTGGCCGGCACCTGGTGGCCAGGGGCGTCCGCGGCCGTCGCCGGCGGCCTGCTGGGCCTGATCCTGCTCTACGTAGCCGGCGCGGCCGTCCTGGCCGCCACCCGCACCGCCGCGGCCGAGGCCGCCGGGGGCTTCCTGGCGCTCGGCGAGGCGTTCTCCTTCGGGTTCCGGCGCGGCTGGAAGTTCTGGCTGTGGCTGATCCTGGCCTGGATCACCGTGTCGGTGGGCCTGGTCGCGTGCGTCTTGCCCGGTCTGTGGGCGGCCTTCGCCCTGAGTCTGATGGGTCCGGCGGCCGTCTTCGAGGCGCACCGCAGCCCCTATGCCCGGTCGATCCAATTGACCCACTCGGCGTTCTGGGCCTCGCTGGGGCGCCTGATCATCGTCGTGCTGGTCGCCTTCGCGGCCAACCTGGTCATCGGCGTCGTCGGCGTGCTCCTGGCCGGGACGTGGCACGCGGTCTTCGCCGGGTGGCTCGCCTCGGTGCTGACCGTGGTGACCGAGGCGGTCATGGCCCTGCTGCTGCTGGCGCCGATGATCTGGGTGCTGGGCGCGGCCCTGTGCACCTACGCGTGGCTGCGGGGCCGGGCCGAATCGGTCTCGTCCACCTCGCTGTCGGCCGAGGCCGCCGCCGGCGCGCGGAACCGATAGGCCACCGGAGCGTGCCCTGCCACTAGTTTCGTGCCCCGGGCTGGCACTCTCACGCCGAGAGTGCTATACCTGGATCTGGCACTCTCTGACTGCGAGTGCTAAGACACGTTGAGGTGGTCGGGCCGGCGACGGCGAGCTCGCGAGCCGCGGGCGAGCCGAGTTGGCCCACCGTCGCGGGGTGCCGCCTCATCGTCGACTAACGAACGTTATCCGAAAGGAAGCCATCCGCAATGGCGAAGATGATCGCATTCGACGAGGAGGCTCGCCGCGGACTTGAGCGGGGCATGAACGTCCTCGCCGAAGCCGTCAAGGTCACCCTCGGTCCCAAGGGCCGCAACGTCGTGCTCGACAAGAAGTGGGGCGCCCCCACGATCACCAACGACGGTGTCTCCGTCGCCAAGGAGATCGAGCTCGAGGACCCCTATGAGAAGATCGGCGCCGAGCTGGTCAAGGAGGTCGCCAAGAAGACCGACGACGTGGCCGGCGATGGCACCACCACCGCCACCGTCCTGGCCCAGTCGCTGGTCAAGGAGGGTCTGCGCGCGGTCGCGGCCGGCGCCAACCCGATCGCCGTCAAGAAGGGCATCGAGAAGGCCGTCGCCGCCGTCGTGGCCGAGCTCGAGGGCGCGGCCACCGAGGTCGACACCGAAGAGCAGATCGCCAACACCGCCTCCATCTCGGCCGGCGACCCCACCGTGGGCGCCATCATCGCCGAGGCCATGGAGAAGGTCGGCAAAGAGGGTGTCATCACCGTCGAGGAGTCGAACACCTTCGGGCTCGACCTCGAGCTGACCGAGGGCATGCGCTTCGACAAGGGCTACCTGTCCGGTTACTTCGTGACCGACCAGGACCGCATGGAGGCCGTGCTCGAGGACCCGTACATCCTCGTGGTCAACTCCAAGATCTCGGCGATCAAGGACCTCCTGCCCGTCCTGGAGAAGGTCACCCAGTCCGGCAAGCCGCTCCTGATCATCGCCGAGGACGTCGACGCCGAGGCCCTGGCGACCCTGATCGTCAACAAGGTCCGCGGCATCTTCAAGTCCGTCGCGGTCAAGGCCCCCGGCTTCGGGGACCGCCGCAAGGCCATGCTGGGCGACATCGCCATCCTCACCGGCGGCCAGGTCATCTCCGAGGAGCTGGGCCTGAAGCTGGAGAACGCCAACCTCGACATGCTGGGCACCGCCCACAAGGTGATCATCACCAAGGATGAGACCACCCTGGTCGACGGCGGCGGCGAGGAGGAGCAGATCAAGGGCCGGATCAACCAGATCCGCGCCGAGATCGAGAACTCCGACTCCGACTACGACCGCGAGAAGCTGCAGGAGCGCCTGGCGCGCCTGGCCGGCGGCGTGGCCGTCATCAAGGTCGGCGCCGCGACCGAGGTCGAGCTCAAGGAGCGCAAGCACCGCATCGAGGACGCCGTGCGCAACGCCAAGGCCGCGGTCGAGGAGGGCATCCTCCCCGGCGGCGGGACCGCGCTGGTCCAGGCCGGCGCCACCGCCTTCGAGAAGATCGAGGCCGACGGCGACGAGGCCACCGGTGTGGAGATCGTCCAGCGCTCGCTGGGCGCCCCGCTGCGCGCCATCGCCGAGAACGCCGGCCTTGAGGGCGGCGTCGTGGTCGAGAAGGTCAAAGGCCTGCCCAAGGGCGAGGGCCTGAACGCCGCGACCGGCGAGTACGTCAACATGCTCGAGGCGGGCATCCCGGACCCGGCCAAGGTCACCCGTTCGGCGCTGCAGAACGCCGCGTCGATCGCGGGCCTGTTCCTGACCACCGAGGCCGTCGTCGCCGACGCCCCGGAGAAGGAGGCCCCCGCGGGCGGCGCCCCCGACATGGGCGGCATGGGCGGCATGGGCATGATGTAGAACGACGCTGAGCCGCAAGTCGGCCTCTTAGGAGACGCTTGCGGAGCCATGAATTGGCCCCCTTGGCGACGCTTGCGGAGCCATAAATTGGCCCCCTTGGCGACGCCTGCGGAGCCATAAATTGGCACAGCGGAAGTACTGCGAGGGAGGGCCGCTCACGGTAGAGTGAGTGGCTCTCCCTTTTCCTGTACTGGTGCGCCGGTACATGAAGGCGCAGCGGCATACCGTATCTCCCAGAGCGGTATGCCGCTCTTGCCTTTTCAGACCGAAATGTGTGTCGTCCGTACGGGATAGGCTGGATTCATGCCCCCGCTACGCCGTATCGCCCTCGCCTCGGCGGCCATCGGTGCCATGGCCGCCGCGATCGCCGCGCCCGCCTCCGCCCAGGACGGCGGCGAGAGTCCCCCCGAACCGCCCGACTACCGAGAAGACGGCCCGTACCTCCTGGTGTGCATCGACGACGAAGAGCTGTTCGACGAGCGCAACAGCGAGGTCGGCTACAACCAGCGGACCATCAACGAGCTGCTCTACACCGAATGCGTCGAGGACGGCGGGTATTCCAGCATCGCCGAAGCGGTGGAGGCGGCCGAGCCGGGGACGCGGATCCGGATACTCCCCGGCAAGTACACAGTGGATGAAACCATCGCGCCCGAGGTCGACGACCTCCAGATCGAGGGCACGGGCGACACCCCCGGCGAGGTCGTCCTGGCCGCAGACTCGGGCCGCGCCCTGGCCGCGAACGACGTGTCCGGCCTGTACCTCAAGGGCTTCACGATCACCGGAGCGACCACCGGCCTGGAGCTGAACGGCGTCGACGGCGCCGTCGTCGAGCAGGTGCGGGCCACCGGCAACAGCGACGACGGCATCGCCGTGACCGACTCGGCCGCCGTCGACCTCACCGCGTGCGGCGCGGAGGACAACGGCGGCAGCGGCATCGCGATCGACTCCACAGAGGCAGCCGTCACCGAGTGCGAGTCGAGCGGCAACCTCGCCGGGATCACCAAGTCCGGCGCCGGCGCCGCCGTGATCCAGGACAACCGCCTGCACGGCAACGCCACCGGGCTCATCGTCCGCGACACCGATGGAGACCACCGGCTCGAAGCGCGCGGCAACTACGTCTGGGACAACAACGCCGACTCGACCGACACCGCCCCCGGAGGCGTCGGCATCCTGCTCGCCGAGGCCGCCGAGAACACCGTCGCCGGCAACACCATCTGGAACCAGCAGACCGCCGCCATCGCCGTCTGGGGCGACCCCGACATCGAGGACGCCGTCTCGCACGACAACCGCGTCGAAGGCAACACCCTCGGCTTCAGCGACACCGGCCAGCGCTTCCGCAACCGCCTCGACCTGTGGTGGGACGGCCAAGGCGAGGCCAACTGCTTCGACGAGCAGAACCTCCACCACACCACCCCCGCGGCCCTGCCCGACTGCGGCGACGGCCCGGCCCCCGACCGGCTCCTGTCCGGCCCGGTCAAGACCCTCAAGCTCCTGCAGTGCGGGATCGACGTCGAGGCGCCGACCGGCTGCGACTGGTTCGGCGCCAAGTTCACCGACCGGCTGGAGGTCCAGGTCGCGGTCCTGTTCGCCGCCGGGGTGCTGTTCCTCTCCGGGCTCGGATGGCTCGGCGCGGCCCGCTCGGCCGAACCGCCGCCGCCGATGTCGATGACGTTCTCGGCCATCGCCACCGGATGCGGGGCGCTGCTGCTGGTCCTGGGCTCCTGGTCGTCCCGCGCCGACTACGAGGCGCTGGCGATCGGACTGTGGGGCTTCGGGTGGATCCTGGCCGGGCGGTCCTGGTTCTCCTCGGGCATGTCGGTGTTCGGGGCCCTGACCTCTCTGATCGGCGGGCTCGCCATCCTCGACGCCATCGACCGCGGAGTGTGGATAATCCCGGTCGTGCCGGTCCCGCCCGCCTGGATGTGGCTGGTGCTGCTGCCGCTTTGGGTGCTGCTGGCCCTGTTCTCGATCGTGCGGCGCCACCCGCGCCCGGAACCGGCCCCCACTGTCGAGCGGACGCCGTCGACCATTCCCGCCTACAACCGCTTCGACTGGTAGGCAACAACGAATCGCGGGTCCGCATGCAACACCTACGCGATCGCGTAGGGTAATCGCATGACTTGGACCTGGCAGCTCGAAGACGCCGACGGCAACCCGCTTCCCTCCCCCGAGGCCGACCTGGGCAGTCAGGGCGACGCCGAGTCCTGGCTGGGCGAGCGGTGGCGCGACTTCGTCTCCGAGGGCGCGGCGACCGCGATCCTCCAGGAGGACGGCCGCACCGTCTACCGCATGGACCTCGACGCCGCCGACGAGTGAGGACCGCGGGCCCGGCCCGGAAAGCGCCGTTCGGCACCAGTGTCCTGGCCGCTATAGGCTGGTCGGCGTGACCGACTCTGGCTCTTTGACACTGACGGCGGCGCGCGCCCGCGCCGGGCTCGACGCCAGGCGCGGCATCGTCCGGCTCCACCTGGAGGTGCTGACCGCGCTCGGGCTCCAGGCCGGGGACGCGGTCGAACTGGCCGCGACCCGCACCACCACGGCGATCGCCCTGGCCGCCGACCGGTACGCGTCCCGGCGGACCCTGTACGCCGACGACTTGACCCTGGGCAACATCGGCGCCCGCGACGGCGAACCGGTGCGCGTCGGCGCGGCGACGCTGTCGGCGGCCGAGCGGGTGGTGGTCGCGGGACCGGCGTCGGTGGTCGCCGCGGTCGACCCGGACACCCTGCGCCGGTCGCTGCTGAGCAAGGTCGTCTCGAGCGGCGACGACGTGTCGCTGCTGCCCATCGAGCTCGGCGACGAGCGGCGCGACCTGGTCTCGGCCACCCGCCGCACCCTCAACAACACGCTCGGCATGGGCTGGACCACGATGGTGCTCAACGTGGTCGAGTCCGACCCGCCGCGCTCGGCGATGGTCACCACCGACACGCTCGTGCGGTGGGAGGACGACGCTCCGGCCTCGATCGAGATCCCGCTGCCGGGCATGGGCAGGGTCGCGAACCTCCGGCGTCCGCGTGTGGCCGCGCCCGCACCGGCGAGCCCGTCCGCCGGGTCCTCGGCGACCGCCGAGCGGTCCCTGCCCTCGCAGGCTCAGGAGCCGGTGCCGGCGGAGCGGGCCGCGCCCGAGGTCAAGGCCGTCCCCTACGACGAGCTGGCGGGCGTGCGGGTTCCGGCCGAGGAGCTGCGCGAACTGCTCGACCTGGGATTCAACCACCGCGAGATCCTCACGGTCGTCGGCACCGACATGTCCCTCGGCGTGCTCGTCTCGGGCCCGTCCGGGGCCGGCAAGGCCACGATCGTGCGGTCGGTCGCCGGCGAGGTCGGGGCCGGGGTCAGCGAGGTCGAGGGCCCCGAGTTGGCCGCGATCGAGGCCAACGCCGCCGCCGACCGGCTGCGGGCGGCGGTCGCGGCGCTGCCGCGCCCGGGAGTGCTGCTGGTGACCGGCGCCGACGCGATCGCCCCCCAGGGCCGCAAGACGCCGCTGGGGACGATGTTCGGCAAGCTCGTCGAGGAGGTCCTGGCCGACGGGCACGCCGTGGTGTGCACGGCCGCTTCGATCGACGGGCTCGACACCGACCTGCGCGCCCGGCTCGAGCACGAGGTCGTCGTGCCCATGCCCGACGCCGACTCGCGGCGCGAGCTGCTGCTGTACTTCACCCGCGGGATGAAGGTCGCCGAGGGGGTCAAGATCGAGTCGGTCGCCCACCGCACGCCCGGGTACGTGGCCGCCGACCTGGCTACGATGGTTCGCGAGGCCGGAGTGCGGGCGGCCATGCGCGCCAAGGCGGGCGGGGCTACCGCGCTGCAACCGGAGGACTTCGACGCGGCGGTGGCCTCGGTGCGGCCCTCGGCAATGGCCGGGGACTCGGTCGAGCTGGGCGGCCTGACGCTCGAGGACGTCGGCGGCATGTCCGATCTGAAGCAGACGCTGACCGAGACGGTCCTGTGGCCGCTGACCTACCCGGACGCGTTCACGCGCTTGGGCATCGAGGCGCCGAGGGGCATCCTCCTCTACGGGCCCCCCGGGTGCGGGAAGACCTACATCGTGCGCGCGGTGGCCGGTGAGGGCCACGCGAACGTCATGTCCATCAAGGGCTCGGAGCTGCTGAACAAGTGGGTCGGCGAGTCCGAGAAGAACGTGCGGGAGCTGTTCCGGCGGGCCCGGCAGGCCAGCCCGACCCTGATGTTCTTCGACGAGCTGGACGCCCTCGCGCCCGTGCGCGGGGGCGGCACCGACGGCGGGACCGCCGACCGCGTGGTGGCCTCCCTGCTGACCGAACTGGACGGCGCGGAGTCGCTGCGGGACGTGGTCGTCATCGGCGCCACCAACCGGCCCGACATGATCGACCCCGCGCTGCTGCGCCCCGGAAGGCTCGAACGCCTCGTCTACGTGCCGCCGCCGGACGCCGGAGCGCGGGCGGACATCCTGCGCGCCAACGCCCAGAACGTGCCGTTCGCCGACGACGTGGACCTGGATGAGATCGCCGACGAGCTGTGGCTGTACTCGGCGGCCGACTGCGCCGCGCTGGTGCGCGAGGCGGCCTTGACGGCGATGCGCGAGTCCTTGGACGCCTCGGTGGTGACCGCCGCCCACGTGGCCCGGGCCATCGAACGGGTCCGCCCGAGCCTGGACCCCGAGCAGCTGGAGTACCTGGAGAACTACGCCGACAACCGCGAGGGCTAGAGCCGGTCGAGCATCTCGAGCAGGCCGGTGCGGGCCACCGCGTCGCGGGCCAGGAGGAAGCCCACGATGCCGACGATCCAGGCGGTGGTGCCGGCCGCGTTCTTGGTCATCCAGTCGTTGATCCGGTTCAGCAGCGGTTCGACCGCCCGCCGGGCCGCCATCCTGGCGAACACCAGGATCAGGGCGGGCAGGATCATCACCAGGCAGTATCCGGCCATCGTCAGGACCGTCCGGGCGGCACCGATATCGGCGGCGGTGACCATGCCGATCGCGGCCAGGTACGGCAGCATCGTCGCGACCTCGACCGTCGCCGCCGCCAGCGCGAGACCGACCAGGGGGAGCACGGCGCGCGAGGGCGCTTTGACGGCCGCGCCGTCGGCTGTTTCGGGCTCGGAGACGCCGAGGGCGCGCTCCCTCCAGCGCGCGACCCGCCCGCCGCCTTCCGGTGCCCGCCGCTGCTTCTTGCCCGGGTCGATCCGGAAGCTCAGTACCAGCAGGCCGACGCCGAGGAGGAGCTGGATCCAGGACGCCGCCGCGGTGTCGAGCAGGGCCGAGAGGTCGTCGAAGAAGGCGCCGGCTCCGAGCGCGATGAGCACCCCGACCGCGAAGTAGAACACGGCGATGGTGCCAAGGAAGACCAGCATGCGGCCCAGCCGGACCCGTCCGGGCGTGAGGAGGAGCCAGATCGGGATCAGCAGGGTGCCGAAGCTGGTCGAGTCGATCAGCGCGAGTGCGGCCAGCGAACCGGCCAGTGCGAGGTCCATGGCTTCGAGCGTGCCCGCGCGGGGCCGCCCGCGCCTCGGCTTCAGGGACGATCATCGGCCACGGTACCCGCGACTTTGGTCGCACGTCGCCCGCATAATCCGGTCGGGTTTTTCGAAGCGAGCGGCTATCGTGTCCGAATGACTGTCAGATGGCAATGTATTTGTGTGGACTGCTCCGATCCGCGGAAGCTCGGGGCCTGGTGGGCCGAGTTCCTCGGTTGGCGCATCACTCTCGAGAACGATGAGGAGACGGTCCTCGAACCGCCCGAGGGAAGCCCGGAGGACGGCGTTTCGCCCGACATCCTGTTCCTGCGGGTTCCGGAGGGGAAGGCGATCAAGAACCGGCTGCATCTGGACCTGCGCCCGGACGATCAGGCGGCAGAGGTCGCCCGCGCCGAAGCGTTGGGCGCCACGAGGGTCGACCTCGGGCAGGGCGATTCGTCGTGGGTCGTCATGGCCGACCCCGAAGGGAACGAATTCTGCGTTCTGCGGGCCTTCACCGCCGAGGAGTCGGCATCACTGGGGTAGCGGCGGTTCACCGGTCGCCGTAGAGGTCGGTGCACCGGCGGGGGATCCGGGGTCGTTCGGAGGACGCTGTCAACCGCGGAGGTTGAACCACTCCCCGGCCTGCGCGACCAGGCGCTGCATCGGGCTCTGGCGCGGCGTCGGCTCGTAGCTCGGCCCCGAGCTCGACACCGAGTAGCCCGGCTCGATCAGGTGCGGCTCCAGCGGCTCGGCGGGCTTGACCCACGAGTCCGTCTCCGCCCCGTCGGGATCGCAGACCCACTCCCGGCCGACCCGGTCGAGCGCCACGGGGAAGACGGTCGCGCCGTCCCGGTTGATCCTGATCCGCAGGAAGCACTTCTGGTCCACGATCGACAGCCCCGCGAACAGCTCGTTGGCGTTGACGCCGAACCGGTTGGCCACCACCAGGTACAGCCCGACCAGCCAGGTGCTCACCAGGCCCGCGACCGGGAAGTAGACGAGGTAGGGCCACACTTCCGACCAGGGGGTGTCCCGGAGCGCCTGCGCACCGGCCCAGGCCAGGGCCGCCTGGCACGCCCCGTGGCAGAGCCCGAGCGTGTAGTGGGTGAACCTGCGGGTCCCCGGACCCGGGTGGGCGAAGCCGACACCCGCGGCCATCAGCACCGCGGCGGCGGCCACGAACGTGCCGGTGCCCTCCATGATCGAGACGGTCGCGACCAGCATGATCACGCCCGTCAGCAGCGTGAACCCCTTGTTGAGCCACGGCAGCCGCCCGAAGATCCCGAACGCGTGCCGCAGCGATCGCGGCCGGCTCGGATAGGTCTCGGTGAGGCTGTAGTGCCGCTGGTTCGCGTCGGGTTCGGAGACCGACTTGCGCGGCGCGGTCAGCTCCTGGGGGAGGTTGTGGGTCGGCGAGAGGTAGGCCCCGCCGCCTCCGGCGGTCACCAGGTGCCTGGTCCCCTCGATCTCCTCGTAGTGGGCGTAGTGGTGCCGGTCGCCGGTGAGGATCAGCGGCACCTCGGCCTCGCGTCCGGCCACGACGTCGCGGATGAAGTGGTCGATCCGGTCGTAGGAGCTCGGGTCGTCGGCGGTCCACACCCACGACGGCTGCGGCACGCACAGGATGACCTGGTCGCCCGGTTCGAGCTGCTCGGCGACCTCTCTGAAGTAGTCGAGCTGGGGCCGGTCGAGGTGGGCGTCGAACTGGGCGTCGACGGCGAACAGCCACCAGCGGTGCGGCAGCCGCAGCGCGAAGTAGGAGCGCGTCTGCGCCGTGTTGTAGCCGCCCCACGAGCGCCCCTCGATGAACTGGCGGCCGAAGGCGGTCAGGCCGTCGAACCAGTCGTGGTTGCCCGGGATCGCGTACAGCGACACCGCCGAGGCGGGGTTGGCGGCCTCGTAGGGGCCCTTCATGCGGTGCTCGTACTCGCGCCAGTTCGCGGCCGGGTACACCTCGTCGCCGCCCATGATCAGGACCGAGCCCCGCGGCAGGTCCTCGCCGCCGACTTTGAGGCGGTTCTGGGCGAGGAGGTAGGCGATCGAGTAGGTGGCGTTGAAGCCGTCGCCGATGTCGGCGACGTAGTCGAGCCACAGTTCCTCGTCCCGGTCGTGCTCGAAGACGCCCTGTTTGCGGCTGGCGAAGATCTCGCGTTTGTCCAGATAGCCGCCGAGCAGCCGGGCCAGCCCGAAGCGGGCGGCGGTCTCGGCGAGGGTCTTGGGCGACATCCACCGGACCGGCCGCTGCGGGATGAAGCGGAGCTCCTCGGGACTCAGATTGCGCGGGCGGCGAGTCATGTGCACATGATGGCATGTTCTGCGCCACAGAGGAACCCACTAAGTGTTCGCGACCGGCGCTTCGCCCCGGTGAGCCGGGTCTCCCTCGCCGGGCCAGGGGATTCCCCCATGGGAGGGAGGAGCGGGGCCGCCGAACCGGCGAAGCTCGAACCATGCCTACCGGATCTGCCCCCACCGCGCCCGGCACGGGCGTCGGCCCGCGCCTGACGTTCGCCCGCAAGGCGGCCGGCTACCTCGGCGCCGGAACGCTCTCACTGTACCTGCTGCTCAAGGTCTACTGGGTCGTCGCCGCGTTCTTCGGCATCGGCGTCGATCCCGATTCCAGCGCCGCGAACTGGATCGGGATCAACACCGTCACCGTCGGCATGGCCGTCATCGGTGTGGCCGTGGCGCTCGCGCTGGCCCAGGACTGGGGGCGGCGCGTCCCGGCCTGGATGGTCGTGTTCACCTCGTGGACCGCCGCGGGGTTCCTGGTCTCGATCATCCCGGTCCACGCGATCCGCGCGTTCCTTCCCGCCCAGGGCGATCCGGTCGACGTCGAGCTCGGCGTCCACAGCTGGGAACTGACCTTGGTGGCCGTCGGCTTCATCGGCATGGGCGTGGGCCTGACCGTGGCCGGGCCGATCTACCTGCGTGAACGCTGGCCGGCGGCGTTCGTGGGTGTCGCCGGTGACCATCGCCCGCCGCGGTCGCGCTCCGCCGCGGTCGGCATCGCCCTGGCGCTTGTCGTCGCCGCCACCACTCTCTACTGGCTGCTCGGCGGGGAAGTGTTCGTCAACGACTCCATTTACGACACCGGGGACCCGAACACCGCGGCCCTGTTCTGCAACGAGGCGTTCTGGGCGCTGGCGGCGGCGGCGAGCGCGTGGGTCCTCCTCCGGGCCCGCTCCAGAGTCCCGGCCTGGATTCCCATGGCGCTGCTGTGGATCGGCTCGGGGAGCCTGTTCGCCTGGAACTGCTGGCGGCTGTTCATCTCGCTGGTGTTCGCGCCGTTCCAGACCATGAACACGCTGGAGCAGCCGTTCGCGGCGATCGCGGTCGAGGCCGCGGGTGCCCTGGCCGGAGCGCTGCTGTTCGCCACGGCGCTCGCGGTGTATTCGGCTCGACGCGGTCGGGTGCGCGAATTACGCTCTCGGGCATGGTCACCGCCAGATTCGCCGCGGCCGCCGACATCGACGAGATAGTGCGGCTCCGCCAGGTCATGCTCCAGAACTGGGTCGAATGCCCGGACAACGGCTGGAGGGAATCGACCGCAGAGCTCCTGCGCCGCCGCCTGTCCGAGTCCGAACCGACGATGGCCGTGACGGTGGTCGAGGCACCGGACGCTCCGGGCGAGCTCGCGGCGTGCGCGTCGGGGACGATCGAGGAGCGGCTCCCGTCGCCGGGCAATCTGACCGGCCGGTTCGGTTGGATCTTCAACGTCTCGACCGACCAGCGGTGGCGCCGACGCGGCTACGGCAGGATCTGCACGGAGGCCCTGCTGGCATGGTACGAGGAGTGGGGCGTCCCCACGATCGACCTCCTGGCCTCCGAGTCCGGACGCGGCCTCTATAAGCAGTTGGGCTTCGAGTACTCCGCGGAACCGGCCATGCGGCGAAGGTCGCACTGAGTCGCGGCCGAAGCGCGTGGATACCGGAAGGCGCCCGGAAAGATAAGATCAGAAACGCGACACGCCGTCGCGTTGCATAGGATCAGGGCCGCCGCGAAATAGAATGATGGCAGGACCGCAGGACCGCAGGACCGCAGGACCGCAGGACCGCAGGCGCTTCGGATTCGGTTCGGCGCCGCGTCGTCCTGGCCGGTCGCACCTCCCAGGCCCTGGCCCGGCTCCACTACGACATCGCGCCGCTGCTCACCCCCGACCCCCGGCTGGAGATCGCTTACGCCCTGATCCCCGGCTCCCGCTTCGAAGCCGGCTCCCACGACTTCGCCCGAAGCGTCGGCATCACCCTCCATCCCTGGGCCACGGCCAAGACCCGCGGGCCCGACCTCGTCATCTCCTCCAGCCCGACCCCCGACCTCTACGAGCCCGGCGCCCCGGTCATCGCAATGCCCCACGGCGCCGGACACAACCGCCTCCGCTCCGAGCTGAGCGGCGTCTCCGGCCTCTCGCCGGAGCAGATCCTCGGCCCGGGCGGCGAAGTCCCGTCCTTCATGGCGCTCCCCGGCCCGGCCGCGGCGCGAAGGCTCGCGATCGACTGCCCGGCAGCCGTTCCGAACGCCGAAGTGACCGGCGACATCTGCCTCGAACGGCTCCGGCTCAGCGCGCCCCACCGCGAGCAATACCGCCGGGCCCTCGGCATCGGACCCGAGCACCGCCTCCTCGTCCTGTCATCCACTTGGGACCGGAGCGCGCTCAGCCGGAAGGACGAGACCCTGCCCGAGCGGTTGCTCGCCGAGCTCCCGATGGACCGGTTCCGCTTCGCCTACATCCCCCATCCGAACGACGAGGTCGCCGATCCGCCGCGCCCCACCGGGTTCCTCCGCCCGTATCTGGAGAACGGCCTGATCATGATCCCGCCCGAGGAGGGCTGGCGCGCGGCGCTCATCGCGGCCGACTGCGTCCTGGGCGACCACGGCTCGGTCACCTTCTTCGGCGCCACCATCGGCGCCCCGACCCTGATCGGCGCCTACGGCTACGCGAACATGCCCCCGGACATGCCGCTCGCCCGATTCGGCCGGGCCGCACCGAGATTCGACCGGTCGCTCCCGGCCGCGCCCCAGATCCTCAAGGCCATAGAGGACGGCCCGCCGGACTTCGACTACGCCGACGCGCTCGCCGAACCGCCGACGCCTCCATCGGCCCGGATCATCGGGCGGGCCTACGAACTGCTCGACCTCGCGCCCCGCAGCGCGCCCGAACCGGACCCGGTGCCCGAGCCCGACCTGCTTCCGCAGTGCCGCGCCACCACCGCCTGGCACTGCCGGATCGACCTCGCCTCGGCCTCATGGACCCGCCACCCGGCCTCGGTTCCGGCGCCGGGCCCAGGGCACCTGGCCGCCGACACCGCCTGCCGCGACTCCCGGCTCCGAGAAGGAGCGAACGTCCTGCTGCGGCACCGTGAACCGGTGGCGGCGAGAGATGCCGCCGAAACCGCCCGGTCGATCCTCGCCCGGCACCCGGTGTGCCGGGTCGCCGGCGTCCTCACCGACTCCGAGGAGGCCCTCATAGCCGTCGAGGACGGCATCGCGATCCGCCTCAAGGCGAATTCCACGAAACTCGACCTGCTGCCCTCGGTGCTCTACGAAGCCCTGGCCGCGGACCCCTCGCACCCGCTACGACTCGATGCCGAAGCCGCGCTCGATCTCCTTCGCCGCGTCGATCCTGGCCTGACCCTCGTCGCCGCCGAGGATCGACCCTAGCCGCTTCAGCGCACCGACGAGCGGCTTCGTCCATCCGCCTTCACCGATCCGCTTGACCGCGGCGTCCGCTGCGGCAAGATGCCGCTCCGGGTCGAGCTTCACGCTCAGCGCGGCCAGCTCGAACTCCACGATCGCGATATTGCGCTCGTCGCCGCACTGCTGGAACAGCGGCCGGGCATCCGAGAACGCCAGCCGGGCGTCCCGGTCCTTCCCCTGGTCTCGGTGGATGAACCCGAGGAGCTTCGAGATGAGGGCCTTCGTGCGCTCCCGCCTCGCCAGTTCCCTTCCCTCCAGATAGGTGGCCTCGGCCTCGTCCATGCGCTTCTGCCGGTAGTAGAGCCACCCGAGTTGCTCCTTGGCGGCGGCGACCAGGTCGACGTCGTCGCCGGCGAGCCGGATCGCGCGCTTCAGGTTCGACTCGGACTCTTCGTGTTCGCCCAGGTCGACCTGTACGCGGCCGAGGAAGATGAGCACGCGCGCCTGCGGCACCGCCTCGTCGAGACCGTCGAGGGCCGTCTCGTAGCACCGCTCGGCCAGCTCGGGATACGGCAGGTTGCTGAACAGCGGCCACATGGCCTCCGCGAGGGCCCACTGCTCGGTCCGCCATCCGCAGAGCTGCGCCAGCCGGACCAGTTCGACGAGGCGGCTCCGGTTGTCGTCGAGCCACCTGAGTGCGACATCGGCCCTCTCGAACCCGGAGGCGCCGGTGTAGGTGGCGACCTCGGCCTTCCGCAGGCGGTCCTCGCCCTGGACCTTCCGATCGGCCGACTGCACGCGCCGAAGGTAGTAGTGGAGGACCGGCTTGAGGCTCATCACCAGGTCCTCGTCCGGCCGACCGGCTTCGGTGCGGCGCGCCCGGACGCGAAGGGCGCCGCCGACGGAGGCGACCAGGTTCGAGTCCTCCAGCTCGGCCAGGGCCGTCGACTCGGCCAGCCCGATCGCCTCCAGCATCTCCGGCTCTATGTCGCGCCCGGGCAGGGCGTCCAGGAATCGGTAGTGCCACTCCGCGGACCTGCTCAAGCCCAGGCAGGTGGCCTCCAGCATCTCCTCGGTCGTCGCCGCTCCCGGCGGGATCCGCCCGGCGTTCCGCTTCGCCGTCCGGATCAGCCCGACGAGACCTTCGAGCGCGGACGGCCGCCACGGCCGCCCGCCGATGTGCTCGTCGATCTCGGCGGCGCCGAGATCGGGGCAGGCATTGCGAAGGAACTCGGCGGCATGTTCGGCTTCCAGGTCCCGCACGGTGTGCACCAGGTAGTGGGGGTGCTCCGGCCACTGGTACCCGAGCACGAAGAGCGCCGACCTCGGTGAGGCGGGCTTGAGCGCCAGCGCCGCCTCGCGGGATGGGGCGTCGTCCACGACGACCAAGATGTCCTTCCCCCGGGTCCAGGAGACGAACTGGCCGCGGAGGCCCTTCAAGTCGTCGGCGAGCCACTCCTTCGGGAACATCATTCGAAGCAGCACCGACTTGACGGCGGTCCTCACATCGCCGTCGGCGAGGTCGACATAGAGGTGCCCGTTGGGGAAGCGCTGCTCCAATCGGGCGGCGAGCATCTGGGCCATGGCGGTCTTGCCGACGCCGTCGGGGCCCTCCAGCATCAGCTCCCCGAGGTCGCCGGCGACCAGGTGCCGCTCCAGTTCCTCGAGTTCGGCGTCGCGGTTGACCCACGACCGGGGCGGCGGATCCACCTCCTGCGGGTCCGGCGGGCGCGGTACCGGCACTTCGAACCTCTCGACGTTTCCGACCTGGATGACATTGCGGATCTCGTTGCCCTCGAAGTGATTCGAGTGGGTGAACGACTCACTGGTCATCGCGGCTCCCCGGGTGCGGCGTCAGCACAATGTTCGCATAGCTCGCCGCCGTGCGGTTCCCGGTGACTCGGCCGCGGCCCCACCGGTCGGGGCCCGCGTGGTTCCGCACCGCGTCGCCGTCACGGTCCCACTGCGAATGGTGGGGGCGTAATCTGGTTCCCAGCCAGGCAAAGGCGAATCCCGTTCAACCGAGGACGCTGAGGCTTATGAGCATCCGGCCGGACGACCCGACTCTCCCAGAGCCGGTCCGAATCATCTTCTCGGGAAAGAACCAGCAAGCGTTGTCACGGCTGGTCTCGGACGTCCTGCCGCTTTTCGATCCGGATCCGCGCCTCGGCAAGGAGTTCAGCGTCATCCCCGGCTCGGAGTTCGAGGCGGCGGCCCACCGGTTCCTCCGGGAGCAGGGGCTGCCCGAGACCGCCTGGTCCGGAGTCCGGCCGGACCCTCCGGCGCTGATCATCTCCTGCAGCCCGTCGCCCGAGCTGTTCGAGACGGGAGCGAAGTTCATGCGGCTCTCCCACGGGGCCGGAAGCAACCGGACCCGGACCGATCTGGACGATCGGGTCTACGGGCTCGCCCCGCAGCAGATCCTCCACCGAGAAGAGACGCCGGAGGGTGAGCGCCTGCGAATCCCGGACTGGCTGCCGTTGGCCGGCGAGGCCGCCATGGAGCTGCTGCGGCGAAACTGCCCCGAAGCGGTACCGGCCGCCGAGGTCGTCGGCGATCTGTGCCTGGAGCGACTACTCCTCAGCAGCGGCCGCGAGCGGCTCCGCCGCTATCGGAACGCGCTGGGGATCAAGCGGGACCAGAAGCTCGTGGTCGTGTCCTCCACCTGGGGTGACGAATCGCTTTTCGGGACCGGTCGCCTCGATCTGGTGCGGGAGCTGCTGGCCTCGCTGCCGATGGACCGGTTCAGGGTCGGCGTGGTCCCCCATCCGAACATCGAGAACGGCCGCGGCGCGTCGCTGCGTGGCGTGCTGTCCGATCAGCTCCGCAACGGCCTGATCATGCCGCCGCAGCACGACCTCTGGCGGGCGCTGCTGCTCGCGGCGGACGTGGTCGTCGGCGACAGCGGCTCCGTGACGCAGTACGCCGCCGCGATCGGAAAACCGGTGCTCCTGGGAGCCTTCGGGTGGGACCAGATGACTCCGGGGATGCCGCTGTGGGACTTCGGCAAGGCCACGCCCGGGCTGGAGTTCGGCAAGCCCTTCGAACCGCAGATATGGGCCGCGATCGAACGCGGGCAGCCGTTCGACCTCGGAACGCAGTTGGCCGGGGATCTCACTCCCAGCGAGACCCTGTTCGCCAAGACGTACGCATTGCTCGACCTCGAACCTCCGGAGAATCCGGTCAGACCGAAATACATTGGCCTGCTGCGGGCCGAAGACGATCGCGAACCGACCACGGCCTGGAACTTCCGCGTCCGCTTCAGCGGGGGACGGGCGCACTGGGAGCGGTTTCCGGTCTCAGTGCACCGAGAAGCGTCGGACACCCTGGTCGCCAGGACCGAATGCGACAGCCGGGAGGTGCTGACGCTGGCGAAGGTGTTGCTCTGCCATGACGACGTCGTGCCGTTCGAGGAGGCCCGCCGCCTCCTCGAAGACCTGCGGGAGGAATGGAGGCACAGCCTCGTCCGCAGCGTGCGCACCGGCGAGGGCGAGATCCTCGTCGAGGGCGCGCGGCACCGGCAGATGCGGGTCCGCTGCGAGCCCGAGCTCCTGGACATCGTCCCGGCGGCGCTGCACGCTTGGCTAATGGAGCATCCGGCGGACTCTTCTGGCCTCGATGCTGCTGACGCGTTCGTACGCTTCGAGCGCTGCTTCGAGCCGCCGCCGACGCTCCTCTCCCTCTAGGACCGAGGCCAGTCGCTCGTGCGCGTCTCCTTCGAAGCGCGCCAGACCGGCCTCGCGCAGCCGCCGGATGAGGAGGTCGGCTTCGTCCATCGCGCCGCGATCGCCTCGGAGGGCGCGCAGCACCGCGAGATCGGCGTCCGCCAGCAGCACGTGCCGTCCGTCCTCGATCTCGACGAATCGGTCCAGGGCTCGTTCGAGGTAGGCTTCGGCGCGTTCGGGGTCGCCCGAGTCGCGGTGCGCCCGGCCCAGGTACATGAGCTGGATGGCCGCCGCCCTCGCGCGTCCGTCCGCTTCGGCGATTTCGAGGGCCCGCTCGTAGTCGGCGATCGCCTCGGCGTACCTGCCCTGCCAGTGTCCGGCGCGACCGAGCAGTTCGATCGCCGAGCCGATCAGTTGCCGGTCACCCTCGTCGGTCGCCGTCTCCAGTGATTCGTGAAGCGCCGCTTCGGCTTTCTCGAACTTGCCGAGGTCGAGTCGGGTGCGGCCCAGGAACAGCAGCATCCGGGCCCGGTCGATCGGTGTTGCGACCGCTCCGACCGCGGTCTCGTAGCAGCGTTCGGCCTCTTCGGGATAGGGGACGTTGTTGAAGAACGCCCACATGGCCTCCGCGATGGCCCAGGCCACTTCGCCCCAGCCGTGGGCGGCGGCCATCCTGACGGCGGCGTCGAGCGTCGTGTGGTTGGCCTGGAACCAGGCCAGAGCCTCGGTGCCGCCGTCGAATCCGGGAGGGTGGACGTCGTCGGGCACGGGGGCGCGGCGGAGCCGCCGGCCCATCACGGCCCTGTCGGCCAGTTGCGCCCGCTTCTGGTACCACCGCAGCGTGGTCCGCATCGCGGTGAGCAGTTCGATGGGGAGCAGGTCCTGCTCCTCCTCGGCCCGCCGGGAGGCGTCGCGGCTGACCGACGGCTCGATCAGGCACCGGCCCGAACTGGTCCGGGTCACCAGTTGGGCGTCGACGAGCTCCTCGAACGCCTCTTGCCGGTTACCGCCCGGGGTGTCGAAGACCGCGAGCACGGGCTCTTCGAACTCACTGCCGGGCAGGACGCTGAGCAGGCGGTACAGCCACGAGGCGGAGGGACTGAGCGCGCGGTAGGTGGCTTCGAGGAGATCGGGAATCGGAAAGGCGAGGAGTGATCGTGTTATGTCCTCGTCAGATTCGGGGCCCCTGCGCCTGGATCGGATCAGTCCGGCGAGGCGGCGCACGGTCCCGGGACGGGTTCCGTAGTGGCCGACGAGGTCGGTCGCGGGTTCCAGGTCGACGCCCACGGACATGTCGACGAGGAGTGCCGCGGCGGCGACCGGCTCCAAGCCGCCGATCTGGTAGTGCGCGGCCTCGGTCCCCGCGGAGGACTGGAGCGCGAAAACCATCAATGCCGAAGTGGGCGAGGCGGGTTCGAGGTGGAGTCCTTCGGTGGCGTCGTGCGCGCCGTCGACGACCACCAGCATCGACCGGCCCCTGGTCGCCGACCGGTAGTGCGCGAGCAGGCCGCCGAAGGTGTCGGCGAGCTGCTCCTTCGGCTGGCCGAGCCTGAGCAGTGCCGACCGGGTGGCGGTGAAGAGGTCCTCGAATTCGAGGTCGACGTACAGTTGGCCGTCGGGGAACCGGTCCTGCGCATCGAGGGCGAGTTTCGCGGCGAGCGCCGACTTGCCCGATCCTGATCGGCCGGTGACGACCACGGGTGATCGTGAGTCGTCCGCCAGATGGCGTTTGAGTTCCTCCAGGATCTCCTCGCGATCGCTCCACTGCAGCGGAGGCAGCGGCACTTCCATCGGTCTGGAAGGCCGCGGGGCGGTCATGTTGATCACGTGGGCTTGGATGAGGTTGTGGATCCGGGTGTCTCGGAACTCGTTTCGCAGGTAGGACTGGTCGTCAGGCATTGGGGCTCCGTTGGTCGGTCATACCAATCGTCCCACGAGTTTCAGCCTTTTCTGGATCAAATCGGCAGCGGATGCCGTTGGGGTGTCCATGCCGTGAGGCTCCTTTGACTCACAGCGAGAGCTGTTTGGGGAGGTTGTGGGAGCCCGGTATTGGTGGGTTGCTCGAACGAACAAGCTACGCGAATCAAGTTCACCTGTCTATGGCGCAGCCGACTCCGCGGCCGTATGACACATTCTCATATCCATACTGGATCAGAGCGGAGTCGGCCGCCGGAGGCGGGTCGGCCGAGCCTCCGAGGACGGCCCCTTCGAAATCCCGGCACTCGTGCACACTCCGTGCACTCGCTGCATACGATGAACACCCAGCCGAGGAGACCGTGCCCATGCAGAGTGTGCTCATGCCCATGCGAATGGTGGCCCTAGGGCTGTGCGCGGCGGCCGTCCTCGCGGCCTCCGCCTGCACGATCCGCGTCGGCGACGACGAGGACGGCCCAGGCGCCGCCGTGTTCGGCGATGAGAACAGCATCCGATGGGATCTGGCGCGACCGCTGGAATCAGAGCCCTTGGGACTGCCACCGGACCAGATGGTGGTCGCCACCGTGCCGGAAGACGCGACCGTGACCCTCGACCTGCCGCACGGCACCTGGTCGGGCCGCGTCGAGGAGATGACGGTGACGACCCGGGACGGCTACATCGACTCGGTCGACCTGTTCTGGACCGAGACCGACGGGCAGGCCGCCGCCGACCGGATGGCGGCCGACGCCGAGAGCCTCGGCTTGGACGCCGAGCAGGTCGCCGCATGGGCCGAGGTCGCGAGCTGGGCCGAGACGGCCGACTCCAACCGCGCTCGCCACAAGGCCGACTACCACGGCTCGAACGGCGAGGTCGCCACCTCGGTCGCGACCAGTATGGCCATGGGCGCGGGCACTGGGACGCCGTGCCGACTCTGGTACAAGTTCTACGTCCGAGACGTGGTGGACCCGGGCTGACCCCCGGGCCCGGCCGAGCGCCTTGTATCGCATCGCCCTCACCCCTCGCAGGTCCGCTGCGCGTCGTGCCAGACGGCCAGGCCGTGGGCTTGGAGCTGGTCGGCGTGGTCGCCGGCTCGGGTCCAGGACAGATGCCGCTCGTCGGTCCCGTGGAAGGTCGGCTGTCCGGTGGCCAGGCCGGTGAGGTGGCCGAAGGTCGGCGGGACCTGGTCGGGGAGGCGACCCACAGGCGTGGGGCCTCGGTGAGCGTCCCGAACTGGACGGTCTTGCCGCCGATCTCGGCGGCCCCGAGGACGGTCAAGGCCTGGTCGACCGGCACCGAGATCGAGCGGACCGGCCGCGGAATCGATTGCAGCGCGGCGGCGTAGGCGGCGCGGGTTATGGCGGTGGCGCGTGCCGGTCCGTGGTGGGTCTTCACCGGCGCTGCCGGGCTGGTCGACTCGCCGCGCCCCGATCCGGCCGGGGCCTGCATCGGGACGCCTGGGCCGGTCGGCTTGCAGCGGT
>NZ_JAELXW010000003.1 GCF_016428645.1 Glycomyces salinus | reverse complement strand
CCCCCCCCCCCCGCCCCTGTTCGCGTGGGCCGATCGGTCATGCGTAGGGGTCGTCGTCCTCGTTTCCAATTCCCCAGACGTCCTCGTCCTCGGTCAGCCAGGTCTCGCTGCTCTGGTCGTAGTCCGACATCGCCTGCTGCCGGGCCTGTTCGGGGTCCATCCCGCTCGCCACGTACTGCGACGCCCGCTGCTCGACCAGGTTCTCCACGGACTGGGTGAAGTCCTCGGGCAGTCCCAGGTTCTCCCAGCTCTCGCCCTCTCCTCGGTCCTTCGCGCAGTCGCCGCTGGCCCAGGCCGGGCGCACATGGATCTTGGAGTCGTTGATCATGCTGCTGCCGGCTCGCCAGACGTCCGGGGCGGGGAAGGGGACCTCCCCCGAGTCGCCGCCCTGGTCGGCGTAGAGCCGCTCCTCGAGGTACTCGAGCTCGGCTCTCGCGGCGTCGATCTCGTCGAGCGCCTCGATGAGGTTCGACCGCGCGACCTCGACCTGTTCGGCGAAGGCGTCGAAGTCGTCGCCTTCCCAGTGCCGGGAGAGCCGGGCGAGATTGCTCCCCAGTCGCTCTGGCACGTCGATCAGGTGCCCGTCGAGCAGTTCCTGCCATCCGCGTCGGATGTTCTCGATCGAATGGTCGGTGATGCCCTCCGGCCTGAGGGCTCCTCTGATTTCCTTGCGACATGAGAGTCTCCGATATCGGCAGAGCAGTCGGGGACGCCGGATCGGGATCGGGTGTTGGATCCGGCGCCCCCGGCTGCGGTTCGGTGGCCGTCAGGCCGGTGCGACCGCTCGAGCGGCGAAGCGACCGGCCGACGCGGACTTGCGGATTCGTTCTCCCATCGGGTGCTCCTTGCCCAGAGTCGATCTGCCGCAACCAGCCTGGACCAGACCTGCACGTCGATTGCATGTCCGCGGCATCTCCTCTGCACGCCCCGGGCGCGTCGGCGGTCGACCAGTCGCGTGACTGATGACCGGCCGGTCATACGGCCCATAGCGTCGGAACCGTTCACGACCATTCGCCTCGGAACCCTCGCAAGGAGCATCATGTTCGAGAAACTCAATCTCGCGGTCATCATCGGTTCGACCCGCGCGGGCCGGTGGGGGCCCGTTCCCGCGAAGTGGATCGCCGAGCAGGCTGTCGAACACGGCCGCTTCGAGGTCGACCTCATCGACCTGACCGAGCTCGACATGCCGCACTACCTGTCCGAGGACGACCAGTGGGCGACGCCGGGGACGCCGAGCGAAGCCGTCTCCGGACTCGGCGGGCGCCTCCACCACGCCGACGCCTTCGTGATCGTCACTCCCGAGTACAACCACTCGTATCCGGCCTCGCTCAAGCACGCCATCGACTTCTACATGAAGGAGAGGGCGGGGCAGCGGGACCGCTCGTGCGGTCGCTGGCCCATTCGGCCCAGTCCCAGTTCGCTCGCGGGCAGTACGGCGCCGCCGCGGCGGCGGGCCTGACCAACCGGGAGATCGGCGACCAGCTGTATCTGAGTCCGCGCACCGTCGGATACCACCTGTACAAGGCCTATCCGAAGCTCGGGGTGGCCTCCCGCACGGAACTGGGCCGCCTCAGGCTCTGACAGGACGGGCTCGACGTGGTCCCGGCGGCATACGCGCGTCATGCGCCCGGCACGTCGCGCCGTGGGTCCGGTCGATCTCCGCGCACCGCGGCGGCTTCAATCGCGGACGGTGCCCGATCCGGCGAGGTCCGCAGCGTCGGCCGAGTCGGGGGACCCCGATGTCGGTGAAGATGTCCAGCGCCCGTTGGGCGTGGGCACGCGCGGTCTCGGGAGCGCCGAGGGCGGCATGGGCGCGGGCGAGGGCCATCAGGCTCTGCCCGTGGCGCAGGGGGATATGTCGGGCCCCGAAGTTCTGACGGGCGCGTTCGGCGTACTCGACGGCGGCCATTGGAAGTCCGGCGTCCAAACTGATGTCGGCTGCGGCGAGCAAGGTTTCGCCGAGCACTCGGAAGTCCCGCGTTCCGTCGAGTTCGGACAGCAATGCCCTGATGTCCCGCAACGCACGAGCTGTGTCGCCCTCGTCGCCGCGCAAACTGGCCAGATGGCAGCGGGCTTCGAGTTCGTCCGATCGGAGATGGTACTGCCTCGCAAGGTCGAGCGCCTCGGTCAGGTCGGCCCGGGCTCGAGCGGCGTCGCCGGTACGTCGGCGAAGGTCGCCTCGCGCCAGCAGGGCGAGGATCTTCTTGCGGGGTGAGTCGGTGGCCTTCCGCATCGCGACCGCGAGTATCCGGTCGGTCTCGGCGAAGCGACCGGTGTCGAGGAAGACTCGGGCCAGCACGGCGTAGGAGCCGAAGTCCCGCCCTCGCTGCTCGGCCATTTCCGCGGCGCGCACCAGGCATCGTTCGGCCTGGTCGTACTTGCCGAGTTTGCGGCGGATCGCTCCGAGGTTCCCGCTGCGGACGATCACCGCCCTGGTGTCGCCCAGGTCTTCGGCGGCGGAGAGGGCCTCGCGCATGAGCGGCTCGGCGTCGGCCGGCCGGCCCAGATTGCTGAGGAGGGAGCCGTGCGAGGCGCGGATCATGCCGTCCTCGTCCCCGCAGCCGTGGTCTCGAATCAGACCTATCGCGATTTCGCCGTGCCGCACACCGGTTCTGAGATCGCCCATCACCGAAGCTATACCGCTGAGGAAGGTGTGCATGTGCGCGACGCCGGGCATGTCACCGTTGGACTCGGCCACCGACAGGGCACGCTCGGCGAGTTCCCGCAGCAGGACGAGACCGTACCCGGTGTTGAGCTGCGGACGTAGCGCGACGGTCAGCTGCCAGACCCTCGGATGATCCGACCATTGCCGGCAGGCGTCGACGACGTTGTCGAACTCGTCGACCAGTCGGGTGCGGCGGTGCCAGTCGATGAACCGTTCGATCGTGCGTTCGCGCTCCGTATCGGTCAGCAGTTCCTGCTGCCGTTGCCTGGCGTAGAGCCGCACGAGGTCGTGGAACCGGTAGCGACCGGGCCGGTGGTTCGCCAGCAGGTGGCCGTCGACCAGAGCCGACAGCGACCGCTCGTCGTCAGCCTCGGGTCCGGAGCCGATCGCCATCGCCATCTCGGCGGTGAAGTCCTCGCCGGGGAGCACCCCGAGTCGGCACAGCAGCGACTGCGGCCCGCGGTCCAGCGCCGCGAACGATCGGTCGAATGTCGCGGTCACGGCCACATTGGGATCGCCGTCCACCGAGAGCAGCTTGAGACGATCATTGTCCTCTGCCAGTTGCGCGGCGAATTCGGACACCGAATCATGGCTCCGGCTCGCCAGGTTCGCTCCCGCGACGCGCAGCGCCAGCGGATGGCCAGCGCACAGTTCGCCTATTCGCTGTGCCGCTTCAGGATCGGCACGCAGTCGTTCTTCACCCACCACCGATGCCAGCAGTTCGACCGCGTCGCGAGCGCCCAGCGGGTTCAACGTGATCGATCGCGCGCCGTGCATCGCGGTCAGTCCGCGCAGTCGCTCGCGGCTGGTCACGATCGTGACCGTGCCGCGCCCGCCCGGGAGCAGCGGGCTCACCTGCGCGACGGTGCGGGCATTGTCGAGGACCACCAGCACTTCGCGGTCCGCGAGCAGTGAGCGGTAGAGCGCGGCGGCCTCGTCCAGATCGGTGGGGATGGATTCACCGGGGTACCCGAGCGAGCGAAGCATCGATCCCAGTGCCTCGATCGGTGCCAGCGGTTCGGCCGTGTCGTAGCCGCGCAGGTTCACATACAGTTGACCGTCGGGGAAATCGTCGCGATGCCGGTGGCCCCAATGCACCGCCAGGGCCATCTTCCCGCCGCCGCCGACTCCGGTCGGGATCGCCGCCGCGGCCCGGTCCTGCTTGAGCAACATGTCGAGTTCGGCCAGTTCGCCTTCGCGACCGACGAACCCCGAGATATCGGCGGGCAGTTGCGCCGGAGTGGGAAGGTCCGGACGCGGCGGCGGGGGTTCAGCCGTCACCGCGGGGTTCGGCGCCTCGCCGCGAAGGATCTGCCCGTGCAGGCGCTGCAACGAGCCGTCCGGTGCCAGGCCGAGCTCGTCGGCGAGCCTGGCACGCAGATCGGAGTAGATCTGGAGGGATTCCTCGTTGCGTCCGGCGAGGTGCAGCGCCAGCATCAACTGGCCCGCGGTCTTCTGCCGGGAGGGATGGTTCGCGAGCAGGTCGCGGGCCCGCTCGATCGCGCTTCCGAAGCGGCCCAGGGCGAGTTCGGCATCGATGAGGTCCTCGTTCGCCGACAACCGGGCCTCGTCCATGCGGCGCGCGGCCGACTCGATCAGCTTCCCGGAGAGCCCAGCCAGGGCCGGGCCCTCCCACAGGTCCAGGGCCCGAAGCAGCAGTTGCTCGGCCTCGCTAGGCCGCCCCGCTGCGGCGCAGGTCTGGGCGCGAGCCACGTCGTGTTTGAAGTCCAGCCAATCCAGGTCGTCGGTGACCAGCCGGTAGCCGTCGCCGACGCGCTCGATGGGGTCTCCGCCGTTCGCGGCCATCTCCCTGCGCATGGAGGCGACGGCGTTCTGCACCTGCCGTCGGGAGGTCGCGGGCGGGTCCTCGTCCCAGAGAGCCGTGACCATGCGGTGCAGCGGAACCGTGTGGTTCGCCTCGGCCAGCAGCACCGCCAGCGCCTTCGACCGGGTCACACCCGCGATCCGAATCCGGTCGCCCGCGTTCCACACTTCCAGGGCGCCCAAGATCCGAAACCGCATGACCACTCCCTCAGTGCCCGGAATTCCTGCAGCGCACCGTCCATACCATACCGAAATTCCCCACAGGACGCGTACGAGTATGCAGTCCGGGAACGACCATACAAGCATGAGCGACATTGCGACGAAAGGAAACGGGCGACTCACGCGGAGTAGTCGGAGGTGGCGGTGATCGCGCGCGCATGCCCGGGACGTGCCGGAGGAGTGCGGGTCGACCCCAGACTGGCCGAGAAGCACTGCCGGTACCGAAGGGTGACCACGATGACCGATCGCGACCAGTCCCGACTCTACGAGGCGTGGGAACGCCTGCACCGAACCGGACCCGAATTCCAGGGCTGGCTGTCCACCCACGGCCCCATGGCCGTCGAATCCCTGGACAGGCACGGGTGAACCGAGTCGATCACCCCCTGGCTCGACCACTATGTGCGGCGGCTCGAACCGCCCCCGGGCCCCAGCGACCCGATCGACGCCCGGACCTGGTCCGAGGCTCTCGGCGATCCCAGGCGCCTCGGCGACTGGCCCGCCTGGTTTCGCCGCGAACTGGCCGAGGCTCCGTGGAAGTCGGTCCTGGCCGTGTGGTGGCCACGCCTGCTGCCGGGTATCGCTGCAGGCACGACCCACGGGGTCATCCGGGTCGGCCATGCCGTGCGGGTGCTGCGCGAACACGGCCCGAGTCCGATCGCGCTCGAGGAACTCGCGCAGGCGTTCGCCTACTGGGCGGCCCACTGGCAGCCCGTCCACGACCCGCGGCAGCCGATCGGTCAGAGCGGGGCGCTCGAAGCAATGTACGCCGTCTCTCCGATCGGCGACCGCAACCAGGGCATCACCCACCGGCTGGCCCAACTCGAGGGAACGGAGGCGTGGCAGGCCGACCAGCGGCGCGCCCGAGGCCCCAGAACACACGAAGAGGCGGAGCCGTTCCTGCGGGAACTGGTCGCCGCCGCCGTGGAGTACAACCGGACCCACGGAAACGGCAACCCGACGATGCTCGTCCACGCCGCCACCGCCCCGAACGCGGTACTGCGGGCGCTGCCCTCGCTACCGGAGGACATGCGCGTGCCCAGCGCCCAGGCGGCCTGGACGGCCGCGGCGGCACTGGTGTCGATCTACCGTCCAGATCAGGGACTTCCCGAGGACCGGCAACGGGCGTTCGCCGCCGAGACCGACGACATCGCAGAGGCGCAGGAAATGGCGCTGGCGACCGGCGACGAGCACGCCATCAAGTTCGCGGACACCGCCGACGACGTCCTGGCCTGGACCGGCGACGCGACCGCCGTCGCCGCGGTCACCACGACCAGCCGCCAACTCGCCACGGGCCGCTAGGCCGTGTCCGGTGCCTGCTCGTCACGGCGGTCGCGCAACCCGCAGAAACCGAAGCGGCCCCGGCGATCCTGTGCTCTTGCAGGTCGGCGGGGCCCTGTTGGCGGAGGATGGGGGATTCGAACCCCGACCGGGATCAACCGGAACCCGCTTAGGCAGGCGGTTCGATATTGACCGAGACATTGTCTTCTACCAGACCATACGCTGCCGCCGTCATCCATGGACCGAACTTTGGTCCGTATTTGGCACGGAGCGCAGTACACGCGGCGGGAGATGCGGCACGCGTCCAACTCTCACCGGAAGAGGAAGCCTCCGAAGTCACCGGAACCGAGGAGACATCGGATACGGAGTCCGATTCCGAGCCGGCCGAGACCGGAGCCGAGGCGTCCAACGAGGAGGAGAGCGAGACCGACTACTTCGTCTCGGCGTTTCCGAACTTCGACGCGGTCACCGAGTCCGGCTCGGGCGACAGCGTGATCAACCTACCCGCCGAGCAGGGCCTCATCACCGCCTCGCACCCGGGATCCTCGAACTTCGCCCTCACCGTCCTGGACGGCAGCAACGAAATGGCCGAGCTCCCGGTCAACACGATCGGCTCCTACGAGGGCACCACCGCATTCGGGCTTTCGGCCTCAGTGGCGAGTCCGTATCGTTGGAGGTCACCGCCGACGGAGCCTGGGAGATCACCATCACTCCGGTCGCGGACGCTCCCGAGCTCTCCGATCCGCAGGAGTCCACCGGCGACGCCGCCACTTGGGACGTCTCACACGACGGCGAGTCGAACTTCTCGATCGTCCAAGCCGGTGACGGCCTGATGGAATGGAACCTGCTGGTCAACGAGATCGGCGCCTACGAGGGATCAGTCCCCCGCCACCGCCGGACCGGCCATTGTGACCGTGAACGCCGACGGCCCCTGGACCATCGCCACCTCATGACCAAGTTCCGGTCCGACAGGCTTCGGCAGGCCGGATCGGGACACTTCGAAATCTTCCCGCGCTCCGCCGCACCGGAGCGATCCCTTCTCCGGAGGACCACCATGTCGTACCAACCTCACCAATCCGAGCCCTCTCCGATGCCGCCGACCGAACCGCAGGCACCGCCGCCCGAGGCCCCGAAAACCGCACCCCGACGACACACGACCTCCGTGCTCATCGTCGTGAGCGGAGCCTTCGCCGTCCTCTTCTTCTTCATCGGCTTCGCGACCGGCACCGAACTCGGCGGCGGCGATTCGGATTCGGCTTCGGATTCCGATTTGGCTTCCGATTCGCCCCAGTCCGAGTCCCCACTCGTCGAAGCCCAGGAAGCGTGTGCTCCAGGTTCGCCCGACGTCCGGATCGGCGACGACGGCGACACGCTCACCATCGACCGGGCATGGGCCGAAGAATCCCCCGGAGCCACCCAGCAAGACGTGCTGTGCATCTTCGACGAACTCGAAGTGCCGGACTCCGTGGTCTCCCGTATCGAATCCACACGGGCGCTCGACGGCACGCAAGAGGCCGAGTTCGGCGACTTCTCGGCCTTCTGGACGTTCCACCCGGACGACGGCCTGAACATGACCATCACGCTGGAGTCCTGAGACGCCGGTCCGGCCTCAGCTCCGGGGCCGGACCGGCACCACCAGGTGGGGGCTGTCCTTGATCCGACAGTCGATCGGCTTCCATCGATTAGTGATCATTGATTCACTGTTAGTGATCTCGATTTCTCGAGAAGGCGAGTTCCCCCATGATGTTCCGTCCCCCACCGTTAACGCGGCTCTCGACGCTCTACCGGCTCCTCGGCATCGAGCCGAACCTCGACGCGATCATCGACGCCTTCGAGCTGAAGCTGGAGAGGATCGACGCCGAAGGCGGCCACTTCGACGAGTTGGAGATAGCCGGCTGCCCGGCACTGGTGATCTACGGCGGCCAAGGCGGCCCTCCCGGGTGGAAGGCCGAAGCCGAGTCGATCACGCTGCGGAGCTTCGACTTCGTCAACCGGCGATGTTTCCTGCTCCTTGTCCTGGCCCTCGACGAGCACGTCTACGCACTCGGCTTCGGGGACGGCCACCGCTATATTCCGTCGCACTGCAAGGACGCGCGCTTCGGCCTGTCGCTGGCCGTGCGCGTAGCCGACACCGAACGCGTGAGGGACCTGGTACGCCGCAGGCCCGGTCAACGCGGCCGGATCGACTCGACACTGTCCGCGGACGGCCTGCCGTTCTGGATGATCCCGCTCGAGCAGCACCAGGAGATCGTCTCCCGGCTCGGATCGAGGACCGAAGAACTCAACCTCACCGCCGGAAGGAACGGCGAGCGGCGGGTGTTCGTCGACGGCGGGACCGGCCTCAAGACGCGATTCGGGAGCCGGCCCGAGTCCCTGGTGGGCGACATCCGCGAGATCGCGGCGACGCTCAGGGAGAAGGAACCCCTGCCCGGATTGGAGTTCATCGAGCACGTCGCGACCGTGCGGGACCCCGCCCTGATCCGGTCGCTCGAAGACCGGATCGACGAGATCCTGTCCGATCCCGAGGAGGCTCTGGGCCTGGTCGAGCTGGCGGTCCCGAACGAATGCCTCGAGGAATGGGACCGGGCCCGATTCGCCGACATCCGGATCGGCTCGACGACCATGCGCGTCGAGGAGGTGGAGCTCGACCCGATCCTGCGGCGGTCGGCGGTCCAGCCCGCGGGAAGTCGGCTCGAAGCGCTGCGGAAGGGGAAGATCCGCGTCTACAAGGACCACGGGCGGACCGAGGAGCTGGCCCACGCCTCCGCAGTGAAGTGGATCGAGGCCACGGTCTTCCACGGATCGCACCGCTACCACCTGATGGACGGCGTCTGGCTGGAGATCGACGCCGCCTACGCCGACAGCCACAACCCGCTCATCGAGGACCTGATGACCAAGCCGGGCGGCATCGAGCTCCCCGCCTGGAAGCACGGCTGGAAGGAACGCGGGTATCTGGAGTACGTCGCCCCGAGCACGCCGGGCACGGCGCTGCTCGACCAGAAGTTCGTCTTCCCGGACACCGGCGGCAGGCTGGAGCTATGCGACCTGCTCGGCCCCGACGACGAGCTCATCCATGTGAAGCAGGTCAAGGGCTCCGACTCCCTCAGCCACCTGTTCAAGCAGGCGTTGGTATCGGCTCGGGCGCTGCAGACCTCGGCGGAGATCCGAACGAAGTTCGTCGAGGTGGTCGAGCGGGAGTGCCAGGGCAGGACCCTGCCGCAATCTTTCGTGCCGAAGAAGGTGGTGTTCGCGATCAGGCACTACAGCGGCAGGCCGATCTCCGTCGAGTCGCTGTTCCCGTTCTCGAAGATCGCACTCGCCGACACCGCGACTCGACTGCAGGACATGGGCATCGAAGTTCAACTGATCTTCATCGACACCGTCCCCGATTGATCGGGGACCGGGGCCGGCCGCCCCACCGACCGACCGGCCCCTGGACCCGTATCGGAGCCGCTATGCGGCTCCGATGATCTTGCGGGCCTCGGTCTCGATCCAGGAGCACCACTGGTCGCCGTTCCAGGCGCCGTGCCAGTCCGACTTGACGCCGGGGCGATCGGTGAGGAGGCAGACAGGAGACGGCCCGTTGCCGTCATTGCATTCGACCCGGTAGGAGTCGCGGTCGAATAGAAAGACGGAGAAGACGGCCGGACCGCGCCGGAACTCACCGAGATAGGCGTCGAGCATGTCACCCATTGCAGTACCGGACCTGTTCGGGAGCCGGAAAGCTGGTGTCGTGCGCGCCGTAGAAGGCGAGGAATGCCTGGTCTTTGGCCCAGTTCTTCCAGGCGGCGCTGGCGGTGCGCCAGTCGTCGCCCCAGGTGGCGCGGAGGTGGCCGGTGTTGAGGCCGGAGACGACGAGGACGACGTCGGCCTGGTGTCCGTTGGCGAAGACTTGGAACGAGTCCGGGGCGACCGGCCCCGAGGCGCGGACGGTGAAAAAGCGCGGGCCGTCGCTGAAGTGTCCGCGGTCCAGGGAAGTGTCGCTCGGCTGTCGAGTTCGGCTTGGGTTGGTCACGTCGGTCTCCTCCCGAAGTGGAACGTGTACCGCTAGCTGAACACAACATACGGCCTGGTCAAGCCACCCCGAAACGGAAAGTTTCGCACGGTCCGGAGTGTGTGCGACGAAGCGGTGTCCCGCTGAGAGGCATCAAAATCGGGACGGCGGATCGTGACACCGAAAGTGGACTACTCACCTAGCGTGATGGTTTGTGATCATGGAGGAATGCCCACACCTTCACTGGCCCAATGGCGCGTCGGCATGATCCTGCGTGGGCTCCGAGAAGACCGCGGCCTGTCGATCCGCGCGGCGGCGAACATGCTCGGCACCAACAGCACCCGCCTCGACCGCATCGAGAAGGCCGGCAACCAGAAGGTCGATCCGGGCACCGTCACCGGTTGGGCCTTCGTCTACGGCGCTTCCGAGCAAGTCATCAACGAACTCAACGCCCTGGCGATGCGGACGCGAGAGACCGATGCCAACGGCTGGGAGAACGTCTTCACCACCACGCCAAAGTGGTTCCATGCCTTCCTGACCCTCGAGAAGGAAGCGATCGCCATCGACTGCTACGAAGCGGCGTTCATCCCGGGCCTACTCCAGATACAGCCCTACATGGAAGCGCTCTTCGATGCCGAGCCATCGTTGACCACCGCGGCCGCCGCCGAAGCCGTCCGCATGAAACGCATGCGTCAGGACTGGGTCTTCGACCGCCCTCACGGCAAGCTCGCGAGGATGCACTTCGTGCTCGACGAGGCCTGCCTGCTTCGCATCAGGAAGGCTCCGTACTACGAGGAGCAGCTTCATCGTCTCGAGGAGCTCGCCAAACTCGATGCGGTTGAGATCTCCGTACTCCCGATTGACCGGGGCGTGCATCCGTCGATGCCGGGTGCGTTCAAGCTGATGTCGTTCGACGGGCCCTATGCCCCAGAGCTGCTTTACCTGGAGTCGGTCTACGGCGGACGCTACATCGATGAGCGCCAGGGGGTCGCCCGCGCCCGCGAGGTATTCTCGGACACGCTGACCTACGTCATGTGCATCGAGGAGTACCTGAGCAATGTTGAGCCGTGAATGGAAAAAGTCAACTCGAAGCGCTGCCCAGACCGACTGCGTCGAGCTGCGCCAGCACGCCGACACGATTCAGGTGCGGGACTCCAAGCTCGGCGACGCCTCGCCGATCCTCGATTTGGACACGGCCACCTACACCGCCCTGCTCGCGGAACTCAAGCGCCACTAAGCGTCGGCGCTCTCCGCCGTCTCGGCGAACGATCCGGCCTCTTTCGTCCTCATAGCACGAAACCGGGGTTTCGCCACCTCCTGTAGCCCATGGCTAGGAGACATCGAAGTGGCGACTACGGAAGGTCGTCGTATCGGCAGTGACTGACGTTGGATTCCTGCTGCTGCGAGATGAGTTCGACCATCGAAGCATCCGAATCGGCCTCGTCCAGGAGGTACCCGATCGAGAGGATGTCCGTACTCACACGCGGATCCTGCTCGCGAACCGCCAAATCCTGGACCTGTTCGATCCCGGCTTCGTAGTCGCCGGGGTCCAACTCCAAAGCGAGCTCCACCGCCTCCTCGTAGTTCACGCAGAGCGCCGCCCCCTGGGATTCGACGGCCGAGTGGAGATCGTCGATCGAGACGCTGAGACTTTCCATCGGGTTCCCGGGCTCATTCTGCTCGTCCGGGGGAAGAATGGCTTTCAAGCCGGTTCCGATGCAGGTCGCCACTACGCCGAGTAGGAGCGCGGAGAACGTGAACTGCTTGGTGAACCGCCGCAGGACCCAGTGTCCGAGCTTCTTCGCATTCCCCGGCTCGGGCGGCGGAGGCCGCGCATCCGGGTCGTCGTAGACGAGCGGACCGCCGGGGAGCCATCGCCGGGACAGCTCGGGTTCACGGCCGCCATCGGACTCGGCCTCCTCGGCCGGTTCATTTTCGATTTCGGGCGAGTCGTCGTCTGGAGGGCTGCGATCCGGCTGCTGCTCGGTCATGCTCGCTCCCTGGTCCTGGGCCTGCGGATCACCATCAGCCATCGGATCCTCGGACGCGACCGCGACTTCCACCTGGGCGCCGAGATCGAGAACCGGCTGCTCATCCCGCCGTCCAAAACCTTGGTGGAGGTCACGACCGACGAGCGGGTCCCCTACTGGGCGCCCGACACCGTCACCTCGGCCGCGTCACCATCGGATCGAGGGCTGCATGCGTTCGATAGTACGGTTCGGAGGCCAACCGCGGACGACACCGGGGGAGCGGATCCTGATCACCGCGCCTGAGCGGGAAACCGGCAGCTCGCACCGCAGGTCTTCGGAGCAGTCAAGCGCGCAGTGGACACCGATCCGCGCCCCGGCCGGTTCCTCGTGCCCGGCTCGGTCCGACGCTCTCTTCGACCCCCGGCCCTCATTCCCACGTAGCTGTTTCCGGGTCCACCCCGTTGGCCGCGGCGTTGGCCGCGAGAACCTCCCCCAGCCAACGCGCCAGACCGCTCGCGAGGCCGTCGTAGTGGGCCGCGAATCCGGGATCCTCGACGAACATGCGGCCCATGCACACCTGCATCGAACGCGTGCAGTCGAAATACGTCGACATCAGAGCGCGATGACGTTCGGCCAATGCGTTCGCCTCGGCCGAGCCCGGTGCGATCCCCGAACGCTTCGCCGCGGCCAGGTCCGCCTCGAAGTCCGCGGTCTCGGCCGCCACCCGTTCCCAGTCGGTGGGCGTCAGCGCAGCGGCCCGGCGCGAATACTGCGCCCATTGGGCGGTCTCCCCCCAGCGCTGCCGGGCATCGTCCTCCCATTCCGGACGCCAGTCGTTGCCGAATATCTCGACCTGCTGTTCCGGACTGAGTCGGATCCCCGTCTCCGAGGCCGCCAACATCCGCTCCACCGCGCCCACCATCCGCTCCAACCGCTCGATGCGCGCCCGCAGCTCGACCCGCTGCCGGCGCAGTTGGTCGCGCTCCGCCGTCTCAGGGTCGTCGAGGATCTGGCCGATCCGCGTCAGATCGAGCCCCAGTTCCCGGTACACCAGCACTTTGTGGATGCGCGCCACGTCCTCGTGCGAATAGACCCGGTAGCCGGCGCCGGTTCGGCTGCCTGGGCGCACCAGGCCGATCGCGTCCCAATGGTGCAGGGTCCGAACGCTCACCCCGACCAGGGCGGCGGCCCGGCCGACCGTCAGTCCGTCGGCCGGGCCGGACTCGAAGCGCGCCGAGTCACCTTTCATCGTTCCAGTGTCGCCGAGCCGGTCGAGCCTCAGCAGCGGCGCCTCTGTCATGGTTTCGGAATCTGGAACCCCGCCTCGCGGAGCTCGTCGGCGAGCTCGCTTTCCGGGTCGATCGGCCGGGCCGCCGTCATCACCACCTTGGTGCGCTCCGGAGTGACGACGGTCAGCTCGACGGAGTTCCACGGCATCTCGCGGGGCCCTTGGGTGCATCCGGGCACCAGCTCCTCGCAGCGCTGGCGGATCTGCTCGATCTGATCGGGCACACACGCGAAGTTGACGCTCACCGCTGAAGCCTCCTCGGGCTGCTCACCCGGTACGAGGAGCACGTCCTGGAACGCCCACCGGCGCAAATGCGTCACCTGACCGGGAATCGTGAACAGATCGACGAATCCCAGGCCCTCGATCCAGAAGTCGCGTGACGCCTCCAGGTCGGCGGTCGGACTGAGCGTGAACATGGGCATTCCGTAGAACCCCCAGTAGATCTCGGGGGCCTCGGCGTGGAGATCCGGCAGTGGCACTGGGCTGTGGTATTCGGTCATGACCGAATAGTCGCCCCTCACGCCGCGTCAGGGTCAAGTCGAGGATGGCGCACCTCACTTCCACGGCCGCAGTCCGTGCCGGCAAAGGACCCCGACGGCCCTGGCGTTTCGGAGAACTCCGGCACCGGCGACCTCGGCCACACCGCTGACGATCCTGAATGGATCGACTGGGAGCAGATCGAGCCGCTCCCGACCGGGACCGCCGCGACCGACCACGGCTCCTCAAGCATGGGCGGCCCCGACGACATTCCGTACACGAAGTGCGGCTGGTGGTGGGTGCTCGACTGGCCCCTGACCGGCGGCACCGATAGCAGCACGCCTCGAGCCTCGATGTCCGCGCCGAGCCGACCTTCGGCGCGAGAAGCCGTCAGCAACTCGTCGGATATCCGTGGCCCGCAGTGTCCAAGTGCCGCTCGAGTGGGGAAACCTGGAAGGAAAAGACGCCAGCCAGCCCTATTCCTGCCTAGATGTCATATTTCTATCGTGGAAGTGTGCATTCCTCGATTAGGAAGTAGTCCCAGATGTCCAGGAGATTGAAGTTCGGCTTCCCGTTGGCAACCGCCGTCGGCGCGCTGGTCGTGACCGCCGTGGTCCCCGCTCCGGCGGGGGCGCAGGAGCCGGCCGAGGTCGAGCGGACCGTCGGCGAGTTGATGGAGCGGTACGAGATCCCGGGCGGTGCGGTGGCGGTCGTCGACGGCGACGGGGTCGCCGCCTACGGCCTGGGCTCGGCCGATGAGACCAGCGGCGCGGACGTCGATCCGGACCGGACGGTGTTCCCGATCGACTCGGTGACGAAGGCGTTCACCGCGACCGTGGTGATGAGCCTGGTCGACGAGGGCGTGCTCGACCTCGACGCGGACGTCAACGAGTACCTGGACCGGATCGAGGTCGAACAGACCTATCCGGACCGACCGGTCACGCTGCGGCATCTGCTCACGCACACCGCCGGTTTCGAAGAGCAGGTCGTCGGCATCCTCGGCGACGGCTCCGGCTCGGTCGAGGACCTCGAAGACCACCTGGCCGAACACCTCCCCGAACGGGTCCGCCCCCCTGGCGAGGTGTCCGCCTACTCCAACTACGGTCTGGCCCTGGCCGGGCAGGTGGCGGCGGACGCCGCCGACGTGCCATTCGACCGGTTGGCCTCGCAGCGCCTGCTCGAACCGCTCCAGATGCGAGCGACCAGCCTCAGTGCCGATCCGCCCGACGCGCTCGAACAGCAGGCCGCGACCCTCTACGGCTCCGACCTGAAGCCGCTCGAACGCCACGGTGATCTGCTGTACCCGGCCGGCGGAGCGATGTCGACCGCCGCCGACATGGGCCTTTTCATGCGGATGCACCTCGAAGGCGGTGCCCCCGTGCTCTCCGAGGAGGCCACAGGAGAACTCCACAGTGAGCAGTTCAGGTCCGATCCCCGTCTGCCCGGCCTGGCCCTGGCCTTCCACGAGGAGTACCGGGGCGAGACCAGGATGCTGACTCACGGCGGTGACGGGCCCGGATCGCACAGCCTGCTGACACTCGTCCCCGAGCGCGATCTGGGCATCTTCGTCGTCTTCAACGGCGACGGCCGCGACGGCGCGGCGGCCGCAGCCGCAGCGGTCGCCACCGACCGCCTCCTCGACCTGCTGCTCGGCCCCTCCGACTCGGCCGACGGCCCCGCCGGGCAGGCCGCGCCGGCCACCGCCGCCGAAGCGACCCCGGGAACCTACCGCACCACGCGCATGAACTACAGCGACTACACGAGCCTGTTCCTCGCCCTGGGATCGGACGTGGCCGTCACCGTCGGCGAAGACGGCCACGTCACCACCACCGGGATGAGCAACGACCTGGAAGTGACCGAGCAACGCTGGGAGCCGGCCGGCGACGGCCTCTACCGCGAGCAGGGAGGAACCCGCCTGATCGCCTTCGGCGAACATGACGGCCGCCTGATGCTCTACGACGGCGCCACCGCCTACGAACAGGTTCCCTGGTACCGCAATGCCACGCTGCTGCTCGGGGGCGCCGCCGCCGGACTGGTGATCCTGCTGAGCCTGCTCTGGTGGCCGGCGGCCCGGCTGCTGCGTCGCGTCCTCGGGCGCCGCGTTCGCCCCGCCGGTTCGGGCGAGCGCACCGCCTCGGCCAGCGCCGGAACCACCGCCGCCTTGATAGTCGCCTTCGTCGTCGCCATAGCGGCGTCGGCGGCCGACTCCGAGCAGTTCGAACTCGCCGTCCTACAGGGAACGCCGACCGTGGCGCTGGCGGCGATCCCGATCGCCCTGGCAGTGATCGGCACCGCGTCGATGGCCGTGTGCGCGGTGCTCGCGTGGCGGCGCCGGTGGTGGAGCGCCGGACGGCGGCTGCATTACACGCTCGCCGCGGCCGGAGCCGCCGCGTTCGTCGCGGTCGCGCACGCGTACCACTTCACCGTCGCGCCACTGACGCTGTTGGGATGAACCAGAATGAGACGGGATCCGACGAGGAGGAAGCCGATGACTGCCGATCGCGGCCCAGCACCGACCCGCGCCCGGTGGCGTGAGGCCGCGATGGGGCCGCTGCGACCGGTGACCTGGCGGCGGACGCTCCACGCGCTGCTCGATCTGCCGGTCGGACTGGCCGGGTGGCTCTACGCCACGGCATGCGCCTTCGCGGCCGTGCTGGTCCCGGTCGGCGTCGGGCTACCGCTGCTGGCCGCCGGGATCATCGGTGCCCGAGCCTGGGCCGGGCTCGAACGCGGTCGCGCCAGACGGCTTATCGGCGTGCGCGTCGACGGGCCCACGCCGCTGCGGCCCGAACCGCCGGGCCTGTTCGGATGGACCCGCGCCGCGCTCCGGGACGGCCCCGGGTGGCGTTCGCTCGGCTACCTGCTGCTGCTGGGCCTGTGGTCGGTCCCAGCCGCGGCGCTCGGTTTCGCCTGCGCGGTGGTGGGACTGGCGTTGCTGACCTATCCGGCGTGGTTCTGGCTGCTCGGGACGCTCAGTGATCAACCCGGGCTTGCCTTGGGGGGACCCGGCGGGTGGCGGTACCTCGATTCGCCCGCCGAAGTCGCGGCGGCCGCGGTGGTCGGGGCAGCACTGCTCCTGGCGCTGTCGCCGCTGACACGGGCCCTGACCGGCGTCGACCGGGCGCTGGTCCGCGGCCTGCTCGGCCCGGTCACGCTGGCTCAGCGAGCCGACGACCTCGCGGCCGGCCGCAGCAGCGCGGTCGCCTCGGCCGCCGAGGACCGACGCCGCATCGAACGTGACCTCCACGACGGCGCCCAGGCCCGGATGGTGGCCGTCGCCATGGACGTGGGCATGGCCCGCAGCAAACTCGACTCCGATCCAGCGAGCGCGGCCGACCTGCTCGCACTCGCGCACGACGAGTCCAAACGGGCCATCGCCGAACTGCGCGACCTCGCCCGCGGCATCCACCCGCCCGCGCTCACCGACCGCGGACTGGCCGGAGCGCTCCCCGCCCTCGCCTCACTCAGCCGCGTCCCGGTCGACCTCGAGATCGACATCGAACCGCGACCGTCGGCATCGGTGGAGACTGTCGCCTACTACTGCGCGGCCGAGCTGCTCACCAACGCCGGCAAACACGCCGGCGCCGACCGCGTCGTGATCGTCGCCGCTCGAGACGGCGACCGGCTCGCCCTCGAAATCCGCGACGACGGCGACGGCGGCGCCGACCCCCGGGGCCCCGGATTGCGCGGTGTCGCCCACCGGCTGCGTTCAGTCGATGGGACGATGCGCATCGACAGCCCGGCCGGAGGCCCGACGACGATCCGATTGGAGATCCCGTGCGCGTCGTGATCGCCGAAGACGCCGCCGTCATCCGCGAAGGGCTCATCCGCCTGCTCACCGACGCCGGCCACGAAGTGGCGGCCGCGGTCGGCGACGCCCCGACACTCCTCGACGCCGTCGCCGAGCACCGGCCCGAGCTCGCTGTGATCGACGTGCGAATGCCCCCCGACCACACCGATGACGGGCTCCGGGCCGCAGTGCGGCTGCGGCGGGAATACCCGCACACGGCCGTGTTGATCTTCTCTCAATACGTCGAGGAGCACTACGCTTCGGAGCTGCTCACCGCCTCCGGCGGCGTCGGCTATCTGCTCAAGGACCGGGTGGCCGACGTGACCGATTTCCTGGCCGCCGTCGATCGCGTGGCCGCGGGCGGCACCGCGCTCGACGGCGAGGTGGTCGCGCAGATCTTCACTTCTGTACGCCGACGAGCCGCGATCGCAAGTCTCACCGCGCGCGAACGGGAAGTGCTGGCGGCCATGAGCGAAGGCTGCTCGAACGCCGCGATCGCCGAGCGCCTCTCCATCTCCGTCGGCGCCGTCGAGAAGCACGCCTCGAACGTGTTCGACAAACTCGGGCTCCGACCGACACCGGCCGAGAACCGCCGCGTGCTCGCCGTCCTCGCCCACCTCGGCGCCATCCGACCGACCGGCGCCTGACACCGGCCACGCCGACGACCTAACGATCAGTCGTCCATGGTGCCACGGCCTCGTCTCGGTCAGCCGGGACGAGGGACGACGGCAGGCCGTGATCTCCGAGGCCGGACGTCACTACTTCGAGCACAGTGCCCACCCTTTTCTTCGCACGTATCGGCGGATGTTCAAGGGCCAGAAGAACACAAAGCAGTCCCGGCGATCCTGTGTTCATGCAGGTCGGCGGGGCTTTGTTGGCGGAGGATGGGGGATTCGAACCCCCGACCGGGATCAACCGGAACCCGCTTAGGGAGGCGGGTTACAAGTTCCTCGATCGAGACCCGCGTCTACCAGGCAATATACCGGTCGGGATCCGCCCGACGAGTAGAAGCAAGTCAGGGGTTCGGCTCCCTTTAACTCCACCAACACTTCAGCCCTCGAACAGAGGGTTCTGCGAGTTCCTGCGGTATCTGGCGTGCTTGCTCCTCGGGCTCGTGCCGACGAGGTCGACCATTCCTTCTTCGCGCATCCGGCCGAGCCAGTACCGCACCACCGGGTCCGAAAGTCCAGTCGCGGTTGCCAAATCGCTTCGCGACATGGTGCTGTCGCCCAGTGCGGCAAGGATCTCCGGACGACGATCGGCTCGTAGACGCGAAGGCTGTGGGGTCTCTCGTACCTTGTAGCGGGCCCAGCGCCTAGAACCGGTCTGCTCGAGCAGTTCCCGGGCTACCATGTCCTGGAGTTCGGCGGTCGCGATCCTGGAGTCGACGCGGGTAGCTTCGCGGTAGGCGCGGTTGTCGAATCCGGGCTCGTCTCTGAACAACACCAGTGCCAGGCGCTGAGAGTCGCTCAATCCGGTCTGGTTGAGGCTATCCAACCAGGCGATCGCCTCGTCGCTCAGCAGCGAGTGGTTGGGGAAGGTGACCGTGAAGGATGAGACGCGGTCGTCGAAGCGGGGCGGGTTCATGCCTGCCCTCCGCAACGCGTCCAGCATCGAGCGAATGCCCGATCCCCGGTTTTCGCAGACCGTGTGCGTCCGGTCGGGCAAGGTCACGTCCTCCAGCAATTTCAGCAAAGTGGCGTTGCGGGATGAAGAAAGCCCCTCTTCACCAAGCGTGTCGACGGTGACTGGTCCGAACAGTCCACCGGGGTTGCGGATCGCCAACCGGTCGGGGTACATCTCGATCTGCACCTGCGTTCCCAGCGCTGCGGTGGAGTAGTCCCGGTGGGCCAGGGCGTTCGTGATCGCCTCGCGCAGTGCGGTATCGGGATACTCCCAGAGGTCCTCCCTACCGATTCCGGTGATGACCGCTCGTCGCGACATGTTGCGCCGCAACACCGCGAGCGCGTCCTCGACGATGACCGGGATCGGGCCCTCGAAGACCGCGTTGTCGAGGAACCGCGTCCCGTCGCCGACCGGACCGGTGCTCGTGGGGTAGTGCACGAAGCTGACCATCAACTGCGGGAACCGCTCCTGGGGGTACGAGCCGAGGGCCAGCAGGCCCGCCAGGGAGACCTGGTCCTGGTCCACTAGGACTCTCGCCCGTCGCAGAACGTCCTCTTCGTCGAGGTGCGCGAATGCTCGCGGTCGCGCCTGGCGGAGGCGACCGGTCAGGGTCGCCACGCTTGCCGGGTCGAGATCGTCGACAGTAGTGCCCTCTACGGCCCGCTCGTCCTCTTTCGGCTGGCCGCGCGAGGACAGCATCATCTGCACTTCGTAGGAGGTGAGGCGGCGGTCGCCGTCCCCGACCCTAATGAAGCTGCCTTGACTGATCCCGGCCCCACGGTAGAAGCAGGGCCTGAGTGCCTGGTCGAGCGCGGGTATTTCCGCAACCACGACTTGTGCGCCCTCGAATACATGCGGAGTGATGAGGGGACGAAGGGGCGGGTCCATCTCCGTCGAGCACAGGCTCGCCAGGTCGGCGCTCATCTTGGCCGGGTCGGACACTCCGACCGCCCCGAACCCGGTCTTCTCGTCCAACCCGAGGATCAGCACCCCGCCGCGAGTATTCGCGAATGCCGACAAAGTCTCGCGAACCGTCTTCGGAAGTCCGCCGCTGGCGCGCTTCACCTCGATCTCGGCGAGGTCACCGCCGATCGCCCGCAAATTGGCCACGATCTCAGCGAGCTCCTCGTCAAGCACGGCCCGCGCCTCCATCATCATGTCAACTAACATGTTAATTGGCATGATACTGCGATCAACCCGCGGCAGATGCTCGCCCTACCGCGAGCGGAGAGTCAGTCAGCGCGCCTGGGCTCGAAGAGCGCTCCCGACGGATACGAAACTATAGGGTCGGACCGACACGATGTCGAGGTTCGCGGATGTCCCGAACGTCGCAACGATCACGTGAAGGAACAGGTAGATGGAGCGTTCAGGTCCATTGAACGAGCAGCAGCTCGAGACCCTTCGGCTGATCGGGGCCGGTGATGACCTCAGCAGCGAGCAGCATGTCAAGCGGCGGAACACCCCGCGGTACTACATCCACTCACCCACGACCTGCTTCCCATATATCGGGAATCTGGACCCAAAGTTCACTCCTTGGAATGAATCAACCTGAGCCACAGTCAAATTGGCACCGAAGCTTCGGCCGGTATTTGGCCGGAAGCTGGTTGGCGATAGCGGGACGGGACTGGACGCAATTGGCGACGGCAATCCAGGCAAGCGACGTAATCGCAGGTCAGTGGCACAGAACGGCTAGATTTCGCACAAAGTGGCGGATGTTCGAAGATCAGAAAACCAAGCAGCCCCGGCGATCCTGTGTTGTTGCAGGTCAGCGGGGCTCTGTTGGCGGAGGATGGGGGATTCGAACCCCCGACCGGGATCAACCGGAACCCGCTTAGCAGGCGGGCGCACTAGGCCACTATGCGAATCCTCCGTACGTGCTGGCACGTACCGAGAAACGAGCATACCGGCAATCGCTCCCGCCTGCTAAGCGGGTTGCCTCCGGTCAGAGCCAGCTCACGTGCGGGGCGACTACCAGGTAGCCGACGAAGGCGACGATGTCGAGGACGGCGTGGGCCACGACCAGGGGGCCGGTGCGTTTCCAGCGGAGGAAGGCCACGGCGAAGACCGCGCCCATGACGACGTTGCCGATGAAGCCGCCGAGCCCCTGGTAGAGGTGGTAGGTGCCGCGCAGGGCCGCGTGGGCGGTCACGATCGCGGCCGGGCTCCAGGCGAGCTGCTTGAGGCGGGTGATCAGGTAGCCGACGCCGACGATCTCCTCCAGCAGCGCGTTCTTGGCCGCCGAGAGCAGGAGGACCGGGACGGCCCACCAGACGTCGTTGAGGCTCGCCGCGGCGATGTCGACGTTGACGCCGAGTCCGCGGGCGGCGAGGTAGAGGCCCAGGCCGGGGATGCCGATGACCGCGGCCAGGGCCGCGCCCCGGGTCAGGTCGAAGACCGGGCGGCGGGCGTCGAGGCCGATGAGGCCGAACGGCCTGCCGCGGTCGAGCGCCAGCAGGTGCAGTGCCAGCGCGACCGGGGCGAGGGCCAGGGCGAGGCTGATCAGCTGCCGGCTCAGGTCGAGCCAGGGGCGTTCGGCCTCGGCGCGGGCGCTGTTCATGGCCACCGAGGCGTCTGAGAGCCCGCCGGGCTCGGTGAGGACGGCGAGGAAGCTGACCACGGACCAGATCGCCGAGGCGCCCAGCGACAGCGCCAGGACGATGAGGATCTCGCGGCGGATGGTCCGGGCGGGGAACGCGGGCCGGACCTCGGAGTGGTTCGCCATAGCGGTCTAGCCTGCCAGAGGCGGATCGGAAAACGCACCGCCGGTCGCACTTCGTGTGCGACGCTGCGTCGCGATTCGAGCGCAGAATCGATGCAGAGAAGGCGGGGTGCTGTGAAACCCATCCCACTCGGCGACGCTCACCAATCGCGGCACCTCGCTTTTTCACCCACTGTCGCCGCGCCCTGTCTGTCAGCTCCTTGACACTTCGCGATCCGATTCAGGTAAGGTTAGCCCAGCCTAACCTTGGAGGGGTCGCCGATGAGCGTCGCACGAGTGGAGGGCGCCACGTCGTGAGCGCCACCGCCGTCGATCTTCAGCGCCCTGACCTGCGCGCACACCCCGCATCAGCCTCTGATCCGCTCGCGCCGCTGCGGCGCGCGGCCGCCCGCATCGAGCGCGTCCACGGCCCGCACCCGCTGCGGGGCCTGCGCCACTGGCTCACCGGAGCGCCCTCCCCCGAGGGCATCCGTCTGCGCGGCTCGGAACTGGCCGACGGCTCCCGCACCGGCGAGCTCCTGGCCGACTCGGCGCAGCTGTGGGGCGGCTCCGAGCACGCCTCGTCCGCGCTGGCGTGGAAGACGTACTGCTATTGGGCGATCGTCCCGGCCGTGCTCGGCTACGTCGCGGCGCGGCGCGTCCCGGTCCTGGAGGCCGAGGACTTCCAGTTCACCATCGCCGCCGAGGGCGAGCCGATGTTCTCCGGCCGCGGGCTGCGGCCGCGCTTCCTGGTGCTGGGAGACGACCCCCTGGCCGGTTCCCCGGGCTTCGAGACGGTGCCCGGCGAGGCCGCGATGCTGGAGCGGACGCGCGAGTCGCTGTTCGACCGGCACCTGGACGGCGTCCTGGAGGCAGTGCGCGGCCGGGCCCGGGTGGGCCGCCGCACCCTGCTGGGATCGCTGGCCTCGGGGATCGCCTACGCGGTCGCCACCTGCTCGTGCGCGGGCCGCGACGCGCCAGAGGCCACCGCCAAGACCCTGCTGGAGGCGTTCGACGTCGCCGATCTGGTGGACGTCTCCACCGACGAGGACGGCCGCCTGGTCTACCGGCGGCACACCTGCTGTCTGGCGTTCACCATAGACGGATGCGGAACCTGCGCCACGTGCTGCGTGCAGAGCGCGCAGCACTGAGTGTCCGTTTGGTAGATTTGCTGTTGCCCTGCGGGGCACGGAGGGGTCGCATAGTGGACTAGTGCAGCGGTCTTGAAAACCGCCAGGCCGGTAGCCCCGGTCTCGTGGGTTCGAATCCCACCCTCTCCGCCACTTCGACCACCGGGAGTGGGGCGCGTCTGCGGCGCCCGCCCGGGAACGTAAAAGGACTCAGCACCCCGGCACGGTGCTGAGTCCAGGTATAGGTTAGCTGAATGTCGCAACATGCTTCACTTCCGGGTCGGGAAGTTCACAAAATCGTTACGCTGGCTCATCGATGCGCCGAGGCCGACGGCATCGGTCCGTTCAACGAGCAGACGACTCTCGCCCTCTCCAGACCCCCCGCCCCGGGAAGAACTCATTTCGTTGCGCGGCAAGAAGACAGCGACATGGACGTGGTCGGCTACGCCCAAGTGGAGGTGTCCGGTTCGACCGCTTCCGCGGAGTTGGCGGTCGACCCGGAGCACCGGCGGCGCGGTCTCGGCACCGGCCTGGTCCGCTCGGTGGTCGACTCGCTCGGGCCCAAGGTGTCCCGGCTTCTGGTCTGGGCGCACGGGGACCTGGACGCGGCCGCGGCACTGGCCGGGGCCGAGGGTTTCGAGCGCGACCGGGTGCTCTTCCAACTGAGCCGGGGCCTGGAGGGATTCGAATGGCCCCGGGCCTGGCCGGACGGTTTGCCGGGGAACTGGCCGACCGGGGACGGGCCGGCGGTGCGGCTGCCCGAAGGTGTCTCGTTGCGGCCCTTCGAGGTCGGGCGCGACGAGGACGAGTGGCTGCGGGTCAACTCCGCGGCCTTCGCCGACCACCCCGAGCAGGGCCGCTGGACCCTCGAGGACCTGGGGGACCGCATCGCCGAGCGGTGGTTCGACCCCGAGGGGCTGCTGGTCGCCCGCGACGAGGCGGGCATGCTCGGCTTCCACTGGACGAAGGTCGAAGGCGGCGTCGGGGAGGTCTACGTACTCGGCGTCGACCCGCGCGCCCAGGGGACCGGGCTCGGCAAGGCGCTCACGCTCGTCGGGCTGGCGCACATGGCCGCGCACGGCATCCGGCAGGTGGACCTGTACGCCGACGAGTCGAACGCCCGCGCGGTGGGCCTGTACCGATCACAGGGCTTCGAGATCGTCCGCTCCGACGTCCAGTGGGGCAAGCCGCTCTAGACGCGTTCGAGGGCCGCCGGCGGGTAGCCCTCCTCGTCCGGCAGCACCAGGCGGTCCCGCCCGCCGACCGAGACCAGCCGCGGCAGGATCGGGGTCATGTCGCGCTGCTCGGCGGCGGCGAAGACCTCCCCGACCGTGGAGTAGCGCGCCAGTTCGGCCAGGGTCGTAGCCTCCGGCACCGACATCTGGCCGCCGTACTGGCAGACGGCCTGCTCGGGACCGACCCAGGTGGCGTACTCCGGTTCGCGGACGCGGATGCGCGGCTGGAAGCCCTCGGCGAGGGTGGCCACGTAGACCCACGAGTCGAAGCGGACCGGCTCGTACTCGGGCGTGACCCAGCGGGACCAGGCCCGCTGGAGCGCCACCATCGCGCCGGTCTCCTCCTCGACCTCCCGCACGGCGGTCATCGCGACGTCGGGGTCGTCGGGCTTGTGCCGCCCGCCAGGGAAGCCGTACCGGCTCGGCCGGCCCTTCCGATCGGCCTCCGGCTCGGCGCCGGTCCAGTGCTCGGCGAGGCCGGGCGCCGGGCCGCCGTCCCCGACCCCGAAGGGCTCCTTGGCGGTGTGGCGCAGCAGGAACACCCGCAGCGGCGCCTCCCGCAGCAGGACCACGGCGGCGGCCCGCTCGGGCTCGGCGGGCGCGCCCTGGACCTTGAGCCGGGCGCGCGCCCGAGCGGCCGTGTCGTGGTCGACCGCCCGGAAGTCCCACTTCCCGTAGCGCTGGATGGACATAGTCCCACGCTATCCGAATCGCGAGGCCAGGCCCAGGGCAACGCGTGAATCTAGAAGATCCAGGTGATCGGGAAGTACAGGATCGCGCCCGCCAGCGCGGCGGTCGGGAAGGTCAGGATCCAGGCCATGACGATGTTCCGGGCCACGCCCCAGCGGACGGCCCGCTTCCCGCCGGTCGAGCCGACGCCCATGATCGCGGAGGTGATGATGTGCGTGGTCGAGATCGGCGCGCCGATGATGGTGTTGCCGAACAGCACCGCACTGGCCACGGTCTCGGCCGCGAAGCCCTGGGGCGGATGCAGGTCGATGATCCTGCGGCCCAGGGTCTTGATGATGCGCCAGCCGCCCTGGTAGGTGCCGAGGGCGAGCGCGAGGGCCGCGACGATGTAGACCCACCAGTCGATGTGCGTGGCCTCTTCCTGGTAGCCGCCGACGTAGAGGGCCAGCACGATGATGCCGATGGTCTTGGCCGCGTCCTGCATGCCGTGGCCGACGGCCATGGCCGCGGCCGAGACGGACTGGGCGTGGCGGAAGCCGCGGTTGAGCTTGTCGGGGCGTCCCTTGCGGAAGACCCAGTAGACGCCGAGCATCACCAGGAACCCGATGCCGAAGCCCACGAGCGGGGAGACGACGGTGGGGAGGGCGACCTTGGTGAGCAGGCCGGACCAGATGACGCCCGCGCTTCCGACACCGGCGAGGGTGGCGCCGACGACGCCGCCCAGGAGGGAGTGGGAGGCCGAGATGGGCCAGCCGAAGTACCAGGCGAGGTAGTTCCAGCCGATGGAACCCAGGACGCCGGCGAGCACCATGATGAGGCCGTCCTGGCTGACGGGGAGGTCGACCAGGCCCTTGGCGACCGTCGAGGCGACCTCGCCGCCGAGGTAGGCGCCGACGAAGTTGCCGATCGCGGCCATGGCCAGGGCGGTGCGGGGTTTGAGGGCCCGGGTGGAGATGGAGGTGGCGATCGCGTTCGCCGAGTCGTGGAACCCGTTGGTGAAGGCGAACAGCAGTGCCGCCGCGATCACCCCGATCGCGGCTATGAGGTTGGCGTCCACGTCAGGATTCCTTGACGTACACGGATTCGATGACGTTGCTGACGTGTTCGAAGGAGTCGCAGGCGGCCTCGAGCTCGTCGGCGACCTCCTTGAGCTTCATGACGGTGAGGGTCTCGTATTCGCCCGAGTAGAGGCGCACCAGGAGCATCCGGTAGGCGCGGTCGCCGTCGTTCTCGAGGCGGTTGCACTCGATCCAGAATTCCCGCATCTCGGCGTTGAGGCCCTGGAGCTTGGGCATGTACCGGTCCAGCAGCTCGGACTGGGACTGGAGCACGGTGATCTGCTCGATCATCTCGCGGGGGATGGCCGGCAGCTCGGAGAGGCCGTAGAGGTAGACGAGGTTGGCGGCGGCCTCGACGTGGTCGAGGACGTCGTCGAGTTTGCCTGCCAGCTCGTGCATGTCGCTGCGGTCCATCGGGGTGACGAAAGTGGAGTTGATCTTGTTGAACAGGCTGTGGGTCAGCTGGTCGTTGTCGTGCTCGACGTCGACCAGCCGCTCGGAGATCGACTGGAAGTCCGGTTTGTCGTCGCCGAGCTCGGCGAGGATCTCCACGCCGCGCTTGATGTTCCCTGCGGCCTCGGAGAAGAAGGCGTAGAAGGCGCCGTCTTGAGGTTTCAGCGAGAAACGCACTGGGTACCTCGGTCTTTCGGTTGGTCGGGCAGTCCTCACTGTACCGATTCGGGCGCGAGAAGACTGGAAATCGGTCACGCCGAAGGTAACACCCGGGTGAACGAGTCTCAAACCTCGGAAAGCCCCTGTGTGCCGATACACGTATCCGCTCTAAGCTGGGGTTCCGATTGAATTCAATATTTATTCACCTTCCGTTAACCTTCATTCGCCGCCAGACCCGCGAGCCATGAATTGGCGCTCTTGGCGACGTTTGCGAGCCGTAAATTGGCACCCTTGGCGACGCTTGCGAGCCATAAATTGGCAGAGTCGGCGAGCCTGCCGAGCGCCCCCACGGCCGAGTCGGACTTCGTCGTGTACCAGAAGGGCGGCAACGAATCTCGAAGAAAACGCCCGTAGGACCGGCTCGTCTCCAGGCGCGAGTCGAGGATCGCGACCACCCCGCGGTCGTCGACGCGGCGGATGAGCCGCCCGGCCCCCTGAGCGAGCCTGATCGCCGCCGCCGGGACCGAGACCTCGGTGAAGCCCGAGCGGCCGTCGTTGTCGGCCGCCTCGCTTCGGGCGGCCGTCAACGGCTCGGTCGGGCGCGGGAACGGGATGCGGTCGACCACGACCAGGCGGCAGGTGTCGCCGGGCACGTCGACCCCCTGCCACAGGCTCATGACCCCGAGCAGGCAGGTCGAATCCTCCTCCTTGAAGCGCTTGACGAGACTGCCGAGGGTCTCCTCGCCCTGCAGGAGGATGTCGAAGTCGCAGTGCTCGCGCAGCAGGACCGCGGCGGCCTCGGCGGCGCGCTTGGAGGAGAACAGCCCGAGCGTCGCGCCGCGGCTGGCCTCGACCAGGCGCAGCAGCTCCTTGCCGGTCTCCTCCGACAGGCCCGAGGCCGTGGGGCGGGGCAGCGCGGAGGCGACGTAGAGGATGCCCTGCTTGCGGTAGTCGAACGGCGAGCCGACATCTAGAGATTCCCAGTCGGCTTGGTCGTCGCCGAGCCCGATGCCGCGGGCGACGGTGTCGAACTTGCCGCCGAGCGTCAGCGTCGCCGAAGTCGCGATGACGGTGCGCTCGTCGTAGAGCCGCTCGGCGAGCATGTCGCCGACCGACAGCGGCGCCGCCACCAGCTGCGGGCCGTTCGGCTCGGCCCAGATCACGTCGTCAGGAGAGGGGGCCGCGCAGCGCCCGGCGGTCGCCTGGGTCTCGCTGATCCCGGCCTTGAGCTGCTGAGTGCTCAGCTGCTTCTTGGTCTCGTCGTCGAGGTTCTGGATCGGGGCGGTGGCCTTGGCGCACGCCGCGTTGATCAGGTGCAGCGCCTCGGTGAGCGGCGCCGGGAGCTCGTCGGGGAAGCGGCGCTCCCCGGCCATGCCGAGCGCGTTCTCGAGCGAGTCGGCGGCCTCGCGGAGCTCGTCGGCCACGTCGGCGTCGATCAGGCGGCGGCCGCGCTGAGCCAGCCAGCGCAGGCGCGCCGGGCTCAGCTCGTCGCGCGCGGCCGAGGTGACCCGGTCGACCAGTTCGTGGGCCTCGTCGACGATCAGCACCTCGTGCTCGGGCAGGACGGTGCGGCCGTGCATCATGTCGATCGACAGCAGCGCGTGGTTGGTGACGACGATGTCGGCCTCGCGGGCGCGGGCCCGCGCCAGTTCGGCGAAGCAGTCCGAGCCCTGCGCGCAGTTGTTCGCGCCGACGCACTCGGTGGCCGAGGTCGAACCCTGCCGCCAGGCCCGGTCGGACACCCCCGGGTCGAGGTCGTCGCGGTCGCCGGTGTCGGTCTCATTGGCCCAGGCGAAGAGCCGCTGCACCTGCCCCGCGTACGACTTCTGCTGTCCGGCCCACTTGAGCTCCTCGGTCCCGTCGAGGGCGCCGTCCTCTTCTTCCTCCTCGCCGGAGAGCTTGCGCTTGCAGATGTAGTTGTGGCGGCCCTTGAACAGCGCGAAGGTCGGCCTGCGGCCCAGGACGGGCTCGACGGACTCGACCAGGCGCGGCAGGTCGACCGCCACGAGCTGGTGCTGGAGGGCCAGGGTGGCGGTGGAGACCACCACGGTCTTGCCGGCCGCCAGGGCCGCGCACAGGTAGGCCAGCGACTTTCCCGTGCCGGTGCCGGCCTGGACCAGCAGGTGGCGGCCCTCGTCGATGGCCTCCTCGACCGCTTCGCACATCCGGCGCTGGCCCTCTCGGGCCTGGCCCCCGGGAGTGGCCCCCACCGCCGCGTCGAGGATCTCCAATGCACCGGTCATGTGGTCTGGATCGACTCCTCACCGAGGTCGGTGGGGTCTTCGTGCTCCCGGCCGGACGCGGCCTCGCGCTCGTCGGCCTCGCGTCTGGCCTCACGGTAGCGGTTGAGGGCGCGGACGGTGCCGTTGACGATCGCCAGCAGCGGCACGGCGATGAGCGCACCGACGATGCCGAAGACGAAGCCGCCGCCGGTGACGGCCAGGATGATGGCCAGGGGGTGGAGCTTGACCGCGCGGCTCATCAGGATCGGCTGGAGCAGGTTCGACTCCAGCTGCTGGACCAGCAGCACGATGCCTAGGACCAGCAGGGCGTTGACCAGGCCGTTGTCGGTGCCGACCAGGGCCACGATCACCGCGAACGCACCCGAGATGGTGGCTCCGACGATCGGGATGAAGGCGCCGAGGAAGATCAGCGTGGTCAGCGGCAGCGCGAGGGGGATGTTGAGCAGCCACAGCCCCAGGCCGATGAAGATGGCGTCGACGGCCGCCACGACGATGACCATGCGCATGTACTGGACCAGGGTGGTCCAGCCCGCGCCGCCGGCGTAGCGGACCGGCTCCTTGGCGGCCTTCGGGAGCATCCCGGTCAGGAAGTTCCAGATGCCGCGGCCGTCGCGCATGAAGAAGTAGGTGGTGAACAGGACCAGGAACAGGCCGGTGAAGAAGTAGCCGAGGCCGGTCGCGGTGGAACCGGCGATCGACAGGCCGTTGTCGATGAGCGTCTGCTGGTTGTCGCCGAGCCAGTCGGTGATGTTCGCCTGAGCGTTGTTCAGGATCTCGGCCATCTGGTCGCCGTCGAGGCCGTAGGGCCCGGACTCCAGCCAGTCCTGCAGGTCGGTCAGCCCGCCCTCGATCTGCTCCCAGAACTCGGGGATGCCGTCGATGAACTGCTGCACGACGAACGTCAGCACCAGGCCCACCACACCGAGCCCGGCGATGAGCACCAGGATGGAGGCCAGGGACTTGTTCCAGCCGTGCTTGATGAGGACACCGGCGACCGGCTGGAGCATGGCCGCCAGCAGGAAGGAGATCGCCAACGGGATCATCACGACGGTGACCTGGTTCATCAGCCAGAACACCACGGCGATGGCGGCGCCGATGATGAGCATCCGCCACGACCAGGCGGCGGCGATCGCCAGCCCCGTGGGAACGTAGCGCCGCTCCGGCGATTCACCGTTGCCGTCGCCGGCCTCATCGGAGATCTCTTCGGTCTCGGCCGGTGGCGCGGGCAGCGCGGCCGGGTCCTCGGCCTCGCCGCGGGCGGCCGAGAACCGTTCGACAGACGGACTCATGCGCATGCCGATCCACAGTCTCTTCGCTCTGTCTGCGGTGCGGCGGAATCGGCTCACGGTGTCTCCAAACGACGTAAGAGTGACGTCAACACGTACGGTACCGGTCGCGTGCGACCGACGACCGGCTGGTGGAGCGTGAGAAGCGACGCTCGCTTTGGATCGCCGCAGGCCCCGAGCGGTAGGCTCGGGCGCTGTGACCGATACACCGTTGGAATCCGACACCGGGCTGCCGATCCGCCTGCTCCACGACCGCCTGCTGGTGCGCGAGGACCCCGAGGCCGAGCGACGCTCCTCCGGGGGGATCGTGATACCGGCCACCGCCACGATGGGCAAGCGGCTGCGCTGGGCCGAGGCGGTCGCGGTCGGCCCGCTGGTCCGCTCGGTGCAGGCCGGCGACCACGTCCTGTTCGACCCCGAGGAGCGCTCCGAGGTCGAGCTGCAGGGCCGCTCCTACATCCTCCTGCGCGAGCGCGACGTCCACGCGGTCGCGGCCAAGCGCGTCGACTCCGACGGCACCGGGCTGTACCTCTGATGCGCGTCGCTGTCATGGGGCTGGGCCTCATCGGCGGCTCCGTGGCACTGGCTCTGGCCGAGGCCGGGCACGACGTGGTCGGCTACGACACCGATCCGGCGACCCGGAGCGCCGCCGCGGAGCGCTTCGCGGTGGCCGAGGACCCGCGGGCGCTGCGCGAGAGCGACCTCGCCGTGGTCGCGGTGCCGCTCCGGCTGACCGGACGGTCCGTGCGGGAGACGTTCGCGCCGGGCGAGTACTCCGGGATCGTCACCGACGTGGCGTCGGTGAAGCAGGAGGTCCTGCGCCAGTCCGGCGCCCACCCGCGGTTCGTGGCCGGACACCCCATGGCGGGAAAGGAGACGGCCGGCTTCGCCGCCGCCGAGGCCGGACTGTTCGCCGGCCGGACCTGGGTGCTGTGCCTGGAGGAGGACACCGACCTGGACGCCTGGGCGACGACGGCGCGGCTGTGGACCTCGCTGGGAGCCAGGGTGGTGCCGACGACCGCGGCGGCCCATGACGCGGCGGTCGCGCGGGTCTCCCACGTCGAGCACCTCGTGGCCGCGGCGCTGACGCTGAACGCCGCCGACCCCCTCGCCAGGACTCTGGGGTCCGGTTCGTTCCGGGACGGCACCCGCGTGGCCGCGAGCCCCGCCTCGCTCGTCGAGGGCATGGCCGAGGGCAACCGGGACGGGATCATCGCCGCGCTCGAGGGTCTCGCGCGGGAGCTGGAGGCGGCGTTCGAGGCCGTCGCCGACGGGCCCGGCGCGGGCCTCGGCGAGTGGTGGGAGCGGGCCCGAGAACTGCGCTCGACCTGGCCCGACGAACCCGCCGAGCGGGAATCAATTCAGTTGAACCGCGAGAACCTGCTGGACCTGGGCGCGGCCGGCGGATGGGTGGAGTCCATGGAGGTCAATGAGGTCGCCACGGTCTGTCGCCCTCGCGTAAAGTCCACTCCATGAGAGAAATCGATCGGATAGCGGACAAGTACGTCGAGGACGTGCTGGCGCACAGCCCCATGACCGCCACCTACATGGGCGTCCCGGGATCGGACCATCTGCTCGACGACCTCTCCCCCGCGGGCATCGCGGCAGAGGTCGAGCTGGCACGGAACGCGATCGCCGCGGCCGAGGCCGCCGAGCCGGCCGACGAGCGGGAGCGCGTCGCCAAGGAGGCGATGCTCGAGCGCCTCAAGCTCGCGGTCGAGCGCTACGACGCGGGCGACACCTTCCTGGGCCTCAACGTCATCACCTCCGGTGTCCACGACGTGCGGCAGATTTTCGACCTGATGCCGCACGAGGGCCGGGAGGCGGCCGAGAACGTCGCCGCCCGCCTGGCGGCGGTCCCTGACGCGTTCAAGCAGTACACCGAGACGCTGCGGGCTGAGGCCGCGGCCGGACGGGTGGCCTCCGAGCGGCAGGTCCTCGAGGTGGCCCGGCACTGCGACAACTGGAACGGCGCCAATGGCGACGACTTCTGGGCCGGTCTGATCGGGCGCATCACGGTCGACGGCGAGCCGATCACCAGCGGGAAACTGAAGATCGGCCTCGGCAACGGCGCCGCCTGGGCGCGGGCGGCGACGACGAAGTTCGCGAACTTCCTGCGCGACGAGCTGGCGCCGCAGGCGCCTACGACGGACGCGGTCGGGCGGGACCGCTACTCCCGGGCGTCGCGGTACTTCATCGGGGCCGAGATCGACCTCGAGGAGACCTACCAGTGGGGCTGGAACGAGCTGGCGCGGATCAAGGCCGACATGGAGGCGACGGCCGGGAAGATCAAGCCGGGCGCGACGCTGGCCGAGACGGTCGAGGCGCTCGACTCCGACCCCGACCAGAACATGACCGACAAGGACGCGTTCCGCGACTGGATGCAGGCGCTGGCCGACGAGACCGTCGCGGACCTGGCCGGCACCCACTTCGACATCCCCGACCAGGTCCGGCGCATCGACTGCAAGATCGCCCCCACCGAGGACGGGGCCATCTACTACACCGGTCCCAGCGAGGACTTCACCCGGCCGGGCGCGATGTGGTGGTCGGTCCCCGGCGACCAGACCAGCTTCTCCAAGTGGCGCGAGAAGTCCACTGTCTACCATGAGGGCGTGCCGGGCCACCACCTCCAGATCGGGCAGGCCGCGACCCGCTCCGAACTGCTCAACCGCTTCCAGCGGAACCTGCTCATGTCCTCCGGGCACGCCGAGGGCTGGGCGCTCTACTCCGAGCGGCTCATGGACGAACTGGGCTACTACGACGACGACCCGGCCGGACGCCTGGGCATGCTCGACGCGCAGGCCATGCGGGCCGCCCGCGTCGTGGTCGACATCGGCCTGCACTGCGAGTTCGAGATCCCGGCCGACAACCCGTTCGGGTGGCGCCCGGGCGAGCAGTGGGACGGCGAGAAGATGTGGGAGTTCATGCGCGCCCACATCTACACTGTCGAGGACGCCATGCTCACCTTCGAACGCAACCGCTACCTCGGCTGGCCGGGCCAGGCGCCGTCCTACAAGGTCGGCGAGCGCCTGTGGATGCAGGCCCGCGAGGACTACCGCGAACGCAAGGGCGCCGGCTTCAGCCTCAAGGACTTCCACACCGACGCGCTGAACCTCGGCCCGATGGGCCTGGGTCCATTCGCCGACGCGCTCGAGCGCCTGTAGCACCGCGAAACTGCCGGGGCGGCGGGGACTCCCGCCGCCCCTTTCCGTCCCCACGGCCGCCGGAATCCCGGTCGACGTCGCGGGCCGGACCCGGCCTCAGGCGTGGTCGAGGCCGAGGTCCATCTCCTCGCGCTGGTACCAGGCCCGCAGGCGGTCGGCTCCGCGGCGCATGGCGGCGATCTCGGCGGCGGTGAAGCCGCGCAGCCGATAGGTCGCGATCTCGACCCTCTGCTTGGTCAGCGTCGCCTTCCAGTGCCCGATCAGCTGGCCGTCGAGCAGGATCGCCGAGTTGAAGCGCGGCCGGTCCGGGAAGTCGGCGCGCGGGACCGAGGGATGCAGGACCCAGTCCTTGGAGTCGGTGTAGGAGCACAGCATCTCGTCCCAGCCCTGCACGAAGTCGACCCGCGGGCCGCCCTCGCGCGGCCCGGGCGGCTCGGACTCGAAGTAGCAGACCCGCCCGTCGATCAGCGCCGCCCGCAGGTCCAGGTCGGCGATGGCCTTCTTGGCGTCGGCGACCTTCAGGCTCCCCCAGCGGGTGAAATCCTTGAGCGTCGCCGGGCCGCGCGAGACGAAGAAGCGGCGGGCCAGCTCGCGGAGGGCGTCTTCGCGCTCGATGTTCCCGGCCGGGACGCGCTCGTCGAAGTTCGCGTACGTCTGCTGCCTGCCCCGCGGGGTCCCCGAGCAGATCGCCGCCTCCAGTTCGGCGTGCATGAGGATGTAGATCATCTGCTGGTTGGACGGCGCGGGCACCCCGGCCTCGACCAGGGCCTCCACCGCCTCCTCACGAGCGAGGTGGCGTCCGCCGGCGGTGGCCTCGGCCAGGATCTGGTCGCACCGGGCGAGCAGGTCCTCGGAGAGGCCCCCGTTGCGGGTCATCGACGCGAGCACCTGGTGCACGCGGTCGGCGGTGGCCGCCAGCATCATCCGCAGGTCGCCGACCGGAACGGTGTGCCAGGTCGTCCGCAGCACGTGCGTGCGCACCACCGAGCCGTTCTCGATGAGCTCGTCCACGGCCTCGACCGGCGCGAACGCCCCGTCGGGCCCGGGGGCGGCGCGCACGGCGGGGGTGAGCTTCGAGGAGTAGACCTCCTGGGACTGGACGGCCCCCAGGTGCTCGAACGCTTCCATCGGGGTGGCCCGGGGCTCTCCCCACAGCCCTTGGGTCCGGGCCCGCCAGGCGGCGATTTCGCCGGGTTCGAGCGTGAGCTCTGATGGAGTTGGTGTGGTGGGAGTCGCCATTGGCACATGCTAACGGCGGGGTGCGACGTGAAGCATCGTCATCTGTGGGCGAACGGGTGGACAAAGGTTGCAAAGAGCGGCCACACTTAGTGCATGTCGCTGCCCCGAGCGGTCCTCAGACTCTCCAACGACGTCCTCGCCGAAATGAACGACGACGATCGTCTGGCCTTCGCTTACGCGCACGGCCCGGCCCTGACCGGCTTCGGTGACGACGCGGAACTGGTCTGCGTCTGGGAGGCCGAATCAGTCCCCTCGGAGGTCCACGGCGAGGCGGTGCATCTCACCGTCGCGCGCTTCGAGTCGCTCTTGGAGCAGCTCGCGCGCGGCGAAGGCTGGCGCGAACCCGGCGACGAGGCGCTGCGCCTCATCGCGGCCTTCGCCGAGGGCTCCCTTCTGGCCGACGACTCCGAACTCGGCTCGCGGGCGCGAGCTGAGCTGACCGAGTTCCCGCAGGCCCTGGCCGACGCCTCCCGCGAAGCGGTCGAGCTCGAGGCCGAGGAGATCGCCAAGCGCCTCGGTGACGCCGAGGACCCCTGGGACCTCGCCGAGGCCCTCACCGGCGGCCTCCACCGCGCCTACGTGGCCCTGTTCGCCGCCGCCGGCCACCTCTTCCCGGGCCGCGACCACCGCCGCGAATACGTCGAGCGCTACCTGCTGGGCAACGAGGTCCCCGCAGCCGAAGCGGCCCTGTGGGAAGCCGCGGCCGCGCCCCAGCCCGACCGCGCCCAGAACCTCCCGGCGGCCTGGAGGACCCTGGTCCGGACGGTCCTGGACAACTGCTGACAGATGACTCAGAGCACACCTCCGAACCCGGTTGCAGCCCCGATCGCGTCCCGGGTAAGCTGGTGCGCGGCCTGGTCGAACAGATCAGATATGCGCCCCTAGCTCAACGGATAGAGCATCTGACTACGGATCAGAAGGTTGGGGGTTCGAATCCCTCGGGGCGCGCCAACCAAGCGAGTGAAAGCCGGATTTCAGGGTTCTGAGTCCGGCTTTTCCCGTATCCGCCTCCTCGGTCCGTTCCCGGTCGGGGTGGTCCGCCGGGCTATGGAGGTTGCATCTTGGACGCGTGGGTGGCGCTGGACTTCGAGACCGCCAACGGCAGCCGGGCCAGTGCCTGCTCGGTCGCGCTGGTGCGGGTGGAGGGCGGCGAGGTCGCCGAAACGTTCTCGACGCTCATCCGGCCGCCGGAGGGCCACGACGAGTTCTGGTCCCGCAACACCGCGATCCACGGCATCCGTTCGGTCGACGTCGCCGGCGCCCCGGGCTGGCGGCAGGTGTGGAAGCAGATGGACGACTTCATCGCGGGAGCGCCGGTCGTCGCCCACAACGCCGCGTTCGACCTGTCGGTGATCCGCGCGGCCAACGCCGCCACCGGCGTCCCCTGGCCGACCCTGCGCTACGCGTGCACGGTCGTCCTCGCCCGCCGAACCTGGCCGGGCCTGCCCAACTACCGGCTGCCGCGAGTCGCCCAGGCGGCCGGGGTCCGCTTCACCGACCACCACCGAGCCGAAGCCGACGCACTGGCCGCCGCCCAAATCCTCCTCGCCCAACAGCGGCACCACGCCACCACCACCATCGACGACCTCGTCACCGCCACCAGAGTCCGCTGGGGCCGACTCGACCCCACCGGCTACACCACCTGCAAGCACTGAGCCCTCGCGGCACAGGTTCGAATCGGTCAAGGCTCCCGCCGACGAGTGACGCGATCATGGCAGAGGATCGCCACTCGGTTACGCTGGAAACTCTTCAATTCTGTAAGAGACAGTGAGTCCCCTGATGAACGACCCCTCTTCGGAACAGCCGAGCCCGCCCCGATACGACCCCTACGCCTACTCCCAGGAATCGACCGATTCAACCCGGCCACCCGGCGCTCCGGAGTTCCCTCCCGGATACCCGCCGATCCAGCCTCCGGTGGGCGGCGTCCGGCCCCCGGGGTCCGGCCCGTCGAACGGTATGGGCACAACCGCCCTGGTCCTGGGGATATGCGGCCTGGCCTCGGGCTGGATCCCCGTCCTCGGATGCCTCGGATGGGTGGCATGCGTTCTGGCGATCGTGTTCGGAGCCATCGGCCTCGCCAAAGCCAATGGCGGGCAGGCCACGAACAAGGGGTCCGCCACGGCGGGTCTGATCCTCGGTATCGCCGGCCTCGTCGTCGGAGTACTCCTGACTGTCACCCTGTGGAGCGTCGCAGATACCAGCGGACCCACGACCTCGACGGTCGAGGAGGACGCAGTTGCCTCCGAAACCGAAGGCGTCGACCAGCAGGAATCGACGAGCGACGAAGATACGGCGGAAGAGGAGGAAGCGGAGCCCGCCGGCATCGGCGACGGCATCTGGGAGATCGGGACCGAGATCGCCCCGGGAACCTACGTCGCCACCGCTCCCGGTGACAGTGTGTTCGACAGCTGCTATGTGGCGCGACTGTCGGGGTTCAGCGGTGAATTCGAGGACATCATCGCCAACGACAACATCGACGGTGGAGCTCGCGGTCGAGTCACGATTTCAGAGGACGATGAGGGCATCGAGCTCTCCGGCGGCTGTGAGTGGCAGGCGGCCTCGGAGGCCAACGCGGTCGAACTCGGAGACAGCGCGGGCGATGGCACCTGGGAGGTCGGCACCGAGATCCAGCCCGGAACCTACGTGACGCAGCCCGAAGGAGAAGGAGTCTTCGACAGCTGTTACGTTGCCCGGCTCTCGGGCTTCGGCATGGACTTCGAGGACATCATCGCCAACGACAACATCGACGGTGGGGCCCAAGGTCGGATCACCATCGAGGACTCGGATGCGGGAGTGAAGTTCTCGGGCGGCTGCACTTGGGAGAAGGAGTGACTCGGTCGTAGGAGACCATTCCGGGAAGCGGTCGGGTTCGTGGTGATCGGATGCGGTCGCGCTCATTCCGCATCGCGTCCCGGGTCGCCTCCGATCCAGTGGAGGTACCACGCTGCTAATGGCTGGCGCGGTGGTTTCGGCGTCGGTACCGTGCTCCCATGACCGAACTGCTGCATCTGACCGAGCGGCCCCGGTGGGAGGCCGCGCTGGCTTCGGGCCGGTACGAGGGTTCGACCCGGGGGGTGAGCCTGGCCGAGCAGGGTTTCATTCACTGTTCGCTGGCCCATCAGCTTCCGGCGGTGGCCGAGTTCGTCTACGGTGACCACCCGCGGCCTGAGGAACTGGTGGTGCTGGTGATCGACGACGGTCGCGTGGACGTCCCGATCCGCTACGAAGCGATGGAAGAGGGCGGCGAGGAGTACCCGCACATTTACGGACCGCTCAAGGTCGAAGCCGTCTCCGAAGTGCGGCCCTGGTCGAGCGATCGGCGGTCTTGACGGCCGCTTGCGGCGAGGGCCGGGCCTTTCGGCCCGGCCCTCGATTATCAGCTGTGGCGGGTCGAGCGGGCCGGTTGGATCACCTCGCAGTCGTGCAGGCGCCAGCCCTCCCCGGTCAGGTGGAAGGTGAACGTCATCGCGCGGTGGGTGCGGCCGTCGCCCAGCATCGCTATCAGTTCGGCGGTGCGGGCGTTCGGGCAGCGCATGCGGCGCAGCCGGGTCTGGTGGAGCCTGGTCGGGAGCTGGCGGCGGGCGCGGCCGAAGGCCGCCCAGCCCTGCGGTGTGGCGTAGCGTTCGACCGCGGCCGCCGGGCAGCGACCGGCCAGCACGTTCAGGAAGTAGCAGGAGAAGCCGGCCGCTTGGCGCGGCGTGGTCCGAATGGCGGTGTTCGGGCGCCGGCCTCGGCCGCTCGGTGCGCGCTTCAGGCCGTCGGTGGAGACCCGGTGCTGGTCGCGGGCGCTGGAGGACTGGTTCCATTGGCGCAAGATTGCGCTCCTTTCGCGATGGTCAACCTGTAGGGCACTGTCCCTACAGGTCGGTAACTTAGCCGTCGCCCTGCGTGTCCGCAATCACCTGCGCCCACGAGCGGCTTCGCGGAAGTACCAAAGTCTGTAGACATCGATGCATCGAGACGTCCCGGAGCGAACGACTCACGCGGGGAGGAACCGGGGTTCGTTGTAGGTTCTCTACAAAGTTTGGACGCACCTTGTCACGCCGTGGCTTGCATTCATGTGCTCTACGAATACCGCTCCGGTATCGGGCACTCCAAGTCCCGATGCTTCGGTGCCGACTCGTACCGTCGAGCGGTGGGGTTCCGCTTGGCGGGCAGGGGAAACGCCAATCTGAAGGCCAGGAAGCCGGAGCATCTGGAGGTGAATGACCAGCCCTGTAGCGCATCCGGGGCGATTTTCAGTCGGCAGACGCGGAGGATGACTGCGCCACGTCCGGCGGCGCGGCGCCAGGCCGTGGGGTAGGCCATACATGGCCGGTGGGGTTGACCGGGGAGAACGGTCCTGGGTTCACCGGTCGGTGCGGTCGACGTCGGCGAGGTGGTCCTGGAGCCGCTCGTGGCGGAACTGGTAGACCACTCCGGCGCGGCGGAGCACGCCGCGGTCGTAGGCGTCTTCGAGGAAGGCGGGGACCGCCCAGGGCAGGCGTCCGGTCAGCGGGAGCCACACGCGGGCGAACACCAGCCATTGTCCCCACGCGGTCATGCCGAGCGCGTAGACCATCCCGCCTCCGATGCCGCCGATCAGGCCGAACGACAGCCCGTAGTTGGGGTCCCAGTCGAGATAGACACCGGATAGGGACGGGAACTGCCGCAGGAGCTCGCCGGCGGACCAGACGGCGGATGGAAGGGCGATCCCGAAAGAGGCCGCGAACAGGGACACCTGGACGATGACGGCCGTTCGGTTGGTTCGTATCAGGTCCTCCGGACTACCGACGGACTCGATGTCGAGAGGTTCCTCGCACAGGCCGATCAGTCCGAACGCGAACCCGCTCGCAAACGCGAAGATGCTTCCGAATACGGCCGCGCCGAAGAACGCGTTCACGAGACTCTGCCCGGGATCGATGCCGTGCACGACCACGTCCAGCATTCCATTGAGGATGCCGTATCCGATCCCTCCCACGAGGCCGGAGATGAGACCGGTCCGGAACCGGTGAGCGGCATTCCGCCGCCTGCTCGGACTTCGGTCGCGGATCCGCATCTGGATCCGCGACGGCTCGAGGAATCGCTGCCTCGAGCCGACCGCGAACTCCTGCACGAGGCTGATGATCGTTCCGATCATGAGGCCGAACACCACCCCGTACACGACCAGCAGCGCCCTCATCTCGCCGGCGAAGATCGCTTCCACGACCGTGTCGGCCAGCCCGAAGACCAGTCCGACGGCGAGAACCATGATGGGCATGCGGGCCCGGCGGCGCATCGAGGTGCCGAACTGCCACCAGGCGAGGTCATGGGTGTCGAGCCGCTTCAGATGGCGGGCGAGGTAGCCGAGCCAGCGCCGGGCCTGTTCGGGTTCGTACCGCCGCCCGCCCGGCCGGGACCGGTAGACGGTGGGGACGAAATTGCCGAGGAGATGCCTCTCTATGGCGTCCGCATCGCCGAAGCGGTCGGTCTCGAGCAGCTCGGACGGGTCCTCGTCGTGCGTGTCGCTGTAGACGGTTCGAGCCATGGAGGCCATCAACGGCGTGGACAGCGCCGCGGCGATGTTCGCACCGGCCGTACCCGGTTCACCGCGGAGTCCGGCCAGCACCGGATCCCACAGTGGAGCGCCCTTGCCGGTCCGCCGCGTGGTCGTGCGTCGCAGGTAGTGGACCAGGTCGGACGGGTCCAGGTCGGTCAGGTGAACGCCGGCGGCCGCTTTCAGCACGTGGTTGTCGCCGACTGCGGTTCGGTACTCGTCCGGGCGGCTGGTCATCAGCAGCGGCATGTCGGTGGCGGCGTTGAGCGCGTTCAGCGCGTCATGGCGCAATCCCTTCGCGATCTCGTCGAAGCCGTCCAGGACGGGCAGGATCAGGTCGTGATTGACGAGCGCGGCGGCCAAGGTCGATCCGCCGTGGGCGGGGGCACCCAGGCCCGGGTGGTCTCGCAGCAGTTGCGCGGCCATCCAGTCCCGCAGTTTCGTGGTGCCGGGGTTCCACGATTCGAGCCTGAAGATCACCGGTACGGGGTCGGTCGGCCTGCGGTCGCCGCTGAGGCGGTCCAGCGCGAACCGCAGGGCGAGGATCGACTTCCCGGTCCCGGCCCGGCCGAGCACGACCAGCCTTCCGGACGGGACCTGCCGGTAAATGTCGGCGATCCGGCCCAGCCGACCGGTCAGATCCATCGGCTCGGCCGCTTCCCCGGGCGGCGAGCGGCGGATGTTCGCCCAGAGATCGAGCTGTTCCGGGGCCATCGGCCGCCACCGCACGGGCAGCGGGAACGGGTCCCGGAGCTGCCGGTGCTCCTCTTCCTCCCGCCAGCGGAGACGGAGCTCCTGTGCGAGGCTTGCGGCGGCCTCGGCGAGTTCGTCGGGGATGCGCGACTCCTCCTCGCCCGGTGGCTCGGGCTCGGTGGATGGCCGCGGCGCGCCTCGACCGGCGGCGGCGATGAACTCCTCGAGCTCGTTCCCTTCGAGCCCCAGTCCCTCGGCCAGCAGTTGGACCGTCTTCATCCGCAGGTTGGGGTGCTCGCCGGACTCCACTCTTCGGATGGTGCGAATTCCCAGGGTGGATCGCTGCTCCAGATCGTCCTGGGTCATGCCCGCCCGCGACCGAAGCCGCCGGACCATCTTGCCGAATTCACTGGTCATGGCTCAGCGTCACCTTGAGGGGAGAAGGTGTGCCCCGGGTCCGCGCAGGGCCGCTCGTACTTCGCGGGGCCGTCGTCAATCGGTAATTCCACCGGCATACGGACAATCATACGTTGTCGACCCGATAACACGCGAGTCATGTTCATACCGCTGCCCGCCGTCGAACACTGAAGCCCTTCGCCGGTCTCCCGGGGCGATATAACCAGTCCCCGGATCCGAAGTAGAACAGGTTCGGTGAGTTCGCGATCTCCACTGGGAGTTCGGCCTCCCAGGCGGTCTCCCCGCCGTAGGCGGCGAACGCGATCTGGTCGTCATCGCGCGACAGGTAGCCCGCGGCGGTCAGCGCCGCGCAGTCCTCGCCGACCGACTCCCCCGAGGACAGGTCGATCACGTTGTCGCCGCGCTCGGGACGGATCGTGAATCCGCCCCCATAGGACGCCGCCTCGTCGTAGTCGTCGGCCAGGCACGCGTACCGGCCGCTGGGGTCCACCGCCACCAGGTCGATCACCGGCGGCTCGACGCCGCCGAGCCCGGCGAGCGCGATCGTCTCGATCCGCTTGCCCTCGTCGTCGACGCGGTACAGCTCGGTGACCGCCAGGTCGCGGTAGAGCCCCTCGGCCGCGCCGTCCTCGCCGGTGTACCAACGCAGGCGGCAGCCCGGCTCGAGTTCGACCGCGCCGGGCAGCGGCTCTCCGTCCCGCGAGTACCACTCGGTCGGACCGAAGTCCTCGACGACCATGCCGTCCTCACTCCACACCGCGGCGCGGTGGGCGAGCAGCGCCGAGCCGTCGGCCAGCCAGGCCGGGTCCAGGCACGCGTGGTCGAGCGGGTAGTCGACTGCCTCGGTCGCCTCCCCGGTCTCCAGATCCCCGATCATCAGCGTCGAGTTCTCACTGCCTCCGGCGATCCAGGACGCGCGCGACCCGGTCGGGTCGACGCTCAGCGATGCGGTCAGGACCCGGCCGACGTCGCCCTCGTGCTCCCAGACGCCGCTCAGGTCGAGGATCCGTTCGGGGGCGTCCGAGCCGACCTCCCAGCGCCACAGGGCATGGTCGTCGCCCACGCCGTAGACGTGCCCGCGGTCGTCGGTGTCCTGGCTCTCGGCCGAGTCCGCGTCGCAGCCGGCCAGCGCCGCGCACAGTGCCAGCAGGCCCGCGGCCATGCGTCCGCTCGCGCCCATCTCGCCACCTCAATCCATCTTGTACTTGCCGGCGTTCTCATCTGCCATGGCGTGTCTGGCGATCAGGTCCATCCAGGCCCGGCCGTCGACGGACCTGTCGGTCGGGTCCACGTCGGTGTCGAACTCGTCGCGCAGCAGCGCGAAGCCTTCCCTGGTCTGCGGGCCGAAGTCGCCGTCGATGGCCATCTCGGAGAATCCGGCCAGGTCCCTCGCGGCCCACTGGATGATCGTGACGTCGGTGCCGTAGTCCCAGTCGAGGGCGACCGCCTGCCTGCCCCGGTCGACGTGGATGTGGTTCCAGTGGGAGCCGTCGGGGTCGTTGTGGCAGTGGAGGACGGTCCCGAAGTGCTTGCGGCAGGTCGCGATCACCGCGAGGTAGCGGCGGCGGAGGCGGCGCCTGGAGTCCTTGCCGTGGACGGCCATGTCGACCCATTGGTCCGGGCCCCACACGAACTTGGTGAAGTCGATCGCCGCCCCGTACCGGTGGTAGCCGGGCTTGCAGACCTTCGCTCCGGCCACCCCGGTCCACCGGTACTGCCATTCGTTCTCGTCGGGCGGGTAGTCGCGGCCGAGCGTCCGCAGGTCGCGGATGACCCGGCCGGCCCGGTCGTGGATCTCGGCGTGCATCGTGAACGAGGTGACCGACGGGTGGACTCCGTAGCCGTTGCCATTGAAGGCGGTCCGGTACCGCATCTTCAGGTCGTCCTCGTAGAGCCAGTTGCGGGTGACGTCGGCGTAGCCGCACTTGGAGCTGGCGAATGCCTGGCTGCTGCTCGGGAACGGCATCGCGCTCACCTCGGTTCCATACGGTAGGAGATCCGGTCGGCGTCCGATTCGATCCAGGCGCCGGCCCGGCCCGGTATCGCCAGGACCTCACCGGCGCAGGCGCATTCGGGCGCGGACTCGAGCGCCCTGCCGACGGGCGTGTAGCGGGACTCGCGCACCTCGCCGTGCAGGTCGCTGAACACCCGGACGACACCTGCTTCGGTCCAGACCGCCGCCATCGGCCGTCCGGCGCCGGTCGCGGTCGCGGCGGGGGCCAGTTCAGTTCCCGGCGGGCCGGTGTGGACGGCCTGGGTTCCGCCGCCGTCGGCCACGACGGCGAACAGCCGCTCTCCGGCCGCCGCCAGGCGGGTCCCGTATCCCTCGCCCAGGCCGTCGGCGAGCGGGTGCGGCGACCAGCTCGCACCCGCGTCGCCGCTGGTGGCCAGCCGGGAGCTGGTCACCAGCGCCAGATGAGGGTCGGGACAGCCCTCGACGGCCACCGCCAGGCCCGATTCGCCCACCGCCGCGATCGAGGTCGCGACGCCGGAGCGGATCTCGTCGGGCACCGGCAGGTCGGCGTAGTCGGCGCCCGAGCCGTCGGCCCGCACCAGGGCGGGCAGGGACCGGTCGGGCGACAGCTCGACCGCGCCGGTGATCCACAGGACCTCCCCGAGCGCGGCCATCGAATGCGGGTGGAAGTCCTCGGGCAGCGTGATGCCCGCGGGTCCACAGGTCTCGGCCCGGCCGTCGGTCACGGTCAGGCGCCGGATCTGGTAGTCCTCGGTGAGCGCCAGCAGTTCGCCGTCGCGCGCGGCGGCGGCGCGGATCGGCGCCGCCGTCCCGTGCCCGCGCGCCGGCGAGGCGATCCCCGCCGCCAGCACGGCGGCCGCGCCACCGAGCACTGTTCTCCGCGAATACCGCGGACGTTCGAATGCGGCCATACCATGCACTATGGCCACTGACAACCGTTAAGTCCGCGAAACGGAGAATATTCATTCTTCAGTGGCCGAGCGGCCCTGGACCGGCCGCCTCGACCAGAACGAGGCCACCAACGCGCCGGAGACGTTGTGCCAGATCGAGAAGATCGCGGCCGGAAGCGCGGCGGCGGCCGTGAAGTGGGCGCCTGCCAGGGCCGCGGCCAGGCCGGAGTTCTGCATCCCGACCTCGACGCTGACCGCGCGTCGACCGGACTCGTCGAGCCCGACCAGCCGGGCCGCGCCGTAGCCGAGCGCCAGGCCGAGAGCGTTGTGGAGGATGACCGCGGCGAACAGCAGCAGCCCGCTGGTCAGGACGGTCTCGGCGCTGGCGCCGACGACGGCCGTCACCACCAGCATGATCCCCAGGACCGACACCAGCGGCAGGACCGGCAGGAGCTTCTCGACGAGTTTCCCTCCGAAGCGCCGCACCAGCAGTCCGGCCAGGACCGGGAACAGCACGACCTGGAGGATCGAGGTCATCAGAGCGGCGGCGTCGACCGGCAGCTCCGAACCGGCCAGCCACAGCACCAGCAGCGGTGTGAAGACCGGCGCCAGGAGGGTGGATACCGAGGTCATTGCCACCGACAGCGCGACATCGCCCTTGGCCAGGTAGACCACGACGTTGGAGGCGGTGCCGCCGGGCGCGGCCCCGACCAGGACCATGCCGACCAGCAGCGCCCCGGACAGCCCGAATGCCTGCCCGATGCCCCAGCCCAGCAGCGGCATGATCGCGAACTGGGCGACGATCCCGGCCACCACGGCGAGCGGGCGGCGGGCGACCAGCGCGAAATCGACCGGGCGCAGGGTCAGTCCCATCCCGAACATGATCACGCCCAGAGCCGGGGTGATGGCGGGGGCCAGGGAGGCCGAGGCGTCGGGCGCGGCCAGCCCGATCGCGGCCGCGGCGAGCACGAGCACGGCGAACCAGCGGCCGGCCAGGCTTGAGATGTTGCGGACGATCTTCACGGACCGGAGCGTAAGCCTCCGCCCCGCGCCCTCCCCCGAAGAGGCGAGCCCATCTCACGCATTGGGCGTCCCACCTGCGCCTCTATCCTTTCGAGACGGTCAACCGGTCCCCCACGTCGCTGGTGCCCACTTTGACCGTGTCGCCATCGATGATCTTGCCCTCCAGCAGATCCCGTGACAGCGGATCGCCGATCGAGTTCTGGATCAGGCGGCGCAGCGGGCGGGCCCCGTAGACCGGGTCGAAACCGCGGTCGGCCAGCCACGACTTGGCCGAGTCGTCGACCTCCAGCCGCAGGCGGCGCGTGTCCATCCGCAGCTGCATCTGCCGCAGCTGGACGTCGACGATCGCCTTGAGGTTCTCCTGCTCCAGCGCGTGGAAGATGACGATGTCGTCGAGCCGGTTGAGGAACTCGGGCTTGAAGTGGCCGCGGATCGCGCCCATCACCGATTCGCGCCTGGCCTCCTCCTCCAGGGTCGGGTCCGTCAACGCCTGCGAGCCGAGATTCGAGGTCATGATCAGGATGACGTTGCGGAAGTCGACCGTGCGGCCCTGCCCGTCGGTCAGCCGCCCGTCGTCGAGGACCTGGAGCAGCGTGTCGAAGACCCGCGCGTGCGCCTTCTCGACCTCGTCGAGCAGCACCACCGAGTACGGGCGCCGCCGCACCGGCTCGGTGAGCTGGCCGCCCTCCTCATAGCCGACATATCCGGGAGGCGCCCCGATGAGGCGGGCCACCGAGTGCTGCTCGGTGTACTCGCCCATGTCGATGCGGATCATCGCCCGGTCGTCGTCGAACATGAACTGCGCCAGGGCCTTGGCCAGCTCAGTCTTGCCGACGCCGGTGGGCCCGGCGAAGATGAACGAGCCGGTCGGCCGGTTCGGGTCCGACAGGCCCGCGCGCGCCCGCCGCAGCGCGTCGGCGACCACGTGCATGGCCTCGTCCTGGCCGACCACGCGCTCGCCGAGCACCTGCTCGGCGTGCAGCAGCTTGTGCGTCTCGGACTCCTGGAGCCGCCCGGCCGGGATGCCGGTCCACGCCGAGACCACATCGGCGATCTCGTCGGCGTCGATCTCCTCCTTGAGCATCGGCGGCTTGGACGACTCGCCGGACCCCTTGATGTCGGCCTCGGCCTCGGTCAGCCGCTGCTCCAGCTCGGGGATCTTGCCGTAGCGCAGCTGCGCGGCCTTCTCCAGGTCGTATTCGCGCTCGGCGCGCTCGGCCTGCGTGCGGAGGTCGTCGAGCTGCTCTTTGAGGTCGGAGACGGCGGTGATGCGGTCCTTCTCGGACTCCCACTGGCGGCTGAGGGCCGCGAGCCGCTCGCGGGAGTCGGCCAGCTCCCGCTGGAGGGACGCCAGGCGCTCGGCGCTGGCCGGGTCGGACTCGTTCTGGAGCGCGGTCTCCTCGATCTCCAGGCGCCGGACGCTCCGCTCGACCTTGTCGATCTCCTCAGGGCGCGAGTCGATCTCGATGCGCAGGCGACTGGCGGCCTCGTCGACCAGGTCGATGGCCTTGTCGGGCAGGAACCGGTCGGGGATGTAGCGGGCCGACAGCTGCGCGGCGGCCACGAGCGCGGAGTCGGTGATCCGCACGCCGTGGTGGACCTCGTAGCGCTCCTTGAGGCCGCGCAGAATCGCCACGGCGTCCTCGATGGATGGCTCTCCCACGTAGACCTGCTGGAAGCGGCGCTCCAGGGCGGCGTCCTTCTCGATGTTCTCGCGGTACTCGTTGAGGGTGGTCGCGCCGATCATGTGGAGCTCGCCGCGCGCGAGAGCGGGCTTGAGCATGTTCCCGGCGTCGAGCGAGCCCTCGGACTTGCCGGCGCCGACCATGGTGTGCAGCTCGTCCATGAACGGGATGATCTCGCCGTCGGAGGACTTGATCTCCTCCAGCACGGACTTGAAGCGCTCCTCGAACTGGCCACGGTACTGGGCGCCGGCGATCATGCTGGCCAGGTCCAGGAGCATGACGCGCCGGTCGCGCAGCGACTCGGGTACGTCTCCGGCGACGATCCGCTGGGCCAGGCCCTCGACGATGGCGGTCTTGCCGACGCCGGGCTCGCCGATGAGGACCGGGTTGTTCTTGGTGCGCCGCGACAGGACCTGGATGACGCGGCGGATCTCGGTGTCGCGGCCGATGACCGGGTCGACCTTGCCGGAGCGGGCGGTCTCGGTCAGGTCGACGCCGTACTTCTCGAGGGCCTTGTAGCCCTCCTCGGGGTCGGAGCTGGTGACCTTGCGGTCGCCGCCGCGCAGGGTCGGGAAGGCGCTGATGAGCTTCTTGTCGGTGGCGCCCTGTTCGGCGAGGAATCCGCCGACCTCGCCGCCGGCCTGCACGAGCCCGGTCAGGAGGTGCTCGGTGGAGACGTACTCGTCGCCGTAGTCGGTGGCGATCTTGTCGGCGGCGTTGATCGCGCGCAGCGACTCTCGGGCCATGGACGGCTCGGACACGCTGGGACCGGACGCCGAGGGCATCTCGTCGAGGCGCCGCTCGGCCTCGGCGGAGACGGTGCCGGGGGTGACGCCGACGAGCTGGAGCAGGCCGGGGGCCGTCGAGCCGTCCACGGTCAGCAGCGCGTCGAGCAGGTGCCAGGGATCGACGGCCGGGTTCCCACCGGCCGCCGCGGTGCGGGCGGCCTGGGATATCACTTCGCGAGTCTTGGTTGTCAGGCGATTTACGTCCACGATCCTGCTTGCCTTCCTCACAGAGTAAAGAACACGGTCGGTGAAACCACCGCAGAGTTGAGTCTATAAGACTCAAGTTCTGGAGGGCCAATCAGTTGGCTCAGGTCACAGACTAAATCCCCCTACCCGCGGGTCCGATCCTTTCAGAGGATGGCAGAGCGACCTTGCCGGATTCGACTAACGTGAGCCTCCGTGACGAACACGGACCGCGATTCGCGGGTGAGCGAGCAAGAGATCGAAGCCCTGGCGTTCAGGATGCAGTGGGTCGGACCGTCCTACGAGCGGTCCGAGGAGGGGATGCTGGACCTGGCCGCCCATCTCAAGTGGCGGCCGGCGGCGACCGACGAGTGGCCCCGCGCAGCGGACGGGTCGTTTCAAGGTGTCGCCGGTACGGCGTCGGCCGGTGGCACGGAGAGACTCCGGTATGCCTATCTCGGCGCCGACGGCATCGTCGTTCCGGTCTCGCAGGTCACCGGCGACGCGATGGCGCAGGCGGAAGAGTTCAGGCGGGTATCCGATATCGCACAGGACGCCCTCAACCCCGCGTCGTTCTTCGGGAACTACTCGCCTTCCCAACGCGCTGCCGACCTGCCCGCCTGGGGGACGCCGTACATGCGGTGGCGAGGCCAGTACACCACCATCGAACTGCGTGCCGGAAAGTCCGGGCCCGAGTTCGTATCGGGCTACACCGAAATCTGGGAGGACGATTACCAGAGCGCCATGGTGCGCAAGCCCACCGGCTTCGTGGGCGCGGTCGCCGGGCCCGACCGCATCCAGCACCTGAATTTCTGGACCGCGAGCGGCTGGGACGAGCTCCTCAAGGACATGACCGGCTTCCTGACCGGCCTGACCGCGGAGTTGACCGCCTTCGGAATGTCCTTGAGCCTGGGGCTCTACGGCCGCATCCACTCCGAGGACGGAACGCCCGACAGTCCGATGCTGTTCGACGTCAGGTGCTCCAATCGACTGCACATCGGCTATGTCGGGCCCGATGCCGTCGATGCCGCCGCTCTCGGCTGGAGTCGCACCGATCCGCAGGCGCTCCTGGGCGGAGGCGGTCTCGAACACTTCGAGGCCCCTTGGCATTTCGACGCCGGTGGCCTCGGGGTCGAAAAGGCCGCCGAGGCCGCGGGACTCATCGTGGAGACCGCCAGAGCCGCCGGAGTGCGGGAGGCGGGCGACCTGATGCTCGGAAAGGAAGGCGAGTACTACCCGGCCCAGAGCCGCGCGAAGTACCGAGGCCCGTACACCATCCGCTATCCCGGGCTACGCCTGCGGACCGTCTGACAGAATCGCGCCCGCCCGGGTGAGTTGCGGCGGACCGGGCGGGCGCGAGTCGGGATCTGAGGTTCAGACGTAGGGGTCGTTCTCCGGGTCGAAGTGAAGTCCCCAGACGTCCTCGTCCTCGGTGAGCCAGGTCTCGCGGCCCTCCTGGTCCTCGGGTCCGCGACCGCCCGCCCCGCGGCCGCCGCCCATCATCGAACTGGACGCTCCGCGACCGGCGCCCATGCCGCCCTTGCCCGCTCCGGCGGCCATGCCGCGTCCCGCACCGGCGCCGCCGCTCGGGCTGCCGAACAGGCCGGTACTGGCACCGGCACCGGTTCCCACACCACCGGCGCCCGCGCCGGTGCCGAGCCCGGTGCTCGCGCCCGCACCGGCGGGAGCGAGCGTCCCGCCACCGGTTCCGCTGGCCAGACCACCGCCGACGTCGTCGGGGTCCTCACCGGCGTAGGAGCCCCAAGGGTTGTCGGAGTCGAGCCCGGAACTACCGGTGTCGAGGGAACTGCCGCCGCCATTGCCGCCGAGCCCACCGGACCCGCCGAAGCCACCGGTGGAATCGGGGTTGTTCAGCCCGGTAGTACCGGAGCCGGAAGGCGAACCGTTGAAGTCGCCGCCGCTGGGCGGTGAGTACCCGGAGGTGTCGAGATCGCCGGAAGACTCGCGGAACGTCGTGTCGCGGGAAGGCTCGACGGTCGGGGAGAACTCGCTCCCGGCCGTTTCGGCATCCTCCCAGCGAGCGAGCACGGTGTCGTTCTGCTCGGTCGCGCGGGCCTGGTAGTCCTGGTCGGATTCCTCGTAGTCCTGGGCGGCGCGGTCGTTGCCGTCCTGCTCGGCCAGCCGCTCGGCCTCCTGCCGCAGCGCGGACTCGTCGGCCTCGGGGTCCTCGGCCTTGAGCCGGGTGTAGTGGCGCTCGGTCTGGTCGGTGACGTACTGGTTGAGCTCGTTGGCGTACTCCCCGTCGAACCCGCCGAGCTCCATCGCGCGATTGGTGGAGTCGTCTTCGCCGTCCCAGGAACACCCGGACGCGATCTCGCACTCGCCGTGCGTGAACGGGGGCCGGATGTGGATCTTCGGGTCCGAGAAGAGGTTGCCCTCGCTCTCAGTCCAGTACTGGGGCGCAGGGTAAGGAAGCTCGTGGGAGTCGCCGCCTTGGAGGGCGTAGATCTCGGCTGCCTTCTGTTCAAGAAGCCCAGCCATACCGCTTGACGCATCACCAATGTCTGTCGCGATCTGCTCGCAGTTTGCGAACACCGTCTCCATCTGTTCGCTGAAGGCGTCGAAATCTGAGCCCTGCCACCCGTTCGACAGCTCGGACAACTTCGCCCGAAGAATCGGCTCTACGCCCGTTTCAGGGTTTTTGGAGAAGTCATAGTTGAACTCGGCCCATTTCTCCGAAATGGTTCGCAGCGCGTACTGATCGCCCTCAGCTGGCCGGATCTGCGAGACCAGAGCCTGGACTTCCTCTTGACTGGGAGCCGCAGTTCCACCGGCAACACAGTAGAAGCTCTCAACTTGACCGGCCACCGGAACAGCGGACACCAGCTTCACCCACGCCTCCTCGGCAGGGTTAGAAGTGTTGGTGCAGTCACCGTTGGGGCACGGATCGCTGTCCAGAAGGGAACTGTTGGCGATGCTGTCCTGCGAGCTGATCGCTTCAGATCCCTCCATGCCCTCGTAAGGATCGGTATCGAGTTCGATGTCCTCGCCACTCATGGCTACTGCACCTCCGCAATGCGGTCGTTGATGGTCTGGCTGACCTCGGGAAGGTAGGTGTCGACGAACCATTGATTCAGTTCGTCATCGCTGAAGGCCAATGACGGCTCGCCGCCGCCGCGAAGCCCGAAGTCCTGGGTGTGGTACAGGTCGATATGGAAGACCCATTGCCCGTCACGAGCGATGACTTCAACATTCGGTTGGCTGGTATCGCCAAGCCAGGAGACGACGGTCCCTTGATCCCAGGGATCAGAAAATTCTTCGCTCGCGGCTTCGTCCCACTCGGATGACTCACCTTCGGCGGCCGATACACGTTCTTCGAACACTGCCGTGGCTTCGCCTTCGCCTTCGGTCGGGATGATCTTGACCTGCAATTCACCCCCTGCGCCCATGCCCTCGTTGTCTCCGAGGTTGAGCAGACCGTTGCACCCGAGAGCATCGGGATCCAGGGTGTTCCCGAGCTCTGAATTGCCGGGCTCGCCGCCTTCGGCGGTAGTGCTACCCCAGCCGACGATGCCCATCTCATCGGCGATCGGCTGGAGGTTATCGAGGACCTCGCAGGCGTTCCAGGAAGTCATCTCGGTGTAGACGGGGTCTTGGGCTTCGTCCGAGCCGTTGTCGTCGTCGGAGGAGCCGCTGTCTTCGCCGCACGCGGCGAGGAGGAGTGCAGCGGCACCCGCCGTCGCGAAAGTCTTGGTGAGAGTGCGCTTCATGAGGTATCGGTGCCCTAGCTGTTGATGTCGTCTTCGGGTGCCGAGACTTCTTCGGTGTTTTGCGCCTCGGTCTCGTCGTGGAGGCCCAGTGACTCGTTGATCGTCACGATCGCGCCGTGCAGATCGGCACGGAGCTTCTGCAGGTTGTCCCAGGTGTCTTCATGGGCGTCCTTGTACCGCTGGCGCGCGTCCTGCGAAGAGTCGAGCAGACCGAACCCGGGTTCGACACCCAACTCATTGCCGCTCTTGAGCATCTCGACCTTCTCGGTCACGAAGTCCAGACGCGCTTGCAGTTCGTCACGGAAAGCAGTCAGGTATTCCGGATCGAGGATGCGCTGAGCCATGAGCGGGGACCTCCGGGGCCAGTTTCGGTGGGTTTGTTGGCGCTCATCATGGTAGCGAACAGTTACCAAACGTACGGTCCACGGAAACGGCGATGGTGATCTAGGCACGATCTAGACGGTTTCGAACCGGAGTGCGTGTCGCGCTTGATTCCGATTTTCCGTTGTGCCAAGGTTTCGTCACGCGCAGTGCGCGGATTCTGAGAACAACTGAATGTCATCGGCGGGCCGCCGATCAATCGCCAAATCTCCTGGCGGCCCGCCTCCCAGACCAACGGAAGGAAACCTCCCATGGTCAGCGTTAGCCTACGCCAAAATCGGGCGGCGACACCAGACCAAAACACGCACGATGACCAGTCCGTCACCCTCCCGGAGGACGGCCGCTTGGCGCTGTCCGCGCGGCGGAACCGGGCCGGGCTCATGATGCTCGTCCAGCAGCCGTTCTACCGTCATCCGAACCTCGGACCGGGCGCTCCGCTGGTCGAGATCACCGGCACCGGCGAGACGGCTGGGTTCTACGACTGGGCCGGTCGACGGCTCTTCCTCCCCGACGGCGAACCCGACCCGGCCTGTCCGGGCGTCTAACGATACCAGCACAACCCGTCCTCGTGCGACGTCGACGCACCCGATTCAGACCCGCGTTCGCCGCGCTACGAACCGGCGCACCTGCGACACCGGTCCGGCGATACCTGGCTCATCGATCACGACCGGCCGCGCGACCCGTTCGACCCCGGACCGTACGGGACGCCAGGCTGGCACCAGGACCAGCGCACCGGCCGCCACCGCAGGGACGAGACCCCCGACCCGCTTCCGGCCGAGGGCTGGGTACCGCCCGAGAACGCCTGGTACCCGGGCATCGAAACCCGCGCCGGACGCCAGGATCAGACTGAGGCATCACAGTCCCCGCCCAGATCCGACCGGGTCGACCCTCGGGGCCCGAATCCGCAACCGGGCCCAGCTCGGCCACGCCGCCAGTTCTGGGGAGAGTCCGAGGCGAGTGCGGCGGTCGATGCCAACTTGCGCGAACAGGCGTGGGACCACTTCATGACCGACTCGGCCCCACTGGCCGCCGCCCACCAGCGTCAGCCCGTTCGCCGGTCCCGGCAGAGTGCGTTCGACCGTGAGGCTGGGCTCGCGCTGCTGATGTGGATCCGCCTGGCCCGGTGGCTGTTCGCCCTCATCCGCTCCCTGAGCACCGGGGCCGAACCGAACCCCGGGCCACAAGAGACACAGGCTGCGGGAAAGCGGCTTCGCCGCTTGGCACGCCAACGGACCGTGGAGGGACCGACGTGCATGGCCGCCCCCGCACCGGGGAGCGTGCCAAGCGGCAGAGCCGCTTTCCCGCAGCCGGGGGTCTCCTATGGCCCGGATCGTCGCGAGTCGACCGGCCCGACGGTGCCGGTGATGCCCCAAGGCGGACCGGCATATGGTGGCCTGGACCGCGGCCAGCCGACCAGCCCGGCGGTGCCGGTGAGACCGGCAGGCGCCGCCGCGATGGCCCGCGCCATCGCCGGCGCCCAACGCGCCAGGGCGGGGGTGGCGGCATGGGCCTAGGCAGGAAGGCACCGCCCCGGGCCCGAGGCGCTTACGCGGCTGTGCTCGCTCAGATCCCATTGCCGGTCCGCTCGATCTCGGCGCCGGTCGCCGAGACCCTGACCGTCCTGGGCGAGACCGAGATCAGCGGCAGGACCGTCCAGTTCGGCACGCTCACCGAGGCCCCACGGCTGTGGGTGGCGCTCCCCGGAGCGACCCTGCCGATCTTCGGGTACCTGACGGCGTTGGTCAGCGGGGATCCGATCCTTCACGTCACCGTTGAGAAGCACGGATCTTGGGCTCGGCGATCGGACAGCTCGGCTGAGATCAAGGCGGCCGCGATGAGAGTCTGGACCGAATGTCTCCGCACCTGCAAGGCCGACGGTGGGGATGGCCCCCAGGACGGCCACACGGCCAGTTGACGCGTTCCTGGATTCCGCTGGTGCCCAAGGCGATGGCCGCTACCCATCAATATATGAATGCTTCATGTTCATAAGGAGTGGTCGCCGCCCTCTCCCGGGTCTGCCAGCCGAGCACTCGCGCGTTCCTTGGGGCGCCGCGTCCTACGCCGGTACTACATGGGGCGGGGCGTCCCACCGAGGGTGGAACCGAAGATGGAACCTGAGGTGGGCGCGCCCACGGCGTGAAATCCCTAGGCTCCATGTAAGACGAAACCGTTCCGCCCCCGATCAATCCCCTCTGTTCCTCGGGAGTTCTATATGAACACTGCCCCGGTCCGCACCGCCCGCATCACCGGCGCCCTCTATCTGGCGCTCGTCGTCGCCGGAACGTTCAGCTTCCTGTTCGCCCGCGGCGCGATCTACGTCGAAGGCGATGCCGCCGCCACCGCCGCGAACCTCATCGACCAGGAGACACTCGCTCGCCTCGGTCTGGCCGGCGAATTGGCCAGCGTGGCCGCGGCAGCGCTCCTCGCGCTCTGGTTCTTCCGCCTCTTCCGACCAGTGAACCCCTTCGCCGCCGGATCACTCGCCGCGTTCGGACTGTTCAACGCGGCTACGATCCTCGTCGGAGCGGCGTTCACGTCTGTCGCGATCGGCGTCGGTTCCGGGGAGCTGGCCGCTCCAGACGATGACCCGGCCGGCACCGCCATGCTGATGTACGACCTGAACGGCGCGGCCTGGGGAGTGGGGACGCTCTTCTTCGGGCTCTGGCTCATCCCCATGGGCCGCCTGGTGGTCAGCTCGGGATACATGCCGCGACTTCTCGGCCACTTGCTGGTACTGGGAGGATTCGCCTACATTGCGAGCGCCTTCATTTCGTACCTTTGGCCTAGCGCGCCGGGCGCGGTGATCGAAGGCCTCGCGCTCGTCCCGCAGGTCGGCGAGTTCTGGATCATGGGCTACCTGCTGATCATCGGGGTGCGCCGGACGGAAACGGCACATGACACCCTCTGAGGCGGTCCGGACCGTCGGGTTGCGGGTTCGGTAGTTTCAGTCGTCCTCGTATTCCTCGGTGTCGGTGACCTCGCGCATCGCACCGCCAAGACCGGCGGCTGTGCCTGACGGATCGGCCACGCAGTCGAGCGCGCCGTCATTCTCGAACGGACCCATGCCCCAAGCGCCCATGTCTCAATCCATCTCAACGTGGTCTTTGATTCGGGCAAGGCTAGCCATGCGGGTGACGGCACCGCCTCTTGACGCCGAACCGCCCACCTGGTTGCGGTACAGGTCTGCGGTTTCGCCTCGAGCTAGTCGGCCGCCAACGCCTTCCGAGACTGCGACCGGCGCTGGGGGCCCGTGCCGAGTGCGGGGCGCGTCGGCCGTGCGAGAGCCGTGCAGCAGTCGTGCGTGGTCCGTCCACGATACGGAGTGAACACCGATTCCGATAACGGACTCCGGCCATCTACGCCTTCGCACCGGGCGTGGGGACGGCCGGAGGCGATGGGGAAGGGGGCACTGCTCCGGGTCCCCTTCGCCATCGCGCCGGATCAGTGGTGTTGCTTCGCCGCATACAACTGAAGGGAACAACATGAAGAAGCGTCTCGCAGCCGTCGCCCTCGCGTTCGCGGCCGCCATGATGGTGGGCGTCTCGGCCCCCACCGCGGCCCACGCCGAGGTGGTCGAGTCCGCGCCGACCGTCCAGCAGGATGATTTCTGGGACTGGCGGTACCTCGGGGCCTACAGCTCTCGCGCCGCCTGCGACGACGCGGGGGGCAAATTCGAGTTCGAATCGCTGCCCGCGATCGTCAACACCAAGTGCGTGAAGGGCAACAACGACGGCCGTATCGTCTACAAGCTGTACTGGCGTCCCTTCTTCTGATCGGAGACCCGGACGACGAAGCCCCGGGCCTCTCGGCCCGGGGCTGTCGATCGCGGCGCTTACTTGCGGGTGCCGGTGAGGTTGAAGATCGACTTCAGCTTGTCGAGGAACGACGGTTTCGGGGAAGTCTCGGCCTCGGGCTTGGCCTCCTCGGTCTTCTCCTCGGGCTCCTCGATCGTGTCGATCTCGGGCTCGGGGGCTTCGGCCTGGGTCGGGACCTTCGGTTCCGACTTGTCCTCCGGTTCGGACTTCTCCTCGGCCTCGACCGGCTCCGGTTCTTCCTCGGCCTCGACCGGCTCCGGCTCTGCTTCCGGCTGCGCCGGCTCGGTCTCGGCCTTCACCGGTTCCTCCTCGGGCTCCTCGGCCTTCGCCGGTTCCGGAGCGGCTTCCGACTCGGGGGCCTCCGGTTCCTCGGCTTCGGCGGGGGTCTCGGTTTCCTCGGATTCGAGCAGTTCCTTGAGGTCGGCGAGCTTGATGACGGGCACGCCGGTCTCCTCGGCCTTCTTGACGCGAGCCTCGGAGGGCTTCACCGTGTCGTCGATGACCAGGTGGGTGACGGTCTTGGTGAACTTCGCGGCCACGGCGACATCGGCGTCGGCATCGGCGATGCCGCGGGCCTCTTCGGCGTCAGGGCCGGTGCCCAGGACGATGATCCTGATCTTCGCTCCCGTCTTCGTCGGCACGGGGACCTCCCTATTTCGGTTCGTTATCGGCTACAGGGGCACAACGGGCTTAGAGTCACGCGCTCCCTGGTAGCGTACCGGGCCGCCCGCGCGGCCCGGTCGACTGGAGCCGCGCGAATCGGAGCGAATCCCCGAGAGCCGCGGTATCGTTCCGTAGCGATACGAACACCGCTCGCGGACCTGGGGGCGCAGAGTGGACCGGACCGAGCGCACCGCAGTCCTAAAAGCTCAATTGCGCGTGCTGGCGACCGCGGGGCTCATCGGCGTCCCGGTCTCGTTCGCGGCGTTCGTCTTCCTCGCGCTGCTGCACCGGCTCACCGGGTTCGTATGGGAGGACCTGCCCGAACGCCTCGGCCTCGGGACGCTCCCGTGGTGGTGGCCCGCGCCGTGGCTGGCGGTCGGCGGCCTCCTCGTCGGGATCGCCGTACGCTACCTGCCCGGCCGCGGCGGGCACGTGCCGCTCGAAGGACTCGGTACCGAACCGGTACCGCCCTCGCACACGCCGGGCATCCTCCTGGCCGCCCTCGGCGGACTGCCCTTGGGTGCGGTGCTCGGACCAGAGGCACCGCTGATCGCCGTCGGCAGTGCCGCGGCCACCGCCTTGACCCATCGATGGGGTCCGCGGCGGGACACCCCGGAGCACGCGGTGCTGTCCGCGGCCGGGGCCGCCTCGGCGATCGCCGTCATCTTCGGCAGCCCGTTGATCGCCGCGGTGTTCATCGTCGAGTCCGCCGCCGCCACCGGACACCGGCGAACCAGGATCGTCCTGCCGTGCCTGCTCGCGTCCGGCATCGGCGCGCTGATCTTCACCGGACTGGGCTCGTGGACCGGGTTCGAGATCGCGTCGCTGGCCCTGCCCGAGATCTCCGGACCGCTCGAACTCGGCCTCACTGACATACTGTGGACGGTGCCAGCGGCCATTGCGATCGCCTACGCGGTCAAGCAGCTCCACCGACTCGGCCACTGGTTCGAGTCGCACTCGATCCGGCGGCAGGGGGCCGCCGCCGTACTCGCCGGCCTGTCCGTCGCGGCCTGTGCCGGAGCCTATGCGCTGCTCACCGGCAGGTCGCCGGTCGAGGTGGCCCTGTCCGGGCAGGAGACGCTGGCGGACGTGGCCGCCGAGCCGGAGGCGTGGACGGCCGGAGCACTGGTCGCGCTGCTCGTCTTCAAGGGCCTGGCCTACGGGGTCTCCCTCGCCGCGCTGCGCGGAGGACCGATCTTCCCGGCGCTGTTCCTCGGCGCGGCGGCCGGACTGCTGATGTCCGGCCTGCCGGGGTTCGGGACGGTACCGGCCCTGGCCGCCGGGATGGCCGCCGCCACGACCGCGATCCTGCCACTCCCGGTCTCATCGGCGGTGCTGGTGACACTGCTGCTGGGCCCGGCCTCGGCCTCGATGACGCCGATCGTGCTGGTCGCGGTGGTGGTGGCGTACGTTTCCGAGCAGGCGCTCGACCGGTATCAGCCGTCGAAGCCGAATCGCCCGCGTGAGGCGGCCGCGCGGGTCATCGCGGTTCGGGGCGTCCGCCGCGCAACGCGCCCTCGATGCCGCCGACCCGGTCGGACAGCAGTGAGATCGCTCCGACCGCCCTCGACATAGGATCGTCCTCGCCGCCGCCGAGGAGCTTCTCCCGGCGGAACGCCTCCTTCACCGCTTCCCAGCGCTCGACCTGGTCGTCGGTGAGCCGGTATCGCAGTTCGGCGAGTTTGAGGAGGTTGGCCTCGGCGCCCGAGGCGAGCGTCTGGGCCTCGCCCGCGTAGTGGTCGTCGATGACCGCCTCGAGCTCCTCGTCGTTCATCACCGGGACCACGCGTTCGGCGAGCCGGTTCATGTTGCGGTACGAGCCCTGGAGCAGGAACGGCGGTTCGGTGCGCGCGGCGTCGTCGGTCGCGGCCGAGCCGATGTAGGCCATGTTGTTCCGCAGGACCGTGCGCTGGATGTGGACCATCTTGCGCAGGACCGAGAGGACCTGGTCGAGTTCGCCCGCCGAGTAGGCGTGCACCAGGTCGTCCGGGTTCGCGGTCGGGTCGCCGGAGGCGAGGCGGACCAGCAGTTTGACGTCGCCTCTTTCGCGGCCCGCAAGCGGGGCGGTCACCGGGTTGGAGGTGAGCGCGTTCTCGATGTAGGAGTGCGCGAAGACCTCGTCGCGTCCGGAGAGGACGTCGCCGAGGTTCCATACGTCGGCGCGGTTGGCGAGCATGTCGGGGATGCGGAACTTCTGGCCGGCCTCGGTGTACGGGTTCCCGGCCATGCACACGGCGAACCGCTTCCCGCGCAGGTCGTAGGTGCGGGTGCGACCGTCCCAGACGCCCTCCATCTTGCGTTGGGCATCGCACAGCGAGATGAACTTCTGGAGCAGCTCGGGGTTGGTGTGCTGGATGTCGTCGAGGTACAGCAGCACGTTGCTGCCGCATTCGAGCGCGAAGTTGATCTTCTCGACCTCTTGGCGCGCGGTCGCGTTCGGGGCGTCGGCCGGGTCGACCGAGACCGTCTCGTGGCCGAGGGAGGGCCCGTTGACCTTGACCAGGAGCATCCCGAGCCGGTCGGCCACATACTCCATGAGCGTGGTCTTGCCGTAGCCGGGCGGGGAGATGAGCATGAGCAGGCCGGACTGGTCGGCCCGGCGCGAGTCGCCGGTGCCGGCGCCGATCTGCTTGGCGAGGTTGGCGCCGATCAGGGGCAGGTACACCTCGTCGATGAGCTGGTTCCGCACGAACCCGGGCATGACCTTGGGCTTGAACTCGTCGACCCGCAGCGAGCGGCGGTGGGCCTCGACCAGTTCGCCGCGGCGGCGCTGGTAGGTCCGGTAGCCCGGGAGGGTCCGGGTGCGGAAGCGGCCGGTCCGGGAGAGGAACTCGTCCAATCGGAGTCCGAGCACCCGGTTGTCGATGCGTGGATGGACGCCGAGGAGGCCGGTGACCTGGGTGGTCAGGTCGGCCGTCACGTCGTAGGTGTCCACTCCGGACAGGATCATGGCCAGGGCCTCGGGGAGGTCCTCGGCGTCGAAGTGTTCGTCCTCGGACCGGGCTAGGAACGAGTCGAGCCAGGTCCAGGCCAGGCTCCACTGCGAGTACAGGTCGCCGTCGAGGGCGCGCAGGTCCTCGTCCAGGCCGCTCCTGGCGCCGGGGCCGAGGCGCCGCTCGAGGGCGGCCAGCAGGTCGCGGGCCCGGCCGGAGGCGGCGAACTTGCCTCCTAGGGCGAGCTCCTCGGCGAGGTATTCGGCGGCGAGATCGGTCGGCGGGTTCAGCCGGTAGCCGTAGTGCGTCGACAGGCGGGTGCCGTCGAGGAACGGGGCCAGTCCGGTTTCGATCTCGTCGATCAGGCCCCGCATGGCGTCGGCGCTGCCGAAGGTCTCGCGGACACGCGCCAGGGAGCGGGCCTGGGAGGCGATGCGCTCCTGGTCCTCCTTCTCGACGCCGACGGTCCAGTAGAGCTGGGCGGCGGCGCGGGCGGCGGGGGTGTAGCGGAGCATCCCGGCCGCGCCGTGGAGGCGCAGCAGTTCGGTCAGGATCGCGGCGGCGTCGGCGTCGTGGACGCCGCGCTCGTAGCCCTCGTCGTAGCGTTCGGCCGCGGCCGCCGAGACGAACCGCGGCAGGTCCTCGGCGAGGAGCCTGGTGGGGCCGTGCTCGGCCAGCAGGGCCGCGGCCAGGTGCTCGCCGCGGTAGACGCTCTCGTTCTCCGAGGGCAGGAACTGGTTCCAGTACGGCTTGGTGCCCTCGAACTCGGGGTCGTCGACGACGTGCCGGTAGTCGGTGCCGGTCAGCGAGAACGCGAGCCGGTCTCCGGACGGCACGAGGGTGAGGTCGAGCGGCTGCGTGTTGACCGGGATGCGGTACTCGCCGAACTTGATGGCGTCGCCGTCGAACAGGTCGAGCTGGTCCTGGAGGGCGCGTCCGGCCTCGGACCGGGCGGCCGAGATGCGGCCCTCGATCTCCTCGGCGCGGACGGTGTCGTCCAGTTCCCGCAGCTCGGTGATGACGCGGCGGAGCCGCTCGACCATCGGGTCGGTCGCGAAGTAGGTGTTGACCTCGTCCAGCGAGGACAGGGTGGCGGTGCGCCGGGAGACGGCCTCCAGGATGCGGTCGGCGCTGGCGGCGAGCTGCTCGGCGCGGCGGGCGGCCTCGTCGAGGAGGTTCTGCTTGCGCGAGGAGAACGCCTCGTAGACGTCGGTGCGCTTGTCGGCCAGCTGCGCGAGGAACTCGTCGAAGTCCGCGAAGCGCGTCTCGAGGTTCTCGATGGTCAGCAGGAGGCGACCGAGCTGCTCGTCACAGGCCGCGGGCGTGCCGGCGGCCGAGAGCGCGGCGGTGACGGCCTGCCCGAGCAGGGCGTACTCGGCGGCGAACTCGGCCCTGCCCTCGCCGATCGACAGCTCGCGGCGCCTGGCAGCGAGCGCGGCGCGGGTGCGGTTGACCGCGGCCAGGACCTCCGAGACGCGCCCGAGGATCGCGGTGCGGACGGTCGCGTCGCCGATCTCGAGGGTGGAGACGACCTCGGTGAGGGTCTCCAGGCCGAGCTGGCGGGCGTCGAGCTGCTCCACCAGCGGCTCGGACTCGGCGACGGTCTCGATGGCGTTCGCCTTGCCTTCGAGCTGCTCGATCTCGGCGAAGTACGGCGCGAAGGCGTCCTCGCGTTCGAGGTAGGCCACGGCGCGGCGGCCGGTCGAGTCCAGGATCTCGGCCAGGTCGGCCTCGAGCCCGGCGATCCGGTCGAGGTCGATGTAGCGGACGTCCTTGAGGGTGACCAGGTGGCCCTGGGCGCCCCGCAGGTCGGTGAGCAGGTCGACCCACTGCTCGGCGGACTTGGGGGCCTCGCCGCGGGCGCGGCGCAGCAGCTTGACCGTGTCGTTCCCGGCCTGGTCGAGGGCCTTGCCGGCCTCGGCGGTCAGTTCGGCGACCGTGGCGTACTCGTCCAGCACGGACTCGGCCGTCTCGCGGACCGAGCGCAGCGTCTCGTTCAGCGAGAACAGGCCCTCGTCGCCCAGCCACGGATAGTCGTCCAGGCAGCGGGTGGCGGCCGCGATGAGCGCCTCGAACACGGCCTGCCCGGGGTCCATCTCGCGGACCATGCGCGCCACCGACAGGGCGTCGGAGACCGCGCGGACGGCCTCGGCGTTGCCGATGCGGTGGATCGGGCCGTCGCCGCTCTCGGCGGCCGCGGCGTGGGCCTCGGAGACGAACGGGGTCGACCACACCTGCACCGGGTGGACGCGGGTGGCCTCGTCGCCGGTGAAGCGGAACGCGACCATGGTGCCGTCGTCGAACACCGAGTAGCCGTGGACGCTCATCGGCGCCGCGACTTCCTTGCGGATAACGTTGTACGGCAGGAGCAGCGAGCGTCCTTCGGCTTCGTGGTAGAAGACGTAGAGGACGTCCTCGCCGTTGGGCGAGCGGATCTGCCGCTTGAACTTCAGGCCCTCGGTGTCGTGGTCGAAGGTCTTGAGCTTGCCCTCGTTGAGGTAGTAGCCGCCGGGGAAGATGATGCCGTGGTCCTCGGGCAGGCGGCGGCAGGCCTGGCCGATCGCGTCGGCGCGCTGGACGTCGCCGGTGCGGGTGTTGTAGATCAGGTAGCGCACCTGCGTCTCGTTGTACGGCAGGATGCGCAGCAGGAGCAGCGGACCGATCCGCGCGTAGGCGATGTCGGCGTCGGCCAGCGACTGGAGCGGCTCGGCGACCGGCTCGTCGTAGACGCCCTCGCCGGTCTCGGTGTTGTCCTCGATCTTGACCGTGAGGGTGCCGTTCATGCACTCGACGAAGATCTCGTCCTCGATCGACACGTGCGGGTGGCGGCCGGTGACGTGGTCCTCGCGGGTGGTCTCGGTCCACTCGAACTCGAACGGCTCGGGCCAGGTGTGGTCGGCGTCGCCGCGGGCGTCCATGTAGGAGGCCGTGCCGTCCGGTTCGAGCTGCCAGCGCAGAACGCGCTGGTCGCCGAGCTTCTCGCCGATCCTGAAGACCGCCAGCAGTCTGGTCTCGACCTGCCGCACCTGGAGCAGCTCGGTCGACTTGTAGTAGCGGTACATCTCGGTGAAGTCGGACTCGAACCGGGGATCGTCGAGCACGTGCCCGGGCGAGTCGACCGCCTTGAACGAGTACTTGCCGTCCTCGCGGACGAACTCGTGGACGGCGAACACGTCCCCGACCGCGGTGTGGGACTTGAGCCCCATGTGGACGTTGTAGCCGAAGAGGAGACGCCCGCCCACCTGCACCATGTCGCGCGGCACGCAGTTGTTCCCGGTGCGGATGCGGGTGGTGCCCAGCAGGCTCAGCTCGGTCGACCCGAACGCGGCGACGCGCTCGGCGTTGAGCGCCTCGGCCCGGTCGGTCAGCTCGGTGGCGTAGTCGGCCAGCCGCTTGGACAGGACTTCGTACGTGCCGGCGTCGAGCGCGCCGGACTCGGTCGTCTCCTCTTCGGCCATGTCGTTCCCCCGCCTAGCTCGCGGTCATCTCGACGGCGGGCTTCTCGGAGACCCCCAGCTGCTTGGCCTTGTCGAGCAGGCCCGACAGCAGGTCGTGGTCGCCGCCGCCCTGCATGAGCTTGACCAGCGCGGCCGAGACGGTGAGGTTCTTGACCTCGTCGCTGCCCAGGTTCGCCAGGACGGCCTTGAGGTCCTCGCCGAAGGAGGACTCTCCGTTCGTCCAGTTCGCGGCCACCGACTGGGCGACCTCGGAGTGGGCGACGAAGCCGTCGACGGCCTTGCCGTAGCCGATCGCGCCGACCACCCGGTCGAAGAACTGGGTGTCGCCGCCGACCAGCGAGATGTCGGCGCCCTCCAGGCCCGTGGCGATGACGGAGGCCTGCTGCTCGGCGATCGAGCGTCGGGCCTCGATCTCCAGGCCGCGCAGCTCCTTCTCCATCTCCAGGCGCAGGCGGTACTCCTCGTGGGCCTTGGACGCCTCGGACAGGGCGTCCATGGCGCGGGCCTTCTCGGTGAGGCCCTCGGACTCGCTCAGCAGCCGCAGGCGCAGGGCCTCGGCCTCGGCCTTGCCCTTCGCGGCGCTGGCGTCGGCTTCGGCCTTGCCCTTGGCGGCGTTCGCCTCGGCCTCGGCGCGGCCGATCGCCTCGGATGCCTTGGCCTCGGCCAGTCCGCCCTTCTCGATCGCGTCGGCCTCGGCCTCGCGGACCTGGACGGCCGCCAGGCCGTCGGCGGCGGCCAGGGCCTGGTCGCCCTCGGCCTGGCGGATCTTGGCGCGGGCCTCCAGCTCGGCGGCCTGCTGAGCGGCCTCGGCCTCGGTGATGCGCTGGCGGGCGGTGTGCTTGGCCGCGGTCTCGGCGGCCTCGGCGGCCTTGATGTCCTTGACCAGGTTCTCCTGGGCCTCGGCCTCGGCGCGGATGATGATCTGCTGGCGGTCGCGCTCGGCCTCCTCGGTCGCGCGCAGGCGCTTGATGCCCTCTTCCTGCTCGGCGACGGTCTTCTCCACGGCGATGCGCTCGCGGATGACGTCGGCGATCTCGCGCTTCTCGGCCTCGACCTCCTTGTTGGCGGCGATGCGGGCGAGCTCTTCCTCGCGTTCGCGGGCGACGACCTCGAGGATGCGGTCCTTCTCGATCCGCTCGGACTCGACGGCGATGACGCGCTCGCGGTTCTTCTCGGCCACGGCGATCTCGCGCAGGCGGTTCTCGTTCTGGACGCCGGTGGCCTCGTCGGCCTTGATCTGCGCGGTGTCGGACTTGAGCCGTTCCTCGCTGCGGACCTTCTGGATCTCGGCGTTCTCGCGGGCGCGGAGGGTCTCGACCTCGCGCTGCTGGCGGATCTCGGCCTCTTCCTGGCGGCGCTCCAGCTCCAGGACGGCCTCGCGGGCCTCGACGTCCTGGCGCTTGATCTCCTTCTCCTCGTGGCGGCGGTGCTCGTTCGTGGTCACCGCTTCGCGCGCGGTGAGTTGGGTGATCTTGCGGATGCCCTGCGCGTCGAGGATGTTCTGGGGGTCGAGCTGCTCCATCGGGGTCTGCTCGAGGTAGTCGATGGCCGCGTCCTCGAGCGAGTAGCCGTTGAGGTCGGTGCCGATGACCTGGAGGATCCGGTCGCGGAACTCGTCGCGGTTGGTGTAGAGGTCGGTGAAGTCGAGCTGCTTGCCGACGGTCTTGACCGCCTCGGAGAACTTGGCGTTGAACAGTTCCTGCAGCTTGTCCTGGTCCGAGGCGCGCTTCGGGGTGACCGACTCGGCGACGTTGCGGACGTCGTCGGCGGTGGCGTTGACCCGCACGAAGAAGGTGATCGAGATGTCGGCTCGGATGTTGTCCATGCAGATCAGGCCGTCCTTGCCGGACCGGGCGATCTCGATGGTCTTGACCGAGATGTCCATGAACTCGGCGCGGTGGACCACCGGGAGCACGACCGCGGTGGTGAACGAGACCTTGGTCTTGCCGGCCTTGGTGATGACCAGCGCCTGACCTGGCGGGACCTTCTTGTAGCGGCTGACGATGAACGCCGCTATGCCGAGGACCATGAGCGCGACCACCACAATGACGGTGACACTGGTCGCCTGGGATGTATCCATTGGGCTTCCTTACGGGAATCGGGAGGACGTTGAGAAGCGGGCGCTATGACACCCTACTGAGAAACCGCAAACCGCGGGGTACACGAGTCCGGCTCAAGAGGGCGCGGCCACCCTAGGAGTCGGCCGTTTCGAGATCGGGCGGCAGGGAGGCCGGGACGACCAGGAAGATCTTCTCGGCTTCGTCGTAGTCGAAGATCACCAGCTTGGAGTGCCGTGAGAACAGCTCGTCCTGGATGCCGGGGGGCTCGTGGACGGAGCGGCGGATGTTGATCAGGTGGACCTTGCCGTCCTCTTCGGTCAGTTCGGCCTGACCGGAGTCGGTGGTGACCGTGCCGGTCCGGACCACGCACATCTTGCCGACCAGGCCGCGGTGGGTGGTGACCGGCGGGTCGGCGAAGAGCTTCGACAGGGGTCTGGCCAGGAGTTTCGCGCCGAGCATGCCCACGCCGATCCCGGCGACGAGCAGGGCTATGCCCGAGGCCGCCGCCGGTATGAACACCTCGTCGCTGCTGCGCACCCAGGTGGTGCCGAGCACCGTCACGATCCAGCCCAGCGTGATCCACAGTGAGGCCACCACAGTGAACGGGACCGCGCCGAACCCGAACGCCGACCAGAAGGAGCCGCCCGCGTCCAACTCTGCGTCCGCGTCGCCGCCGAGGTCGAACATGTCCACGTCAAGCGCGCCCACGATGACGGTGATCCAGTACAGGACCACGAGGACCAGACCGAACGTGAACACGATCGGAGGGAATGACAGGGCTATGTCCAGGAACTCACGCATGGTTCGTCCTTGTCTCCCGTGCGCGCGGGCGCAGGCGCGGACGGTGTTGGCAGGCGGGCGGCACAGTCCGGATAGACCGGATCCGGGTCTGCGTCTAGGTTAATGCACGCGGGCGAGTGCCGAAAGGTTGCCGACTCGCCGCTATCCTGTGACCGGGTCAACTTCGAGGAGGTCCGGTGCCAGGTTTCCGCTCCACGCTGGCGAACGCGGCCGCCGGCTGCGACATCGCCGCCGCCCGGCTCGCCTCGGCCCGCAGACGTCTGGGGGCGGCGGCGTTCGAGACCCCAGTGGACCCGGCGGTCCTCGAGGCCGAGCGACAGATATCCGACGCCGCCACCGCCTCGGCAGCGCAGCTGCGAGGCGACGCCTCGCTGCTCCCGGCCGGGACGCTCGTCCTGCACCAGGACCGCACGATCCCGCTGCTGGTGCCCTTCGGCGAGGCCGGCCACCTGGCCACCGGCGTCGACGCCCGCGTCGACGGGGTCGCCGCACTGATCAGGAACGCCGTCCTGCACGTCCTGGCCGGAACCGACCCCGGCGAACTGCGGGTGGCCGCGATCGACCTGGCCACGCTCGGGGCCGCCTTCGCACCGCTCAGGCCCCTGGCCGACGCGGGCGTGATCGAGGCGGTCGCGACCGACACCAGAGCCGCGGCCGACGTGCTCACCCTGGCCGAGACCCAGGTCGCCGAGTCCATCGCCGGGCACCGCACCGACCGGCTGCTGCTGGCGATCGCCTCGCTCGGCGACGCCCCGAGGGCCGTGGTCGAGCGGGTCCACGCCATCGCCCGCTCGGGACTGGAGCACGGGGTGACCGTGCTCGCAGCCGGGCTGCCCGACCTGCCGCAGGCCACGGTCATGCGCGAGGTCGACGGGCACGTCGAGGTCTCGAACCCCCCGGCCGCGCCGGTCACGCAGGGCGCACGGCTGGCGGTCCCGGCCGCCTGGCCCGAGGCCCCCGACCCCGCGTTCGTGGCCGGAGAGGCGACCCGCCTGGCCGAGCGCGCCCGCGAGGCCGCCACCCTCGCCTTCGGCGACCTCATCCCCGGCACGCCGCTCAGCGGCGACCCCGCGAACGGCCTGGAGGTGCTCATCGGGCGCGACGCGGCCGGAGAGGTGCGGCTGCGCTTCGACGACGCCACCCCGCACTGGATGGTCGGCGGCCGCACCGGCGGCGGCAAGACCGTGTTCCTGCTCGACGTCCTCTACGGGCTGGCCTCCCGCTACTCGCCCTCGGACCTGGCGCTGTTCCTCCTGGACTTCAAGGAGGGCGTGTCCTTCACCGAGTTCATCCCCACCCGGCGCGACGACACGTTCATCCCGCACGCGCGCGCCGTCGGCGTCGAATCCGACCGCGAGTACGGACTGGCGGTGCTCCGGGCCCTGAACGAGGAGATGACGCAGCGGTCGACGGTGATGAAGCGCCACGGCGTGGCCTCCTTCGCCGGGCTGCGCGACCACGAGCGCTACCCGAGGATCGTGTGCGTCGCCGACGAGTTCCAGGTGCTGCTGGCCGGGAACGACAAGGTCGCGAGCGAGGCGGTCTCGCTGCTGGAGAACCTGGCGCGGAAGGGCCGCTCCTACGGCGTCCACCTGGTGCTGGCCTCCCAGACCATCTCCGGGATCGAGGCGCTCTGGTCCAAGAGGGACTCGATCTTCGGGCAGTTCCCGATGCGGGTGGCGCTGCCGGGCGCCAAGTCGATCCTCGATGTCAACAACGACGCGGCCGCGCGCATCTCGCTCGGCCAGGTCGTGGTCAACACCGAGGGCGGCGCGAAGGGCGCCGACCGGGTGGCGCGCTTCCCCGACACCGACGCCGCGGTGATGCTGCGGCTGCGGGAGCAGTTGCGGCACGCGCACTCCGATTTCGGCGCACCGCGCGTGTTCTACGGCTACCGCCCGGTGCACTTCACCGACACGCTGCCGGGCGAGCGCAAGCCCGGCCGGGCGCTGCTGGGCCGCGAGGTCTCGCTGCGCCTGGAGGCGGCCGGGGTCGACCTGGACCGGCGGCCCGGACGCCACCTGGCGATCCTCGGCTCCGACCCGGCCGGAGGCGAGACCCTCGAAGCCGCGGCCGAGTCCCTGGCATACGCCGCCCGGCCCGGACCCGGTCTGTGGACTGTGGACTTCACCGGCTCGGCGAAACTCCAGGAAGCGGCCCACCGGATCCCGCCCGAGGAGTTCGCGTCCCGGCTCGGCCGGATCCCCGACGACACCATCGTCCTCGCCTGGGGGATCGAGGCGGCCGGCCTCGACCGGCCCGCCCAGAACGCCCTGCGCGAACTGCTGCGCACCGGACCGGCCCGCGGCGTCCACCTCCTGGCCTGGTGGCGGATCTACCGGCGCTTCCTCGACGACGTCGGCGGCAGCGCCGGACGCGAGGACGTCGCCTGCTCGCTCATCCTCAACCTGCCCGGCACCGAACTGCTCGGACACTTCGGCCAGCAGTTCCAGCACTGGAGTCCCCGCCCCGGCCGGGCCCTGCTGATCGACCGCCACGCCGACACCGGCTCGGGTCGGCTCATCGTGCCATTCTCCCGCCCGTCGCCCACCACCGCCCAAACCGGAGTGAACACTTGACTTTGAGAGGAAAACGCGCGTGAGCGCCTTCGACGACTACCTCGCCCAGCTTCGGCGCCTCGACGAGGTCCGCCGCGGCGCCGAGGAGGCCGCCGCCCGCGACGCCTCCCGCACTGAATCGATGGGCGAACGCGTCGACCGGCTCACCGAACGGGCCACCCAGCAGCGCGCGGCCGTCGACGAGCTCGCCCGCGCCGCCCGCGTCGAGCCCCCGCCGCCGGTCGCGGCCCAGCCGCTCGACGGCGACCCGTCCATCGAGATCGGCGCCGCCGAGGCCGACCTCCAGATCGCGCGGACCGAACTCGAAGAGGCCCGCTTCCTGGCGCACCGGCCGCCGCTGCTGCCGCGATGGCGCGGCGACGAGCGCAACGGCCTGATCTACGGGCTGTTCGCGCTGGCGGCGCTGGTCGCCCAGCTGGTCATCCTGCGCACCGTCAAGGCCGCCGACCTCACCGAGGCGATCCTGTTGGGCGTGTTCATGGTCGCCTGCCCCCTGGCCGCGTTCGCCGCGGGCTGGCTGACGATCGGCGTCGTGGGCCGACCCCGCATCATCGACCGGGAAAAGAAGCTGGAGAGGAACTTCCGCCTGGGCCTGGCCCTATGCGGCTCCACCCTCATAGTCGCCTGCCTCGGCTTCTTCAGTTGATCTGCCCGGCTGTCGCGAACCCGACAACAGACGTTCTCCGCCGATTCGTGTCGTTGTCCCGGTGTTCGAACGAGGGCTCCTAGCGTCTGGAATGTGACCACATACGAGCACGAAGCGCCGCTGCGGCTGCTTCAGGACAATCCGAAGCTCGCCGAAGAGCTGTACTGCGGGTTGCTGGGTCGCCGCCTCCCGGACTACACCGACGTCAAACCCGGTTCGGAGGCGATGACACGCGGCGACGACGCGGTCATCCGCAACTGCGACAACGTCGCGGTCTACTACCGCGGAGAAAAAGAGGCTTTCGCGCTGCTCTTCGAGGTGCAGCGCGGCAGGGACGACGACAAGCGCTACAGCTGGCTCGATTACATCGCTTCGGCAAGGACGCGACTCCAGTGTCCGGTGGCGCTGGTCGTCATCACCTTCGACGAGGCCACAGCGAAGTGGACGAGCGAGCCGATCCAGACGGGCCATCCCGGCCTCATTCTGCGGCCGCTGCTCATCGGGCCGAGTCAGATCCCGGTCATCACCGATCCCGACGAGGGACGCGAGAACGTCTCGATAGCGCTGCTCTCACTCATCGCCCACGGCGGCGGCGAGCAGGGCGGAGACGTCATACGGGCCTACTACGAAACCATCCGAGGATTCGACCGGACGCTCTGGTCGCGGTACGCTGAATACGCGCTGAATGCGCTGCAAGGAGATCAGTTCATGGTTCTGCAGGAGATCATCATGAGCGATACCACGCTCCCCAACACCTACCGACTGGGGCTCTTCGGCGAGAAGTACCGCGAAGGCAGGGCCGAGGGCAAGTCCGAGGGCCTGGTCGAGGGCGAACGTACCGCGCTCAACCTCTACCTCGAACTTCGAGAGATCCCGGTCTCCCAGGAGGTGCGTTTCCGAATCGACTCCTGCGAGGACGCCGAGCAGCTGAAAGCGTGGCTCGGCGACCTGATCAGGACCGACAGCACCGAGCACATTCGCGACTTATCGACCTACACGGCGCGGCCCCCGGCGTCGAGGGCCGCGCCGTTCGCGTCTCTGCGGCGGCGCAGCAGGTAGATCAGACCGGCCATCGGGAGGACGAGGGGGACCAGGCCGTAGCCGGTGCCGAAATGGGACCAGACCGAGGCTTCGGGGAACCAGTCTGGGACCGCGTAGCTCAGCGCGCCGACGCCGAGGACACCCACCAGTTCGACGGTGACCGCCGCCAGGGCGGTATGGGCCGCGCCCTTGATGATCGCCGCGGCCGCGACCAGGTAGATCGCGGCCGCGAGAGTCGAGAGCGCGTAGCTGACCGGGGCCTGGTCGAACTTGGTGGCCACCTGGTAGACCGCGCGGACCCCGGCGGAGACGGCGAAGACGACGTAGACGAGCACGATGAGGCGGCCGAACCCCGAGGAGAGCCGGCGCGGCGCGGTCTCAGGCGACGACATCGATTTGCAGCTCCCAGATCTGGTGGAGCCGCAGCATCAGCGCGGCCACGATGAGGCAGGAGGCGGCGACGGTGCCGATGCCCCACCTGCTGCGGTCGATCGAGCCCCAGAACAGGGCCGCGACCGGCACGAGGAGGGTCGTCACCAGGTAGGAGAAGAACAGCGCCTTGCCGTCGCCGGCGGCCCCCGGCACCACGACTATCGCGGTCACGAGCTGGGCCAGCAGCAGCACTTCGAGGGCGCCGACGCCGACGACGTTGGCCATCCTGACCCGCTTGGAACGCGCCGTGTCGACGAAGAACCACGCTGCCAGGACCAGCGCGGCGGCCTGCACCGTGAGGTAGAGCCATTCGATCACGGACTCGACCGTAATACAGCCCGCCGTCCGGTCTCCCGGGCGGCGGGCTGAAGGAGCGTTCGCTCAGAGGTGGTTGCGCAGATAGATCCAGGTGACGGAATTGGGTCCGACCACCTGCGTAGGCCCTTGGAAGTGCCGAGGATCGGGTTCGCGTTCGGGTATGAGACCGACCTCACGTTTGCGACGCCGCGACACGAGGCGCGCCGCGACCTTGAGGATGGCCGTCCAGCGGCGCTTGACGGGCGGCACTCGGATCTCGCTGGCTTCGAAGCCTGTCATGGGGGTCTCCGTGGTCTCTATCGTTCGACGATCAGAAAGATAACCGATCGGTCAGCTTTCTATTGTCAAAGCTAACACAAAAGCTGACCGAGTGGTTATCTTTTATTGCGCCGCCGCCGACCGGCACCGATACAATCGGCCTCCCATGCCGACATCGAGAGGACCGCCTGTGGCCGGAGCAGAGCAGCGCCGTTACGCCCCCGGTCGCGCCCGGCGCGAACAACTGCTCTACGTCGCCCACGAGTTGTTCGCCGCCAACGGATTCGGTGCCGTCTCACTGCGAACCATCGCCGCCCGGGCGGGCATCTCCCACGCCTCGGTACTGCGCTACTTCGATTCCAAGGACGAGCTGCTGATGGCGTTGCTGCACCGCTGGGAAGCCGTCAACGCCGCCTGGGCCGACGATCGCTTCACACCCGGCAGCGACGAGTGGATGGTCGGACTCGCCCGCCGCAACGCGACCCAGGACGGGTACGTGTCCCTGTTCGCCGGGCTCATCGGAGCCGCCACCGCCACCGAGCACCCAGCCCACGACCACCTTCGACGTCGATACCGGTCGGTGCGCGAATACCACCGCCGGGTCGGCCACGCCGGCGACGCCGCTCGAGTAGTCGCCGCCTGGGACGGACTCCAGGTCATCTCCCTCTACCGCGACGACGTCGACATCCCCGGCGAACTCGCCGACTACTTCTCTCGCACACGCGGGTCGACCGCCCGCTCCGCACTCGATATCGCCGAATCCGCCGTCGCTCCCGCCGCTAAGCCCGAGGTCGACCGGACCGGCTACGCCGCCGGGCGGGCGAAGCGCGCCCGCATCGTCGCCGCCGCCATGGAGCTGTTCGCGCAGCGCGGCTTCGCCGCCACAAGCTTGAGCGAGATAGCCGACAAGGTCGGCACCGCCAAGTCCACCATCCTGCACCACTTCGGTTCGAAGGAGAAACTCCTCGAGGCCGTTCTGACCCGACGCGACGAACTCCCCTGCGACGATGAAACGGCCGCGCTGCCTCCACGTGCGTTCTTCCGCAAGATGATCGAGCACGCCCGGTCCGCCGATGCCCGCCCCGGCCTGATCGAGCTCTACACCGTCCTGTCGTGCGAGGCCACCGCCGCCGACCACCCCGCGCACGAATACTTCGCCCGCCGTTTCGATCTGACCATTCGCGACCATGTCGCCGCCTTCGAGCGACTCCGGGCGAGCGGAGAGCTCGCGCCCGGCCGCGACCCCGAACACGAGGGCCTGTGGTTCGTCGCCCTCTGGGACGGCCTCCAGGTGCAGTGGCTCTTCGACCCGGACTCGATCGACATCGCCGCCGAACTGCGCGCACATCTCGAGGGCCTCCTCGCCGACCCGCCCCGCGGCTAGACTTCTGGGCATGGCTGACCTCACGCATGTCGACCGGGACGGCGAGGCCCGCATGGTCGACGTCTCCGGCAAGGACGTCTCCGCCCGGTCCGCGCGGGCGACCGGCCGCCTGCGCACCACGCCGGAGGTGGTCGCGGCGCTGCGCGAGAACTCCCTGGCCAAGGGCGATGCGCTGGCCACGGCCCGGATCGCCGGGATCATGGCGGCGAAGAAGACCCCGGAACTGGTGCCGCTGTGCCATCCGATCGCGATCAGCGGCGTGAAGGTCGATCTGGCCGTGACCGACGACGGCGTCGACATCGAGGCGCGCGTCAAGACCGCCGACCGCACCGGGGTCGAGATGGAGGCGCTGACGGCGGTGTCGGTGGCGGGACTTACCTTGGTGGACATGGTCAAGGCGGTCGATCCGGCCGCGCAGATCTCCGATGTCCGAGTGGAAGAAAAGCTTGGAGGGAAGACGGGCGAATGGCACCGATAAGCATCGTCGTCGTGGTGGCCTCGAACAGGGCCGCCGACGGCGTATACGAGGACACCTCCGGGCCGATCCTGGTCGAAGGGTTCGTCGCGCACGACTTCAACGTGGCCGGACCGGTCGTGGTCCACGACGGCGACGAGGTCGAGCAGGCACTGCGCGACGCCGTCGACGACGGGTACGACCTGGTCGTCACCTCCGGCGGCACCGGCCTGACCTCGAAGGACCTCACCCCCGAGATGACCAACCGCGTCGTCGACTACGAGGTGCCCGGCATTGCCGAGGCCGTCCGCGCCGCCGGGCTCGCCAAGACTCCGCACGCGGCGCTGTCGCGCGGCATCTGCGGCGTGGCGCGCAGGACCCTGATCGTCAACCTGGCCGGGTCGACCGGCGCGGCCAAGGACGCCCTCACCGTCCTCACGCCGGACCTGCTCGAGCACGCCGTCTCGCAACTGCGCGACGGCGATCACGAGAGGGAGACCTGATGCCGATCGACTGGGCCGAGGCCCGCGCGACCGCCTGGCAGGCCGGATACGAGGCCCGTCCGAACCCGGAGACGACCGGGTTCGAAGCGGCGCTCGGTTCGGCCCTGGCCGCACCGGTCGTCGCCGCCTCCGACCTACCGGCGTTCCCGACCTCGGCCGTGGACGGCTGGGCGGTGGCCGGCTCCGGTCCGTGGATCGTCACCGGCGAGGCGGCCTTGGCCGGTGCCGTCCCCGCACCGATGGGTACCGGTGACGCAGTCAAGATCGCAACCGGCGCACAGGTGCCCGAGGGCTGCGAAGGCATCATCCGTCTCGAGCACACTGACGTCCGGGGCGAGTTGATCGACGGGGATCCGGACCGGGAATGGCGCGAGGCGGGCGAGGAGGCGAAGCTCGGCGAGGAGCTGATCCCGGCCGGGACGCGCATCACGCCGCCCGTGCTCGGCTTGGCCGCCGCTGCCGGGCAGGCGTCCCTGGATGCCTACCGGAAACCGCGAGCGGGCATGGTCGTCTTCGGCGATGAGCTGCTGACCTCCGGGCCCTCCCGCGACGGGCGCGTCCGCGACTCGCTGGGACCGATGGTGCCCCACCTGCTGGCCGCCGCCGGATCCACCTCGCCCGAACCGATCGGACCGGTCGCCGACACCCTCGACGAGCACGTGCGCGCGCTGCGAGAGGGACTGGAGACGGCCGATCTGGTGTGCACCACCGGCGGCACCATGGTCGGCCCGGTCGACCACCTGCACGCCGCGCTGAAGCTGGTCGGCGCGAGCTACATCATCAACTCCGTGGCAGTGCGCCCCGGCTTCCCGATGCTGCTGGCGCGCACCGACGAAGGGCGCTTCATCGCCGGGCTTCCGGGCAACCCGCAGTCGGCGGTGATCGCCCTGATCAGCCTCGTCGTACCGCTCCTGGCGGGGCTGCGCGGCCTGTCGCTGCCCGAACTGGGCGAGATCACCGTGTCCCAGGACGTTCCCGGCCGCGGCGACTTCACGCACCTGTCGCTGGTCGACCGCTCCGGTCGTCGCCTGGGCCACCACGGCTCGGCGATGCTGCGCGGACTGGCGCGGGCGGCCGGGTTCGCCGTCATCGCGCCGGGCGCCGAGGCCAAGGCCGGGCAGACCGTTCCGCTGGTGACGATTCCGGGGGTGAGCGCATGATCCGCGCCGAGGTCAAAGAGACCGCGATCGAGGTCGCCGAACACGAACGCGCGGCGGCGATCGACCAGGCCGGAGCGGTCGTGACGTTCTCGGGCAACGTCAGGGACCACGACCGCGGCCGGGGCGTGGGGGCCCTGCACTACGAGGGCCACCCTTCTGCCGAGCCGATCCTGCGCGAGATCGCCGAGGAGATCGCCGCGCGCCGGGGCGTGCGGGCGGTGGCGGTGTCGCACCGGATCGGCGACCTGGAGATCGGCGACGCGGCCCTGGTCGCCGCGGTGTCGGCCGACCACCGCAAGGAGGCATTCGACGCCTGCGCCGACCTGGTCGACGAGGTGAAGGCCCGCCTGCCGATCTGGAAGCACCAGTTCTTCACCGACGGCACCGACGAGTGGGTCAACTGCCCCTGACCGGCTTTTGTCGCGAAGTCGACAGAGGCGTTCCGCGCCGCCGCTAGGCGTTCTTCCTGCGGTTCACGAGCTTGACCACCACGACGCCGGCGACCACGAGGACCAGAGCTCCGAGCAGGATCGAGGCGATGAGCGCGCCGCTGCCCGAGTCGCCGGCCTCGGAGGCCTCCGTGGCTTCGGCGTCGTCTCCGGTGGCCTCATCGTCGGCCGGGGCCTCGGCCCGCTCGGTCGTCTCCTCCTCGCCGGTCGGCTCGGAGGCGGTGGCCGCCAGCAGGTCGTCGGGGATGTCCTCGACGGTGAAGGCCACCGAGCCGTCGACGCGGTGGCCGTCCTCGGAGATGACCCGGAAGGCCACCGTGTACTCGCCGGGAACGGTGTAGAGCATCGGCTGGGAGAAGGTGTCGCCGTCGTACTCGGCGTCACCGGCGTCGATGACCTCGCCGTCGGGTCCGGTCACGGCGATCTCTGTGGAAGGCCCGTCGAGAATTTCGGAAAACGTCGCCGAGACCGAAGCCGGAGCCGTCTCCACGGTCGCCCCGTCCTCGGGGTCGGAGCCCACCATGGCCGCGTGGGCCGAGGCCGGGCCGGCGGCCGACAGCGCCAGCGCCGCGCCCGCTCCGGCGGCCAGCAGCAGCCTGCGGGCTTGTTTGAGGGAACCTTGCAGCATCTGGTCATGGTGCCATAGCCACCTCGGCGCCCGGTCCGGTCGCGAATCGCCTCCCGTCGCAGATCACAGACATCCGGTTACACGGCGTACGCGACTCGTCCGGCAATTTACCCTCATCGCGAGGATTGTCACGATAGGCCCCGTGTTGACGATCCCCGGAAGTTGTGATGTGCTTACGTCCATGGTTGAACCGATCCGATGGGGAATCCTGGCGACCGGCAACATTGCTTCGACCTATGTAGAAGATCTTGCCCTCCTGGACGATTGCAAAGTCACGGCGGTCGCGTCTCGTTCGGCCGAACGCGCGGCCGCCTTCGCCGAGAAGTACCGGATCCCGCACGCATGGGACTCGGTACAAGCGCTTGCCCAGGACGATGAAGTCGACATCGTCTACGTCGCGACTCCGCACTCCCACCACTACATCCCGACCATCCAGCTGCTCGAGGCCGGCAAGCACGTGCTGTGCGAGAAGGCGTTCGCCTACAACGCCAGCCAGGTCCGCACGATGTTCACCGTGGCCAAAGAGCATCAGCGGTTCCTCATGGAAGCCATGTGGACCCGGTGCAACCCTGCCATCCGGGAGATGCGCCGCGCGATCAAGGACGGCATGATCGGCGACGTGATCGCCGTGCACGGCAACTACGCGCTGCCCGGCCCGTTCCCTCCCGAGCACCGCCTCCGCAACCCCGAGCTCGCCGGCGGCGCGCTGCTCGACCTCGGGATCTACCCGATCACGCTGGCGCACTTGGCGCTGGGCGTCCCCGAGTCGGTACACGCCGAGTCGATGATGTCCCCCGAGGGCGTGGACGAGTACACGGCGCTGACGCTGCGGTATCCGAACGCGATCGCGCAGCTGTCCTGCTCGATCATCGGCGGAGCGGCCGACGAGGTCACCATCTCCGGCACCGAGGGCCGCATCCGGCTCAACGACTACGCGTACCGCCCCAGCGGGTACACACTGGAGCGGTACGGCGAGCAGCCTCGCGAATTCGAGGCCCCGTACGTGGGCCACGGCTACGTGCACGAGGCCCTGGAGGTCCATAGAGCGCTCAAACAGGGTCGGCTCGAGTCGACCCTGGTCCCTCCCTCGTCCACTATCGAGGTCATGGAGATCATGGACGAGGCGCGCAAGCAGATCGGCCTGCACTACCCGGGCGAGACCCGCCCCCTCTAGTACTCGATCTCCTTGCGGGTCCGCTCGCGGCGGGCCAGGATCGCCGACTGCTTCTCGCGCAGCCATTCGGCGCGGCTCTCGGCGCTCTCGATAACGGTCGAGGGGGCCGCCTCGATCGGGATGCCGCGGCGGCCGGACTCGGCCCTGAACAGGTCGTCCAGGCCCGGCACCAGCGCCATGCACGGGCCGGTGAACAGCCCGGTGGCGGCCTCCTTGGTGCGGATCCAGCCTTTGTACTCGATCTCGCTGACGTACTGGCGCTTCGCGGTATCGGGGTCACGCAGGGCCTGCTCGGCGGTGAGGGCGTAGAGGGTGAAGATGATGGAGGTGGCCTTCTCGACGGCCCAGCCGCGACCGGGGACGGGCGGCAGGTAGCCGGCGATGTCCTCGGCCATGGTCTCGGACACGAGCTGCTCGATGATCCCGTCGAGGTCGCGGGTGCGGATCGCCTTGATCTTGTCCCACTTGGCCGTCGTGTCGTCGAAGCCGACCTCCTTGGGGCCGATGTCGATGGCGCCGAAGCGGTCCAGTTGCCGCAGGAGCAGTCCGGTGCCTCTCGGGGGCTTCTCGCCGGACGTGACGATCTTGGAGAGGCTGAACCGCCAGTCCTCGGTCACCGGCGAGGCCGGGACGGGCAGGCGGCTGAGCAGGGTCTCCAGGTCGAGGTCGTCGAATCTGTTCTTCATCGAGCCGGCCGCTGAACCGGCCCGCTGCAAGGTGGCGTCGGTTCTACCCGCGACCGCCTCCTTGGCCGAGTCCACGCGAGCCTGCGCGGCTGCCCGGGCCCCCTCCCTGGCCCCGACTGCCTCTTCCTTCACCTGGTCGCCGACCTCTTTGGCCTTCTGGGCGACACGACCCAGACGATCTTTCATTCCCATGTGAAGAACTTACACACGCTCCGCCGGCTCACGAGCGTCACCGGACCCGGCGACGCTCAGTCGCGGCGCCGGTCCAGGTTGTCCCGGGCGCGGTCGCGCATCTCCTCGGGCATGTAGCGGTTCATCATGCCCATCACGTCGATCTTGTCGCCGACCAGCGCCTGGGCCATCTCGGCCATCTTCAGCCCGTAGGTTGCCGTGGCCTCCTGGATCAGCGCGACGATCGTCGGACCGAGCGACTGCTTGAACCGCATGGCCGACTCGTCGATCTTGATCTTGTCGACCCGGCCGTCCGAATCGAGCTTCACCGAGATGAGCCCGTCCTCGGAGAAGACCTCGACCGCGTCGGCGCCGAGCTGCTGGCTCATCTCGTCGTACTTGCGGAGCGTCTCCTTGGCCTCGGCCTCCATCTGCTGCAGGCGCTCGAGCATCTCCTCGGGGCTGGTGGGGCGTTCGTTGCGGTCGCTCATCCGCGGTCCTCCTGCTGGCTCTCCATGAAGTCTCCCATGATGCCGTTGACCTGCTCGGACAGGTCCTGATCGGCCTTGGCGGTGGCGGACTTGACCGTCGCGGCGATCACCTCTCCCAGCTCGACACCGCTCAACTGGAACGCCTTCATGCGCAGGTCGATCTCCTTGACCACTCCGCTGGCCCCGGCCACGACGCGCACCTCACCGTCCTCGGAGACCGACTCGGCCTCCATCTCAGTGGCCAACCGCTGCACCTCCGCGACTTTGTTCCGCATCTCCTCGTCGGACAACGACCTCCCCTTTCTCGCTCATGACGCGGCATTCCACGCCTAACCCGATGCTATAAGCGTGTTGCACGGCGCGGGTGACGGCCCGATACCCTCGGAAGCCACGGCACCTATCTCACAGATGAGGTCACGCGATGTCACTGTTCCGTCCGGTCAAAGACAAGCTGACCAGCGATCCCGCCTATGCTTTCCGGACCCACCCCCAGAGCAGATTCCCGGTCGCCGAGCCCGGAACCGCGCGATTCGAGCCCGGATGGGGCGGCATCGCCGTGCGCGCGAGCTGGCGCCGGGGCCTGCCGCGCAGGTACTCCGAGTCGCGGATCACGCGCACCGACACGCAGCGGGCCGAGTTCCGCCCGCTTCCGGGCATGGGCCACCTCAACGTGGACCTCATCCGCGAAATGCTCGGCGGCTTCCGGCCGTTCACCCCGGTGGTCACCGTCGACGGCGCCCCGGCGGCCACCGGCATCGGCGAAGGAGTGATCGCCGTTCCGGCCGGCCGGCACCTGGTCCAGCTGCAGTCCGGCGCCTCCGGCCCCTACCGGTCGGTCGACGTGCGGCCCGGCGAGGTCGTCGAGCTCGACGGCGTCACCACCAAGCTGCGGCACCTGACCTGCATGGAAGGCCGCCCGATCGACTCCTACCGCGACATCGTCCTCGGCCCCAGGGGGAAGACGCGAGTCAAGGACGGAGCGCTGTTCCGGTCCCTGGCCGTCGGCGGGCTCGCGGCCATCGCCGTGCTCGGGCTCCTCGCCCTCGCCGGACTCACCGGCGTCCTCGACTTCGAACTCGACTCCGCGGCCACGATCATCCCGGTCGTGGCGACCTACGCGCTCGTCGCCATCGCCTTCGGGATCTGGGAGAACCGGCCCGGCAACCCCGTCGGAGAACCGCACGGGCCCGACCTGCACAGCGGCGTCAACCACCGCGTCCTGGACCCCCACGACGAGCAGCCGCCGCAGGCGGCCCCGGGCCGCGCGGTGCTGCGGGTGCACGCCGTCTACCGCCAAGACCACAATAGAGACGACGTCGGCCCCGGCGAGCCGACCGGCCGGAGCCTCAAGGAACTGCTCGACAAGAACGCCGCCGAACGCGCCAAGAACTGGGACTCGACCGGCGAGCCGGCGCCACCTGCGGCCCGTCCCTGGATGGCGCCGCCACTGGTCAAGGTCAACGGCCGGGACCTGCCCGCGGCGTGGGGCCTCAACGAGTACCAGCTCCCGCCGGGCCCGAGCGTCGTGGAGGTCGCGGTCCCGCCTCCGACGAACCCGGCGGACGGTCGGACGCAACTGCTGATGGACCAGTCGGCGATCCGCGTGAACGCACAGCTGGATCCCTCGCGCCCCACCGAGATCGGCGCCTACGCCCGGGTCCGCATCACGCCCGGGACCGACGGCGCGACCTTGAGGGAGTACCGCGGCCTCATGCGGCAGGCCTGAACGGCTGGCAGAGTCCGTCTAAACTCGAATGCAGACCCCGTACCCGTTACGGGCCCCCGTCCGACCGCCCAATGCGATCCGCAGGAGACGTTCCATGACCGGAACCGGATTCGACGCAGAGCCTGAAGAACTGCGACAAGCCGCCTCCACGCTGAGACAGTCGTGTGAAGAGATCCAGGCCCTGTCCGATTACACGAAAGAGGCCGACCCCGACTGGGAGGCATGGGGTCTGTGCGGCGCACCGCTCGGCGGTATCTACTTCGCGCTGGCCTCGGCCTACCGCTTCGTGCTCGGCGAGTGCAGCGGCGCCCTAGAGGGCGTCGCCGGCGGAATCGAGTCATGCGGCGATTCGTACGCCGACAACGACGACGAACTCGCGAGCGGCCTGGATCAGGTCTGCTCCCAGATCGAAGGGGTCGATGCCTGATGAGCGACGACATCGAGCGCCCCGACTGGCAGGACGGCGCCCCCGAAGACACCCACACCTCGTTCAGGGACCTCGGCAGCTCCGACACCTGGGTTCCCGACGGCGGGGACCTCGAGGCCGGAGCCAAGAGCATCACCGGAGTCAAAGAGGGCTCCAAGATCCTCACCTCCGGCGGTAAAATCGGCGACGCCTTCGGCAACGTCGACAGCCTCACCGACTGGGACGGCCTGTTCTCGGCGGGCACCACGCTCATCGGCGAGGCCAACGAGATCGCCGACCAGGTCGGAAAGTTCATGGAGGGCGCCACCAAGATCGCGGAGGACCCGAAGGGCTGGCTGGCCGGCACCATCGTCGACTTCCTGCTGGAGATCTTCGACCCCCTGGACGACCTCCTCCAGCTGCTCACCGGCAACGAGGCGATCATGAAGAACTCGGCCGAGATGTGGAACGCCGCCTCCGACGGCTGCCCCCAGATCGGCGACTACGTGGTCGAATCCGGTCACGCCGCGATCCAAGGCTGGGGCGGCGACGCCTCCCAGGCGGCTCGCACCCGCATCTCCGAGGTGGGCATGGCGATGCACGTCATGGGCTACGGAGCGGTCGCGATGAAGCACATCATGACCCAGGCCGCCGAGCTCGCCAAGGCCGCTTACGACCAGGTCAAGAAGCTCCTGGCCGAAGGCGTCGAGTGGGTGCTGACCCGCGTCGCGGCCTATCTGGCCGCCAGTTGGGCCACCTTCGGCGCGGCGGTCCCGGTCGCCATCGCCGACACCGTCCGCAAGGTCATGAGCCTGCTGATGACCGCCTTCAACTTCGTCAAGCGGGCGATCAGCATCTTCACCAACATGGTCAAGAGCTGCCAGGGGCTTCAGATGATCGTCGACAAGGTCAAGCCGGTCCTCGAGAAGCTCCAGAAGATCCAGAAGGCATACGACAGCAACAAGGGCATGATCAACGCGGGCGTCGACCTGGCAGGCCAGGCATTCAAGTAGCCGACCCGGCGCGCGCCGGACATACCGGGAGCGCACCGCTCAATGCTCGGCGAGGTTCGGAACCTCGACGACATCGCGGGCGCTTCCCGGCTTCAATGTCATCGAATACTCATCGCCAAGTGGTTCGGCTTCACGGTTCGAGGAGCTGAACCGCTTGGTCACGACCACGTCGAGCGCCAGCTCGGCGATGTCCCCGCGCCCGACCCGCGCCACGGTGTCGGCGCGCGCCGCTCCGGCCGCCGCCTCGACCCGATGCTCGCCGGGAGCGACCTCGAATATCCAAGTGGCCCATCCGGAAGCCAGAGAATCGCCGTCGAGGCGCAGATCGGGCGGAGCGGTGAACGACCTTGACTGAGGCGCGGGCCGCGGGGCCAGAGCCACGATCGGGAACGGCTCGGTTCGCTGCCGCAGCCGCGGGTGGAGCACGATCAGGCCCGACTCTTCGGAGGGCCGCGGCAAGGCGCCCCCGCCGTGGGGAAGACACCAGACTCGTCGGACCGAACCTGGAACGCGGTCCCATTCGACCGCTTCGGGTGCCGAAGCCGCTTCGCGCAGCCTCCTCGCGGCACCGCGATAAGCCGCTTTGTGGGCGGTGAGTCTCGCGGCGTACAACGCGCCGACGACACCACCGATGACCAACGGCACGACTACGGCGGCGAACATCGCAGCTGGCGTCCCGCCCGAGGTGAGCCGCCCCAGCGCGACCGCCGAGACGATGCAGGCGAGAATGCCGACGGACCACGCCCATCCGAGCCGCATTCCCGGAGCGGGGCCGCCGACCTGGGGAATCCCGCGTCCGCCCAACACTCCGTGGAGGTTCCGAGTCGCCTCATGGCGGCGCGGGTCGATGAACGGCGAAGCGTATTCGAGCTCGACCGTCCCGTCTCCGTCCTCGACGCGGAACGGCCAGGATGAGCAGCAGACCGCGTCCGACTCCTGCGTCTGCACCGTCACCAGATGGCAGCCCGGCCGGAGCCGGACATGCCACTCGCCGAAACCGACCGCCTGGGGACGGGAGTCGACAGCGGCGACCGGGATGACCGAGTCCTGAACACCGCCCCGATGCGCACGGAACTCGGAGAGGAACTCCAGACCCCCGGTGGCCGAATGCCGCACCCGCACCCCGGCACCCCCGATCCCGGTCGGCCACGGCCCCTCGGCCCGTTTCAAGTCCCGAATCCGAATACCCGACTCGGCACTATCGAGCGCCTCCAGACGCATAGACCGGGGGATGGCCGCGGGCTTGACCCGCGGAACGGGCCCAGCATCCGGCTCAGCCATCGAGATTCGATGCCACACGGTCGAGCTCGTCGGCCGCGGCCTGGTCGGTGGCCCGGGTGGAGAGGCAGTTCGACGCCTCCGTGAACTCCTTCAGTTCCACGAGCATTCCCGTGTCCAGACTCGCCTGGGTCGCGGCGGAACCAGGCAAGGTCCCGATCGCATTGACCGCGTTCCCGTCAGTGGGGTTCTCCGGGAACTCGTACCGAGTGATGTCTGAACCATGATCGTCAGACCAGTTGCTCGTGTTCGTCCCATTCATTTGCCGAGGACACGGGACGGCCGGTGGTCGGCCGTCCCGTGTCCCAGCCGTCTACGCATAGGGGTCGTCGTCCTCGTTGCCGATGCCCCAGACGTCGTCTTCTTCGGTGAGCCACGTGTCGCCGTTGCCTTCACCTTCACCGGCACCCATGCCGGGCCTGCCGCCAGCGCCGCCGCCCATCATGCCGGTCATACCGCGTCCACCGGCACCGGCACCGCGACCGGCGCCCATACCACCGGCGCCGCGCCCTCCCGCACCACGACCGCCGGCCGCACCAGCACCGGCGCCACGGCCGGCACCCATACCACCGGCACCCATCATGCCCATGCCACCAGCACCGGCTCCAGCACCCGCTCCCGCTCCGGGACCGAGGCCGCCGGGTCCGCCACCGCCGGTGCCGATCCCGGGAGGAGCGACGGCACCGCCGCCCCCACTGGCCAGACCACCCCCGATGTCATCGGGATCGTCGATACCCCCGGAGCCCCACGGATTGTCGGGGTCGAGACCGCCCCCGTCTCCACCTGGCGGGTCTCCCAGGCCGGGGCCGCCAGGGCTGCCTGGAGGGGAAGGAGGGTCGAACCCTCCACCGCCGCCGATGCCACCAGACGGACCGCCGGGCGGGTTCAGTCCTCCACCTCCGGGCATGGTCGGCACGTCGCCTGAACCGCCGCCGCCCGGGTTGAGGCCGTCATAGCCCATGGGGTCAGCTCCACCATCTCCGACGCTGGTGGCATCGGAGTTGCTCACTGTGGGACTGAAGCCTCCGACTTCATCGTCTGCCATATCTCGACGGGTTGTGATGTCGGTGGTGATGTTGTCCAGTCGCTGCTGGTAATCCTCGTCCAGGTCGTCGACGTCCTGCGTCACTTGAGCGTTCGCGTCTTCTTCGGCCATGCTCTGGGCTTCGCTCGGACTGTACCCATTCGACTCGTAATATGCGGCGCGATCGGTCTCGAATTGAGTGACTTCGTTCCGATAATCGTCGTTGTCGGGATAGCCAGCCAACTCCAGGATATCGTTTCCGCTATCATTCGCGCAAGCATCATCGATGATCTCGCACTCTCCGGCCCAGAACGCCGGCCTCACGTGAAACTGCGCGGACTTCCAGAAACCGCGGCCGTCAACCCATACCAGTGGAGCCGGGAACAGAACCTCGCCGGCGTCACCGCCTTGGAGAGCATAGATCGACAACTGTTTCTGCTCTAGCATGGCGAGAATCCCGTTTCCACCGCCTTGCCCATCGGCCGAGCCGATATCCTCCTTGACCTTAGCGAGATTCCCCTTGACGATTTCGACCTGTTCCTCGAAAGCGTCATAGTCGTCGCCGGTCCACTCCTGGCTCAGCGCCTCTAGTGCAGTTTGCAGATGACCTTCGAGTGGCTGAAAGACATCCATGAAGTCCTGCCATCCTTCTTTGATGGCTTGGATCGCGTAATCGTCCCCGTCCGAACCACGGAGCTGCTCTACGATCTCGCTGACTTCCATGTCATTGGGCGTGGCCATACCTGAAGGAATAGGTTTGATTTTCCCGATCTGGCCAGTGACGGGGATGCACGACATCAACTGCAGCCACGGCTCTTCTCCAGGGTTGTTCTGATTCTCGCAGCTTCCATTGGTGCAGCCGCGGGCGTTCACGAAGTTCCGCTCGAAGCGGCTGGACTCGTCGGAGTCGCCGCCCTGCTCCATCTCAGCGTATTCGTCTTCCTCGTATTCGCCGTAGTCGACGCCGTCGCTCATCGCACTACTCCTGACCGGTCATATCGGTAATATCCTGATGCACTGTGGGCACGTACTCGTCCACCAGCCACTGTTGGAGCTCTTCATCGTCGAACGAATAGGTGTAATCCTCGATCGTGCCATCGAGGATTTCCTGGTTCTCGTTGAAGTACTCGTCACCACTATTGTCGTTATAGCGGATACTCACCGTCAGCAACCAGTTGCCGTCACGGGCGTAGGCGTTGAGAAAGCGCGCTTGCTCGTCCTCCAATACCAAGAGCACGCCTTCATCCCATTCAGATCCGAGTTCGACGCGGTCGGTTTCCTGGAGAGTCGAGCTCTGTCCCAGCTGAGCTTCGACATCATCGACCGATCTCGCTTGGTAGCTAGCTTGTGCTTCCTCTTCAGTGTCCCATGGAATGATGCTCACCCAAAGTTCACCGTCATTGACTCGAGGAGTGCCGTCGCTGTATTCCCACGACGAGACCGTGACCTGGCCACTGCAGGTAGCGGCCTGTTGGTCAAGTCCCTCCCCATAGCGGGAACTGTTGAAGCCTTCGTCGCCCTGAATGGCTTCGATCTGCATGTAGTCCATGATCGGCTGCAGGTCATCGAGTACCTCGCAGCCGTCCCAGGAGCGCATCTCCTCGGTAACGGGGTTCGAGGTGTCGCCCGATCCGTTCTCGCCGTTGTCGCCATCTTCACCTTCGCCATCGCCATCGCCGCAGCCCGCTGCCAGTACGGCCAGGATCCCGCTTGATGCGATCAGGCGAATTGTCGCGGATCTCATTCGTTCAATCTCCCTTTGGGTCTCGAGTCGTTTGAAAGACGTGACCGACAACTTCAGCTTCAGAGCTGGTCACCATATCCATCGAGGCCCGAAGCGTTCGTGGTCTCGGAACTTTCGTGCGCTTCGATCGACTCGTCTAGCCGCTCGAGCAAGCCGTATAGCGAACTGCGGATACCCTCAAGGCTCTGCCAGGTCGTCGAATGGAATGTCGAGTATTCGGTCTTGGCATTGCTGTTCGATGGGAGGTCGCCCCAGCGTGGTTCGCGACTGAGCACCCGATCGCCTTTGAACATCGGCATCAGGTCGTCCTCGAGCTTGTCCAGCAACTTCTCTCGGACTGTGCGCTGGAACTCACGCATGGCTTCTGGATCTAGCTTGCGCTCTGGCATGGGGCCTCCGGGGATGAGGATGCGTTCAGGTCTCGTGACGAATTCAGGTTAGCAGGGCAGTACCACACCCCGTGGGCCTCGAGGCCGCGGGTGCGAGGAACCGCTGAGTCGCAGTGCTGTCCCTGGTCAGCGCATGCTTGGGTCGTTCGGAACACTTGGATATATTCAGAGAGACAGGTTCCATATTCTCTGAATCCCATTGAGGTGACCGGACATGAGCGAGCCAGTAGGTGTCACTCCCCAGCAGCTCTCCGACGCTGAGCAAGTCCTCCGAGCGCAGATGCCGGCTGCTCAGGAACTCGAGGGGAAGGCCAATGACGACGGGCTGGACATGATGGCCTGGGGCGTCCCGGGTCTGTTCCTCTCGCCGGGCTATTACTCCCTGGTCGCAGACCTCCGCGAGCTGTTCCGCATGATGAACGTGGGGATCGAGGGTCATGCCGACCGGCTCAAAGACTGCCGCGAGGCGTGGGAGACCACGGACATGGACATGGCCCGGGAGTTCTCGAAGTTCGACCCCGAGGGTCTCGGCGGCAGTATCGACTGGGGCGGATCGACCTTCACCGACGGCGGCGACAGCTACCACGGTCCGGGGCCGGTGGGGTTGGTCGACTCCGGAGCTTGGAAACAGGCCCCTACGAAGGCGGTCACCGGCGGCTACGAGGTCTTCCAAAAGATCTTGGCCGTCGGTCGCGCTGACGACGCCGGCGAGGCAGTCAATTCGGTGATGGACCTGGCCGCCAGTGCCGCGGGCTGGGGCTGGGACGTGATCGATGCCGCCGTCAACCCGCTGTCGTTCTTGATCTCGGCGGGCCTGGACTTCCTCATCTCTCTCATCCAGCCCCTTGACGACCTACTCGGCATGGTCACCGGCAACGGCGAGCGCATGGCCGCCGAGATCCAGCGCTGGGACGGCCTCAAGGGCGCCCTGCCGCCCATCGGTGAGGAGATAGCGAAGCTCCCCGAAGGCGGACTCAGCGAGTGGTCTGGCCAGGACGGGGACCTTGCGCGGGAGAAGATCAAGGACTTCGCCGAGTCGGTGTTCAAGCTTGGGGATCAGATCCAAGTGCTTCAGGGCCTCATGCAGTTGTGCGAGATGATCGCGACCCTGATCCGCAAGACGATCCTGAGCCAGATCTCGCAGCTGATCACGAACTGGGCGATCAGCTGGGCGGCCGCGTTCGCCGCGGCAGCCCCGACGTTCGGCGCCTCGACCGCGGCCGCGATGGCGAACTCAATCCGCTCTGGCATCGCGACCACCATCACGTGCTTGAACCGGTACGGCAGGGTCGCCGACACGTTCGTGCAGGCGAACCGCATCTTGTCGCGGGTCGCGACGGTTTTCGAGACGGCGGCGAAGCCGCTCGCAGAGGCCGGGTTCAAGTCGGTCGGCATGGTCGGCACGCTCGCGGGCAGCGGCAGCCCTTCGGCTGGCGACATCGCCGACGGGTTCGACGGGTAGTGGTGGGTTCGAAGTCGCCGGAGGCGCGGCATGGGTTTCGTGGGCCCGGTGATGTCGATGATGCTCCATTGCTGGCCTACCGGGACGCGTCCGGGTTGACCTATCGTGCCGACGGCGAATTGGTGGTCGGCTTCAGTTCGGTCGAGGAGTATCGGGCGGGGCGGTCAGCGCCTGTGTACGCAGGTGAGGCTCTCGGGGTGTTGGACGTCTTCGTGTGCACCTCCGAGACCGCCGACGCCACTGGTGTGCTGGTCTTGGACGGTCGGCCGGTCGCGGCCGGGGACGGAAGGTATCAGATCGAGTTGCCGCCGGGTGGGCATCGGGTCGAGGTGCAGGGCGCCGACGCGGCCAGCTCCGAGTTCGACTTGGCGCCGGGGGAGCGCGTCTGCTTCACCGCCGGGCATTCGGTGGCGGTGCGGCACCAGAGCGAGTACCGCACCCGGCTGTACCGGGTGCGGGACGGCTCCGACTACATGCCGGTCCTGAGCGCCTCGGAATCCAACCGTTCGGGTGTCGGCTGCCTCATGGCCGTGGCCGGCACGGTGGTCCTCGCGCTATCTGCGACACTCGCAGCGGTCTTGCCCGAAGGAGTGGTGGCGGAAGTGGCCGCCGTCGTCGCGGCCGCCGGCGCGCTGGCGCTGATCGCCGGAGTCACGATCGGCATCGTCTCGACCCGCCGCTTCCACAGGCGGGCGAAGTCGGCGCGACTCGAGCCGGTGCACCGTTCGGTCGGCAACGGTGCGTTCGCGTTCCCCTCCCCCGAGGACCTGCGAACCTGGCGCCAGACCGGCACCGCGCTCGGTGTCGCGGTGGTGTTCGACCTGTTCTTCTACCGCCTCTCACGGGGATCAGACGGCGTCGCGGCCTATGCGGGCTCGAACCGGGAGTTGGCGCTGGCCCACGCGGGGCGGCCGCGACTGTGGATCGACGGCGTCGAGGTCCCGAGCGACTGGTCGACCTGGTACTACTCGCTCGCGGCGGGCGAGCACCGTTTCCGAGCCGAGTACGGTCCCGATCCGCTCGACGGCTCCACCGTCCGCCACGAGTTCGCCTTCGAGGTGAAGAACACGGATGACATCGCGGTGCTCCAAGTCCCGGTCCGGGTGTTCCGAATCTGGGACGACACAGAGCAGCGCTTGACCGGCCCCGCACCGCAGATCGCGCATCGGGTCTCGAAGCGGGCCCGCAATCTCGCCGCTCGCAGCGACGGCCGTAACCCTGGCGACTTCTGGCACCCGCCGCGCAGTTGGCCCCGGAAGGGCGAGTCTCACGTGTAGATGTCGTCGCTCCCGGGCATCACCTTCGGGAGCTGCTGGATTATCCAGTCGTCCGTCTCGCCGCCGGTGTCGATGGCGTGCTGGAGCCCGTTGATCATGCCGTGGAGAGTGCCCCGCAGGTACTGGAGGTTGCGCCAGGTGGTGGCGTGGAACTCGGCGTACTGTTCGCCGGCGTTCTGGTACGCGCCGGGGGTCGAGCCGAAGGCCGGGGCCTTCTTCAGCGTCCCGTCGCGCAGGACCGGGACGATCTCGTTCTCGAGCTCGTCGAGCAGGTCTTCGAGGAAGACCCGGTAGCGCTCGAGAGCGGCCGGGTCGAAGGTGCGCGTCCGCTGGATCGCCATCTGCGTCACTTCCCTTTAGGCGTAGGGGTCGTCGTCTTCGCTGACGAAGCCCCACATGTTCCGGTCTTCGTTCAGATCGACGTCGGGATCGCGTTCGGTGTTCTCGCCGCCCATCGGGCGTCCGGCGCCGCCCGCGCCGCCCATCATGCCGGTGGTGGCGCCTCTGCCCGCACCCGCGGCGGCCGCTCCTCCCGCCGCCGCTCCGGCGCCCACGGCCGCTCCGGTTCCGGCCCCTCCCGGCGAGGGAGACCCGCCGCCGGGCGATCCGAGGCTGCCGCCGGGGGCCGCGCCGCCGATTCCGCCGCCGCCTCCGCCGGGCCCGCCGCTGGCGAGGCCGCCGGGGCCCTCGTCTTCGGGGTCCGCGCCACCGCCGCCGGAATCGTCGTCGGGTGCCCGGCCTTCGGGCGGGTCCACCGACGGGTCCTGGGTGGTCTCGGGCGAGGCGGTCCCGCTCGGCTGCTCCATCGACGGCGATTCGAGGTCCATCTTCGACTCGTCGGCACCGTCGGGGTAAGGCTTGTCGCTGGCGGTGGTCCGCATGCCCTGCTGCTCGGCGTCGTTGTCGGCGCTGCGCTGGTCGATCTCCTCGTCGATGCCCTGGTGGCGCGATTCGTAGTCGCTCTGGTTCTGGTCGATCACGCCCCCGAAGTTGTCCATGGCGTCGGCCACGGCCATGTCCTTGGCCTCTTCGAGCGTGATGCCCTTGGGGTCGAGGCCGTCGGCCTCGATGTTCGCCGGGTTCTCGTAGTGCCGGATCCAGTGGTCGACGCGGTCGTCGATGTAGTCGATGATCTCGGTGGCCAGGTCGGGGTCGACTCCGGCCAGCTCCACCGCGCTCTCGGCGTCCTGGCAGGTGTACTTGATGCAGTCGCCGTGCCACCAGGCGGGCCTGATGTGCATGGCGACCCAGCTGTGCCATTCGCCTTCGATCCAGAACTGCGGCGCGGGGTAGGGGATCTCCCCGGAGTCGCCGCCTTGGAGGGTGTAGATGTTCTCTTCAGTGGACTCGAGCTGCGAGACGGTCGCGTCGACGTCCTCGAGGATCCCGTCGACCAGCTCCCTGGTCCCGTTGGCCATGGTCACGAACGCGTCGAAGTCGGTTCCCGACCAGCCCTCGGCCAGGTCGGTCAGGTTGGACCGGATCCGCTCCGACCAGTCCCCGAGCTTGCCGCCGACCTCTTCGGTCCATCCGGCGCGCAGCCTGGCCAGGGAGTGCTCGTCGGCGTGCTCGGGCCGGACGGCCGCCACCGCGGTGCGGAAGTCCTCCTCGGTCGGGTAGGACATGCCGTCGATTCGGGGCTTGAGACGGTACAGCTGGTCCTGGACCGGCACGGCCGAGACCAGGCGCTGCCACTGGTCCTCGGCGGGGTGCTCGGTAGGATTGCCGCAGTCGGCGGTCGAGCAGGGCCGACGCCAACCGGGCGGGACGAGGCCGACATCGTTGCCGCCGCTGCCGCCGGCCGCGAGTTCGCCCTCGACGTCGCCGAACGCCGGTTCCGCGGACATTGCGGACGCCGTGGCGGGTTCGAGCCCTCCGTATGCTTCCTGTTCGAACTGGCTGTCGCTCATGAGGGTGCTCACCTCGGCTGGGGTCGTGGCCGGTCTCGGTATCAACCGTAGCAACCGGACGCCAGCCGGGTCGCGCACGCGACCAGGTCGAGCGCCCGTCCGGGAGGACCCGATGCTGCAACGACTCGTCCGCTACCTCGTCCTGCTGTTCGGCAGGCTGTCCGGCGCGCACCGCTTCAGGCCGCACGCGCGTTCACCGTTCCCGGTCGCGACCGGGAGGGTCGGCGGGGTGCCCGAAGGGTGCGGGACGATCCGCATTTCCTCCAGGATGATCACGCGGGCCCGCCAACCTCGGGTTCGACGGCCGGAGCCGGGTGAACCGCTGCCGCCCAAGGGCAACGAGTACCAACTGCTGCGTTGGCCGGGGCATTTCCCGGTGATCCTGATCGACGGCGCCCCCGCGGCCACGGGCCGCGGGAGGGGCCGGATCGCGGTTCCGGCGGGAAGGCACCTGGTCCAAGTCCAGGCCGGGGCGTCGGGCCGCCACTGGCCCGTGGAGGTTCCCGAGGGCGGCGAGGTGCGATTGTCCTCGGTCGTCGCCGAACCGTTCTACAGCGGCGTCCTGTCAGAGCGCATGCGGCGGTTCTACCGGTGCTTCCGGCTGGGCCCCAGGCGTCTCGGCCGGTCGGTCGCCCGGTTCGAGCCGGTGGGCGAGGACATCACCTGGCGTCCGGTCGACCCCGACGACCTGAGCGAGCCCGATCCCGGTTCGGGCGCGATCCTGCGCATCCACGTCGTCTTCCTGTACGACAGCTTCCACTCGATCCAGCCGCTCGAAGTCCGTCGTACGCCGCTACCGGAGGCACCCGTGGCGGCCCAGCCTATCCCGGGCCGCCGACAGGATCCGGACGCGCCGTTCGTCGAGGTCATAGGCGAGGAGCTGGAGGGCATGGGTCGCTGGTGGAAGCGAGAGCGGCGGGCGCTGGTGCGCGACATGCGGTGGGACCACGCCGCCGGGGAACGCAAGGCGGCAACGGTGCGCAGGCGCGGCCTGCCCTGGGTGGAGCCGCCCCGAATCACCCTCGACGACCGCGAGCTGCCGGCGATCTGGGGTCTGAACGAGTACCGCCTGCCCCCCGGTTCGCACGACCTTCTGGAGGTCGCGATCCCGCGCCCGGCACCGTTGCTGGACAAGGGCACCGAGGTGGATTTGTTGGGATCTTCTAGACTTCTGTTCGACCTGGATCTGCGTGAAGGGTCGGTCACCGAGATCGAAGGCTACGCGCAGATCAAATCGACAATGAACGCCGACGGTCTGACTCTGACTCGATATTCGGGTCGGATCTGGACCGCTGAGCCCCCGAGGAACTCCCCATGACCTCTATCGACATCGATGCCGAACAGCTCAGATCGGCCGCCGAGATCCTCCGAGGAGTGGCGGACGAGGCCGGTTCCCTGGCCGACTACGCCAAGGAGGCGGACCCGGACCTGTGGATGTGGGGGCTCGGCGGACTTCCGTTCGCGGCCGTCTACTTCGCCGGCATGAACGGCTTCGTGCACCCGACGTTCGAGGAGACCCGGACCGCCATAGACGGTCTGGCCTCCGCGCTCGACAAGTGCGCGGAGGACCACGAGGGCAACGACGACGAGATCGCCGCTGAGCTCTCCAGGATCGCCGACCGGATCGATTCGGGTGATCTGTGATGTCCGACGACGAACTGAACTGGCAGGACAACGCCCCCAGCCAATCTCCCACGGTCGCCGAGGACGGCGCCTGGGGCGGCCAGTGGAAGGACTACTACGACGCGACCACCGGCGAAGGCTCCCGCAAGGCCGACTTCGACGGGCAGACGAGCGGACTCCACCAGTGGGCCTCGCAGTACGTCCCCGATGACGGGAACGAGTCGTACACCAACACCCATCAGGGCTTCGGCATGTACGGCAACATGCCGGCCCACCTCCGCTACGACGGCGACACGGTCGGATCCGATGTGCGGGTCAGCGGTCGCAACGACGACGGCAGCATCGCCTACGACGGCCGATCCCACAGCAACGTCTCCGGAAACAACATGCTGCAGAGCGCCGCTTCGCCGCTCACTCTGGGGATCAACACGTTCCAGAACGCTCAGAAGATCGACAGCTTGACCGACTTCGGTGCGATCACCAATCTCACCACGAGCCTGGCGGGCGACCTCCTCGCCGTCGGCGACGCGATGAAGCAGTACACGGCGTTCGTCGAGCACATCGGCGACCCGAAGTTCGACCCGGTCCAGTGGCTCGCCGGAACCCTGATCGACTTCCTCATCCAGGCCTTCCAGCCGCTGGAGGACCTGGTGGGCCTGGTGTCGGGGAACGAGAGCCGCATGAAGAAGTCGGCCGAGATGTGGGGCACCGTGGCCGAAGGCGCCGCACAGGTCGGCGACCACGTCAAAGAGGTGGGAGTAGACGCCCTCTCGGACTGGGTCGGCCAAGACGGCGACACGGCGCGCGTTCGCGTCGAGGACCTCGGCGAGTCCACCAATGTCCTGGGCTACCTGGCGGTGGCGCTGCAGGCGCTGCTCACCGAGATGGCGAACTTGGCGAAGATGCTGCGGCAGGACATCGTCGATCTGATCGCCAAGGGTGTCTCTTGGGCGCTGACGCGGCTGCTGCCGCAGGCCGCGGCCGCGGTGGCGACGTTCGGCGCCTGGACGGCGGGCATGGTCGCGCAGGGCGTCGCCAAGATCGCTTCGCTGATCATGAGGGCCCTCAACTCGATCAAGCAGGTGCTGCGCATCTCCGAGCGGGCCGCGAAGATCATCAGGTTCGTGCTCGAAGTGATCGACAAACTCAAGCCGGTCCTGAATCTTCTCGGCAACCTGGCCCAACAGGCCGCGCGATTATGGGTCTGAACTTCCGCTGGCTGCAGGCTCTCGGGCAGGATGCCGCCGCTCCATACGAGCTCGCGAAGCATCCGCTCGGGAGCCGGACCGTGTTCTCGCACGCGATGTATTCGATCTGGGTCAGGAGCGGGGTCGGATCCAGGGGCCTTCCCTCGCCCGAGAAGGGCATCCTGATTCTGGAGTCGGACCTGCTCGGCGGCATCGAGGAGCTCGACGAGCCGCGGCCTTTCACTCCGGTGGCGCTCATCGACGGTGAGCCGGTGGCCACCGGATTCGGAAGGGTCGACATCGATCTGGAGCCGGGCCGCTACCTGCTTCAGATCCAGAGCGGCGCTTCCGGCGCCTACTGGCCGATTGAGGTCAAACGGGGACTGTTCACCCGCGTGACCTCGTTCGTGCCCCAGCGCCTCGACGAGGGCCCCGTTCCGGAGCTCGTACGCCAGTGGTTCCTGCTGCCGACCCGGTCGGTCCCGCCGCGCATGGGGCGCGCGGTGACCGCGGTGCTCGCAGTCCTCGGGAGCCTGGCCGGATTCGCCGCCGTCGGCTTGACACTGCTTCAATTCGATTCCGGCGAATCCCAATCGCGCCTGATCATTTATCTGGCCCTCGTGGGGTACGTCCTCGCCTCGATCTTGGGCGGCATCCTGTTCTATCGGATCGGCCTGCTGATCGAGCGGGTGTGGAACCGGATCGCCGAGGCCCGCCTGAGATTCGGCCTGCCGGTCGCGGAGTACCGGGAGACACCGTGCCCGGTCGGGACGTGGCGGCCGGTCGATCCTCGGGACGTCTCGCCCGCCGCCGGGCTCCGGGTGAACCTCGCCTACGTCCAGGCCCCGCATCGGCCCGAAGCGCCGCTCGGAACGATCGTGGACGAGCAGGAGGTGGCCAGGGCCGCCAAGCGAGCGCGCCAGTTCGGGGAGGACTATCCGCCCGAGGTGCGCCCGTGGATGTCCGCGCCCCGGGTCGTGATCGACGGCGAGCCCGTCCCCTCGATCTGGGGTGTCAACGAGTACCGGCTCGCGCCGGGGACGCATCGCGTGACCGTGGAGGTCCCGCCGCCCCCGGAGGTGCTGGTGGGAGCGGGCACCGAGGTCGAACTCGGCCCCGATTCGGTCCTGGACACGGAGGTCGGCGCGTCGGGTGCGGTCGAGGCGTTGGCGCGCGTCGAGATGACTCCCGGTTTCGAGGGCTGGGAGCTGCGGCGCTACTCGGCGACGCTGACGGCCACCTCGTTATCGGCGGTTCGCTTCGACGCGCCGGCCGGTGTAGCGGCGCCCGCTGCTGCGGGGCAGTTCGGGGCCGAGGCGGATGCCGCGGTGGCAGGCGGATTCCAGGCGGATCGAGAGCGCGACCAGTTGGAGGCCGATCGCGGCGGACGCCTTCCCCAGTTCGTAGAGTCGTTCGCCGACTTCGCCGAAGCCCATGACGGCGGCGGCGTCGCGGCATTCGGCGGCCAGGCGCAGCCAGGCCACGGCGGTCGTCCGGAGCACCTGCCCGGGCTCGGGTTCGGGGGCGGGGCTCCGGCGCATCATGTCGAGGACCGAACCGAGTTCGGCGGCGGCGGCCGCGTCTTGCTCGGATGGCCGGATCAAGGGGGTCTCGGGTGGTTCGATCCCGAAGCGGCTGAGCATACGGAAATACTACCGGAACCGCGGTCGGTCCGGGGTTCCAGTCGCGCCGTCCCGAAGGCTCCCGAGCAGGTGCGTTATTCGGTGGTGGAGGCGGCCTGCTCGTCGTGGTTCTGGCCGTTCTCCAGGGGCCACACGGTGGCCTCGACCGAGCCGACCAGTTCGAGGGGGCCGACCAGCGAGGCGGTGCGGGCGACGGTGAAGTCGTCGAGCGCCAGCAGGCTGATGCCGCCCCTGCTCTGTGCGACGGCCGCGTAGAAGGCTCCGGTGCCCTTGTCCTGGAACACCCATCCGGGCCGGGTGTCGGTCGGGATGGTCGGGACGCCGCCGGAGACCTGCCTGAGGTTCCCGGTCGCGGCCGTGTCGGGGGCCATCGGCCCGGCGGGCCGCCGGGGGCCGGGGGCGTGCATGGTGCCGTTGTGGTCGACCGGGACCTCGGTGCGGTCGGGGACCTGGTAGCGGGTGGGGTCGCCGGAGACGGGGATCGGGGGCGGCTGGGGCGGGCGCTCGGCCTCGGTGATCAGGGCGCGCACTTCGACGCGCCCGGCCACGTAGTTCACGGCGAGCACGCCGACGGCGAGCACGGCCAGGTCGATGCCGACCGCGAGCAGGACCCGCAGGTTGGGGTCGAGCCCGGTGCCGATGCGCGCCAGGGAGAGCAGGCCGGCCGCCAGGGCGAGGACGATGAGGCCGAACATGGCCCCGGCCAGGGCGACCGGCCGTCCGACTCGGGGGCGGGGCGCGCTGGGCCACTTCTCGGCGGCGCGCACGCCGCCGAGCGCTATCGCCGCGAGCGAGGCCAGGACGAGGCCGGCGACGGCGAATGCGATCGCCGCGACGGTGAGCCGTCCGGCGATGTCATCGATGGCGTCCATAGTGGTCTCCGGCTCGTAGGTTCGGTTCGGGGTCTATTCTCCGGTGCATTCCAGGTATCGAGAGTAGGACACCGGGAGCACCGAGTTTAGTGTCGGATTATCGACACAGTGTGACAGCAGGGCCGCCCGCCGCCGTCACGTGACACCACACGACAGCCCACGATATGTAAGAATCTTCGCATTCCTCCCCGCCGGCAAGGAGTTCGCATGCGACGCACCGCACCTTGGGTAAGTCTCGTCAATACTCTCGGTGCGGCCAGAGTCCGGGGCGCCCGCGCCCACCCGGGCCGGGTCTTCGACCGCATGCTCTCCAAGGCCGAACGCCTGGCAGAGGCGGATGCGGCCCTAGCTCCGGAGTTCGTGGAGTCCTACCGGTTCCTGCTCGACTGCGCCGCCGAGACCGAGGGGATCTCGCTGTTCGGCTGGGAGGGCTTCGTCGACGACCTGACCCGCCGCATGGCCAGTTACCTGCGCGTCGAGCGCCTGGTGGCCGAGCGCTCCGAGATAGCGCGCGAGCCGATCGAGCGCCCGGTGGTCGTGACGGGTCTGCCCCGCACCGGCACCACCCTGACGCACCGGATGCTGTCCGCGCACCACGGCAACCGGGCGCCGCTGCTGTGGGAGCTGGTGAACACCGACTTGAGCGGGGCCGACGAGAAGCTCAAGCGGCGCCGGATCAGGCAGGCGCGCGCCATGGGCAGGCTCGGGGGCATGGCGGCTCCCGGATGGAACCGGATCCACCCCCTGGAGGCGTTGCAGCCCGAGGAATGCGTGTTCGCGCTGCCCCACGGGCACAACTTCACCACCCGCGCTTCGATGCCGGCCTACCTCGCCTGGCTCGACGCCCACGACTTCACCCCGGACTACGAGCACTACCGGCGCGTGCTCCAGGTCCTCCAGTTCGGCCTCCCGCGGCGGCGCTGGATGCTCAAAGCCCCGTTCCACCTGTTCAACCTCGACGTGCTGCTGAAGGTGTTCGACGGCGCGACGATCGTATGGACGCACCGGGCGCCGTCGACGGTGATGGGCTCTTGGTGCTCCCTGGTCGAGACCGCCCGCGCACTGACCTACCGCACTGTGGACCCGGCACCGATAGGCCCGGAGTGGCTGGGGATCTTCCCGCAGGGAATCGAGGCGGCCCGCCGCGTCCGCGCCGGCGCCGCGCCCGGGCGGTTCATCGATGTCTCGTACGATCGGCTCACCGACAACCCGCACGGAGAGTTGCCGATCCTGTTCGGGGAGTTGGAGATGGGCTGGACCGGCGCCGAGGAGGACACCCTGCGGTCGGTGCTGGAGCGCCCCGACTCGAAGCGAGGCCATCAGTACCGATTGTCCCGATACGGCATCGACGCAGACCGGGTCGACCGGGAGTTCGGCGACTACTGGGGCCAATGACCGCCCACGACCGCTCGACAATGCCCCATTGCAGTGTCGGATTCCCGACACAGGGTGATAAGCCGCAGGTCATTGAAACATCCGAGTGGCCGCGGTTCACTTGATGAACGACCGGTTTCGCGATTGCGCATCGGGCCGACGACAGTGCGCTGAGTCAGGGGACCGGCATATGATGAACGCAGACCCCCCGTCGGGTTGGGAGACAAGTTACATGAATGAACCTTGCATAACATGAGGTCTATGTGGCCCATGTGACGAGATGGGACTGACGATGATTAAAGACACGCTCTGGACGGTGGCCGCCCACGTGCAGGCACAGGATGCCGAGATCAACACCCAGGGGATCATCAGCTTCTTCCTGAGCCGCATCGCCCCGATCCTGCTCGCGATCCTCGGACTCATCTTCATCGCAAGAGCCAACAAGGGAGAGGTCAGCCGGGTGCTGACGTCCTCGACCATCGCGATCCTCGGCATCGCCTTCATCGCCGGCGCGGTCGTACTGGTGGCCGTGGGCGGCGGACTCGTCGACGTCCTCTTCAGCGAGAACGAGTAGCTCCCGCCCGCCCCGCCACCGAGCCAGCCTGGATGGAGGACGCCCATGCGCCTGCGCACTGACGACGACATCTACCGCGCCCGGCTGCTCTACCTAGGCCCGCCCGGGTACACCCTCCCGATCCACCTGCCCTACGCCCAGTACGGGGTCTTCGCCGCGCTGCTTGCCCTGTTCATGTTCGTCTACTGGCTCTTCACCGGCGACGTCAATCTCTTCCCCTCGATCGAGATCTCCCTGGCCCTGGTCGCGACCTCCCTGATCTTCCGCTACGTCGACGCCGACCGCCCGGCGACGACCGTGCTCCGCACCCTCCTGACCGACTGGAAGCACACCCGAGAGGCAGGCGCCGAGAAGCGAATCCCGGCGTTCTCGACCCGATCGATCCGGCTCCGTCCCACACTCGTGGAGACCGCCCGACAAGAGGAGCGCCTATGAGCGGCGAGGATCGCCGACAGCCCGTCGCCAAGTTCTCCGCCCCCCGGCCTCCCGCCCCGGTCCGCGACCGCGAACGCTCCGGCGACCTCGACGACGACGCCACCGCCCTGGCCGACGCCGTCTTCAGGGCGGAGCCGGTCAAGGAGCACGGCAGGACGGACACGGTCAGGCAGCAGGGCCGGACCGAGCCCGCCGGGCAGCAGCAACCGGCGGAGCAGGCGCGCTCGCAGAACGGATCCCGACACGCGACTCCACCTGCGCCGACGAGCCCTCCGACCGCACCTTCTCCACAGGGTTATCCACAGGAACGGTCGAGTTATCCACAGGGTGGCGCACAGGCTTATCCACAGGCTCCGACCAGCGGGAATTCACAGGGTTATCCACAGCACCCACAGAGTTATCCACAATCCGCGCCGAGTTATCCACAGGCACCTGACCAGGGGCGCGGGAGAGTTTCCACAGCTCAACGACGAGCCCCTTCGCAGGAGCTCGTACCGGTCAAAAAGCCCAGCGCGGAGGAGCTCGCCACCACCGGTGAGCCGAAGCCGTCTCGCGTCAAGCCGGTCAAGCAGGAGAAGGAGCGCGCCCCGCTCCGCGACCTGTCGCTGACCGAGATCGCCGGGCACGCCACCTTCACTCCCAACACCGTCACCGCCTGGTACAAGCTGCCCGGCGTCCGGTGGTCCTTCCGCCCCGACCTCGAGCGCGAAGCGCTCATCACCGCCATCGCCGAGCAGTTCGCCGGCCTCGCCGGAATGCGAGTCCACCTCAGGCGCACTACCCAGCCGTTCCAGGCCGACCAGTGGGCCCGCAACGTCGACCAGGCCACGGCCCACCCGCTGCGCACCGTCCCCGGCGGCACCAGCTGGGCCGACCACCTCGTCGCCGCCCAGCGCCACCTCCACCAGCTCTCCCATGCCGAGGGCCAGACGTTCCTGGGCATCACCTTCACCCGCAGGTCCATGTTCGACAACCTCGGCGAGAAGGTCGGCCGCATGTTCGGCCGCGGCACCAAGCTCTCCGAGCGCGAGCGCATCGAGAAGCGCAGCCTCCAGTTCGACGAGGTCCTCGGCTCGTTCGGCGTGCGCGCCCGACGCGCCACGACCTCCGAGCTCGAATGGCTCGTCTACCGCTCGGTCGCCCTCGGCATGGAGCCGCCGCGGCTGCTCTCGGGCCACGACAGCGACTGGAGCCCCGGCGACGTCCTCGCCCTCAGCGAGTCCATCGAGCGCTACCGCAGCCCGTACGGCTCCACCGTCAAGCTCGTCAACCGGCTCACCGGCGAGGAGAAGCACACCGCGATCCTCACCGTCGGCCGCATGGAGGAACTCGAGATCCCCCAGCGCCACGAGCCCTGGCTGCACTTCCACGAGCGCTGCCCGTGGCCGATCGAACTGTCCAGCCGCGTCGACATCCTCGGCCCCGGCGAGGCCTTCCGCGACCTCGACCACCGCCTGCGCATGATCCGAAGCCAGCAGCGCGACTACGACGACCACGCCATGGACGCCCCGCCCGAGCTCCAGCGCCTCGCCGAGCGCGCCCTCGGCGTCGGCGACGAGATGACCACGGGCCTCCCGATCGACGCCGCCCGCGCCCACGGCTGGCACCGCCTGGCCGTCACCGCCGACACCAAGGAAGAGTGCCTGGAGCGGGCCCGCACGCTGATGCAGATGTACCAGCGGGAGATGCGCATCAGCCTCCAGCACCCCAAGAACCAGGACTGGCTGGCCCGCGAGTTCGTCCCCGGCGAACCGGTCGCGCAGACCGGGTATGTGCGGCGGATGCCGGTCAAGCTCTTCGCCGCGGCGCTGCCACAGGCCGCCTCCACCGTCGGCGACCGGCGCGGCGACCTCATCGGGCGCACCGCCGGAACGTGCAGGAGGCCGGTCTTCCTGGACCTGCACTTCGCCACCGAAGTCCGTGAGAAGTCCGGCCTGAGCGTCTTCGTCGCCGAACCCGGCGGCGGCAAGTCCACGCTCATGGGCGCCCTCGGCTACCTGGCGGCCCGCCGCGGCGTCCAGGTGACCCTGCTCGACCCGTCCGGCCCGCTCGCCAAGCTGTGCGAGATGCCCGACCTCAAGCCGTATTCGCGGGTGCTGAACCTGACCGGCTCCGAATACGGCACGCTGGCGCCGTACGCGCTCATCCCCTCGCCCAGGCGGGAGCACTTCGACGACACCCCGGAGGGCCAGCGCGAGTACGACATCGCCGTCTCCAACGCCCGATCCGAACGCCGGATGCTAGTGCAGGACATCTGCGCGATGCTCCTGCCCCCGCAGGTCCAGCGCGAAGCCTCGACCGCCCGCCTGCTGCGCCACGCGGCCCGGCACGTCCCGGCCGAGGAGGACTCCGCGCTCGAGGACATCGTCGAGTCGCTGCAGGACGCCGAGGACCACGTCACAGGTGACGGCGCCGAACTGGCCGCCCTGCTGCTCGACGCCGCCGAGATGCCCCTGGCGAAGCTCTTCTTCGGCACCCCCGACAGGGGCGTGCTCGAGGACGACACCGCCCTGACCGTCATCACCATGGCCGGCCTGCGGCTGCCAGACCTGGGCATCGAGCGCGAGTACTGGAGCGCCGAGGAGGCCCTGGCCCTGCCGATGCTCCACACCGCCCACCGCCTCGCGGTCCGCCGCGCCTACGGCGGGGACATGAACCGCCGCAAGCTCGTCGGCCTCGACGAGGCCCACTTCATGGAGGGCTGGAAGTCCGGCCGCTCCTTCCTGGTGCGCCTGGCCCGCGACTCCCGGAAGTGGAACCTGGCCGCGCTCGTGGCCAGCCAGAACCCCAGGGACATCCTCAGCCTCGACGTCCAGAACCTGGTCAGCACCGTCTTCGTCGGCCGCATCGCCGAGGACGCCGATGTGGCCTCCGAGGCGCTCCAGATGCTGCGCGTGCCCACCGGCGTGGGCTACGAGCAGGTCCTCGCCTCGCTGAGCGAAGTGGACGCCGCCGAGACCAAGCGCCTGCCGTACCGCGAGTTCGTCATGCGCGACGTCGACGGCCGGGTCCAGCGCATCCGGGCCGACTTCGGCTGGGTGCACGGCCTGCTCGACTACCTCAACACCACTCCCGGGGAGGAGAAGTAGTGGCCCACCCCTCCCGAAAAACTCCTCGCATAGCGCGAAAACTGGCCCGAATAATCCTGGTACTGGCGACCGCCGCCGGCGCCCTGTTCCTCATGCCGACCTCCGCGGGCGCGCAGGGCGAGGAGGGGTGCACCGACTACGAGTGGCACAACGACTGGGTCGCCTGCGTCGACGTGCTGCCCACCGGCACCGAACTGGACTGCGAGGTCGAACCGCAGCCTTCGACCCCTGACTCCGGCATGGCCGGCTGGTTCGCCGAGCCAAGCGAGCTCGATAAGAGCACCGGTGTCGGCACCTACAGCCGCTACGGCTACGCGGGATACCAATTGCCGATGTACGGTTCCCAGGAGATGAGCATCAGCGGCTCGTGCGTCAATTCGATCTCCCTTCCTAACGGGGCCGACACCGCGAATGCTCTGGCGAACATGGAGTTCAACGTCTCGAAATCCGTCATCGGCGCCTCGAACTCGCTGCGACAGGCTGCTTGGGAGCCCGATCGGATGTGGGGTTGGTCGAACGGCTTCATGGAGACGGTCTCACAGCTTGTCTACGAACAAGTCTTCACCGTCTTCGGAGCTGTCACGGTTGGTGTCATCGGCATTTACCTCTTGTGGCGCAGCCGCCAAGCCGACATGAACAACGCAGTCACCACCGTCGCTTGGGCCGCACTCATTCTTGTATTGGTCACTGCGGTCGTACGTTGGCCGGTTCAGTCCGCGAACTACACCGATGAGGCTCTCAAGGTCGGCATGAACTTGAGCACCACTCTGATTCAAGACGACTCAGCTGCAGACTGCATCGACGGCTCCGACCTAACCGAAGATGAGGTCGAGGAAATGCTGGATCGGAACCGCAACAACCCGAATTTCTGCATCGATACCCGCTCCGCTTCAGTCCTCGCCTCGGATCTTGTCTCGAACGAAGTGCTCTACCAAAATTGGCTGCGGACCATGCTCGGACAGAGCGAAGAATTCGAGTACGAGCGAGAGAATGGTGAGATCGTAACCGAAGACGGCAACCCTGTGGTCTCCAGTTCGAATGTGGCCTACAAGTACGGCAGGGCGCTCTATTCGGCCCAGGCTTTTAGTTGGATCGACAACGAAGCCGCCTCGGACCCTGAGATTCGCGACAGGCTCATCGAAGAGAAACAGGAACTCTGGCGCAACCTCGTGGCCCAAATCCAGCAGGAAGACCCCGAGGCCTACGCGCACCTAAGCGGCGAACGCGCTTGGGAGCGGACTGGAACCGGCCTGCTGACACTGCTGACCTCCCTGTTCTTCGCGCTCTTCGACATCACCGCTTCGGTCCTGATCATCCTGGGCTTCATGATCGTCCGCTTCGCGATCGTCGCGCTGCCGATCGTCGGCACGATCGCGATCCTGCGCCCCGCGGGCGGACCGTTCAAGCGCCTGGTCAACACGGTGCTCGGCGCGGTCATCAACGTGGCTGTGTTCTCTCTGGCGGCGGTGATCTACATCTTCGCCACGGGTCGAATCCTGGGCACCACTCTGCCCGTGCCCATGCAGGTCATCCTCATAGGGCTCCTAGGTGTGGCGGCGTGGATGCTGCTGCGCCCGTTTCGCCGAATAAACAACCTGGTCGCCGGCGGCGGCCCGGCCGACGCCCTGCTGGGCAGGCGAAGGGACACCGAGAAGGAACGGGAGATCGAGAGAGAGCGTGAGCGGATCGTCGAGCGCACCCGGGATCAAACTCGCCCCGAAGGCCAGGCGGACCGGGGTTCGGTCCGGACCGCCGAACGCACCGAGACCCGCTCCGCGCCGCCGGACCACCAGCCCGGCCAGCAGGCCCCGAGCACCGCATCGACCTCGGGTGACGGGGTCTACAGGCCACAAAGGGGGTCCTGACATTGCGACGATTGTTCCGGATCGTCTTCTCCCGCTATGGCATCGTGGCGATCATCCTCGTCGTGGTCATCATCGCGCTCGCCCTCGCCCAGACCCGCGACGACACCCCGCTCAGCGGCAGCACCTCGGGGAACGGCGAATCATCGGACGAGTCCGAGATCCCGGATCAGATGACGGCCGACGACGGCATCGCCACGTTCGACTGCGAAGGCGAGGACTGCTACGCGGCCGAGGAACTACCTGAAGAGGCAGTCGACCGCGCGCTCGCCTTCGCCGAGGCCTGGCTCAACCCCGACGGACTCGACCAAGCGGCCTGGTACGAGTCGATCGCCCCTTACCTCACCGAGGACCGGGCCGCGGCGATGGAGCAGGTCGACCCGACATCGGTTCCCGCCCAAAGCATCGAAGGCGAAGCTACCGCCGAAGGCAACCGGGTCTCCATCCCTACGGACACCGGCACCCTGATCCTGTCCATGTCTGAGAGCGCCAACGGATGGACGAGTAAGGACTGGTTGGTCTCGGCGATCGACTGGGAGTCGCCGTGACCACGACAGACGAACCCCGATCCCCCCGCATCCCCAAACGCCTCAGGCCCATGATCTGGACCGTGGCATTCCTCTCGGTCTGCTGCATCGGCGCGGTGGTGGCGGTCGTGCAATTGCTTACCGACCAGCGGGACGACCCGAACCAGGAGACCCTGCTCGCCGGCTGCGGTTCGAACGTCGAGATCGACCCCGACGCCGAGTTCCCTTCGATTGGCGGCTACGGCTCCGACCAGATCAGGAACGCCGCGATCATCGTCGCGGTGGGGCAGGAGATGGAGGTCCCGAGCCGGGGCTGGATCATCGCGATCGCCACCTCGATGCAGGAGAGCGGCCTGAAGAACCTCGCCAACCCGGCCCACCCCTCCAGCATGGAGCTGTCCGACGAGGGAGTGGGCTACGACCACGATTCCGTGGGACTGTTCCAGCAGCGTCCGGCCTCCGGCTGGGGCAGCGTCGAGGAGCTCATGAACCCGGCGGTCGCCGCCGAGAAGTTCTACGACAAGCTCCTGACCATCGACGGCTGGGAGAACATGGCCCTCACCGACGCCGCCCAGGCCGTCCAGGTCTCGGCCTTCCCGGACGCCTACGCGAAGCACCAGCCGACGGCCATCGACATCGTCAACACGCTCACGAACGGCGGTGCCCGCGTCGCCAACGTGTCGACCGAGCTGGGAAGCTGCGCGGCAGCCGGCGAGATCTCGGCCGCGGGCTGGACCGTTCCGGTGCGGGCCCCGGTCTGGTCGGGCTTCCGCACCCCGGAGCGGCCCACGCACTACGGCGTCGACCTCGGCGCCCCGCGCGGCACGGAAGTGGTGGCCGCCGCCGCCGGGACCGTGATCACCTCCGAATGCAACGCGAGCCTGAACGGAGGCCCGTACTCCTGCGACGTGGACGGTTCCCCCGAGGTGGCGGGCTGCGGCTGGTACGTGAACATCGTGCACGCCGGTGACTACCTCACCAGGTACTGCCACTTCGGACAGGCACCATTGGTGCAGGTAGGCGACACGGTGCAGGCCGGGCAGCTCCTCGGATACGTCGGTTCGTCCGGACGCTCCTCGGGACCGCACCTGCACTATGAAGTCCACCTGGAGGCGGACCGGAGCCCCGCCGGAGCCGTTGACCCGGTCGCGTTCATGGAGCAGATGGGCGCCCCACTCGGAGAGGCGTAAAGCTCCGGACTTCGATGCGCCGAAGTCCTTTGTCAGACATCCGGGTCTGGAAGGAGCTCCCGCACCTCCTGCGGGCACCGGCAGGCGGCTGCCATCTTCGCGGCCCATTCCAGGGCTTCCTCGCGTGTCTCGACGTCGACGATCGAGAGCCCACCGAGCACCGCCTTGGTCTCCGGAAACGGCCCTTCGGCTATCTCCCCATCGGTGGACACGACGGATGCGCGCTGGCTCTCCAGCCCAACACCGATCACCCACACTCCGGCTTTCTTAGCCTCTTCGACGACCTTGAGGGAGGCTCTGGCCACGTCGGGCAGCTCCTCCCTGGGGAAGGTCATCCATCCGTCGTCGAACGAGATCAGGTATCGCGTCATTTAGTTGCTCCTTGATTCGGCCGTGCTTCTGATTCAGATCGTACGGGGGAGCCACGACAATTCGATCGATTCGTCCCCGAACCAAGGGACTCCAAGCTGCCGCGAATGCGGCTTGCCGCATGTCAGGCACGAACGTTCCGAGAGCAGGTTCTCGGGACTGACTTGGCCGCTGCGTTCGCAACGGGCATCGGTGTCGGTGGGTCCCGGCAGTGCGGCAGCTTCATCGGGCTCGGGCCGATTCGTGTCGCGGTGCCTGACCTCGTAGACTCGCTCGGTGTACCTCCAGCCTTCCGGAGTGCTGTGGAAACGCTCGACCATCGAGAGCCGACCACCGACTTCGGCAAGCCGCCCCGGTTCAGAGCGGACCGTCGTCGGTCTCCCGAGAATCTAACTTCTCTAGTTGCCCACTCCAAGAAACAGTGCCTGCCGGTGCGGCCGGTTGGGTTCCTTCGAAGGGAGCGATCGCGTCGGCCGAGGGCTCTGGCGATGGCTTCATTCGGTCGGCTGCGAGATCTTCCTCGAGCGGAACGCCACCGGCCGGCGCGATGTAGTCGGGCTTCTCAAATCCCGGGGTGGACTGCACGCAGCCGGACTGGAGCGTAAGAGAGACACCACCTTCATCGCCTGCAACGGTCCACCACAAGTTGACTCCATCGGGCCGCCTGGCCTCCATAGATCCTGGTCCGTCTCCGTTGCCATCGTCCCTATGGAGATCATAGCCAGATTCTGTCCACATTTGACGTAGGAGATTCGTGTACTCGACTCGAACGAGATCGGTCACGGAATCTTCGGCACTAAACACATACCTGATTTCGATGGAGACCCAGCCCTCATATTGGGATCCGATTTGAGAGCAATCCTCCTCATTCATATACCTGCGTCTCCCAAATCCGGGAAAGTCCGGTAGCCCATCGGCCGTGTCTCTGACAATCTGCTCCAACAACGGATAAGCCTCAGCCTGGTCGAACTCTCGTTCGGGAAGCGATTCCTGAGACATGCATCCTCCAAGGAGCAGGGTCAGCGCGACTAGAGTCGCGAGTGCGGATCGAGCGAACATTCGATTCATTGTTTCTGTCCGGTGATGATGTCGACCATGTGCTCTCTGGCTATATTCGGATCTGCACCTTTGTCGTCCTTGAGGTACCCACTATGGATAGAACATCCGCCGTCGCCGATCGCTTCTGAATCGAATGTCTGGCCGCCGAACTCCGGTGCGACCGGGTCAATTCCAAGTGGGTACGAAAGTCCGGCGGCAGTGGTGATCGCGTCTCCATCGGCCCTGGTGGACCAGACACTGTCGGCACCGCCGCTGAGCGAGTCCGCTGTATCGACCATGAGGCCCGGATTGCCGAAGTCGACGATCTGGTCCGCTGCGACCTGATAGTCCCTGGCAGTAGCTCCAACGACTGAGCTGCCGCATGAATGGCCCATCAGGGTGGTATGAGATTCTCCCTCGTGGCTGGCGTCGATGCCCTCTACGAAGTTGTACAGGTCCTCGCGGGCGTCCTCCGCGTAGCTGGCTGACCAGGCTTCGGGGTTGATCTTGTCATTGTGAGTCGGGTATGCGCTATCAGACGCGTCATAACCGAGCCACATCACCACCGCGGTCTCTTCTCCTGCCGGCCCCCAGTCGTTGTCATCACCCTGAATGACTGCGGCATCGTCCACCAGTCCGCCGATCCCTTCGAGATCTGACGTCGTTCCGGGTACATAGACCGCGGTGTGGTCGGCGGTATCGGGGTTGCCGACCGAGACGACAGCCTGCCCGTCTACGGCGGAGTCGAAGTCGAGCAGATAGAGGTCCTCGCCGTTCTCCTCGCCTGTCTCCAGCCGGTCTTGCAGCGAGTTGAGGTTTTCGAGCTGGTTCTGCAGCGAAAGGTATTCCTGCTCGTCGAACGAGCCTCCGTACGGGTACTCGTCAAGTGTCGCGTCCATTTCTGCGAGCTGCTGCTCTATCGAATCGATCTCGTTGTGGAGGTTCACATGGTTGGCATCGTTACGCACCTCGGCTGGGAGGCCGTCGAGTGGCCCGAGGAGGCCCGGGTACTCCTCCAGAAGGGCGTCGCGTTCGTCTTGATCGAGGTCGTTCCACCATTCGTTGACTCCGTTCGGGGTCGCCTCGGAGTCCCCTGACGTCAGCTCGTTGAGGAAGTCGACATTTCGATCGTCGGCCGCTTCCTGGTAATCGTCGATCAAGTCGTCGTAGGTGGCCCCCAGAGGCGGCGGCTGCGCCGCCGGTTCGTCGAGGATCGACTTGAGGACGCTCACCGCCTCGCTCTCCGCTTCGTGGGCGCGAGTCATGATCGCTGTCAGGGCCTGGCCGAACGCATCGGCTAGGTCTTCAGCGGCGTGGTTCAGCTCCGTCGCAACCAAGTGGCGGCCGGTGTCGGCATTCAAGTCGGCTTCGGTGAAGCGAGTACGCGACAACAGGAGCGATGGCGGATTGAGCTCGGATATGTCGTAGAGCAGGTCTTCCGAGAGCTCGACTCGGTGATCGTCGGCCGGGCCCGTGATCGCGAACTTGCCGGCTTCGATGTTCCCCAGCAACTCCTCGAGGTCCTGCTGGGCGGCGGCGAGCTCTTTATGCGCGTCTTCAAGTGTGGCCTTGATCTTGACGTTCACGTAGATGCTGAGGTCGTCCTGGAAGCTGTCGGCCACATAGCCGACTTGGTCGCGGACGGCGTCCGCGGTGTCGCCTTCGTAGTGATCGGTGCTGAGGTGCTTGCTCGCCACGTCCTCCGTGAGGACCTCTGCCTGCTCCACCATGCCGGCGATGTAGGTGTCCATCCTCTCTGCCAGCGTCTTCATCACGCAGAAATCGGTGTCGCGCAGGTCTTCCCAGTTCAGTTCGCTCATGCAGGGAACTCACCAATCCGGCCTGGCGGACCCCTGCTCGGCGGCCCGTCCCGGGAAGAGTTCGTGGTCGGCGTACCGCGCGAAGTCGTCGGAGGTGTACTCGTCGATCTCCACGGTCTGCTCGGCGGCGGTCGCCAGGTACTCACCCAGGTTGCCGACCAGCGTGGCGAGTCGGGCGGCCTGACCGCCGCACCAGAAGTTCGCCGCGCTGTCGAGAGCGTCGCCGATGGCGCAATGGCCGGACGTCAAAGCTTCGGCGGTCGATTCACACTCGCCCAGCAGTTCGTCTCCGGCCGATCGGATGGCCACTTCGACACCGAACAGGGCCTCGACCGCGTCGTAGACCTTGTCGGGCTCCATACTGAAGACTTCGGCACCGGCCATCAGCGAGCCGCCGTCGTTTCAGCAGGACATGAGGTTTCAGGGGGTGTCATGAGAGTGGGATATCACTCTCGGTCATCGTTTGATTTCCGTTGCTCAATGTAGCAGGGCAAATCGAACCGGTGTGCCCCGAGAATTCCCCGATGTATTCATATAGTGGGACAGGGGTGCTTTCCCCTGCCCCGACCCTGGTCAGCCCTCACAGTCTGAGGCCAGCGAAGCCCAGATTCGGGTGGCCTCGGTGACGAGCTGATCGGCGTGAGCGTTCCCCCATTCCAGGTGGAGTGGTGCCGAGACCCGCAGTCCAGGCTCGTCGGTGTCAAGATCGATCACCGAGCCGAGCACCGCGGGATCTACCTCGTAGAAGGTGACCCGCAGCCGCGCTTGGAACGGGAGCGGAGTGAATTCGACTCGCCTGCCGTCGATCTCGGCTCCGGCTACCGAGGCAGAGGCCATGGATCGCCTGTTCATGCGATCACCTCCTGACGGACGTAGGCCGCGCTGTCGAATTGGCGCTCCCATTGGGCGATATAAGGGGCGGCAGCGGGCGGGTACACCCGCGCTGCCGCTCTGCCGGCCGCCAAGGCCCGCCCGGCTTCCGGGACTCCAGGAGCGAGATCTCGGTCGGGCTCGGGCGTGCGCCCTCCGAGCCCCAGGAGACGCAGGATGAGGTCGAGCAGATTGCGCAGCAACGCGATAAGGCGCTCTCGCGCGGGCTCGCTCTGCGAGTAGTGCGTTTCGTGGAGGATCTGCGAGCCCGAGAGGAAGCGATACCAAGCGCCCTCGCGGAGAGAACTGAACTGCTCAGCCTCAGCGGATTCGAGGGCGACCGCGGGCAGCCTCGGTTCAGTCTCTTCGTGCTGGCCGACCTGCCAGCGCCCTTCCCGTCTCGGTCCCGGCCTCGGCCGGTTCGGTCCGGTGTCCTGGCTGGTTTCGGGAAGTGGATCGGGACGTTCTCCGCGTCGATGGCGACCGGTGCGGGTGTCCTGGTACCAGCCGGGCGAGCCGTACGGGCCCGGGTCGTCGGGATCGTAGGGGCGGGCCCGGTCGATGATCCATGTGTCTCCTGACTGGTGTCGGAGGTGAGGCGGCTCGTATCGCGGTGAACGCGGGTCGCTCTCGGGGATGGTCGGGTCGTGGTCGGCCGGGTCGTACCGGTAGGCACCGGGGGTGTCGGCCAGGTGGCTGAGATGGTGCGGATCGATGTCTTCGTGAGCCCACGCGAAGGCGTGAACGTCCTGTTCAAGGCAGGTTTCAGCGGCAGCGCGGCGGTTGAGAAACGCCGTCTGTTCGTTGTTTCCAGGCAGCCTGAATTCGGGTATGGTCTGGAGAACCAACGGGGTTCGCTCCTTTGGTCGAGAGCCGCCCGGTGGCACGAAGTTTGCCGACTGTGGGCCACCGGGCGGCGGCTTAATCTTCCATATGAAGTTAGGCTCGCGCACCCGTACGATAGGTGTGCGAGCCTTAATGCTGCGTGATCATCGGAGCGAAGTCAACCACCAACGGCTACGTGTCGCCGAATCCTGAGTGGAACTCAATCTCCATCAGGGGCCATCAGCTCGTCGCCGCCTTCGAGAGAGTTGACGCAGTCGGGTTGCACGCCAACCTCAAACGTGAGGTCCAGAGTCTGGAAGTCCCCCTCAAGTGCCGCTTCAACCTTGATAATGCTGAGATTCTCGTCCGACGCCTCGGTGAGCTCAGTATCTACGACATATCCCGTAGATGCGCCGTTCTGAGCCTCCCACTCTGAGATGGCTTCGACAAGCTCATCTGGGTCAACGCCTTTGTACGGATCGCACTGAGCAGCAATCGCAGGCTCCGCATCTCTAGCTCCAAGGAGGAGTGCAAGGTAATCGGATGCGGTCTGTTCAGGATCGTCCTCGACCGACTCACCGTCATTGGCTGACTCATCTGAAAGTGCGACATCAGAGACGCAGTACTCCTCATCATTGACACCCTGAACGGTGACTATGAAGGTCCTCGGTTCCTGTCTTCCGGAGACGTAGAAGACCGTTACCTTGATCGAGTAGCCCTCTTCAACCGCCGAGGACTCGTCGATACTCACGTCAAGGTCCGGTGTCCGGCCCTCAAGGTAGTCGGCCGAAATCTCGTCGCGAAGTGTCTGAAGGTCAGCAGGAGTAAGTCCTTGATTCGCCCCGTCGCACACTATCCGCTGAGCACGCTCAGTTTCTCCGTTCGTTCCATATCGCAGGTAGCTCCATGCCGCTGAGGTGGCGGTCGGTGGTGCTTCATCTCGCGGGTCAGTGGCGTCGTTCCCCCCTCCGGAGGCAAATGCTGGAGCGAACCAGGCTCCGCCTCCCAGCACCAGGGCCCAGACTCCGACTAGTGCCCCGACACGCCCCCAGTGCCGAGGAGGGTCCTGGAAGTCCTCGTCCTCTGGAACTCCCGGCACGCTGGAGACGGACTGGCTCCCGCCCGGCCCGCTGGCCGCCGCGAGCTTCCTTCCGAGCCGCCGAGTCCGCCGAAACACAGCCATCAACCCTCCACCAGGTCAGTCAGCGCCGCCCTCGGATCGCGGCCCCTGCCGTATCCACGCTCATAACTGTTCATTCGAGGCACCTCGCGTCTCGATTCGCTCACCGGCTCCAGGCTGCTCCGTCACGATCCGGCATCGTCTCGAGGTGGTGGCTCCGCTCATGGGCTGATACTACCGACGAGCAGAGCATCGGTCATCTCTCCGGCGAGCTCACTGCTCCACCTCGGCGAAGACGCCTATGGAGGTATGACTCCAGGCTTGCTCGATCGCGACCGCGTAGCCGGGACCGACCTCGACCATGCCCGGCACCAGGTCCTCCGCCAACCATTCCCCCGTAGCGGCTTCGATCGCCACAGGTGGGCGGGCTCCTTCGGCGTTGTCCATGTAGAACACTCCCCCGAACGATGCCAGCCAGCGGTCCGGAATCAGCCGATCTCCTCCGACGTCGTCCGCCGTCCAGAGGATCTGCCCCTCCTCGGCCGTGAACGCCGAGATCTCCTCGCTGTCCCAGTTCAGGCATCCGACTATCGCGACCTGATCGTAGAAGCACGACGGCGTGGCAACCGTGTCTGCTTCGACCAGTACCTCCGTCATCTCCAAGTCCACGACGGCGGCATGGTAGACGTCGTCTGCGAAGACACCCTCGAAGTGCTCGCCTTCGACCATCAGCAGCAGTCCGCCCCCGATGTCGTCGACCTTGAGTCGCCTGTCGGTCTCGTAGCTGTATCCGACGGCTCCGTCCTCGAAATCGACGACTCGGAGCTCCTGCCGCTCATCCTCGGTGTAGGCGACGCCGCCGACCGCCCCCTCCAGGACCCCGGCCGCGTCGAAGTCGGCACCCGACCAGAGCAGGTCGCCGGTGGCCGTGTCGAACAGGAACGACATCGCACTCTCATAGCTCTGATAATCGACCCGGCGGTATCCGTCCATGACCACGAGCACGTGCTGCTCATCGGCCTGCACGATCGACAGCCCTTGCCCGTCGATCTCGGACTCGGCTTCGCCGGTGTAGTGAAGCCCGCCGTCGTCCGCGCCGAAGGCCCGCAGGCTCACCGTTCCCGACTCCTCCCAGGCGTGGAGCAGGACGACCTCGTCGCCGGTCTTGACGAATGCGGTGTCGCTCTGGTCGAGGACGTCTTCGAAGGGCCGGTCGTGCTCCGGGACTGCCTGGCCGACCTCCATGTCCTCTTCGAAATCGATGGCGCGGATGATCGCTTCGTTCTCGTCGTAGTAGGAGGTGCCGTACTCAAGGGAGTAGAGCACCGTCCCATCCACGAAGTAGTCCTGGGCTTCGACTGCGGCGTCCGGCTCAGGAGAGAACGCCAGCGGCGGAATGGTCTCCTCTTCGACGGGATCGGCAGAGGCAGAGGCCGAGTCACCGCCGCTCAGGGTCCCTTCGTCGGAAGTGCAGCCGACTGCGGCGACCAGGACGAGACTGGCGCAAAGCAGCCGAAGCCAATGAGAGGTGCATGAACGAGACATGCCGACATGTTACTGATTCGCCACAACCCGTGGGGGACACGGAAGTCGGTGCTCTCCACTGCCTCGAGTCGTCACCGGCTTCGACCCAGGATCCAGGCGGCGTGTTCAGGAGAGTACCGGCAAACGAACTCCGCCGCTCGGCTCGATGTATAGATTCTGACATGTCAATGTCTGTTCGGACTATTGCGATCTTGGGATCACTCTGCTTCCGTCAAACCTCGGCACTTCGATCCACAGCATGAGCTGGAGAAACGGACTCCGATTAGCTTGGGACACAACTGTGTCAATCCACTCCAATACTTCGGCATGGAATCCGGACTTGGAGGTTATAATATTTAACTTAACGAATGCTAAGTTCTCATGAGTGTTTCAGGTCTGTCACTATGATTTGAAGTTTGCAGCTGTCGTGCAACGGCGCATCGAGAGCCCTACCAACGATCTAGGGATGCGCGCCGCCGCCCGTCCTCCACAAGGCGGTCCGTCCCCGATCCAGACCGGGGAGGTGCGCGATGCCCAAGCGCCGATGGCCCACCGAAGACGAACTCAACCGTTGTCTCACACTTGCGGCCAAATGGATCACCCGCAATCGGTTGGCGGAAACCTCAGCATGGCCGGTGTCCGCCGGAGTCGATGAACCATCCGTCTGGGGCGGAACGGTGGACGCGGTCCTCGCCGTCGAAGCGCTGCGTGACCTCGGCGGCGATGTCGCCGCCTCAGTCGGGAATCCCCACCTGGAGCGCACGCAGGCATGGCTCCGGGACCGCCAGAACGGCGACGGATCGTTTCCCAGCGCCGAGTTCGCGTACTCGGGAGCCGAACCGACGGCCTGGGCCCTGATCGCCCTGCACAAGACCACGAACAGCAGAAGCGATGAAGTGATCGAGAAGGCCCTGCGATTCCTGGAGAACTGCGTCGACCGGCGCGACGGCTCGGTCTCCTCCACTCCGAGTCACTTCGAGCTGCCCCGCACCATGCCCACCGCTGTGGCCCTCTGGGCGTTCTCACTTTGGGACCACCAGCCGGACCTGCGCGGCAAGATGGTCACTTACCTGCTGCGATGCCAGGACAACGACAGCCACGGCTGGGGCGTCACGAGCTCCGCCAGACCGAACCCGGCCACCACCGGTCAGGTGATCGTCGCCCTCCGGGCCGCCTCGGTGCCGCCCCAACGGTTCCGGCTGGCGACCGAGTACCTGGTGAAGCAGCAGCGAGTCACCGGCCGGTGGCCCAGCAGCATCGACGAATGGCACACGCCTCCCGATCACGACGCGCCCCAGCCGGTCCACAAATGCCTCAACAGCGGCAGCGTCTGGTGCCTGCTGGCGCTCTCAGGGAGCCATGACCACCGAGCACGGTCGGCGTGCCTCAGAGCGGTCAGGTACCTCCTCGACTCGCAGACGACCACAGGCTCCGGAAGCGACGAGGGTTCCTGGTTGACCAGCGACGACGGTTCCCAGCGCCACGTTTGGCTCACCGCCCAGATAGTCGAGGCCGTCGCCGCCTGGCAGTCCGGGCTCCCCCGGATAGGGCTTCGGCGGGAGGGCATGCGGCTGGCGAATTCGGTCCTCGCACTGGTCGATCTGATGCTGGAGAGGGCCACCCAGATAGCGTTGTTCGGCGTCGTAGTGGCGGTGATCGCGCTGAATCTCGGACCGGCGGACGCGAACGTGCTCGAACGGATGGTCGGAGACTGGGCGGCGTTCCGTCAGGGTCTGCTCACCTCGGGCCTGTCCACCGCGATCATCGGCGCGATCTCATGGGGTGTAAGAGGCGTCCGCAACTGGAGGGCGAGGCTACGTCAACGGTGACATCGCGCCAGGACCGCGGTCACCGGGGGCGGCGACTCCGTGGCGACGGATCAGGCGAGATCGATGACCAGGCGAGGTTCGGCTACCGCTATTTCGCCGGTGTAGGACCGTCGTGCCGCTTCGATGAACGGTTGTGGGTCCGACCCGGGCCACAGGTGGGTGAGGAGGAGGCGGTCCGCTCGGGCTTCGGCGGCGTTTTCGCCGGCTTCACGGGCGCTGGAGAGTTGGAGAGCAAGGTCCCGTGGCACTTGCTCGGCATAGGTGGCTTCCGCGATGAACAAGTCCGCGTCCCGCGCCAGATCCGCGATGTACGGTTCGGGGCCGGTGTCGCCGGTGTAGGCGAGGGTTTGGTCGTCGGCCGAGAGGCGGATGCCCGCATTGGTTCTCGAGTGTGGCAGCAGTCGCGTCGTGATATCGAAGGGGCCCAGCGGGATCCGCTCACCTGGTTCAAATTCGTGCAGGTCGTAGGCGTCGTCGAGCATTCCGGGCCGATCCAGGGCGAGTACCGCGTCCAGTTCTCCCGGTGGCGCGTAGACCGGCAGCGCGGGAGGCGGTGCGTCATTGAGCGCCCTGGCTCGCAGCAGCGGGTTCAGGTCTGCGCAGTGGTCCGGATGACCGTGACTGATCAGCACCGCCTCGATCTGGTGTGGGGCCGAGTGCTCGAGCAGGTGCGGCAGAGTCGCGTATCCGAGGTCGATGACGAGTCGGAAGTCCTGGTGTTCCACCAAGAATCCGCTGCATGACTTCCCGGCCTCCGGCCAGGCGCCGCAGCCGCCGAGAACCGTGATCCGCATGGTGTCGACCATATCGCCTTGCCGAGTCTCTCCCGAACCGATGCCCCACGGCATCGCTGCCGGGCCGGACGGCACGATATGGGCGGCCTTGGAGATCGGCCCGCTGGTCGCGATCACCAACCGAGTTCCGGCGTGGCCCGTGCCGAATATGCTGAGGGGCATGGAGTACCCCAGGGTCATCAGGTGCAGGGCCGCATTCGGCGGCGCCGTCGGAGGGAGCGCGGTGGCCGGCGTCATGTCGATCGTCTTGGCCGTCGCTTGGGTCTTCAGGAGACCTGACACCGAATCCCGCTTCGTCATTTTTGGCGTGCTATGGGTGATTATCCTCCTTATCTATACGTTCGTGCAGGCTGTGTCCATTCCATGCAGGATCATCGTGGACCGAGACGAGATCACCTTCATCCGCCGACTCGGGCGGCGCCAGACGTTCCGGTGGGACCGGATCTGGGGCTTCGAGGTCGTCAAGCAGCATAGGAGCTTTCAGGGTCGTATCATCGGCTTGGACGGGCAGCGGAATGCGCCCGCCGCGCTGCACTGCTACAGGTTCGGACTCAGTGCGCCCGCGTCACTTCGCTATATCTGCGAGATGCTGAACTACGAGCTCTCCTTGCGGCGTCGAGCGTGGGCCGGCGACTGATGCCTCGTCCGAACCCGGTGCGGCGCGGTCCGGAGTCCGGTATCGCAGCCTGCCTGCGCGGTCAGGGGCGGGTGCGGCCGAGCCATAGGCCCAGTTGGAATCTGGTGGAGGCCCCTGCCTGGTCCATCAGGTGGCGGAGTCTTCTCTGCACCGTTCTCGGCGAGACGTCCAGGTTTCGAGCCACCGCCTTGTCGCCGAAGCCCTGGCCGAGCAGGGCGAGGATCTGTTCGTCCAGGGTGTCCTCGTCCTCGCCGGGGGCACCGGTCTCTGCGAACAGCTCCTCGGACTGCTCCCAGGTCATCTCGAACAGCGCCTCCAGGGCCTCCAGGAGGCCCGACTGGTGCACGATCAGCGCCCCGGGCCGGTCGGTCGAGCCGAGCGGGACCAGGGCGGCCGAGTCGTCGGCCATGACCATGCGCAGCGGCACCGACTCGGTCGCGCGAACGCGCTCTCCGGCGCGCATCGAGTCGCGGATGTGCCCGATCATGCCGGGCCGGTCGAGCATGGCGCGCTCGACGACGACCTGGTAGGCCACGCCCCGCTCGACCGCTTCGTCTTCGGCGTCGTTCTCGGCGGAGCTGACCACCGACGGCTCGGCCTTGACGAAGGCGCGCACCGTGCGTTCGGCGGCTCGCTGGATCTGCATGAAGCGGTTGCGGATCGCCTCGGCGCCGCTGACCACCTCCACGACCTCGCGCACCGATCGGCGCCCGCTCTGGCTGCGGAAACGCTCGGCCAGGTCGGCCAGTGCCGCTTCGGCGCGCGAGAGCTCGGACCTGCGGCCCATCAAGAGCGAGCGCAGCGCCAGCTCGGGCGGCCCGGCCCGGTAGCGCTCGCCGTCGACGGCGACCAGGCCGAAGGCGACCAGGCGCTCCAGCTCGGCGACCGCGGTCGGGTGGGAGCAGCCGAGGTCGGCGGCCACCTCGGGCGCCGCGGCCTCGCCGTGGTCGATCAGGAACCGGTAGGCGCGCTCGGCCTCGGCGTCGATTCCGAGAGCGGCGAGTTCCATGACACCCGAGTATGCGCCATCGGAGCCGAAAAACGAAGGGCGTCATCGGCGGCGGCCCGGAGCGCAGGAGTGCCCGTGCGCTGTGCGTCTTCCGTTGCGACGCATCGTGGTAGGGCTGTCCCTACCCTCGATTGACCTGGTCACCGGCTCGTAAGGGAGCGCAGCCGGCCATAGCGTTGAGGCATGAAGACGATTTCGAAACGCATCGGTCTCGACACCGCATACCTCCTGTCGAGCTTTCCCATAGCACTGCCCGCATTCGTGATCGCCGCAACCGGATTCTCGGTCGGGGCGGGCCTGGCCGTCGTGTGGGTCGGTGTGGCGGTCCTGGCCGTGGCGCTCCACGCCGCGCGCGGTTTCGGCGCGATCGGGCGGGCGCAGCTCGCGACGGTACTGGACGCGGAACTGCCCGCACCGTATTACGCGCAGCCGCCGGAGGGGGCCTCGCGCCTGCGCAGGTTCCTGAATCCGCTCACCTGCATCCAGTCTTGGCTTAATCTCTTGTGGATCGTCATTTCCTTCCCGGTCGCGGTCTTCGGGTTCTGCATCGCCCTTTCCTGGTGGGTCGCGGCGCTCGGCTCTCTGACCTGGCCGCTGTACGGCTGGATCATCGACCGGGCGGGCGGCGAGCACGGCCTCCACGAAGCCACCCGGTGGCTCGGACTCGACGATTCGTACGCCTCGGCGTCCCTGGTGAGCCTGATGGCCGGGATCGTCCTCTCGCTGCTGCTTCCGCTGGTCCTGCGGGGTGCGGCGCTCATTCAGGCCGGCCTGGCCCGCGCCATGCTGGCCTCGCTCCCCGTCCCCGAGCACCGCCGTGCGGCATAGGCCGCATCTTGATGTGGAGGTCCGCCTACAGGACCAGGAAGATTCATGTCTACCGTCAGGTGGCTTCCGGCTGGGCCGGGAGCTTGTCCCTCGCTCGCCGCCGCTGGCTGCGACGTGAGTGGAGACGTTAGGACCCTTGACTAACAGCCCACGCCAACCGTCCCCGTGCACGCACGTTGATGGCGGCGACGATGTCGGCCGGTCCAGCGAGACCGCACCCACGACATTCGAGCTCGTCTCTCGAACTTCGATTGACCTTCTCAGTGTGGTGACACAGCGGACACATCTGACTGGTGTGCCGCGCGTCCACCTCGACCACCGGCACCCCGGCACGCTGCGCCTTGTAGGCGATAAACCTGCCGAGCTGGTGGAAAGGCCAATTCGAGATCCTGCCCCGCTGGGACCGGGAAAGCCGTACCCGCTCGCGGATGCCACCGAGTTCCTCGAGGGCGATGCCGCGACCGGTGCGTTCGGCCACGGACACGATCTCCTTGCTGACCTTGTGATTCACATGCGAAGCGTGCCGCGATTCCTTCCTCGCGCGCTTCTTCAACAGTTTCTTCGCGGACTTGGTGCCTTTGGACTGGAGCTTTGCCCGCACACGTGCCTGCCGCCTGCGGTAGCGCTCCAGACCCCGGCCCTGGTGGTTGTCCCCGTCGCTGGTGGTGGCGAGGTTGACGATTCCGCGGTCGACTCCGATGAAATCGACCGGTTCGAACCGCTCACGCTCGGGGATCTGCACGGTCGCGGCCAGATAGAGCTCCCCATCGCGTTCGAACAGGTCCGACTCGCCCGCCCGGTGCGCTTGAAGAACCTTCAGGTGCCGGCGCGAGGCAGCGAACCGTACTCCCTTGAGCCGTCCGGAAGCAGTACGGATCGAGATGGTCCTCTCCTGGAAGTCCCAGGACAGGCACCGGTCGTCGAACGGCTGAGCCGCACCTGGCCGGAAGGCAACGGGTCTGCTGGTTGCGGCCCGAGCGCGATTGCCGCGTAGTTTTCCGGTCCTAACTTGCGCGTGGATGGTGGTGTAGGGGTCACGGACCTTCTTGATTACATGCTGGGCCAACTGCGCGCCGATCCCGGTGCCTTTCACCTGCTCGTAGGCCCGTCCGCGCAGGGCGTATTCACGCTCGATCCGCCCGGCTTCGTCGCGATGGGCGAAGGCGATCCTCGCGACCCGGTTGGCCTCGGCATTGCAGACCGACAGTGTCGTCACCAGCGCGGCGCGCTGCGCCACATCAGGTTCGAGCTTCACAGTCACCGTCTGCTTCACGCCACAAACCGTAGATCAAGGGTCCGACAATCCAGATTCCCAACAACCGGCAACACATTCGGCGCCAACAATCGGCCGAGTCGGATGATAGCTTCGGGCCATGTCTGAGAACCCGTTCCCGGACACCGATGCCGCGATCGACTTCGGCGAGGCCGCGGTGTGGTTCAGGCAGAAGGCCGAGGCGCACACCGACGGCTACCGGCGGCTCGCCGGAGTGCTGACCGAGCCGGGCGACCGGCTCGCGGCCGACGTCGGGTGCGGGGCCGCGGGCATGGCGCTGGCGCTGGCCGAGCGCCTCCCCGAAGCGCGGGTGGTCGCCGTCGACGCCGAGCCCGAGATGGTCGCCGTCGCGCGCAAGCGCGCCGACGAGGCCGGTCTCGCGGTCGAGACGGCCGTGGTCGACCTCGACCAGGACGGCCGACTTTCCGAGGTCCTGGGCGGCCCGGCGGACCTGATCTGGGCCGGGCACGTGGTCCACCACGCCGCCGACCAGCAGGCCGTCCTCGACGGACTGGCCGGTCTCCTGGCTCCCGGCGGGCGGCTCGCGCTCGGCGAGGGCGGGATCAGACCGCAGTTCCTGCCGCGCGACCTGGGGGTGGGCCGGCCGGGCCTCGAACTGCGTCTGGCCGAGGCGGCCTCCCGGCGGTTGGAGGCCGAGAACCGCGCGCACCGGGCGAAGCCGCTGCCCTACGGCTGGAACGTGGCGCTGGAGCACGCCGGGCTGACCGGGGTGCGCGAGTACAACGAGGCGGTCGCGATCCCCGCGCCGCTGGAGGGCCCGGAGCTGGAGCACGCGATCGACGCCCTGCGGCGGTGGGCCGACTGGAACCGCGACTACCTGGACGCCGAGGACCAGGCGACGTGGGAATCGCTCCTGGACTCCGACAGCCCGTACTGGCTCGGTGACCGCCGCGACCTCCACCACCTGGAGGTCAGGGCCACCTACGTGGGTTGCAGGCGCTTATTCGTCGGCATCGAGGGTGCCGGTCTCGTTCTCGAGCTGGAAGAGCCGGTCGAGGGCGGCCAGCCCCAGGGCGTCATCGAGCTCATCGGCGCGGGCGAAGTCGCTGAGCAGGTCGAAACCGTCGGAGACGCCGAGGCGACCGAGCCGGTAGGCCGCCTCGATGCGGCCGTGCCAAGGGAAGGACGGGTCGGTCGCGAGTGCGCTGAACGCCTCGATGCCGCCGTCGGGGCAGATGCCGTGGACGGCTTCGGCGGCGTCGATCCCGAGATTGTAGTCCATGATGGACTCTACGCCCTTGATCAGACGCCACAGGGCCTTGATCGCGGCGACCGGGTCGTCGTCGGCGAGCTGCTCGGCGCAGATGATGCGCAGCCGGGAGCTGATCAGCGGCGAGGAGGCCAGGAACCCGAAGGCCATGGCCGCCGAGGTGCGGTCGACGCGCCGCAGCATGTTGGCCGCGCCGTGGCGCACGTACTCGCTGGCGGCGTCGTCGGTGACCAGGCGCATCAGCGCGATCCCGGCCGGGCGGTCGGAGCAGTCGACCAGGGCGCTGGCCGCGTCCAGGCGGCTCTGGTCGTCGACCGTGGGATCGGTGGCGATCGCCTCCAGGGCGCGCGCACCTTCGCGGGCGCTGTACCGGCCCAGGTGCTCGGCGGCCTCCAGCCGCACCTCGATGTCCACCTCCGAGGACTCCACGACCGGATCGAGGCGCAGCGCCATCTCCTTGCCGCCCAGGTCGACCAGGTCCTGGATGAGCTGGATGCGCATATGGGCCTCGATGCCCTCGTTCTGCATCGCGTCGACCAGGTTCCGCATGGCCCGCTCGCGCTGCTCGGGGGCCTGGCCCGATCCGCCGCGGGCGGCCTCGACCGCCTCGGCGACCTCGCCGACCCGGTCGGGTGGCCCGAACGGCTCGGAGAGGCCGGCGGAACGCCGACAGCGCACGACCGCCCACGTCGCCACCAGGAACGGGCCGATCATCAGCGTCCAAAGACCCACGGATTGAACGGTCGCAGCCATACGTTGAACCTCGGGTACTAGCTGGGTTTTCGCGGCCTGCACTTCTCGGTACGGCCCAGCCGATCGCTCCGGGAGGTCGGGCACGCTGGCGGAGTCGCAACCGGCGCCTTCCGGCGCCGGGCCATGAATCTTAGACCCTCAACGCGAGGCCGGATCGCACCGGGTGTGCGACGCACGGTAACCGCCGGTCCGCGCCGTCCACGCCAATAGCAGAGGCGCTGTACGATCGGTTAGGCCCCGGTGGAAAACCACTTCACCAGAGAACCCATCCCCAAGAGCAGAGGCACGAGCGATGACATACCCGCCCCCTGGCGGCTACGACCCGAATCAGCCGGGCGGCCAACCGCCGCAGCAGCCCAGCGACCCCTACTCCCAGGGTTACGGACAGGGCTACAACAGCGCTCCGCCGCCCGGGCCGCAGAACTACGAGCTCAACCAGCCGCAGCAGTACCCCTCGCAGCCGCCGCCTACGAACCCGGGCATGACGCCGCCGCTGGGCGTGCAGCCGGGCTACCCGCCGGGTGCGCCGTCGCCGCTGCCGCCGCAGGTGATGCCGCAGACCGGCGGAGGCAACAAGCTGCCGCTGGTGCTCGGGATAGTCGTGGCCCTGGTCGTCGTGCTCGGGGTCGTGGCGATCCTGGTCGTGCCGGGCATGCTCGACGACGATGACTCCAACGAGGCCGGAGACGGCGGGACCAGCGAGGCCGCCGAGGACGAGACCACCGAGGAGGAGCCCGAGCCGACCGAGGAGCCCACGGAGGAGGAGCCGACCGAGGACTCCGGTTCGGGCAACTACGAGGGCTGGGGCTCGCCGATCAACTCCGACAACTACGACGTGAGCACGCCCGAGGGCGTCGCGATCGAGTGGAAGGTGCTGGCCGACGACGGCGACACCGACGCCATGTCGCAGCTGATGTGCGAGAACCCGACCGAGAACCTCGAGTGGGAACTCGAATGGGCCGAGGACTACGCCCCCGACTACAACTTCCTGATCTGGGGCATGTCCCGTGAGAACAACGGGCAGACCGAGGTGTGGGCCAACTGGACCTGGGACGACGAGGAGCCGAACGAGGCCTCCGAGAACGCCGACGTCGACTCGGTGTTCGTCGTCGTCGAAGAGGGCGGCACCTGGAAGATCTGCGACTACTACTACCTTTAGACCCTGATCGCCGATGGCCGGGCGCTTCGCGCCCGGCCATCGGCGTATCCGATGTGGCGCCGCAGTGGACGCTCTTTCCGCCGTTTCGCCTCGAATGCCGGAAGTTATCCACAGGCCGAACGTGAATGATTGACGCTCGGTATCGGCGTCACGACACTTGGCGCATGATGCAGATTCCCGCATACCGCACCGCGATCGCCGAACCGTCCGCTTCGACCGGCGCAGGACTGCGCAAGCGCTTCGAGGAGGCATTCGAGGCCGATCTCAGCCTCACCGCCACCGGCCGCACCGCCGCCTGGATCCAGGGCTTCGACGTCCTGCCGCCCGGCGTGGCCGAACACGAATGGCCCCTCGAGTACGCTCCGGGCCTGCCCGTGGAGGACACGGCCGTCGTCGACGGCCTGCCGGTCACCCACCGCGCCCGCACCCTCGTCGATCTGGCCGCCGGGCTGCCGCGCCTGGAGGCGGTGGCCGCAGCCGACCAGTTCCTGCGCGGCGGCATCGACGCCAGGAGCCTGGCGGCGGCCCTCGAGAAGGTCCACGGGAACCGCCTCAGACGCGCCAACGCCGCCCTCCTGGCCGCCGACCCCAGGGCCGAGTCGCCGATGGAGTCGTGGACGCGCTGCCTGATCCGCGACGCCGGCCTGCCCGCGCCGACCCCGCAGCTGCGGGTCAGGACCGCCGACGGGCGCTCGGCGTTCCTCGACCTGGGCTGGGACGCGTGGAAGGTCGGGATCGAGCACGACGGCATGGACGCCCACACGGGCACGGAAGCCGAGCTTCACGACCGCCACCGCCACCACGCCCTGCACGGCCTCGGCTGGGAGGTGATGACCCTGAACGCCGCCGATGTCATGGAGCATCCACGGAAGTGGCTGACCGAGCTGCGGGAGCTCCTGCTGTCCCGCGGCTGGGACCCGGACCTGTCCGACCTCCACGACATCGGAGCCCGGATAGAGGCGCTCACCCAGGCGATGCACCGTTGAGGGCATACAAGCCGTTCATGAATAATATATACAAAAAATCACTCTTGTGGGCTATTGCGTCACCTCAGGCACACTGGGATATTTGATATGTAGTACATGTGTCTGACAATTGCTCAATTGCTTCATCAAGGGTGGTGACATATGGCGGGTGGGCGCTTCAAGGCGCGGCCAGGGTGTGTGTTGCAGGCCTATCGGTTCGCTCTCGACCCCAACAGTGGGCAGGAGTCGGCGCTGCGGTCGCATTGCGGCGGGGCGCGAGTGGCCTACAACTGGGCCGTGTCCTGGGTAATGGCTGCCTGGTCGCAGCGGGCGGCCGAGGCCACCTACGGCATCGCCGACGAAGAATTGACCGAGTGGCGGCCGTGGTCGCTCCCGGCACTGCGGCGTGCGTTCAATGCCGCCAAGCGGACCGATCCGCGCCTGGCCGGGTGGTGGGCCGAGAACTCCAAAGAGGCTTACAACACCGGGCTGACGGCCGCTGCGACTGCCTTCGACAACTTCGCCAAATCCAAGCGCGGTGACCGCGAAGGCCCCAAGATGGGCGTGCCACGCCGCAAGCGCAAGGGTCGGGCGCAGCTGTCGTGTCGATTCTGGACCGGAACCATCCGCGTGGAACCGGATCGGCGGCATGTGACCCTGCCCCGGCTGGGCACGATCCGGGTCCACGAGAAGACCTCCAAACTCGAGCGCAGGATCGCGAATGGGACCGCCCGAATCCTTTCTGCTACGGTGCGGTTCGAACGCGGGCGCTGGTTCGTGGCCTTCCAGGTCGAGGTCGAACGCGCCAAGACCACCCCGCGCCATCCCAACACGGCGGTCGGGGTCGACTTGGGCGTCACGCACCTGGCCGTGACCGCCGACTCCGACGGCAACACCGAGTTCATCGCGAACCCACAGCACTACGAGGCCGCGCTCCAGAAGTTGCGGCGCGCCTCGCGTCTGGTCTCCCGCCGTCAGGGTCCGGACAAACGAACCGGGCAGCAGCCCTCACGCCGGTGGCTCAGGGCCAATGCCGAGCGCAACCGAATCCATCATCGGGTGGCGAACCTCCGCGCCGACGCCCTCCACAAGACCACCACCAACCTGGCCGCCGAGTACGGCACGGTGGCCGTCGAGGATCTGAACGTGGCCGGGATGCTGCGCAACCGGCGCCTGGCCCGCAAGATCGCCGACGCCGGGTTCGGTGAGATCCGCCGACAGTTGACCTACAAGACCGACTGGCGAGGCGGCCAGCTCGTGGTGGCCGATCGGTGGTTCCCCTCTTCGAAGACCTGCTCGGGGTGTGGCGCGGTGAAAGCCAAGCTGCCGCTGCACATCCGGGTGTTCAAGTGCGAAGCGTGCGGCCTGGTCAAGGATCGGGACGAGAACGCCGCATTGAACCTGGCCGCTCTGGCAGCGGTCTGCTCGACTGGTACCGGAGTGGCCGGAGACCAGGGCACGAAAGTGCCGAACCCTCGCCGAGCCGACAACCAGACCCGCGCAACCACCGGTATAACTGCCGGTGGGCGGGCCGTCGGCGCAACACCCGTACCACGGGACAGAAACGAGGACCGTAAGCACGCCTACACGCAACCGACGTTGTGGTAGACGCGCACGGACTTCCAGGCCGGAAACGACCGGGATGCTGGCTCCATGCAAAGGTTTCAGCGACAGGTGATACCGGCCACGGCCCGACGACGGGGCCGGTCGGAAGGGCAGTGGAAGTACCTGAGGGCGAGCGTCACGAGGGCGGTGGTACCGGTACCGGCAGGTTACGATCGGGGCGAGCATTGTTCGATCCACCTGAAGCCGCCGGGAGTGTAGGTGACCGAAGCGTCGTTCGCCGGGTTCGCGCACCCGGCGCTCCCCACCGTGGACGAGATCCGGGACTGGGCCCTGGACCCGTACTCGACCGCACCCGAGGGGCGCCAATGGGACCTCACGCTCGCCACCGACGAACTCGCCGGCACCTGGCTCGAGCTGGCGGCGGAGCCGACCTGCCCGAAGCGCTCGTTCGCCCTGCACGTGCTCTACATATACTCCGGAGACGCGGTGCGGACCCGGTTCAGGGTGCACACCCGCAAGCGGGTCGACAAGCTGCTGGACAAGGCACAAGAGACACGCGACCAGTATGTTGGACTGTGGGCCGAGAACACCAAGGCGCTCATCCGACAGCCGGACCTGTTCGACTACGACGAATGGTGCAACGGCGGTCTGGTGCGCCGCCCCCGTCGGCTCGCCGCAAGCCAACGCAGAAGGTAACCCGCATGTCCACGCCCGACCCGAACATCCGCATCTCCAATGCCGAACGCGAGGCGATCATCGGCCGCCTCCAGTCCGCCACCGAGGAGGGCCGCCTCGAACTCGACGAGTTCGCCGAGCGCTCCCAGAAGGTCTACGAGGCCAAGACCTACGCCGAGGTCGAGCGCCTGCTCACCGACTTGCCGGAGGAGACCGGGGCGCTCTCGGTCCCGGGCGTGCCGCGGCCGAGCGCCCGCGTCCCCGACCTGGAGCTGGCACCCTCCTTCAGCTCGGTCAAGCGCGAAGGCGGATGGACCGTCCCCTCGCGCATCGTCGCCAAGCCCAAGTACGGCTCGGTCAAGCTCGACTGCCGCCACGCGGAGTTCAGCAGCCGGGACGTCGTCCTGGAGGTCGGGCTCGCGTTCTCGTCGGTGGAGGTGGTCCTTCCCAGGGGCGCCTCGGCCGTCGACGACGGCGTCCAGTTGCACGGCGGATCGATGCACAACGGCTGCCACGACAGCGGCGGACCCAGCATCAGGGTCAGCGGCAACAACTGGTTCGGCTCGGTCAAGATCCGCTATGAGCGCCGCTTCCTGTGGTGGCGCTGGTAGCCCCCGCGGCAGAAGCGAACGGAGAACCAGCGCATGACCGAGCCCGACCCGAACCTCCGGATCTCCAACGACGAACGCGAGGCGATCGTCGCCCGCCTCCACGCCGCCGTGCAGGACGGACGCCTCGACCTGGCCGAGTTCGACCAGCGCTCGCGCGAGGTCTACGAGGCCAAGACCTACGCGGAGGTCGAGCGACTCCTGGCCGACCTGCCTGCTGACGGCGGCGCGGTCGCGATCCCGAAGGGGCCCGGGAAGTCGACCCGGGAACTGCGGTTGAGCCCGGTCCACGGCAGGGCCGTGCGCGACGGCAACTGGACGGTCCCCTCCCGCATCGTCGTCGAGCCCACCCACGGGGCGGTGAAGCTCGACATGAGGGAAGCGAGGTTCACCAGCCGGGAGGTCGCGATCGACATCGCCCTGACGCACGCCTCGCTCACCGTGGTCCTTCCGCGGGGCGCCTCCGCCGAGGAGGAGGAAGTCCAGATCCACGGCGGCAACGTCAAGATCGACTGCCACGGCGACGGCGGCCCCCACCTGGTGGTGAACGGCCGCAACAAGTACGGCAGGGTGCGGATCCGCTACGAGCGGCGCTTCCTGTGGTGGCGCTGGTAGCGCTCCGTCACCCCGGGCCATGGCCGGGAGCCCGTGTACATCGAATTCAGTGAATAACTTCTTGCTTGATGTCACGGCCGTGTAACAGTCTCGCCGGGGCGTCGAAATCTCCTCATATGAGGGTTTACACCGAGTCGTGCTCACAATAGGCTCGCTTTCGTGCGCTGCATCTCACCCTCCGCAGCGCCGTCCCCCTTGAGAGGAGCTCATCGAATGGGATCTCCCATCCCCCGTATATCCAGACACGCGAAGGGGCGCGTCAGAACCGGGGCCAGGATCACCCTGGCCGCGGCGACCGTCCCCATAGTCGTGGCCGGAATAGTCACCGCGGCCGGTCCGGCCGCGGCCGACCCGCCCGGTCTCCCCGAGGTATCGCCCGAATACCTCAAGGAGGCACCGGCCGAACCGGTCGAGTACACCGACGGCTACTACTTCGTCCAACTCGAGGACGAGCCCGTCGCCACCTACGAGGGCGACCAGTCCGGACTGCAGGCCACCGCCCCCGAAGAGGGAGAGTCCATCGACTTCGACTCGGCCGCGGTCGAGGAGTACCGCGACCACCTCGCCGCCGAGCGCGAGGACGTGATCGACGAACACGGCCTCGATGCGGTGTCCGAATACGACACCGTGTTCAACGGCTTCGCCACCGAGCTGACCGCCGAGCAGGCCGAGGAACTGGCCGCCAGCGACGAGATCCTCTCGGTCGAGCGGGACGAGGTCTACCAGCTCAACACCGCCACCACCCCCGACTTCCTGGGTCTGGAGGGCCGCCACGGCTCCTGGAACCGGTACTTCGAGGACCCCGAGCGGGCCGGTGAGGGCGTCATCGTCGGCGTTCTCGACACCGGGGTCTGGCCCGAGAACCCGTCTCTGGAGCCCCTGCCCGAGCCCCGCCCCGACCAGGACGTCATCGACCAGAAGTGGCAGGGCGAGTGCGAAGAGGGGCAGGATGAGGACCCCGACGGCAATATCACCTGCAACAACAAGCTGATCGGCGCCCGCTGGTTCGACTCGCGCGGCAACGGCGACACTCCCGGCCACTACGCCTCCCCGCGGGACTCCGACGGGCACGGCACCCACACCATGACGACCGCGGCCGGCAACTACCAGGCCCCGGTGACCATGGACGGCGAGGAGTTCGGCACGGTCTCGGGCATGGCCCCGGCCGCGCGCGTCGCCGCCTACAAGGTCTGCTGGGGCGGCTGCCCCGGCGCCGACCTCGTGTCCGGCATCGAGGCCGCGGTCAACGACGGCGTCGACGTCATCAACTTCTCGATCGGCGGAGGCGGCACGCCCGAGTTCGTCAACGCCATCTCGCTGGCGTTCTTCAACGCCGCCGCCTCGGGCGTCTTCATCGCCGCCAGCGCCGGCAACGACGGCCCCGGGTCCACCGTGGACCACCAGGAGCCGTGGGTGACCACCGTCGCCGCCTCGACGCACGACATGACCTACCGGTCCGATCTGACTTACGGCGACACCACCACGACCGTCGGCGCCATCAACGGCGCCATGGACTTCCCGCTCAAGTCCGCCTCCGACGCCGCGTTCGACGACGCCGACTCCGAGGCCGCAGCGGGCTGTGACCCGGGCACCCTGGACCCGGCGAAGACCGAGGGCTTCGGCATCCTCTGCGAACGCGGCAACCTGTTCACCGACATGGCCAATGAGGTCGCCGCCGCCGGCGGCACGGCGCTGGTCGTGCGCGACGTCGACGACCGCGGCCCGGCCTCGGTGGTCACCTCGCAGGCCGTCCCGGTCATGCACGTCTCCTACACCGACGGCCTGGACCTGGTCGACTGGCTCGGCCAGACCGGGGACCCGACGGTGTCGGTGACGACCTCCGAGCGCATCGGGCAGAACGCGCCCGAGGTCACCGCGTTCTCCTCCAACGGTCCGGGACTGGCCGCCGGGCAGAACCTGCTCAAGCCCGACGTCACCGCGCCCGGCGCCGAGGTGCTGGCGGGCATGGTGCCCGACGTCAACCGCGGCAACGACTACGCGGCGGCGCAGGGCACGTCCATGTCGAGCCCGCACGTGGCGGGCCTGGGCGCGCTGCTGATGTCGGCGAACCCGGACTGGTCCCCGATGACGGTCAAGTCGGCGATGATGACCACCGCCTACACCACCGACCTCGACGGCGACCCGATCCAGCGCAGCGGCGAGGACGCCACGCCGTTCGACTACGGCTCCGGGCACGTCGACGGCCGGGACATGTTCAACCCCGGCCTGGTCTACGATTCCGGCCCGTCCGACTGGGTCCAGTACATCTGCGGCACTCCCGAGGCGCACAAGATCGCCGAGACCTGCGATCTGTTCGGCTCGATCGAGCCGTCGCAGCTGAACTACCCGTCGATCACGGTCGCGCAGGTCGCCGGCGCCTACACCGTCGAGCGCACGGTGACCAACGTGGACGATCGGGCGGCCCTCTACATGGCCAAGGTCGACGCCCCCGAGGGCACGACCGCCTCGGTCGACCAGCGCTGGCTGTACCTGCGTCCTGGCGAGTCGGCTACGTACGAGCTGACCGTCACCCGCACCGACGCCGCCTTCGACGAGTGGGCCTTCGGCTCGCTCACCTGGAAGCAGATCGGCGGCGGCTGGAACCGCCACGAGGTCACCTCGCCGATCACGGTGAAGCCGGCCATGCTCAGCATGGCCGAGGAGACCACCCTCGACGGCGCGCCGGGAGCGGCGACGCTGACCGGCACCGCCGGCTTCGACGGCTCGATCAGCACGAGCGTGAACGGCATCGTCGCCTCCGACCGCAACGAGGCGACGCTGACCGACCCGACCAGCGGGTCCTTCCCGACCGACGACCCGGTCGAGAACTCCCACGTCAAGGCCTGGGAGTTCACCACCCCGGCCGACGCCTCGATGGTGCGCTTCGCGACCTTCGACGAGGAGCATCCGGCGGGGACCGACCTGGACCTGTTCGTCTACCTCAAAGGCGACGACGGGTCGCTGACGCTGGTCGGCCTGTCGGCCGCCGGAGGGTCGAACGAGTCGGTCACGCTCCCGGGCGGCTACACCTTCGTGGTGTACGTCGACCTGTGGGCGGGCCCGGACAGTGTCGATTCGACGCTGCACTCCTGGGTGGTGCCGGGCGGCGACGAGGGCAACCTCGCCGTGGACCCGGTCGAACAGGAGGTCGCTCTCGGCGAGGAGTTCGACGTGAACCTGTCGTGGTCCGGCCTGGAGTCCGGTGCCCGGTATCTGGGGACGTTGGACTACGCCTCCGAAGGCGAGACCATCGGGTCGACGGTCGTCAACATCGTGACCTGACCGGTCTCTGAACAGTGAAGGCGCCCGCCGCGATTCGCGGCGGGCGCTTTCGCGTCCACACGCGAGGCCGCATAGGGGTTGATAGATATCGATGTTTTGGCTAACATTTTCACTACTTTATCGATCAACACTCAGTGAGGAGCCCCGATCATGCGACGCAGACGGACGGCCGCGCTCGCCGGCCTCGGAGCCGCGGTCCTGGCCGCCGCCGGGCTGACGATGCTCAACCCGGCCACCGGCAACGCGGCGGTCACGCCAGGGACCTGGTACAACATCACCAGCTCCCACTCCGGACTCACACTCGACATCGACGGCGTCTCGACCGAGCCCGGCGCCGAACTGATCCAGTGGAACGCCACCGGAGCGGAGAACCAGCAGTTCCGCTTCCTCGACTCCGGCGACGGCTACTACCGGATCCAGGCCCGCCACTCCGGCATGGTCCTGGACGTGTGGGAGTGGAACGCCGACAACGGCGCCACCATCGCCCAGTACGACGACCTCGGCGGCACCAACCAGCAGTGGTCGGTGACCGAGCACGACGACGGCTCGTACTCCTTCACGAACCGGTTCTCCGACAAGGCCCTCGACCTGTGGGAGTCCTCGACCGAACCGGGAGCGCGCATCTCGCAGTACACCTACAGCGGCTCCGAGGCCCAGAGGTGGGAGCTGCACGAGGTCGACGACGGCGGCACAGGAGAGCCCTCCCAATGCGACGCCGGCCCCACCCAGCCTTCGAGCCTGAGCGGTGACCTCGGCGCCCACGACCCGGCACTGTGGGCCGGCTGCAACGGCGAGGACTGGTACGTGTTCGCCACCGGCGACGGCCGCTTCGGCGACGGCAACATCCCCATCCGCCGCTCGACCGACGACGGCCGCACCTGGCAGAACGTCGGCACCGTGTGGGACACCAAGCCCTCCTGGCTCACTCAGCAGATCTCGGGCGTCGACAACCTGTGGGCCCCGGAGATCTTCTTCGACGCCGCGCAGGGCAAGTACTACCTGTACTACTCGGCCTCGACCTTCGGGAACCAGCGGTCGCTGATCGGACTGGCCACCAACACGACCCTGAACCCCGACGACCCGGACTACCAGTGGGTCGACGAGGGCGAGGTCCTCCAGTCCTACGAAGGCGATCCGTACAACGCCATCGACCCCAACATCGTCGTCGACGGCTCGGGGACCCACTGGATGGTCTACGGCTCCTGGTGGCAGGGCATCCACACCGTCCAACTCGACTGGCCCTCGGGCAAGCCCGCGGCCGGTGCCCAGCCGATCCGCCTGGCCACCAAGGACGGCGGCATCGAGGGCCCCTCGATGATCGAGCGCGACGGCCAGTACTACCTGTTCGTCTCCATCGGCAGGTGCTGCGACGGAGCGAACTCGACCTACCAGATCACCGTGGGCCGCTCCGACTCGCCGACCGGACCGTTCCTCGACGCGAACGGCGTCGACATGCGCAACGGCGGCGGCACGGTCGTCCTCGGCGGCCACGGCAGCTTCGTCGCCACCGGCGGACAGTCCATCCACCGGGGACTGATGGCCTACCACTCCTACCACCAGAACGGCGGCTTCTCGCTCGGCATCGAGCAGATCGAGTGGACCGCCGACGGCTGGCCCGTCCTCGACGGCGCCTGACCCTCCGACCGGGTGCGCGTCCGGGCGCGCACCCCGGCACAACCCGCTCTATTCCCTTAGACAACGGCGGGGCGCCCACCCGGACTCTGGGCGCCCGCCGTACCCCTGGAGCAGCCATGACAAGATCCAGACGCGCCCGCGGCCTCCTCGCGGGCCTGACAGCGACGACGACCGCCGCCCTCGGGCTGGTCGCGGCCTCAGCACTCCCGGCACAGGCCGCCGTCCAGACCGACCAGTGGTACGTCATCACCAGCGCCCACTCCGGGCTCGCCCTCGACATCGACGGCGGCTCGAGCGAAGCCGGCGCCGAACTCGTCCAGTGGGACCGGACCGGCGCGGACAACCAGCAGTTCCGCTTCCTCGACTCCGGCGACGGCTACTACCGCATCCAGGCCCGCCACTCCGGCATGGTCCTCGACGTCTACGAGTGGAACGCCGACAACGGCGCCACCATCGCCCAGTGGGACGACCTGGACGGCACCAACCAGCAATGGGAGGTCACCGAGCACTCCGACGGCACCTACTCCTTCATCAACCGGTTCTCCGACAAGGCCCTCGACCTGTGGGACTGGTCGACCACGCCCGGCGACCGGATCTCCCAATACGACTACAGCGGGGCCGACGTACAGAAATGGCACCTCGACCCGGTCGACGGGTCCGGGGGCGGGACCGTGTCGAGTCCCATCAGCGACGGCGCCGACCCGTGGCTGGAGTACTGGGACGGCTACTACTACCTGTCGACGACCACGTGGGACTCGACGGTGATCATGCGCCGCGCGACCACCCTCGAAGGGCTCAAGACCGCCCCGGCCACCGTCGTGTGGGACGACGCGGGCGTGCCCGACCGGTGCTGCAGCCACTGGGCGCCGGAGTTCCACCGCATCGACGGGGTCTGGTACCTGATGTACACCTCGGGCAACTCCCAGACCAACTACGACGGGCAGAAGCTCCACGTGCTGCGGTCGACCGGCGACACGCCGATGGGTCCGTACGAGTTCATGAGCACGCCCCTGCCGAACCAGTGGAACATCGACGGCTCCTACCTCGAGGTCGGCGGGCAGCTGTACCTGCTGTGGTCGGAGTGGGACGGCCCCGACCAGTCCATCCGGATCGCGGCCATGTCGAACCCGTGGACCGTGACCGGAGCGCACGTGACCATCTCCCGGCCCACGCACAGTTGGGAGACGGTCGGAGCGCGCGTCAACGAGGCCCCGGCCGTGCTCCAGCACGACGGCCGCACCTTCGTGACGTTCTCGGCCTCCTCGTGCCAGACCCCCGACTACAAGCTGGGACTGCTCGAACTGACCGGCGGCGACCCGCTCTCGGCCGGCTCGTGGACCAAGTACGACCAGCCGGTGTTCCAGGCGGCGAACGGCGTCTACGGATCGGCCCACAACGGGTTCTTCACGTCTCCGGACGGCAGCGAGCAGTGGCTGGTCTACCACGGCAACCCGTCGTCGTCCGACGGTTGCGGATCGAACCGCCAGACGTACGCGCAGCCGTTCGACTTCGGCTCCGACGGCCTCCCCGACTTCGGGGAGCCGCTGGGACGCGGAGTCTCCATCCCCGCCCCCTCGGGCGAGTGACCGGGTGAGATCAGGGCCGCGACCCCGTTTCGGGGTCGCGGCCCAGCTGCTAAGTCCTCAGATTTCTTGTCGGAGGCCGATTCTTTCGGGCTCCGTTTCACTCTCCCGCAGGCTGTCGGGGGGCGGGGCGACGAACTTGTAGCCGACCTGGCGGACCGTGCCGATCATCGACTCGTACTCGCTGCCGAGCTTGGCCCGCAGGCGCCGCACATGCACGTCCACAGTCCTGGTGCCGCCGAAGTAGTCGTAGCCCCACACTTCGCGCAGCAGCTGCTCGCGGGTGAACACCCTCCCCGGGTGCTGGGCCAGGAACCGCAGCAGCTCGAACTCTTTATAGGTCAGGTCCAGCGGGTGGCCCTTGAGCTTGGCCGCGTACGTGTCGGGGTCGACGGTCAGATCCCCGGCCCTGATCACCGCCGGGCCCGCCGCGGCGGCCGCGTTCGGCTTGCCCGTGGCCAGCCGCAGCCGCGCCTCGATCTCGGCCGGTCCGGCGCCGGCCAGCAGGAAGTCGTCCACGCCCCAGTCGGCCTGAAGCGCCGCCAGGCCCGCCTCGGTGACGATCCCGAACAGCGGGACGGTCAGCCCGGTCGCCTGGAGGACCCGGCAGGTGGCGCGGGCGTCGGCCAGATCTGAGCGGGCGTCGACCATGACGGCGTCGGGGCTCGGACCCGAGAGCAGCGCGCGGACGTCCCGGCCCGCGTAGCGGGCGCGGTGGGGCAGCAGTTCGAGCGAGGGAAGGATCGACTCTGGAGAATCCGGAACCGGGTTCGAGGTGAGGATCAGTATTTCCACAGCTGGCCTCCGCTGTTATTGAGCACACAATCACATCGACGCCTGCGGAGATGTACATTCGCACAGGCTGTGCTTCCCGACGTCGATGGCGGGCGGCAATTACAGACGGTAGGTAGATTAGAGGTAATTCTAAAGGGTCACCGGCCGGATGACCAGCTTCACCTTCCTGCAACCTCACATCGTGACGAACCCGTTGTGCACGGGAGGGCCGACGCGACACCTCCGCCGGTGCGGCGGCGAAGGTGAGCGTTCCGCGGCGACCTTGCCGTAGGCTGTCCAACGTGTCGTACAGCCGACCCGACGAGACCTGGGGCTACGAGCCTCCCGAGGTGCCCCGCCCCGCCGACGGCAGCGGCGAGCAGGCCGCCTGGCGGCCGCCCGAGGAGGCCCCGCGCCGGTCCGGCAGGCGCCGCGCCGCATCGTTCCTCCGCTCGCGCCGGAGCACCCCCGACTCCGAGCCCGACCGGCTCCCGGACGCCGAGCCCGAGCGCTCCGAGGACCACACCATGCCGCCGCCGACCCCGCACTGGCTGCACCGCCTCCCGCCGGTGGCCGTCGCCCTCGTCATCGGCGCCGGGCTGATCCTCGGCGCCCAGCTCGAACGCCCTATCTACGCCGCCGGCATCGGCGTCCTCCAACTGGCGATGCTCGCCGCGGTCACCTGGACCAGGCGCATCGACGGCGCCTGGGTGCCCCTGGCGGTCGGCGCGCTCGTGGCGGTGTCCGCCGACTGGGCCGCGGTCTACTGGACCCCGGTCTCACTGCTGCCGGTCACCGTCCTGGTCGCCGGGGCCTTCGGCGCGGCCGTCGCCGCCCAACTGGTCCGCCGCGACCACGCCGGCGTCACCGAGAACCTCGGCTTCACCATGCTCCTGGCGATCGGCGCCGCGGGCTACGCCTGCTATATCGCGCTCTCGCGCCTGGGCGCGGCCCCGCCGGCGATGTACTCGGCCGTCGTCGCCGCCACCACCGCGATCCTGGCCGCCCGGGCCGTCGACGCGGTCATGCCCGACCCGCGCATCAACCGCCAGGTCACCCGCGGGGCCTTCGGCGTGGTCATCGGTACCATGTGCGGCACCGCCTCGGCCGCCTACGCCGGCCTCGTCATCGAGGGGCCCGACCCCCGGGACGCCGCGATCGGCGGACTCATGGTCGCCCTCACCGCCGTCCTGATCGACCTCGCCTGCGGCTACCTGGCCGCCGCCCGCCGCATCGACGGCGAGGGCGCCGCCCCGCCGGCGGTGGCGGGGGTCGCCGGACCCCTGCTCGCCTTCGCCCTGACCGGACCGGTCGTGTATCTGTTGTGTGCGTACTACCTAGTCGACTAGGAGACCCTCCGTGGGCAAGATCCTCCGCCGCGTCCTCATCCCCCTGGTCATCGTCGTCGCCCTGGTCGCCCTGCTCGACCGGGTCGCGAACGCCGTCGCCGAGCGGCAGGTGGCCTCCCAGGTCGCCGACACCGCCGCCGACCACGGCGCCTACTCCGACCAGCGGCCCGACGTCACCATCCACGGCTGGCCCTTCGTCACCCAGGTGTTCGGCGGCGAACTCGAGCAGATCGACATCACCCTGAGCGACGTCGGCGCCGACGGCCTGGTCTTCCCCGAGCTCGACCTGGTCGCCAGCGACATCGAGGCCGACTGGCGGGAACTGGCCGACGGCACCGGCCGGATCACCGCCGCGACCGTCGACGCCGAGGGCTCGATCGCGCTCGACTCGCTCTCGAGCCTCGTCGACGACTTCGTCGACATCGACGCGACCGTCGAGGACGACGGGACCGTGCGCCTCGAGGCCACCGCCGAGGTCGAGGGCATCCGGTTCGACCTCGTCACCGAGGGGCGGATCGCCCTCGCCGGGAACGCCCTGGAGATCGTCACCGGCGAGTTCGAGCTGGCCGACGGCGGCGCGCTGCCGCCCCAGGGCGAGGCGCTGCTGGAGGAGTACACGTCCCAGCTCAACACCACCCTGGACCTGCCCGAACTGCCCTACGGCATCGAACTGACCGAGATCTCCTTCTCTGACGGGACGATGGAGGTCGCCGGCTCGGCGACCGACGTCGACCTCACCTGAGGCGACCCGACGCGTACCGCATGCCGAGAGGGATGTGGCCACCAGCCGAGAAGTCTGCTAGCGTTCTGCCCATGCGCAAGCCGATGCTCACCAAGCGGCGCGCGATCGACTTCTGCAGGATCGCGACGACGCTGTGTCGAATGCCCTAGGCGGCTGCTCGTAGCAGTCGCCGCTTAGCGGCCCAGCGTGCGCAAATTAAGAGCAAGGCTTCAACGCATCCCCGGACATTTCTCTGTCCGGCTTCCTCCTGCTCATTGTGTTCTGAACCGAGCGCGTACCGGGCCGCCACGCACCCAGTTACATCAACTTCGTTCACACTCAACGACGTTCAGGAGAGAACACAACTATGGCTCGTGAAGACGTGCTGGTCACCGCCGATTGGGCGGAAGAGAACCTCGACACCCCCGGCGTGGTGTTCGTCGAGGTCGACGAGGACACCTCCGCCTACGACACCGGACACATCAAGGGCGCGGTCAAGATCGACTGGAAGGACGACCTCCAGGACCCGATCCGCCGCGACTTCGTCAACCAAGAGCAGTTCTCCGCGCTGCTGAGTGAGCGCGGCATCGCCAACGACGACACCGTCGTCCTCTACGGCGGCAACAACAACTGGTTCGCCGCCTACGCCTACTGGTACTTCAAGCTCTACGGCCACCAGGACGTCAAGCTCCTGGACGGCGGCCGCAAGAAGTGGGAGCTCGACGCCCGCGACGTCACCACCGAGGCCCCCAAGCGCGAAGCGACCACCTATGTGGCGCAGCCGCTCGACTGGGACCTGCGCGCCAAGCGCGACGAGGTCGAGGCCGCCATCGGCGCCAAGAACCTCATCGACGTCCGCAGCCCCGACGAGTACGCCGGCCGCCTCCTGGCCCCGGCGCACCTGCCGCAGGAGCAGTCCCAGCGCGCCGGCCACGTCCCGACCGCGCTGAGCGTCCCGTGGTCCAAGGCCGCCAACGAGGACGGCACCTTCAAGTCCAACGACGAGCTCCGCGAGATCTACGTGGACGAGGCCGGCCTGGACGAGGACAAGGCGACCATCGCCTACTGCCGCATCGGGGAGCGTTCGAGCCACACCTGGTTCGCACTGCGCGAGCTCCTCGGCTACGAGGACGTCAAGAACTACGACGGGTCCTGGACCGAGTACGGCTCGCTGGTCGGCGTGCCGATCGCGCTCGGCGACGAACCCGGCGAGAAGTGATCCGGCGACGGTAGGAAAGGAAACACCATGTCTGACGGCTGCGCTGCGCCCGACCAAGACGCCGCCCTGCCGGCGTCGGTCGACATCGAGAAGGAGACCGTGCTGACCGGAACGGTCGTCAACGACGAGGGAGAGCTCGTCCAAGGCGCCTACGTGCGCCTGCTCGACGGCTCCGGAGAGTTCACCGCCGAGGTGGTGACCGGCGAGAACGGGCAGTTCCGCTTCTTCGCCGCGCCCGGCGAGTGGACCCTGCGGGCGCTCTCGCGCTTCGGTGACGCCACCGGCGAGGTCAAGGCCGAACAGGGCCTCAACGAGACCAAGCTGGCGGTGAGCCGCTAAAGACCGACCGGGTAGGTTCAGCTCCTGACCCAGTCCGAAAGGCCGGGACGCACAATGCGTCCCGGCCTTTTTCGTGTGGGTGTTCCTTTCGGCTACTCAGCCGAACATGCCCGGCTCGTACCAGCCGGCCGGGGTCTGGGCGACGACGTTCATCCGGTTGTAGCCGTTGATCATCACGATCGTGAAGATGAGCGCCGCGAGCTGTTCGTCGTCGAAGTGCCTGCGGGCCTCGTCCCAGACCTCGTCGCTGACGCCGGTGTCGGCGTCGGCGATGCGGGTCGCCTCCTCGGTGAGGGCCAGTGCGGCGCGCTCTTCCTCAGTGAAGACCGTGGCCTCGCGCCAGGCCGAGACCAGCAGGAGCCGCTGCGCGGCCTCGCCGGCCGCCAGCGCGTCCTTGCTGTGCATGTCGGTGCAGAACCCGCAGCCGTTGATCTGGCTGGCGCGCAGCAGCATCAAGTTGGGGACGGCTTCGGGGAGCTGGGCTTCGTACAGCACCTGGGTGGCGGCGTTGAACTTGCGGTAGAACTTCTGGCCGAGCTCGGTGGCCATGATGTCGATTCGGGCTTCCATGGTGTATCCCTTCCTCATTCGGCGCTGCGGGTGGTTCGCAGGCCGTGGAACTTGCGGGGGTTGCGGACCACGTCGACGGTGGCGACGCGGCCGTCGCGGATGCCGAGGGCCATGACGGTTGCGATCCGGCCCTCGTGGAACAGCAGCAGGCCGGGATTGCCGTTGATCACGGTGGCCTTGACCTGCGGCGGTGCGTACTTCATGGAGGTTCCGGCCAGGAACCGGACGATCTTGTCGGCGCCGTGGATCGGTTGGAGGGCCGCCCGCGCGACGCCGCCGCCGTCGGAGGTGAAGACCGCGTCGGAGGCCAGCAGTCTCAGCAGCCGGTCCATGTCGCCGGACGCGGCGGCCTCACCGAAGGCCTGGACGATCTCGCGGTGGGCCTCGGGGTCGACGTCGAAGCGCGGCTGGCGGTCCTCGATGTGCTCGCGGGCCCGGCTGGCGAGCTTGCGGCAGGCGGCCGGGCTGCGGCCGAGCGCCGTGCCGATCTGGTCGAACGGCAGCCCGAACACGTCGTGGAGGACGAAGGCGGCGCGCTCGGCCGGGCTGAGCGTCTCCAGGACCACCAGCATCGCCCAGGACATGGAGTCGGCCAGGCCGACCGAGTCGCCCGGGTCCGGCGCGGTCTCGACCGGTTCGGGCAGCCAGGGCCCGACGTAGGCCTCGCGGCGGCGCCGGGCCGAGCGCAGCACGTCCAGGGCGATCCGGGAGGTGGTGGTGACCAGCCAGCCGGTGAGGTCCTCGATCGCGTCGAGGTCGGAGCCCTGGAGTCGGATCCAGGCATCCTGGACGGCGTCCTCGGCTTCGGCGACGGTGCCCAGCAGCCCGTAGGCCACGCCGACCAGGCGGGGCCTGAGCTCCTCGAACTCGCTCGCGGCGGTCTCTGCTCGGTTCATGTCCAGAGGACGGGTCGCGGCCCCGAAGTGTGACATCCGGGAGGCGATCGTGTCGAGCGTCTCAGTTCCCGATGCGGCACACTGATGGGCGTGTTCGCAGAGCTCTCCCCCGTCTGGCGCCGGCGCCTGGTCGTGATCGTCGCGGTCTGGGCCGTCGCGCTGGTGGCCGCGGCGTTCCTGGGGAACCGGGCGACGGTCCGCGAGCAGGCCGACGCCGCCGAGGGACGCGCGGGCGCGGACGCGGCCGTGGGCGTGGCCGCCTCGGCGCTGGCCGGCTCGGCCTTCGAGTTCGCCGTGGGACCGGGCGTGGCGCAGGAATGCGAGATCACTCCGGTGCGGGACGGGGTGGAGTACCTGCGCACCTTCGAGGTCTACACCGACGAGCCCGAGCTGGCGTTCCGGCAGGCCGCCGCCGACCTGGCCGACCACCTCGGCGTCGAGGGCCCGGTCTCGGCCGAGCACTGGCGCCGCACCGCGAGCGGCTCGTTCCTGACCGTCGGCCTCCACATCGAGACCGAATCCGAGGGCCCCTCGCTGATCGGCCGCGTCTCCACCGGCTGCCGTCCCGCGGGCGCGGACTTCGGCGTCCTCTCCCCGGCCGAACGTCCCGACTGGATCGATCTGGCCGCGGCCCACCCCGGCCTCGACGCCGCGGACGCGGCCCTGACCGCCTACGCCCGAATCGACTGCGCCGAAGGCGGCAGCGCCGAGACCTGGTGGTGGTCCACAACGGACGACCGCCGCATCCCCCAGATCACCGCCTCCTGCGGGTAGCGGCTACTTGTCGATGTCGCCGACCACGAAGAACATCGAGCCGAGGATGGCGATCATGTCCGGGATCAGGCAGCCGGTCATGAGGGTCGACAGGGCCTGCACGTTCGAATACGACGCCGAGCGGAGCTTGAGGCGGTACGGGGTCTTGTCGCCTTCGCTGACCAGGTAGTAGCCGTTGGCGCCCAAGGGGTTCTCGGTCCACACGTACGTCTCCCCGACGGGCGGCTTGAAGATCTTGGGGAGCTTGACGTTCACCGGGCCGGCCATGGGCGCCGCCCGGTCCAGGCAGGTGCGGGCCAGGTCGATCGAGGCGCTCACCTGGTCGAGCAGGACCATGAACCGGGCGTAGCAGTCGCCCTCCTCGCGCAGCACCACCGGCACGTCGAGCTCGCCGTACGCCAGGTACGGCTCGTCGCGGCGCAGGTCGAAGTCGAGGCCAGAGCCGCGCGCGACCGGGCCGGTCACGCCGTACGAGGCGGCCACGGCCGGGTCCAGGACGCCCACGCCCTTGGTACGGGCCGCGAAGATCTCGTTGTACCGCAGCATCTTGTCCAGCCGCTCCATGCCGTGCTCGACCCGGTCGAGGGCGGCCCTGGCCCGGTCCTCCCACCCGGAGGGGACGTCGCGTTTGAGGCCGCCGACCGCGTTGTACATGTAGTGGATGCGCCCGCCGCTGGCCTCCTCGAACACCTCCTGGAGGCTCTCGCGTTCGGTGAAGGCGTAGAACATCGGGGTGATCGCGCCGATCTCCAGCGGGTAGGAGCCGAGGAACATCAGGTGGTTGAGGATCCGGTTCATCTCGGCCAGCGCCATGCGCAGCCACACCGCCCGCTCGGGCACCTCGATGCCGCCGAGCCGCTCGGCGGCCAGGGCCACCCCCAGCTCGGAGCCGAAGGCCGAGAGCCAGTCGTGGCGGTTGGCCAGGAGCATGATCTGCCGGTAGTCGCGCACCTCGTAGAGCTTCTCGGCGCCGCGGTGCATGTAGCCGACGATCGGCTCGCACGCGGTCACGCGCTCGCCGTCGAGCCGCAGCTTCAGGCGCAGGACCCCGTGCGTGGAGGGATGCTGGGGACCGATGTTGAGCACCATGTCGGTGGTCTCGGCGCCGGCCCCGACGCCGACGACGACTTCCTTGTGCGCGTCCATTCCCCACATGGTCGCAGGTCCGGCGCCGACAGGGAAGTCTCGTGCGGCATGTTGCCGCTTGCTGGCATCCTTGAACCTGCACCCGACGATGGAGGTGGCCCCAGATGGACCGCGATCAGATGCGCGCCTCGGAGTCCGACCGGCAGCTCGTGTTGGACCAGCTGCGGCAGGCTGTCGAGGACGGCAGGCTCGACGTCACCGAGTACCAGTTGCGCATCGACGCGGCCATGAGCGCCAAGGTCTACTCCGAGCTGGACGTGCTGCTGGCGGATCTGAAGAGGCTGCCCCCTCCCGGATACGAGGACTGGCACACCCGGCAGTCGACCACGCCGATGCCGGCCAACCCGTCGAGCATCTCCAAGGTCAACCAGCAGCTGCGCGCCGAGGCGGCCTCGGCCCGCTCGGGCCGCTGGCGCATCTTCGGGGTGTCGGCCGCGATCGCGGCGGCGATCGCCGTGGTGCTCATCGTCATCTGGCCCGAGCTGCTGCTCTACATCGCCATCGGGGTGCTGGCGGTGCTGGTCATGTTCGTCCTGGCCGCGGTCCTGGGCCTGTTCTAGCACCGAACTCGGGAAGGTACGAGACATGTTCCCTCGGCCGCCGGGGGTTGATCAGGCTTCGCCGCCGCGGAAGGCCGGGGTGCGGGCCGGGTCGGGGGCGTAGTCGAAGGGGTGGTCGCGGTCGCAGCGGAGCCAGCCGTCGCGGACGGTCAGGCGCGCGACCTGGACGGCCGAGCGGCGCCCGCCGCCGGGGTGGGTGAAGTAGTACAGGTAGGCCTCGTCGTCGCCCTGCGGGAGGGCCATGGCGTGGTGGCCGAGGGCCTCGTCGAAGGCGCGCCTGCCGGGGGCGGCCAGCAGCGGCATGGGCTGGGGGTGCCAGGAGCGCAGGTCGGTGGAGCGGTGGACGAGCAGGCCGGACCAGCCGTCGGTGACCATCCAGCCCACGCCGCCGAGCTCGAACACGGTCGGGCCCTCCTGGCCGCGGTCGTCGACGGCGGCCCCGGTGGTCTTCCATTCGAGCAGGTCGGGCGAGTCGGCGGTGTGGATGTGGGAGTCGCGGGTCTCGTCCTTGAACCACATGCGCCAGGTGCCGTCGTCGAGGCGGTGGACGGCGGCGTCGATGGCGCGCTCGGAGTCGAGGTCCAGGGTGGACCGGTAGGTCCATTCGACGAGGTCGGTCGAGGTGTAGTGGCGGATCTCGGCCGGTCCGGTCCAGTCGCCTCGCACGCCTTCGAGGAAGGTGACGTACATGTGCCATGTGCCGTCGTGGCGGAGGATCTCGGGGGCCCACCAGGTGTCGCCGTCCTCGAACAGGGCTCCGGCGTAGGTCCATTCGCGGCCGTCGGGGCCGACGGCGTGTCCGATGGCGGTGCCGTGGACCCATTCGACCCCCGCGTCGGGTGCGTCGGCGCGCCGCTGGGTGTAGAACATGTGCCACCGGCCGCCGTCGGGGTCGTAGACGACGGTGGGGTCGGTGGGGCCCTCGTGGACGGGATCGGTCAGCAGCGGTGCGGGGGCCGGGGTGGGCATGGAACCTCCAATGATAGCGCTTTCCAAGAGCATACCGACCACTGTCTCCGAAGACAAGTCGGATACCTTTGACGCATGGACCTCAACGCGGACCTGGGGGAGGGTTTCGGGCGGTGGGAGCTGACCGATGACGCCGCGTTGCTGCGCGTCGTCACCAGCGCCAACGTCGCCTGCGGCTTCCACGCCGGGGATCCGGCCACCCTGCGCGACGTCTGCGCCGCCGCCGCCGAGCGCGGCGTGTCGGTCGGCGCCCAGGTCTCCTACCGGGACCTCGCCGGATTCGGGCGACGCGAGATGGACGTCCCCGCCGCCGAGCTGGCCTGCGAGGTCGCCTACCAGATCGGGGCCCTCCGCGTCTTCGCCGAGGCGTTCGGGACTCCGGTCCGCTACGTCAAGCCGCATGGGGCGCTTTATCATCGGGCCGGAAGGGACGAGGTCCAGGCACGCGCAGTGGCCGAGGGGATGGCCATCGCGTCGGTGGGGGTGCTGCTGTGCCGGGCCGGAACCGCGCTCGAACGGGTCGCGAAGGAGACGGGGATCCGCGTGGTCGCCGAGGCGTTCGCCGATCGGGCCTACACCGCCGACGGGCGCCTGGTGCCCCGCGGCGAGCCGGGGGCGGTGCTGACACCCGAAGCGGCGGTGGCGCAGGCGCTGGACCTGGCCTCGGGCGAGGTGACCGCGGTGGGCGGCGAGCGCATCCGCGTCGAGGCCGACTCGATCTGCGTCCACGGCGACAGCCCCGGCGCGGCCCGCACGGCCGCCGCCGTACGCTCCGCATTGGACGATAAAGGCATCAAAGTGGAGGCATTCAATTGACCGCGCGAACCAAGGCGACCCCGCTCGGGCGGCTCGAACCGCTGCCGGCCGGGCCGCGCGGCGTCCTCATCGACTGCGGCACCGGCGAGGCCGCGCGCGCCTGCTACCGGGCGCTCCAGGCCCGCCGCGTCAGCGGCGCCCTGGAGGCGACCGACCTGATCCCGGGCGCGACCACCGTCCTGGTCGACGGGGTCGAAGAGCCCGAACTGCTGGCCGCCGACATCCCCGACTGGGTGCTCGGCGAGGAGTCCGAGCCGTCCGGCGAGCCGGTCGAGATCCCGATCGCCTACGACGGCCCCGACATCGAGGCCGTCGCCGGCCACTGGGGGGTGAGCGTCGAGGAGGTGGCCGAGATCCACGCCTCGGTCGAGTACGAGGCCGCGTTCTGCGGCTTCACCCCCGGCTTCGCCTACCTCGAGGGCCTGCCGGAGCGCTGCCACACCCCGCGGCGGGACGACCCTCGCAAACAGGTCCCGGCCGGGTCGGTCGGCGTCGCCGGGGCGTATACCGGCGTGTATCCGCGTTCGAGCCCCGGCGGCTGGCAGCTGATCGCGACGATGACCAACCCCGGGCGGCTGTGGAACGAGCACCGCGAGCCCGCCGCCCTGCTGGTGCCCGGCACCCGGGTCCGGTTCGTGGCGGTGAGGCTGTGAGCCACATCGAGATCCTGCGAGCCGGGATGCTGACGACCTGCCAGGACGCCGGGCGCGCGGGCTGGGCCCACTTGGCCGTCCCGCCCTCCGGCGCCGCCGACCGCCCCTCGTGGAGGCTGGCGAACCAGTTGGCGGGCAACCCGACCGGCGCGTGCGCGCTGGAGACGACCCTGACCGGCTGCACGGTCCGGGCCCACCGGAACGTGACCGTCGTGGTCGGCGGGGCGCCGTGCGCGGTGACCGTGGACGAGCACCCGGTCTCGTGGGGCCAGCCGGTGAACCTCCCGGCCGGCTCGGTGATCGACGCGGGCCCCGCCGAGGTCGGCGTCCGCTCCTACCTGGCCTTCTCCGGTGGCCTGCACCCGAAGGCGAGCCTGGGCTCGCACTCGACGTGCCTGCTGTCCGGGCTCGGCCCGGCGCCGCTGACCGACGGCGACACGATCCCGCTGGGCCCGGCCCCGGCGCACCCGCCGCTGCCGACGCAGTGGCCCGCGCCGTGGGCGGGAGTGACCGAGGAGATCGTCCTGAAGCTGCACCTGGGGCCGCGCCTGGACTGGTTCGCCCCGGACACGGTCGCCGAACTGACCAAGGGGGTCTGGACGGTCTCGGAGCACTCCAACCGGATCGGGCTGCGGCTGAGCGGCCCGACCCTGTCCCCTGCCGAGGGCGGCAGGGAGCTCCCGAGCGAGGGCATCGTCGCCGGGTCGCTCCAGGTCCCGCCGAACGGCCAGCCGATCCTGTTCGGCGCCGACCACCCCACCACCGGCGGCTACCCGGTGCTCGGCGTCGTCGGACCGGCCGCGCAGGCCGCGGGCGCCCAGGCCCGCCCCGGCACCAGGATCAAGTTCGTGCCGCTCCCGGTGCCGCAGTGGAGCACCTGAGTCAGCCGTCGAGGGCCTGAGCGAAGTCGTCCAGCAGGTCCTCGGTGTCCTCGATCCCGGCCGAGAACCGCACCAGGTCCTCCGGCACGCCGGTCGGCGCCCGGTCCGCGTCGCGGCCCCGGTTCCCGGCGGCCGGGCGGGCGATCAGCGACTCGACCCCGCCGAGGCTGGGCGCCGCGTACGGCAGCCGCAGCTGCTTGATGAGCACCTCGGCGGCCTCCAGGCCGCCGGCCGGCCGGAACGCCAGCATCGACCCGGAACCGTCGAACCAGGCCCGGGCCCGCGCATGGTCGGGATGGCCGGGCAGGCCCGGGTAGGCGACCGCGGCGATCTGTTCGTGCCCGGACAGGTACTCGGCCACCGCCTGCGCGTTCGCGTTCTGCCGCCGCACCCGCAGCTCCAGGGTCTTGATGCCTCGGGCCAGCAGGTACGCCGCGTGCGGATCCAGGCAGGGCCCGTACAGCGTCGTCGTCCGCCGCACCCGTTCGACCAGGTCGGCCGAGCCGGTGACGACCCCGGCCGAGACGTCGGCGTGGCCGTTGAGCGCCTTGGTCGCCGAGTGGCACACCAGGTCGAAGCCGAGCTCGTGCGGCCGGAACACCACCGGCGTGCAGAAGGTGTTGTCGACGATCGAGGCCAGGCCCCGCTCGCGGGCGAAGCCGGAGAGCGAGGCCAGGTCGCCGACCCTGATGAGCGGATTGGTGATCGACTCGGCGTAGACCGCCTTCGTCTCTGGCCGCAGCACCCGGGCCCACTCGGCCGGGTCGTCGGCCGAGGCGAAGGTGACCCGCCAGCCCAGCCGCTCGGCCTGCTCGGTCAGGAGCACCCCGGTGCCGCCGTAGACGCTCCCGGCCACGATCACGTGGTCTCCGGCCGCCAGAAAGGTGTGGAGCACCGCCGCGATCGCGGCCATGCCCGAGGAGGTGGCGACGGCCGCCTCGGCGCCTTCGAGGGCCGCGAGCTTGCCGTGCAGGTACTCCTGGGTGGGGGTGTTGGCGTAGCGCAGATAGCCGGCGTCCTCGCCCGGCTCGGACTCGAACACCGTGCCCGGGTAGATCGGGAATACCACCGAGCCGCCCCGCGGCGGCCGCGGCTCGCCGGCGTGGACGGCCCGCGTCGCCATGCGGGCGTGTGCGTCGCTCATCTTTGTGAGGCTACGACCGCTCCGAGGGGACGGTCCAGAAAACGACCTTAAGTTCCGCTTACGTCCCGCCGCCGGGCCGTCAGCGCCGTTCCTGGTCGAGGCTCGCCAGGTACGCGTTGTAGACCTCGTGGGGGTCGTCCTCGGGGTGGCCGGAGGCGCTGGCCCGCTCGGCCATGCGGTCGAGGCGGCGCCCTTCGCGCTCGTCGGCGCGGGTCCACTGCCCGATGAGGACGGCGATGATGATCAGGCTGGGGATCTCCCCGAACGCCCAAGCGATGCCGCCGCCGGTGCGCTGGTCGGCCAGCAGGTCGCCGACCCACGGGACGGCCAGGCCGGTGTACCAGGTCTCGGCGATCAGGCCCGTGCCCATCATCAGCGCCAGGCCGAACACGGCGTGGAAGACGATCGACACGAAGTACAGCAGCACCTTCGCCGGGTACGACAGCTGCCGCGGCTTGGGATCGGGGCCGAGGACGATCCAGAAGAACAGGCTCCCCGAGGCCAGGAAGTGCCCGGTCATCAGCAGGTGCCCGAAATGGGAGTTCATCGCCCACTCGAAGATCCCGGTGAAGTACATGATGTAGAGGCTGGTGAGGTAGATGACCAGGGCGACGACCGGGTGGGAGACGAGCCGGGCGAAGCGGGAGTGGACGAACGCGAGCAGCCACTCCCGGGGGCCGCCGGAGCGCCGCGGCCGGATCGCGCGCAGCGCGAGCGTGACCGGCGCGCCGAGGACCAGGAACACCGGCGCGAGCATGTTCAGGGCCATGTGCTGGACCATGTGGGCGCTGAACAGGACCAGTCCGTACTTGCCCAGTCCGGTCGAGGTCACCAGGACCACCACCGCCCACCCGGCGATCCACATGGCCGTCCGGATCCACGGCCAGGCGTCGCCGCGGCGCCGCAGCCGCACCACCCCGGCGATGTAGAAGCCCACGCCGAACGCCGCAGCGGTGCACACCAGCACCGCCGGGTACCAGTCGAGCATCAGCGAGGAGAACGTGATCGGGCCCGGCGTGGCGAACCCGAGGAATGCCGCGTTCGGGTCGGGCAGCTCGCCGGAGGGCGGCGGGGTCACCGACAGGGACGCGGCCAGGCCGAACGCGACGGCCATGACCGCCAGCTCGACCGCGGCCAGGCGCCAGAAGGCCCGCCGGTCCCCGGCGTTCACCGCCGGGATGGTGCGCCTCCGGTGCGCCCAGCCGATGAGGCCGCCGACCGCCAGCAGCGCCGCCTTGGCCAGCGCGATGCGCCCGTAGTCGGAGGTCCACAGGTCGGAGAAGTCGACGTTGGCCCCGAACACGATCAGGCCGCTGGCCCCGACCGCCGGGTAGGCGAAGGCGGCCGCGGCCGAGTACCGGCGCACCGCCACGGCCGGGTCGGCGCGGGCGATGAACAGCGCCAGCAGCCCGCCTGCCCAGAAGCAGGCGGCCACGACGTGGATGATGAGGCCGTCGACGGCGATCTGGTGGTTGCCGTTGGCCGCCGAGTGGCCGGTGAAGATCGGGGGCAGCGCCGCCCCGATCGCCGCCGCGGCGGCAGCGGCGGCCCAGGAGACCTTGAAGGAGCGGGCCGCGACGACCGCGGCCGCGAGCGCCAAGGCCGCGGTCGCTCCCAGGCTCGTCCCCTGATCGGCTTGGGTCAGGTACGACCATGCACCCGAAAGAGTGAGGTCGTCGAATCCGAGCGCGAAGGTGTTGGCGTATTCGACCGGAACCCGCACGAGCGCGACCAGGGCCCACAGGCCGGTCGCGACCGAGCCGATCCGCAGCCACCGCCACGCCTGGGCCGAGAGCCTGGAGCGGTCCTCGGCGCGTCCGGGAAGGAAGATCGCGGCCGCGACCGTGCAGCCGACCGAGGCGAGCATCAGCAGGTCGTAGGCGTACTTGAGCAGGCCGGCCGCCCACGTCACGGCCGGGTCGGCGGCGCTGAGACCGGGGATGGCCTCCAGTTGGATCGCCCCGCCGGCGTCGAGCGCGATGACGGCCGCGACAGCGCCCGCCGCGACCGCCGCCAGCACCGCGGCCGCACGCCATCCCGAGCGCCCGCGCGAAGCCGGATCGGGTATGGTGACGGCGGTGTTTTCGCTGGTCTCGGTCGACGTGGTCACGTACCCCAGCATGGCTGAATGCTCCAGCTCACGCCCCACCGGGTGGGGCCGTTCATCTCATAGGACTCCCTGGCGAGGCCCATTGGCCCGGGCAGCCGGCGTGTCAGGGGGGTAAGGCAGGCTGGAACGCAATGGGAATCATCGAACAGCGCGGTGACATCATGAATCTGCTGCAGGGCACGGGCGGCTCGCTCGGGAACATGCACTTCACGCTCGACGGATCGGACGACCCGTCGAACGTGCTCAACCTCATGAGCCTGGACGCCTATCTGGCCGGGACGCAGCCGCACGCGGTGGTCCGCGCGCTGGAGGCGGTCGGCGACGATCTCGAGCTGATCCCCGAGGGCGGGGAACTGGTGCGCTCGATCTCCGGCTCGTCGTTCCTGCAATTGGTGCGCGGGGACGGCTGGACGCTGCGGACGCAGCGGTGGCGGGACGGCTCGGGCCAGGCGGTGGTGACCGCCGCCACCCGCGAGCGGGCCGAGGAGATCGCCTCGTTCGTGGTCGACCAGGCCGGAGTGCCCGAGGAGCCACGCGACGACAAGGTGGACATGGGGTTCTGGTACCGGTCGGCGCGGGGCCCATTCCGGTCGACGCGGTCGATCACGGCTCCAGACTGGGGCGGGATCGAGCGGAACTACTCCTCGAACGCCGGGTCGGCGCTCGGCAAGCTCATGTCGACCCAGCCCTCGGACGTGGTCGGCCGCCTGGTACTCCTGCACGGCCCGCCGGGGACGGGCAAGACCACGGCGCTGCGCGCGCTGGCCCGCGAATGGGCCGAGTGGTGCCAGGTGGACACGGTGCTCGACCCGGAGGCGTTCTTCGCCGACCCCTCCTACCTGATGGAGGTCATCATCGGCTCGGAGATGGACCTGCACCTGGGCGAGGATTCGCAGCGGGGCGACGGCTGGCGGCTGATGATCCTCGAGGACTGCGACGAGCTGATCCGCGGCGAGGCCAAGGAGGCCTCGGGCCAGTCCCTGGCCAGGCTGCTGAACCTGACCGACGGTCTGCTGGGCCAGGGCCGGGAGATCATGGTCGCGATCACCACGAACGAACGGCTCGACCGGCTCCACCCGGCGGTGGTGCGGCCGGGCAGGTGCCTGGCGCAGATCGAGGTCGACGCGCTCTCGCCCGAGGAGTCGAGCGACTGGCTGGGCGGGGAGGCGGTCGGCGAGCCGATGACGCTGGCCGAGCTGTACGCCCGGCGGGGCGGCACCGACCCGACCGTGTCCGAGGCGGCGATCCCGCAGCAGCCGGTCGGCCAGTACATCTAGTTCGATTCTCAACCTTCGGCGCAGTTCAGGCGCTGTTCTCGTTCTCTCATGGCCCTGTCGCGGCTCATCGATGACCGATGGCGTCACCTGCGGCGGTTTGCGTCCGTTTCCTAGCATGGGGTCGAACACCCCACGCCAGGAGCCTAGACGCCATGAGCAGCGACCCAAGTGCACCGACGGGAGTCGGTGAGCAAGAAGCGGGCCGAATCGACGGTGACCACGATCGACGCAGACGCCGTGTTCTCTGGACGGTCGCGATCACGGTCGCCTCCATCGTCGCGGCCGGGATGGCCTGGTACTCCGTTCGCGAGCACCCTGCCCAGGTGGTCGTGAAGGAATTCTTCGCCGCGTTGCGGGACAAGGACGCTGAGGCCGCACTGGAACTGATTTCACCGGACGGTCTCGACAACGCACCGCGGTCAGAATTCCAGGCGCCCGAGGCCCTCGGCGGCGGCTGGGAACTCACCGGCACCGAGCGCACCCACAGCGACGAGGCCACCATTGACGTGACTGCGGAATTCTCGACCCTCGATGGCATGTTCGAGTACGAGTACACCGTCGTGCGCAACCAGTCGAGCGGAGACTGGGAACTTCAGGACCCCTTCGTGGCGGTGAACACGTCGGGCGTCCCCGATGCCCTCGACTATCTCCAAGTGAACGATGTGATCGCTCCGAGGGACGCTCGGGACCACTTCTGGCTCTTCCCGGGCTCGTACCGTTTCTACCAGGACGTGCCCGGAATCTTGGACCTCGAATGGCCCGGGATCGAGGACCGAACCGAGCCCAGGACGGCGTACCTGTTCAACGCCTATTCCTCGACCGAGCCCTACAAGTTCGACGGCGCGTTCGCCGGACCCGACGGGAACGCGGCGGTGCAGCAGCTCGTCGACGAGCGGATCGCCGCCTGCTTGGAGGCTATGCAGCCCGATCCGTCCGGCTGCCCGTTCGGGATCCCCGACGGAACGCCCGTCTACCTCGACGAAGGTCCGGTCGAGCACTTCGACGAAGCCGAGTGGAGCCTCGCCGGCCCCACCCCGCTGGTCGAGATCATGGTCTTGTCTCCCTGGGCCGAAAACGGGTTCGCGCTGGTACCCGTGAACCCGGAAGACACGCTCACCGCCGTGATGTATGGCGACGGCGTCGACTTCGAGACGACCTGCGAGTTCGACTTCTCGATCTGGAGCCTCTCCCTGGTGCCCGAGGACGGGACCGTGGCGTTCGCCTTCGATGAGTCCTCCGGAATGGAGAAGGTCCCCTACACCACTTGCATCGGCTTCGAACCGTGAGCCGGATTCAGACCCGATCAGAGTTCGCCCAGGTGTGGTGTCCGGGGACGTTGTCCTGAACAGTAGCGGCGCGTCGACCTGACACTCGCCCGCCGGGTCGCCGGCACCCTGTCCCGCCCGGTCGTGCTCAAGGTCCTGGCCGAGGAATGAGCCCGGTCAGCCCCACAGGTCGGCTGGCCAGGCGCTGAGGGTGGTCCTGTCGATGTCGTCGAGGACGGTGACGATCTGGCCGGGCCGGAACTCCTTGGCGGACCCCGGCAGGGCCAGGCCCTCGCCGGTCTCCAGGTTGTAGGCGACCACGCCGTAGTCGCTCCAGCCCCACATGCTCGCCGAGCCGTGGACCCACAGCGTGGACCCGACCGCGGAGGTCCGGGTCGAGGCGCCGATCGAGGCGGTGGCCGTCCACAGTTCGTCCCCGGACTCGACGTCGTAGGCGACCAGGTTGTCGGTCTCGCCTTCGACGGCGACCGCCAGCACGTCGGCTCCTGGGCCGAGCCCGACTGCGCGCCCGGCCTCGGGCGCGGTCCAGGCGGTCTCGCCGGTCGCGAGGTCGACCAGGGCGGCCTCGCCGCCGATGGTCAGCGGCAGCATCCCGTCGCGCGGCCGGACGGTGGCCAGTCCGCCGCAGCTGACCAGGTCCTCGGTCTTGGCGGTCTCGGCCTCGATCTGCCAGAGCCGTTCGCCGCCGCGCAGGCCGTAGCCGGTCAGGGTCGCGGTGCACTCGTCGGCGGGGTTGTCGTCGTAGTCGTCGTAGAAGACCAGCGTGTCCCCGGCGACGAAGGAGCCGTCGTGGGTCTGGACGCTCGCCAGCGCGTTCCCGTCCTCGTAGGCGGTGACCGTCCGGTCCTCGTGGCCGTTCGGGTAGGACTCGATCAGGAGCGGGTCGGGCACCGGCTCCCCGGTCCAGGTGCCGCCGCCGACGGCCTGGGCGCTGGCGTAGGTGGGCGTCGACCACAGGGTCGCCAGGTTCTGTGGGTCGCGCGCGTAGAGGATGCAGTCGCCGATGTTCCCGTCCTGCTCGCCGGTGCACTCGGTCATCAGGACCGCGTCGGAGTAGACCGACACGAACGAGGCGTCCTGGTCGCGCCAGACCTCTTCGCCGGTCTCCAGGTCGAGCGCCACGGTGTCCTCGCGGCCGGGCCACTCGTAGTCCTCGTCCTCGAAGAGGCTGTCGATCGAGACCGAGACGACCACCACCTCGTCGGCCACGCCGACCTCGGGCCCGAACTCCTCGACGGGATGCTCCCACACCCTCTCGCCGCCGTCCTCCAGGCGCAGCCCCTCGTCGGTGAGGAACAGGGCCCCCTGGTCGAGGTGCACGACCGTGCCGCCGTCCGTCCCCAGCTCCGTCGACCACAGCGGATCGCCGCCATAGGGCTCGACGCCGTCGGGGGCCGATTCGTCGGAGCCGGGGGAGCCTCCGGACTCCGCTTCGGCGGCTATGGCCCCCTCCGCGGCGGGCAGCTCCCCGTCCGGCCAGTCCGATTCGTCGACGTCGCCGTGCCCGACCAGCTCCGGCAGCGCGAAGGAGGTACCGATCATGGCGAGCGCCAGCGCGCCGGCACCGATCTGGACCGGCACGGGCCAGCTGCGCAGCTCCGGCCACAGGCCCCAAGGTCGCTCCTCGCTCATCGATTCCTCCCGGATCGGCGGTTCCGATTCCGAACCATAGTCGGACCCGTCAATATTGCGGGGCCGCTCTAGCATCGGCAGCAGATCCCCGCCCCCGAGCCCGAGGTGCCCGACATGCCCGATCCCGGTATACCGAGAAGCCGCCGCGAGAGCGCTCGCCTGGGCTGGGTGGTGCTGTTCTCGCTCCTCTCGCTCGTGCCTATCGCCGTCTGGAACGGCGTCGACGAGCCCGACAGCCCTTCGGAGCTGGTCGCGGCGTTCCTCGAAGCGGTGAGCGAGGGCGAGGTCGACCGGGCGCTGAGCTACACCGACGCGAGCGTCCCGACCGGCGAGGCGGCGGCGTTCCTGCACCCGGACGCGATCGACGGCGGCTGGGACGTGCTCGAGGTGACCGAGCGGGAGGGCCGCTACTCCTCGGAGACCGACGTCACGGCCACGATCGGGCGGGACGGCGGCACCGCGGTCGGGCATTTCACGGTCCGGGAGGGCTTCGACGAGGAGCTGGTCCTGTCCGATCCACTGGTCAAGGTCGCCGTCACGCCCGGCTCGCAGCTGAGCGTCCGGATCGGGGAGCGGGTCGACGACCGCACCTCGACCGACATGCTCACCACGCTGGTCGGCCAGCCGTGGACCTACGAGCTGCTGCCAGGGGTGTACCGGTTCTACGGCGGCGAACCGACCGCGGTGCTGGAGGCCCACGCCGACGGCGAGGCGATCACGGTCAGTCCCCCGGCCCCGGAGCCGACTCCCGAACAGGCGATGGCGGTGCAGACGCGGGTCAACGAGTTGATCGACCGCTGCCTGGAATACCGCCTCCAGGCCCCGCCCGGGTGCCCCTTCTCGACCGACGGCTACGTCGACACCCCCGAGGGCCAGCGGCTCGAGGAGCTCGAGGACATCGAGTGGACCCTCGTCGAATACCCGCTGGCGGCCGTCGTCGAGGCCGACCCCGAACTGGTCGGACAGAACCTGCTCCAATTGCGGTTCACCGAGCCGGGCCGGCTCGAACTGCACGGCACCGGCACCGAGGACCGGGACGAGTGGATCGAGTTCACCACGCCGTGCCGCTTCGTCGGCAGCGAACTGCTCGTGGTCCTCTCAGGCGACGACGAGGTCGGACTCGCCCCGCTCGGCACGCCCGAGACCGACAGCTGCAGGGGGACCGCATGAGACGCGTCCTGGCCTGGGCCCGGCCCCGGCGCTGGTCGATCTTGACCGAGGCGGTCCTGGCGGCCCTCGTGGCGGCGATCGGCGTGCCCGTGCTCGCCCTCGACGGCGACACCGAACCGGTCGACGTCGTCACCGCCTACCTCGACGCGCTGCGGGACGGCGACGTCGACCTGGCCCGCGAATACATCCGCGAGCCCGACTCGACCGCCGACAGCTCGTGGCTGACGGCCGAGGCCATGTCCTCGGACTGGGAGTTCACAGTGGAGCAGCCGACGCGTTCGCGGACCCGCGTCCACGCCCAGATCACCGCGGGCGGCCAGAGTGCCGAGGCGGTCTTCCAACTCGAGGTGTCCGAGGACGAGGCCCTGATCACCAACCCGTACGCGCACCTGTCGATGACGCCCCGAGGCGGCGGAGGCGGCTTCGGGCTCTCGGAACTCGAGCTCAACGGGCACGCCGCGGAGCCAACCTCCTCCGGCGAATCCGGCGTCACCGAGTTCGCCCTGTTCCCGGGCGCTTACACCATCGGCGAGAGCAACGACCTGCTGTCCGATCCGGAGCCCCCGGTCTTCCTGGCTGCGCCGAACGAGCGCACGGGGCTCGCGAACTCCTTCGATCCGGTGCTCGCCGAGGCCCTGATCGGCGACGACGCGGTCGAGGAGCGGCTGAACGCCGACCTGGCCGACTGGATCGACGTGTGCGCCCAGAACGCCGATCCGTCCCCCGCGGGCTGCCCGTTCTCGGCCGAGACCGACTGGGGCCTGACCGACGGCGCCGACGACTACCTCGACCCGACCGACCTTGCCTGGGAGGTCGACGTCTACCCGCGGGTGCGGTTCGCGACGAATCCGGCCTACGGCGGCTCGTACACCGTGGAGACCGTCGAGCCCGGCCGCGTCCACCTGACGGCCACGGCCTACGACCTCTTCGAGGACGAAGAGGGTCCGTTCTCGGCCTACTGCGCGATCGACCTGGCGGGCCTGGAGCCCGTGCTCCTGCCCGGCGGGCGGTTCGAGTTCGACTATCCGGAGGAGGTCTGGGCCGACTGCCGCCCGGCTTGACCGAACGAATTTCGGCGCAACACCGCCGGTCCGCCGAAAAACTTCCGGAACGCCTCTAATATGGTCTGCGCTCCCCCTGCCTGAAGTGATAGTCCGATTAGGGGGACCTGTGAAGAAGCAAGCGGCCGCGATGACCGCGCGCCATCGGAGACTCGCCGCCCGCGCCGGCATCGTCGGCGCCGCAGTGGGCGCAACGGCGATCGCGGTGGCCGCCTCGATGATGAACTCGCAGGCGCTCGCGCAGGAGGTGACGGTCGATCCGCTCTCACCGGCGCTCGGCTTCAACGCGTTCATCGAGGGCGACACGGTCCTGACCGAGAGCGAGATGGAGGGCCCGCTCGCGACGGGCGGCGACCTGGCCGTGCAGGGCCCGTACAGGATCGACATCCACAGCAGGGCCACCTTCTACGACGGGGACGACACGAACCCGAGCTCTCTGGTCGTCGGCGGCTCCGTCGACTGGGAGCAGAGCACCTCTGCCGGGACGGCCCAGGTGCTCAACAGCAACGGGTACGCGAAAGTCGGCGATCTCACCGGCACCGACGTGGAGACCACCGACGCCAACGGAGCGAGCCAGCCGACCCGGCTCGTTCCCTCTGGGGCCGGATACGACTCGGCGCCGCGCGTGGAACTGACCGTGAGGCAGCCCGCCGACACCGTGGAGTCCTCGCCGATCGACTTCGCCACGGCCTTCTCCGAGATGAAGGCCGACGCGGAGCTGCTCGCCGGCTGCGCGAACACCGTGACCATGTTCGACAGCCGCGAAGGCGGCTCGGAGGTCGCCAAAGGGGAGGTCGAACCGGGTCGGCAGATATTCATCACCCTGACCGAGGGCGAGACGAACGTCCTGAACGTGACCGGTGACGACCTCAACAACATGTCGGACCTGACCTTCGTCAACAAGCCGACGGCCGATACGCCGATCCTGATCAACGTGGACACCTCCTCCACCGATGGCGTACTCGATTGGGATGTCGCGAGCCAGGCCGGGGTCTCGGGGGTGGACGCGCCGTACATCCTGTGGAACTTCGGCGACACCGCCGAGCTGACGCTCGTGGGCGGCGACACCGTCGAGGGCAGCGTCTACACTCCGAACGCCGACTTCACCGACCTCAGCATCTCCAACGTCGAAGGCCAGATCGTGGCGGCGAACGCCGTACTCGGCACGACGGCCGCCAGTTCCGGGGAGGTGCACCACTTCCCGTTCGCGGCGGAACTGAGCTGCGAAACCGAGGTAGACCCGACCCCGTCCGAATCGCCGACGAGCGACGGGCCGACCAGCGACGACCCGACCTCAGATGGCCCGACTTCCGACGGGCCGACTTCCGACGGACCCACCAGCGATGGACCGACTTCCGACGGGCCGACGAGCGAAGGTCCAACGTCTGACGGACCCACTAGTGACGGCACAACCGGCACGGACGCCGCAGGCGGGAGCCACTACTCCACCAGAGGACTGCCCATCACCGGAACCTCGCTGGTCGTACCCGCCATAGTGGCCGGGGCCCTGCTGACCGTGGGCGCGGTCGTCATGTTCGCGGCACGACGCAGGCGGAATCTCGACTGACGGCCTCGTGCCCGGCGAGGACCTCACGCCCGGCGGATGTCGGCGGTCTGGCCTAGGCTTCGGCTGATCACAGTCGAGGAGGTCGCGTGAAGTTCAGGAAGATCGACGAAGACCGGTCCATGCGGAGCCCGGACATCGAAGCCGAGCGGTTGGAGGCGCTCGACGAGGAGCTCGACCACGATTTCGAGTTCGGCGAGCGGCTGCTCGACGGCGTCGACTGGTCCGAGGGGATCGGGGACGGCGTTCTGGAGTCGAGCCTCGTCCGCAACTCGGATTTCTCGGGGACCGTCCTGTCTCCCCTGGAGATCGTGGACACCGGCATCGACCACTCGGTGCTCTCGAACGCGCGTCTGGAGCAGGTGACGGCGCGGCGGCTGGAGATCACCGACTGCCAGCTGGTCGGACTGCAGGCGCAGTTCTCCTTGGCGAGCGATGTGTACGTTGCCGACTGCCGCGCCGACTTCGCCGGGTTCTCGATCGGCACCGCCAAGGGTCCGGTCGTGTTCGAACGGTGCCGTTTCGCCGAGGCGACGTTCCTCGGCGACCTCTCGAAGGCCGTCTTCATCGACTGCACGTTCCCGGGCGCCGACTTCACTCGCGTCTCCAATGCGCGCGGATGCGACTTCCGGCGCTCGGAGTTGGGCGGAGTCCAAGGCCTGATGAGCCTCAAAGGCTCGCTCATCACCGCCGACCAGGCCGTCGAGATCGCCGGCGAGCTGGCGGTCGCGGCCGGCTTCGTGCTGTCCTAGCGCTCAACGCCGCCGCCACGGCCGGGCCGGGGTGCAATAGAATCCCGTGCCATGCCATCGGTGAGCGTTGAAGCGCTTATTACGGACCGTGCCGGGCGCGTGCTCATCCTCAAGCCGCTCCGCAACGCGTCCTGGACACTCGTCGGCGGCGAGGCCGGCGAAGAGGAGCGCCCGGACTGCGCGCTCGGCGACCAGATCCTTCGGAACACCGCGCTGACGCTCGCCGTGGGGCGAATGCTCAGCGTCGATTGGGAGGCGCCGGCCCGCAAACGCGCCAAGGCGGCGATCCACATCGTCTTCGAATGCGGCAACATCGAAGCGGACGCGATGATCAAGCTCCCGATGGACGAGTTCGGTACGTACCGGTTCGTCGGTCCGTCCGAGGCTATCGACCTCCTTTCCGACGGTGCAGGCGCCCGACTCCAGTCCGCGCTTCGCGCCCGGAGTTTCGGCGGGTCGGTCTACCTGCCCTCGCTGAGCAAGTCCGCCAGGTTATCCGGGCATCACCCCCTCCCGGCCGCTGCGGCGCGCGATCTTCGCCTGGAGGTAGGCGTCGATGGCCGCTTGGACCGCGTCGAGCCTGCCCCGAAAGTCCTCGTCGTCGGTCTCGGCCAGCTCCCGCATGGTGGTGCCGCGGCGGCGCAGGGACTTCTGGAGCCACTGCTGCCACCCCTCCGCGGCCAGGGCCGCCCGGCCGAGCTCGGACAGCCTCGTGGCATCCCCGCCGCAGCGCAGCAGCCACTTCATCGCTTCGAAGGCCAGCTCCTTCGCGATCAGTTCGGCCTGTCGGCGGTCGGACAGTGTCGGTGCGCCCATTCCGCTCTCCTCCCTTTCGGTTTCCCGCTGGCTACGCAGTGTGCTTTCGAGGGTACGGACGGGACCGACATTTCCCGGCTCGATCATTCCCGGGCTGCGAAGACTTCCCGGGCGGCGTTCATGGCGTTGATCGCGGCCGGGAATCCGGCGTAGACGGCCATCTGCATGATCGTCTCGACCACCTCGTCCTTGGTGCCGCCGACGTTGAGCAGTCCGTGGACGTGGACCTTCAATTGGGGCAGCGCGCTGCCGAGGGCGGTGCAGGCGGCGATGGTGACGACCTCGCGGGCGCGAAGGTCGAGCCCGGGCCTGACGTAGATGTCGCCGAAGGTGAACTCGATGATGTAGCGGGCCAGGTCCGGCGCGATGTCCTCCAGGCTCGCGATGACCGCCTCGCCGGCCTCGCCGTCGATCTCGCGCAGGGCCTTCCAGCCGCGCGCGTAGCGCTCCTCGGAGGTGCCGGGGCTCTGGTGATCGGCGGCGGCATCGCCGTCGTGCTCGCCGAAGACCCGCTTGGCCTCGCCGAGGGCGTTGATGGAGGCCGGGAATCCGGCGTAGGGGACCACGTGCATGATCGCCTCGACGACCTCCGTGCGGCCGCATCCGATGTTGAGCGCGCCGCCGATGTGGAATCGCAGTTGGGGCGCGGCGTGGCCGAGGGCGGTGAGCGCGCCGATGGTGGCGAGCTGGCGGTGCCGCAGGCTCAGCGCCGGGCGGGAGTAGACGTCGCCGTAGGGGAATTCGACGATGAGTCGACCGAGGTCGGGGGCGATGTCGGCCAGGTCGCGCAGGAGAGCCGGTTCCTCCTCGCCGCCGAGCCGCCGGAGGATCGCCAGCCCGCGATCATACCGTCCACGCTGCTCAGAGATGTCCATGTTGACGCTCCGTCTCTGGTTTCACTGCTGTCGCAACCGAACCCGGTGAATGAGGGGTCTTCGGACATGATGCCAGGCTCAACCGGTTCGGAGTGCATGTGCAGTATCGGAGCAGAACCCGACCACTTGGTTTCTCGTGAGTAAAGTTTGATTCGTGTCGGCGAGCGGCGGCGGCCCGGGAGATCAGGGCCGCCTGCCATGTCGCCGTGCCGCCTGACCGGGCCCGACCGAGCGCTCGTCCTAGGCGTCGCCGTCTCCCGGTCCGCCCGACGGCGGCTCGCCGGAGGGCATCTCGCCGCCGCCGGGCCCGCCGCCGTCTCCCCCTCCGGAGGGCGCCTCCCCGCCGCCTCCGGCCTCAGTCTCGGTGTCGACGCCGACCGGCAGAGTCACGGTGTACCCGCTCGAGACGTCGCCGGTCACCGCCGCGATCTGGGACTCGCCGCCGTCGTCGCTGAAGACGTTGTCGGAATCGAGCGAGGTCTGCGCGAGATTCTCGACCGACTGCTCGTAGCCGTCCTCGGCGTAAACGGTGTCGCATACGTCCTCGGGCAGCGCGATCTGCGAAGTCGCGATGACGTTCGAGCTGTCGGTGATCGAGTCCTCGTCCGGGTAGACCTCGAAGTGGATGTGCGGCCAGCGACCGGAATAGCAGGCAGGGAAGATGCTCGTGAAGCGCACGACGCCGTCCGAGTCGGCGATCTGGACACCGCGCAGGTAGTTCTCGTTTTCCAGGCCCTCGGCGTACATGGAGTACTCGCCGTCGCGGTTGCAGTGCCACACGTAGACGGCGACGCCCTCGAAGGCGGCGTTGCCGTCGGCCATGTCGTAGAGGGTCAGTTCGAGCGTCATCGGCACGCCCTCGGCGATGGCACCGCCGGTGCCGAAGCTGGAGCGGATGTCGCTGCGGACGACGCCGCTCTCCTCGAGCACGTTGACGCCGTTGGAGCCGTCGCCCGGGTAGGGGCCCGCGGTCTCCTCGGGAATCTCGGTGAGGTCGTCGGCGCCGGTCGAGTCGGCGGCACCGGTGTCGGAGTTCGAACCGCACGCGGCCAGCCCGACGGCGGCCGCCCCGACCCCGGCGTACCGCAGGACGCCCCGGCGGCTCAGCAGCGTCCCGATGTCGAACGCGAGCCCCTGGTCGACCAGCTCCTCCTCGGGTCGGTCGTAGGGGCGGCCCTCGTAGGTCGGCGTCCTCTCGCTCCGCGTCTTCATTGCGGCACTCCTCTCTCGTCGAGGACGCCAATATTCCAGGGGATCCTCGTCAGCGCGCTGTGAACAGTGTTGGAGAAGGCTCAAAGTTCCAGAACCGGACAAGTACCCCGATGCGGTCCCGGGACGCGGGTAACAGGCGGTCGAGCCGGTCCCGGAGAAGCGACCGCTCGGCGGGATTGCCGGTGCGGTCGAGCGTCCGCCGGTAAGAGGCTCGGGCTTCCTCATCTCTGCCCAGGCGGCGGAGGAGGTCGGCGCGGATCGCGTGGAACAGGTAGTGCGGTTCGAGGTCGAGCCGGTCGACCGCAGCCAGTGCGGGCTCCGGCCCTTCGACCTCGGCCAGCGCCACGGCCCGGTGAAGGGCCGCGACCGGGTTGGCGGTGCGGGCGAGCAGCTGGTCGTACAGGGCGAGGATCTGCGCCCAGTCGGTGTCGGCGACGGTCGGGGCGTCGTCGTGGACGGCGTTGATCGCCGCCTGGATCTGGTACGGGCCCGGCTGGTCGCGGCGCAGGCAGCCCCGGACGATGGTGTGGCCCTCCTCGATCTGCCCGCGATCCCACCGGCTCCGGTCCTGGTCGGCCAGGAGGACCAGTCCCCCGTCGGGTCCGATGCGGGCCGGGCGGCGCGCGTCGATGAGCAGCATCAGCGCCAGCAGGCCGTCGACCTCGGGCTCGTCGGGCATGAGCTCGCGCAGCGCTCGGCCGAGCCGGATCGCCTCGCGCGCCAGGTCGGGCCGGTCGGCGTCCTCGCCGCCGGTGGCGAGGTACCCCTCGTTGAAGACCAGGTAGACGACGGCCATCACCGACCGGAGCCGGTCGGGCAGGTCGGCCTCTCGCGGGACGCGGTAGGGGATGCCCGCGTCGCGGATCTTGCCCTTGGCGCGGGTCAGGCGCTGGGCCACCGTCGGTTCCTTGGACATGAGCGCGCGGGCGATCTCGCCGGTCGTCAGCCCGCCGAGGAGCCGGAGCGTCAGCGCGACCTGCGAGACCTGGGCGAGCGCGGGGTGGCAGCAGGTGAAGATCAAGCGCAGTCGTTCGTCGTGCACGGGGCCCTCCTCGCGCGGCGGGTCGGCGGCCCGCAGAAGGGCCGCCTCGGTGTGCCGCCGGCCGCGGGTCTGTTCGCGGCGGTGGCGGTCGACCGCCCAGTTCCGGGCGGTGGTGATGATCCAGCCCGCCGGGCTGGGTGGGATGCCGCCGTCCGCCCAGGAACGCACGGCCTTGGTGAACGCCTCCTGCACGGCGTCCTGGGCGAGGTCGATGTCGCCGACGGATCGGATGAGCACCGACACTGCGCGGCCGTACTCGGCGCGGAATACCGCCTCGATCCGCGCGGCGTCGGTCGCGTGCGGCATCTATGTTCCGGGGTCGGTCTGGAACGGTCTGACCTCGATCGGCAGGGTCGTGGCGGCGGCGAGCCGGTCGGCCCAGGCAAGGGCCTCGTCGAGGTCGGCGGCGTCGATGATGGTGATACCGCCCAAGTGCTCCTTGCCTTCGGCGTAGGGCCCGTCGGTGATCAGGGTCCGTCCTTCACTATGGCGGACGACGGTGGCCGTGCTCGGCTCGTGCAGGCCGTCGGCGAAGACCCAGGCGCCGGCCCTCCGCATCTCGGCGTTGAGCCGGTCGAGCTCGCCCATGATGCGGGTCAGCTCGTCCGGCGGCGGCGGTGGGCCGTCGGGCTGCTGGATGGAAAGCAGATACCGCTTCATCGGATCAGACCTCCTCCGGACGGTAGGTCGCCAGGAGCACCCCGGTGGTGGTCGTGATGCTATCAACGAGGACCAGCCGAATCCGGTCGATCGAGTCGTCGAACAGGCGGCTCCCGGTGCCGAGCACGAGCGGGTGGATCATCAGCAGCAGCTCGTCGACCAAACCGGACCGCAGCAGGCTCCGGACGAGAACGCCGCTGCCCATGACGCAGATGTCGCCTCCCGGTTCCGCCTTGAGCTCGGCGACCGACTTCGCCGCGTCGCCGGGCAGCAGGACGGAGTTCTGCCAGGGCAGCGGCTCCGACAGAGTGTTGGAAGCCACGTACTTCTCGGCCCGGTTCAGCGCCTCGGTGTACGGGTTGTCGCCTTGGCGCGGCCAGAACGAGGCGAAGTCCTGGTAGGTGCGCCGCCCCAGCAGGATCGGCCCGCCCGCCTCCATCGAACGGCCGAGCCGCTCGCCCATGACCTGGTCTTGACCGCCCGCGGCCCAGCCGCCGTGCTCGAAACCGCCCCGGACGTCCTCATCGGCACGCCCCGGCGCCTGCATGACCCCGTCCAGAGTCAGGTGGTTGATGACGAATACCTTGCGCATCGCCACACCTCCGATCGCATCAGATGAATCCCGCCGGCTCCTTGCCGGCCTTCACCACCCATACGAACGAACGTCCGCCGAATCGACATCGCCCCGGAAAAAATCCCCGAGAACCGCCGAACTCAACCCCGCCCCGCCCGCGAACAGCCCGCATCCCACCATGGACTTGCCCGCCAGAAAACAAGAACGGCCCGAACCTCACAGGTCCGGACCGTTTCCTATGTCTTGATACATCACAATGGTCGGGTTGACAGGATTTGAACCTGCGACCCCCTCGTCCCGAACGAGGTGCGCTACCAAGCTGCGCCACAACCCGAGGTACTTGACCGAGAAGAAATGCTACCCGAGGTGGGGTCCGGGTGTCGAACGGGGTCCGGGCGGGCCGGGCCCCGTCACACCGGGATTCAGAGTTCGCTCGGGACGAAGGTCAGGAGGCTGGCCTCGGGTGCGCAGGCGAAGCGGACGGGCGCGAACGGCGAGGTGCCGAGGCCGGCCGAGACGTGGAGCCACATGTCGTCCCAGTCGTGGAGGCCCTTGACGCGGGCGCGGTCGATGCCGCAGTTGGTGACCAGTGCGCCGACGCCGGGCACGCAGACCTGGCCGCCGTGGGTGTGGCCGGCGGCGACGAAGTCGTAGCCGTCGGAGGCGAAGGCGTCGAGGACGCGCGGTTCGGGCGTGTGGGTCAGACCGATCGACAGGTCGGCATCGGACGGGACGCCGCCGGCGACAAGCTCGTAGTCGTCCAGGTCGAAGTGCGGGTCGTCGACGCCGGCGAAGTGGACGTTCAACCCCGAGATGCGGGCGTCGGCGTCGGCGTTGTTCAGGTCGGTCCAGCCGCCGTCGACCAGGACCTTGCGCAGGTCCTCGGTCGGGAGCGGCTCACCGTACTTGTGCTCGTGGTTCGGGTTGAAGTACTGGAGCGGGTTCTTGAACACCGGCGCGTAGTAGTCGTTCGACCCGAACACGAACACGCCGGGGGCGCGGAACAGCGGCCGCAGCGTCTTGGAGACGAGCTCGATCGAATCGGGGTGGCCGAGGTTGTCGCCGGTCAGCAGCACCAGGTCCGGGTCGAGCGCGGCCAGGGACGCCACCCAGTGGGCCTTGCGGACCTGGCCGGGCGTCATGTGGAGGTCGGAGATGTGGAGGACTCGGATCGGTTCGGCTTCCGGCGGCAGGACCGGGACCGCGAAGTGGCGGAGCGTGTACTGGACACGCTCGTATAGGGAGGCATACGCGAGGGCCAGCGCGCCGGCGCCGACCCCGATCCCGGCTGCTGCGGCAAGGCCACGGCTCATCTTCATACCCCAACGGTAGATTGTCGAGATATGAGTGAGCTAAAGACCCAGTTGGAAACGGATATGCGAGCCGCCCTCAAGTCGAAGGACAAGGTGACGCTGGGCACGCTGCGGATGGTGCTCACGGCCGTCAAGAACGAGGAGGTCTCGGGCTCCGCCGCCCACGAGTTGAACGATGACGAGATCATCAAGGTGCTCACCAGGCAGGCGAAACAGCGCCGCGAGGCGGCCGAGGCATTCCGCGAGGGCGGGCGCGCCGAGCAGGCCGAGGCCGAGCTGGCCGAGGAGGCCGTGATCAAGCGCTACCTGCCCGAGCAAATGGGTGTGGAGCAGATCACCGAGCTGGTGCGCACGACGATCGCCGACGGCGGATTCTCCGGCCCGGGGGACATGGGCAAGGTCATGAAGGCGGTCAAGCCGAAGGTCACCGGCCGGGCCGACGGGAAGATCGTGGCCGACATCGTCAAGCGCGAGCTGTCCTCGTAACGGCTGGAGCCGTCCACATCCCCCACCCACCCGTTAAGGGGAAGAAAGTACCCGGCCAGCTTGGCGACCGGGACCGACAGGAACCCGGGTGAGAAGGCCGCCGAGTGGCTGGAAACACCCGAAAGTGTGGCCCGGCCCGGGCGAATACGCCTGTGAGGCGCGGCGCGCGGGTTCGGGCGCGGTGGCATTCACGGCTATCGTTGAGCGGCGGGCCGATCCGTTCGTCACACCGCGCCCGCCGAGCCCGACACGATCCGCGCGCCACACCATGAGGAATCCATGTCCAGCCAGATCAAGGCCGAATCCGCCCGTCGTCGCACCTTCGCCGTCATCTCCCACCCCGACGCCGGCAAGTCGACGATCACCGAGGCCATCGCCCTGCACGGCCAGGCCATCGCCTCGGCCGGCGCCGTCCACGGCAAGGGCGACCGCAAGGGCGTGGTCTCGGACTGGATGTCCATGGAGCAGGACCGCGGCATCTCCATCACCTCCGCGGCCCTCCAGTTCGAATACCGCGACTGCGTCGTCAACCTCCTCGACACGCCCGGCCACGCCGACTTCTCCGAGGACACCTACCGCGTCCTGACCGCCGTCGACGCCGCCGTCATGCTCCTGGACGCCGCCAAGGGCCTCGAACCCCAGACCCTCAAGCTCTTCGAGGTGTGCCGCGCCCGCCGCATCCCGGTCATCACCTTCATCAACAAGTGGGACCGCCCGGCCAAGGACGCCCTCGACCTGCTCGAGGAGATCGAGGAGCGCATCGGCATCAAGCCCACGCCCGTCACCTGGCCGGTCGGCATCGGCGGCGAGTTCCGAGGCGTCGTCGAGCGGATGGCCATCGCGGGGTCCAAGGCCCCGGGCATGGTCCGCTACGAGCGCTCCCCCGGAGGCCAGCAGCTCGCCGTCACCGAGGCCCTGGACGCCGACGAGGCCGAGTCCCGCTTCGGCGAGGACTTCACCCGCGCGGTCGAGGAGTCCGAGCTGCTCTCCGAGGTCGAGGCCGACTTCGACCAGAAGACCTTCGAGGCCGGCCAGACCACGCCCACGCTCTTCGGCGCCGCCCTGGTGCACTTCGGCGTCGGGCAGCTGCTGGACCTGCTGGTCGACATCGCGCCCTCCCCGTTCGCCCGCGAGGACGTCCACGGCGAGCCCCGCGAGCTGGAGGCAGGCTTCTCCGGCTTCGTCTTCAAGTCCCAGGCCAACATGAACGCCTCCCACCGCGACCAGCTCGCCTTCGTCCGCGTCTGCTCCGGGCACTTCGAGCGCGGCATGCAGGTCACGCAGGCCCAGGGCAAGCGCACCATGTCCACCAAGTACGCCCAGACCCTCTTCGGATCCTCCCGCGGCACTCTCGAGGAGGCCTGGCCGGGCGACATCATCGGCCTGGTGAACGCCTCGGGCCTGTCGGTCGGCGACAGCATCTACGCGGGCAGGCAGGTCGAGTTCCCGCCGCTGCCGGCGTTCGCGCCCGAGCACTTCGGGGCGCTCCAGATGCACGACACCTCCAAGGCCAAGCGCTTCCGGCGCGGCATCTCGCAGCTCGACGCCGAGGGCGTGGTCCAGGTCCTCTACTCCGACCGGCGCGGCGAGGCCACGCCGGTGCTGGCGGCGGTCGGACCGCTCCAGTTCGAGGTGACCCTGGCGCGCCTGGCCGCCGAGTTCGACGTCCCGGCCGCCATCGACCACCTGCCGTACCGGCTGGCGCGCCTGACCGACGCCGAAGGTGCCAAGCGGCTGGCCACGGCCCCGGGCGTCGAGGTGTTCTCGCGGCCGCGCGACGGCGCGCACCTGGTGGCGCTGCCGAACAAGTACCGCATCCAGACCATCGTGAACGACTACCCGGGTGTGAAGCTCGAACCGCTCCTGGCCGGGGGACAGTCCTGACATGGCCCGCCAGCTGACCTCCGGCGACATCCGGACCCTGGTGGGGGGACTTGGCATCCAGCCCACCAAGAAGTGGGGCCAGAACTTCGTGGTCGACGCCAACACCGTCCGCCGCATCACCGCGGCGGCCGGCCTGGGGCCCGACGACGTGGTGATGGAGGTCGGCCCGGGGCTCGGCTCGCTGACCCTGGGGCTCATCGAGGTCGCCCGGCGGGTCGTCGCCGTCGAGATCGACCCCAAGCTGGCCCTCGCGCTGCCCACGACGGTCGCCCACCGGGCCCCCGACGAGCACGACCGCCTGACGGTCGTGGAGGCCGACGCGGCGCGCATCGCCCCCGAGGCCCTGCCCGAGCCGCCGACCGCACTGGTGGCGAACCTGCCGTACAACGTCGCCGTGCCGGTGGTCCTGCACGCCCTGGAGACGTTCCCCACCCTGGTCAAGGGGCTGGTCATGGTCCAGAAGGAGGTCGCCGACCGGCTCACGGCCGGCCCGGGGTCGAAGATCTACGGCGGCCCCTCGGTCAAGCTGGCCTGGTACGCCTCCTCCAGGCGGGCCGGATCGGTGTCGGCCAACGTGTTCTGGCCGGTCCCCAATGTCGCCAGCGGCCTGGTCGCCTTCGAGCGGAGAGCGTCCCCGGACGCGGACCGGGCCCAGGTCTTCGCCGCGGTCGACGCCGCGTTCGGGCAGCGCCGCAAGATGCTCCGGCAGGCCCTCAAGGGCTGGGCGGGCTCGGTCGACGCCGCCGAGGAGATCCTCGGCCGCGCCGGGATCGAACCCACAAGACGGGGTGAATCGTTGGACATCGGAGAGTTCGTCGCCCTCGCTACAGCCAAGGAGACCCGTTGAGCGGACAGACCGCGCCAGAGCTGCCCGAAGCCGCCGTCACCGTAGACGTGCCCGCCAAGATCAACCCGCACCTGGGGGTGGGCGACGCCAGGCCCGACGGATACCACTCGCTGTCCACCGTCTATCAGGCGATCTCGCTGTACGACACGGTCACCGTCACGCGCCGCCGTGAGAGCGGGATCGCGGTCTCGATCGCCGGCGAAGGCGCCGACACGCTCCCGGCCGACGAGACGAACCTCGCCGCGAAGGCCGCGAAGCTGATGGCGCTGTACGGGAACATCGAGCCGGACGTGGACGTGCACCTGTTCAAGCGGATCCCGGTCGCCGGGGGCCTGGCCGGGGGCTCGGCCGACGCGGCCGGGGCGCTGGTGGCGTGCGCCCGGCTGTGGGGCATCGAGATCGGGGACGCCGAGCTGCGCCGCCTGGCCGCCGGACTCGGCTCCGACGTGCCGTTCTGCCTGGCCGGGGGGATCGCGGTCGGTTCGGGCCGCGGGGAAGAGCTGGTCCGCGTCGAGGCGGCCGGGACCTGGCACTGGGTCGTGGCGACCACCGACACCCAGATCTCGACGCCGGAGTGCTTCGCGGAGGTCGACCGGCTCCGCGGGGAGAGGATCGGCCGGTTCTCAGAAGACGTGGACGCGATCGTGAAGGCCTTCGAGGCCGGGGCGAGCGCCGACGAGCTGTCGCGCCTGCTGGTCAACGACATGGAGGCCGCCGCCGTCAGCCTGCGTCCCCAGCTGGCCTCGCTCATGCACGCCGGGCTGGAGGAGGGCGCGCTGGCCGCGCACGTGTCGGGTTCGGGTCCGACGATCCTGTTCCTGGTGGGCGACAAGCCGCACGCGGTGTCGCTGGCGCGCAGGCTCCGCATGCGGGGCGGGGCCCGCAGCGTCCACCTCGCCGAGGGGCCGGTGGCGGGCCCGGCCGCTTGAGGCGCCGGAGCGCCACGGCCGCTTCGGGACCGGGCGAATCGGCAGGTCCTCGCGTTGGTGTCGCGTTGATAGCCTGAGACGAGGAGACGCAACCGACATCCGCCCTCCCACCCCCGAGGAGCACGAATGGCCGTCCGAGTAAGCACCGCAGACCTGGAGACGTATCTGCGGCGGGTCAGAACGAGGCTGGAGCAGGCCAGGGCCGCTCAGGAGAAGATGGCCTCCGAGGTGTGCATGCAGGAGCTGCGGCCCGGGACCTTCGCCGCGGCCGAGCAGTTCAGGACCATGCACGCGAACAGTGCCGTGGACTACGAGGACCGGCTGCGGCAGTATGTGGACGCGCTCGCGGGCCTGGAGGCTGGCGTCCAGACGGTCATCGCCAACTGGGACGAGGCCGACGCCGCCGGCGAGGCCGACTTCGATCGGCTCGACTCCGCGCTCACCGCCGACTACGACGGCCAGCTGTAGGGGGCCCGCCATGGATGAACCTGGAATCCCGACCGGACCGGGCGTGCGGGTCGGACACGTCGACCTCCTTCCCGACCACGACCAGATCGCGGGCGAGTACGCCTCCGGTTCTCCGGTGGGCACGATGCGCACCGACCTGGTCCGCAATGCGGACCTGGGCACCGTCACGGCCGCCGCCGACGCGTGGGCGAGCGTCCACGACGCCTTCGAGTCCATTCCGGGCGACATCGAGTCCGATCTGGACGAGATCCTGTCCGAGTGGGAGGGCGACGACGCCGAGCAGCTCCGCTCGCGCGTCGAGGGCCTGGTCGAGTTCGGCCGGGACATCGCCGAGGGGCTGAAGCACAACGCGAGCGTGATCCTGCCGTACGTGCACGAGAAGCTGGGGGAGGCCGAGCACTTCGCCCCCTACCCCGAGCAGTGCTTCCCCGGGAGCATCCCGCTGACCGGCCCCGGATCCCGGGCGCTGACCGAGGGCGAGAAGTTCGCCGAGTGGCAGGCCAGGGGCGGCGAGTGCCCCCACGCGATCTGCACCGACTCCTGGTTCGGCGGGACCTACTACGAGTGGAGGGACCGGACCCTCTACGGCGAGGAGCGCCGGGCCATGACCGGCGCGATGACCTACGGGGTCCAGGCGATGACGATCGCTTCGAGCAACTGGCACCCGGCCCCGCAGCCGACCTCGCCGCTGCTGGACGACACCACCGAGGCTCCCGAGGTCGACCTGGGCCCGGGGACGCGGATCCCCGATTCGAACGTGCCGCCCGGGACGGGCTCGGGCGGCGGGAGCGGACCGGGGACCGGCGGCATGCCGCCCTCCCCGCCGCCGCCGACGGGCGGCGGGGACTTTGGCGAGGACCCCTCCGACGGGGTCGACTCCGGCGAGCTCGGGCCGCCGCGCCCCGACCCCGGAGAGCGCGAGGAGTTCCGCGACGGCGAGCGGCCGATCCTGGAGCTGCCGAACGACGACGTGGCGCTCCACCCGTGGCTGATCGCGACGATCCCCGGCGACGAATGGGAGCGGATGGCCCGCTCCATGCCGCCGGAGCTGTGGGAGCGGCTGGCCGCCCAGAGCCCCGAGTCGATCCCGCCGGAGCTGGCAAAGCACGCGCCCGAGCACCTGTTCGACTCTTTCCCCTGCAACGATCCGGATTGGGAGCCTCCGCTCGATCCCGACGGGAACCCCGTGCCGTTCGCGGTCTTCGACCCCGAGCTGGCCGAGCACATGACCCCGGAGATGGAGCACGCGATCGAGGACTACGACTCCGGCGAGGGCAAGGAGGAGTGGGAGTCCCAGTACTCCGAGGGTTCGGGGTCGGACGGCGGGCCTTCGAAGGACGTGACCACGCGCAGCTGGTACGCCGAGGTCGAGAGCGAGCGCGAGGACCGCGATTGGGGCGCCGCCCGCTGAGGCGGCCTCAGACGTTGCGGTGCCAGATCATCCGCAGGCCGTGGAGGGTCAGGTTCGGCTCGAAGTTGGTGATGGTCTCGCACTGCTCGGCGACGACCGAGGCGAGGCCGCCGGTGGCGACCACGGCGGTCGGTTCGGCGCCCAGTTCGGCGGTGATGCGGCGGACCAGGCCGTCGACTTGGGCCGCGGTGCCGTAGACCATGCCCGACTGGAGGCATTCGACGGTGTTCTTGCCGATGACGCTGCGGGGTTTGACCAGCGGGATCTTGAGCAGGTTGGCCGCGCGGGACGCGAGGGCGTCGATGGAGATCTCGATGCCCGGGGCGAAGGCGCCTCCGAGGAAGTCGCCGTGCTCGGAGATGACGTCGATGTTGGTGGAGGTGCCGAAGTCGACGGTGATGCACGGGCCGCCGAACAGGTGGAAGGCCGCGTGGGTGTTGGCGATGCGGTCGGGTCCGGCCTCGCGCGGGTTGTCGATCAGCAGGCGAACCCCGCTCTTGACGCCGGGGCCCATGGTGACGAGCTTGGCGTCGGGATAGTAGCGCTTGGCCATCTTGGCGACCTCGGCGCCCTGCTGCGGCACCGTTGAGGACAACGCTATCCCGGTGAGGTCGACGCCGTCGCCGTCGAGCAGGGCCCGGAAGGTCAGGCCGAGCTCGTCGGCGGTGGCGTGCGGGTCGGTGCGGATGCGCCAGGAGTGGACGAGTTTGTCGTCCTCGAACACTGCCAGGACGGTGTTGGTGTTGCCGATGTCGACGCACAGCAGCATGTGCTACTCCTCGAAGTCCAGGCCGATGTCGAGAATGGGCGAGGAGTGGGTGAGGGCTCCGACCGAGACGTAGTGGACGCCGGTGGCCGCGTAGTCGACGGCGTTGTCGAGGGTGATGTTGCCGGTGGCCTCGAGTTCGGCGCGGTCGCCGACGGTCTCGACGACCTCGGCCAGCTCTTTGGGGCTCATGTTGTCGCACAGCAGGAACACGGCTCCGGCCGCGACCGCTTCGAGGGCCTCTTCGAGGGTCTCGACCTCCACTTGGATATCGATGTCCGGTTCGGAGGAGCGGACGGCGCGGAAGGCGGCGGTGATCGAGCCGGCCGCCTCCTTGTGGTTGTCCTTGATCATGGCCACGTCGAACAGGCCGAAGCGCTTGTTCTCGCCGCCGCCGACGCGCACGGCGTACTTCTCCAGGGCCCGCAGGCCGGGCGTGGTCTTGCGGGTGTCGAGAACGGTGGTGTTCCAGTCGGCGAGCAGGTCGGCGAACCGGCGGGTGTGGGTGGCGATCCCCGACAGGCGCGAGAGCAGGTTCAGGGCGGTGCGCTCGGCGGCCAGCAGGGCGCGGGTGTGGCCGGTGATGCGGGCCAGCGCCTTCCCGTCGCGGACGCGGGCGCTGTCGCCGGCCAGGTAGGTGAACTCGATCTCGCCCGGCATGGCGTTGAAGACGGTGTGCGCGACCGGCAGGCCGGCCAGGACGCCGTCGGCGCGGGCGGACATGACGACCGTCGAGGTGTGGTCTGGGCCGAAGATCGATTCGGAGGTGACGTCGCGCCGCGCGGGCGAGAGGTCCTCGTCGAGGTACTCCTCGACGGCGACGTACACGTCCTGCGGGTCGAGGCCGCCGGCGACGAGCCGGGCCTCGGCGTTCAGGTCTTCGCTCATGCGCTCTCCCAGGTGGTGTCGAGGTCCCCTTCGGGTCCGATCGACAGGTGGAGGTGGCCCAGCCAGTCGTCGGAGGCCTCGGGGTGGTCCTCGCGCCAGTGGCTGCCGCGGGTCTCGCGCCGCCGGTGGGCGGCGGCGGTCAGGGCGGTGGCCACGGTCAGGAGGTTCGTGGCCTCCCAGGTGGCCGGCCGGGGACTTCCGGACACATTGTCCCCCAAGCCGGTGAGGGCCTCGGCGGTGGCTTCGAGACTCGTCTGCGAGCGCAGGACTCCGGCCCCGGCGGTCATGGCCTCCTGGAGCGGGGCCCGGGAGGTCGTAGAGCAGACCCAGCTCTCGCCCCGCCCGATCTCGGGGTCGCCGGGGCTGGGCTTGTTCTCGGCCAGGTCGGCGGCGATCCGGTGGGTGAAGACCAGGGCCTCCAGCAGGGAGTTCGACGCGAGCCGGTTGGCGCCGTGGAGGCCGGTGCAGGCGGCCTCGCCGGCGGCGTAGAGGCCGGGGACGGTGGTGCGGCCGTGCAGGTCGGTGCGCACGCCGCCGGAGGCGTAGTGGGCGGCGGGGGCGACCGGGACGAGGTCGGTGACCGGGTCGATCCCCAAGGCCCGGCAGAAGCCGGTGACGGTCGGGAAGCGCTCCTCGAGCATGGTCCGGCCCAGGTGGCGGGCGTCGAGCCATACGTGCGGCTCGCCTTCGGCGCGCATGCGGGCGGTGGCGGCCTTGGCGACCACGTCGCGGGGGGCCAGCTCGGCGAGCTCGTGGGCGCCGACCATGAAACGCTCGCCGCCGTGGTCGCGAAGGTGGGCTCCCTCGCCCCTGATCGCTTCGGTGATCAGGGGTTGTCGGTCCCCCTCGCTATTTTTTAGGTACAGGGCCGTCGGGTGAAACTGAACGAATTCGAGGTCGGTGACGTCGGCCCCGGCGCGCAGCGCCAGGGCCACGCCGTCCCCGATGGACACCGAGGGGTTGGTGGTCGACTGGAAGATCTGTCCCATGCCGCCGGTGGCGAGCACGACCGCGCGGGCCTCGACGCCGCCCACGCCGTGCTCGACGCCCTCGCCGAGGACGTGGAGGCTCACTCCGGCCGCGCGGCCGTGTGAGTCGGTGAGCAGGTCCAGCACCATGGCGTTCTCGATGATGCGGATCCACGGGTCGCGCAGGACCGCCGAGTGCAGGGCGCGCTGGATCTCGGCGCCGGTGGCGTCCCCGCCGGCGTGGACGATCCGCCGGGCCCGGTGCCCGCCCTCGCGGGTGAGCTGGAGCGAGCCGTCGGCGTGGCGGTCGAACTCGGCGCCGAGGTGGATCAGGTCGGCGACCCGGCCGGGGCCTTCGGTGACGGTCACCTCGACCGCGGCCGGGTCGCACAGGCCCACCCCGGCGACCTGCGTGTCCACCGCGTGCGCGGCGGGGGTGTCGAGCGGGTCGAGCACGGCGGCCACGCCGCCCTGCGCCCACCGCGTCGAGCCGTCGTCGATGTGGACCTTGGTGACGACGGTGACGTGGAATCCGGCCTGCCGGAGGTTGAGGGCGCAGGTCAGGCCCGCGACGCCGGAGCCGATGACGCACACGTCGGTGGTCTCGGTCCAGGACGGGGCGTCGGCCCGCAGCCGCCGCGGCAGACGGGGCAGATTCACGCTTCCGCAAGCGTCAGCGTGACCGTGCATCCGCGGCGGCGGCGTGAGCGATGGTGTCACCGGTTCGATGCTCTCCTGATTCCGTGCCCTAGCTCCGCCCGGAGGCTCTCCGGACGAAGTCGGCCAGGTCGGCCGACTGCTGGACGCGCGAGGGTCCGTGCACGTACATCATGTGCCCGGTCGGGTATTCGGCGGTCTCGATGCGCTCGCGCGCTTCGAGGGGGATCTCGAGGTGGTCGAGTGTGTACTCGATCGCCTCGATCGGGACGCCGCCGTCGTAGCGGCCCATCGACACGTGCACCTTCAGGTCGGGGTTGATGCGCATGGCGCCGGCAAGCCGGTCGACGACGTCGACCGCGTCGCCCTCGAACTCCTTGTACGACCACGGGTGCACCGCCCGGGAGAGGGTCTCGTAGACCGCCTCGTTCTCGTACTCCAGCTCGGTGCGCAGGTAGTACTGGAGCGCGGCGGTGTAGGGCCCGTCGATGGCGTGCAGGAACGGGTCGTACGGCATGACCTCGTGGATGGCGTTGTCCACCGGGCCGGTGAAGCGGGTGTCGAGCCGGCCGGTGACGAGTTTGCGGTGCCGTTGCAGCTCGGCGTAGAAGCGGGTGTGCTCCAGGCGCAGGTTGGCGCGGTCGACGTACTCCTCGCTGACCCCGGCCAGCGAGGCGATCTTGGCCACGGCCGCCGCCCGCTCCTCGGGGTCGAGGTTCTGGCCCTTGGCCAGGATCGTGCGGTACTGGTCGGCGTAGGCGCGGGCCTCGGCCACCAGGTCGTCGAGTTCGCGGTCCGGATGCAGCCCGTGGTAGTGGGCGGTCGCCGCGTAGGTCGGCAGGAACAGCGGGTTCGGCAGGTCCGAGCGCTTGGCGTGGTACAGCGTCTCCATGTTGAACGCCGGGGCCAGGAATATGACGCCGTTGAGGAACATGCCGAAGCGGGTCTGGAGGTATTCGGCCAGGGCCCCGCCTCGGGTGCCGCCGTAGGACTCCCCGATCAGGAACTTCGGCGACAGCCAGCGGTTGTGGCGGGTGGTCATGAGCCGGATGATCTCGCCGACGGCCTCCATGTCGCCGGTGAAGCCGTGGTACGGGCCGGCCTTCTCGCCTTCGGCCGCGCGCGAGTACCCGGTCGAGACCGGGTCGATGAAGACCAGGTCGGTGTGGCGCAGGAGCGTCTCGTGGTTGTCGAGCAGCCCGTACGGCGGCGGGGTGAGGTTCCCGACGTCGCCGGAGTCGACCCGGCGCGGCCCCAGCAGGCCCAGGTGCAGCCAGATCGAGGACGAGCCGGGCCCGCCGTTGAACGCGAAGGTGATCGGTCGGGTGGTGACGTCGGCGCCGTCGAGCTCGTAGTAGGTGATCGAGACCTCGGCCTTGGGTTTGCGGCCGTTGTACTTCTCGTCCTCGGTGACCTCTTCGTGCAGGACGATCCGCCCGGTGGTGGCGGCGTAGCTGAGGTCGCCGAGGGTGTGGTGGGTGGTCTTGAGGTCGTCGGCCGGTTCCGGTTTGTCGGCCTTCTTGGGGTCGTCGGCCGGCTCGGTCTTCTTCTCTTCGGTCATGGTCAAGAAACTTACCGCTCGGCTAGTGGCGATGCCACCGCGTTGCCGGCCGTTCCCGGGGCCGGGTGGGCCTTGTCGTCGTCGACCTCGATGATCTCGTTGTTCTCGTCGACGTGGACCACGCGCGGGGTGAACGAGCGCGCCTCGGCGTCCTCCAGCTGGGCGTACGAGATGAGGATCACCAGGTCGCCGGGGTCGACCAGGTGGGCGGCGGCGCCGTTGATGCCGATGACGCCGCTGCCGCGCTCTCCGGCGATCGTGTAGGTCTCCAGGCGGGCGCCGTTGGTGATGTCGACGATGGAGACCTGCTCGCCGTCGAGGATGTCGGCGGCCTCCAGCAGGTCGGCGTCGACCGTGACCGATCCGACATAGTGCAGGTCGGCCTGGGTGACCGTGGCGCGGTGGATCTTGGACTTGAACATGGTCCTAAGCATCGGGATCTCCGATCATGCTGGCCCCTATCGAGACCGGGGCGTTGTCGATGAGGCGGGTGGTGCCCGCCCTGGCGGCGATGAGGAGCCTGGCCGGGCCCTGCTCGGGGGCCGGGCCGAGCTCCGGGGAGCGGACGGCGATGTAGTCGACCTCGAGTCCGGGCTCGGCGTCCAGGACCTTCTCGGCGGCCGCGAGCGGATCGGTCGAGTCCTGGGCGGCGCGGAGGGCGTGGGGGATGGCCAGTGCGGCGGCGCGCTCGATGTCGGAGAGGTAGACGTTGCGGCTGCTCCGGGCCAGGCCGTCGGCCTCGCGGTCGGTGGGCACCGAGAGGATCTCGACGCCCATGTCGAGGTCGCGGACCATGCGGCGGACCATGGCCAGCTGCTGGAAGTCCTTCTCGCCGAAGCAGGCGAGGTCGGGCCGGGTGAGGGCGAAGAGCTTGGCGACCACGGTGAGGACTCCGGTGAAGAACCCGGGCCGGGAGGCCCCTTCGAGGATGTCGCCGCCGGGTCCGGCGTGGACGGTGGTGAGTCCATCTCGGCCTTCGGGGTACATCTCCCTCTCGCTGGGCGCGAACACGAGGTCGACGCCTTCCTCCTCGCACACGGCCGCGTCGGCCTCGAGCGTGCGCGGGTAGCGGTCGAGGTCCTCGCCGGGCCGGAACTGGAGGGGGTTGACGAAGACGGTGACGATGACCGCGTCGGCGGCCTCGCGGGCCCGCCTGATGTTGGCGCGGTGGCCGTCGTGGAGGGCGCCCATGGTGGGCACGACCGCGACGGTCCCGGTCATGGCGGCCCGGGCGGCGGCCAGTTCGGATCTTGAGTGGACGATCCTCGTCATCGGGGGTTCTCCTCGGGGTGGGCGAGTGCTGCGAGCAGTTTCTCGGCCTCGGCCGGTCCGATCCGGCCGGACGCGAGCGAGCGCTGTACGGTGCGGCGGGCCACGGCCCGGTAGGTCGGCCCGAATTCGCCGCCGTCGAGGGCGGCCGCGTGGGCGGCGACGGTCCCGGCGTCGCCGCGGGAGACCGGGCCGGACAGCCCGGCGTCGCCGTGGCGCAGGGCGTTGTCGAGCGCGGCCGAGGCCAGGGGCGCCAGCAGCTGCTCCGGCGCGTCGACGCCCATGCTGCGCAGCTGGTCGACGGTGTCGTTGACGAGCGTGACCAGGTGGTTGGCCGAGTAGACCAGCGCCGCGTGGTAGCGGGTGCGGTCGGCCTCGGCCAGGTGCTCGGCCTCGCCGCCCATCTCGACGACCAGGGCCTCGGCGATGAAGCGGGCGTCGGCCTCGCCGGTGACGGCCCAGGAGATGCCGGTGAGTCGGTCGAGGTCCTCGTTGCCGCCGGTGAAGGTCATGGCGGGGGCGATCGCGGCGGTCAGGGCCCCGGCCTCGGCCGCGGAGGCGAGGACGCCGGCCCCGTTGGCGCCCGAGGTGTGCACGACGATCTGGCCCCTCCGGTAGGGCAAGGCGCGCGCCAGGGGCGCGAGGGCGTCGTCGGGGACGGCCAGGACGAGCAGTTCGGCCGCGGCGGCCACGTCGGGCGGCGGGAGGATCTCGGCTCCGGGCAGGTGCCGGGCGGCGCGGGCGCGGGAGGATTCGGAGACGGCGCTGGCCGCCACGACGCGGTGGCCGGCGCGCGCGAGCGCGGCTCCGACTACGGAGCCGACCCGTCCGGCGGAGACGATGCCGACGGCGAGCCTGCTGGCCTGACGGCTCCCGGCGCTGGGGCGATCCATGATGTTGATCCAGTCCTTTACGAGGTACCGGTCGTTGCTTACTGATTAATTGTGCTTCGCCAGTACGCGGACGCCAGCCCGGGAGCCTGGGAGTGGCAAGATTCACTCGCCGGTTAGGGTCGGTGGATGCACGGGTTCGAGCGGTGGCGCGCCGCGATGGAGCGGGCCCTGTACGGGCCCGGAGGCTTCTACCGCAGGGAGAAGCCTTCGCACCACTTCGCCACCAGCGCCCAGACGCCGGTGTTCGCCGAGGCGGTCGCGCGGTTGGCCGAGGCGGTCGACGAGATGCTGGGGCACCCGCCGGTGTTCGACGTGGTCGACGTCGGCGCGGGCAACGGCGAGCTGATCGGCCACCTCGCCGCCCACCTCGACGAGCGGGCCCGCCTGGCCGCGGTCGAGCTGCGGCCCCGGCCCGCCGATCTGCCCGGGCGGATCGAGTGGCGCCCCGAGCCCCCCGAGTCCGTCACCGGCCTGGTGATCGCCTGCGAGCTGCTGGACAACGTGCCCTGCGAGGTCGCGGTCATGGACCCGGCCGGCCGGGTCCGCTACGAGGAGGTCGACGAGAGCGGCCGCACCCGGCCCGGCGACCCGGTCGAGGACGAGGACGCCAAATGGCTGGCCCAGTGGTGGCCGCTGCGCGTCCCGGGCGAGCGGGCCGAGATCGGCAGGCCGCGCGAGGCCGCCTGGAAGGCCCTGTCCGACCGGGTCCTGGCCGGCACGGTCGTGGCGATCGACTACGGGCACACCATGGAGCGCCGACCCGAGGCGGGCACGATGACCGGTTTCCGCGACGGCCGGTCGGTCCGGCCGGTCCCCGACGGCACATGCGACATCACCGCGCACGTGGCCGTGGACGCGCTCGAATGCGACCGGTTGGTCCGCCAGCGCGAGGCGCTGGCCGAGTTGGGCCTGCCGGTCGAGCGCCCGCACATCGCCGAGGCCTACCGGGACCCGACCGCCTACGCCCTCGGCCTTGCCAGGTCCTCGGCCTCGGCGCGCCTGACCGATCCGACCGGCCTGGGCGCGCACTGGTGGATGATCGCCCGCCGTCACCGGTCGCGGGGATGACGGGGCGCGGCCGCGGACCGTCTCGGGCTAGTCCACGAACAGGCCGGCCGCGCTGCTCGCGGACGGCGCCCGCAGCAGCCATCGCATCAACAGATCCTCATCGTCGCAGTTCATGATGCGTTCCCGATCGGCTCTGTCGATGTCGATCCCCCGGTCTTCGAAGAATGCCAATACTGCCTTGGCCAGCCCTTCGACACGGCCCTCGGCACGGCCCTCGCGGCGGAATTCAGAGACGTATCCGTAGCTCATGGTCTTCATTATGTTCCTCCAGTTCTGTCGGGTACAACCTTCGCCGAGACCTCCCTCGGTGAACTCGAACCAATACCTAGCCGTCTCGGGCTCGAGCGTTTCGATCGCTCCTACCAGTGGCCGCATGGCCTTTTCGACATCCGCATCGAGTCGGTGGGTCAGCAGGGCGAGGACGGCGAACACCACGTCTTCGGCCGCCTCCGCGGGGTCGGTGATGAGCGGCATGTTGTCGGGGCCCGCCACATGCGGGAACACCCTCAAGGAGGGCCGCTCGGGCGGGCCCAGGGCGAGCGAGCGTCGAGCCCAGTCGGCGGTGCTCCGCTTAGGGGTGAGCACCAGCAGGCTGGCCGGGATCGCGTACTTGCTCTCCAGGTAGCTGAGGTAGTACGCCCATCCCGGGATCTTCTCGTCCGACGGCTCGGTCTGCGGCTCGATGACCAGCAGGCGACCTCCGGCCGCGGTCTCGGCCTTGAGAACGGTGTCGACGCGCCTCTCGAGCGCTTCGATCGTCGTCAGATCGGTATCGAGGACGTCGACCTCTTCGACTTCGGGGAAGTCGACGGCCAGGACTCGCCTCAGGGTGCGCGTGAACAAGCCCGGTTCGTCGCGGAAGATGCGATGCAGCGCTTCATGGGGGATCTTCGCCATGAACTGAGGATATGAATCGGTGCAGGCGAATCGCGGCATTGACGTCTCGCACCAGATGTCGGGTGTCCGACACTGCTATGCGGCCGTTGGACGTCGCAGTCCGGCGCGGAACTCGGTGGGGCTGACGCCCTTGCGGCGCTTGAAGGCCGAGCTGAACCCGAACGGGTCTGCGTAGCCGACGACCCTGGCGACCTGCGCTATCGTCCTGGACGGGTCGGCCAGGAGGTCCTCGGCCAGTTCCATACGCCACGACGCGAGGTAGGACATCGGCGGCTCGCCGACGACCTCGTTGAAGCGCTTGGCCAGCAGCGCCCGCGAAACCCCGGCCTCGGCCGCCAGCGAGGCGACCGTCCAAGCGCGGGCCGGCTCGCTCTGGATCGCCTCCAGGGCCGGGCCGACCACCGGATCGGCGAAGCCGCGGTACCAGCCGGGCGCGGCCTCGCCCTCCTGGTCGAACCAGGACCGGAGGGTGCAGACCAGGCCCCAGTCGAAGAGCCGGTCGATCAGCGCCTGGGTGCCGGGGCGACGATCGGCGATGTCGCGGGAGGCGGCCTCGAGCCAGGCGCACACGGTCGGGTTGTCGTCGACGACGATCAGCTCCGGCAGCACCCGCAGCAGCAGTTCGTGGCGGCGGCCGGAGGGCCAGTAGGAGCCGAAGAACGCCGAGGTCGGGCCGGGGGCGTTGTCGACGAAGCGGACCGGTCCCCGGTCGGGGAACACCGCGGTGTGCCCGCTGGCGACGTCGGCCTCGCCGCCGTCGCCGAACATGATCGTGACCCCGCCGGTGACCACCGTGACCATGGTCAGCGGCGCCTGGTCGTCGCAGTGAATGAGCCAAGGCGGCTCCATCTCCTCGTTGCACAACTCCGCGCCCTCGGCACGGATGCCCCTCAGGAGCACGCTCAATGGATCCATACCGCAAGCGTAGACGCTCTCACATGGAATCGAGATCCACGGCCATAGTCCGTCCACGGATTCGGGGGGTGTACTCGACTGGTCAACCGAATTGCGAGGAGAGCAGCATGAACGAGAACCCCACCGCACTGGTCGTCGTCGCCCACCACCGCCGCGACTCGCTGACCGTCCACATCGCCGATCAGGTCACGGCGCGCCTGAAAGAGGCCGGCTACGCCGTCGACGTGCTCGACCTGCACGCCGAGGACTTCGACCCGCTCATGACCGTCGCCGACCAGCCCGACTGGGACGACCGCGACAAGGTCTACTCCGAACCGGCCCAGGCCCACCAGCGGCGGATCCTGGCCGCGGACGCGATCATCCCGGTCTTCCCGATCTACTGGTTCAGCGTCCCGGCGGTCCTCAAGGGATGGATCGACCGGGTGTGGGGCTACGGCTTCGCCTACGGGCGCAGCAAGCCGCGACTGGCCGGGAAGAAGATGCTCTGGCTCGGCCTGGGCGGCGCCGCCGACGACGACGACGAGTCCGTCCCGGCCATGCAGGAGGCCATGGACACGACCCTGCGCGACGGCGTCTCCCGCTACTGCGGGATCGACGAAGCGGCCGTGGAGATGCTCCTCAACGCCGAGGCCCAGCCGCAGACGATCGACGAGCACGGCAACCTGGTCGTCGGCGAGGCCATGTCCGGCGAGGCCCGCCGGGCCCACTACGCCGAACTCGACCGCCGGGCGCGCGACCACGTCGCCAAGTTCCTGGGCCTAGTTTGAGGCTGCGGCGGCCTTCTTCAGGGCCCTGCTGATCTCGGCGGCCTCGACGCTCGTGTCGGCTTCGCGGTAGGCGATCGCGGCCTCGATGGCTTCCGCCGAGGCCCGCTCGGCGAGTGCCGCGCAGAGTCCGCCGAGTTCGGTGGCGATCCGGTCGGCCTCGGCCCCGAAGTCGTCGGGTTCGACGCCGGCCAGGATCGCCCATGAGACGGCGAAGTCGGCCGCGTCGGCTCCGCGGGCCGCGTTGGTCCAATCGACCAGACGGGGTCCGTCGTCGGTGACGATGACGTTCTCGGGGTGCAGGTCCAGGTGGAGCAGGCTGTCTCCGCCCAGGTCGACGCCGCGCGGGGCGCCCGGGAGCCATTCGGGGGCCGGAATGCGGTGGAGACGCTCGTGCAGGTCGATGAGGATCGCGGCGGCCTGCGTGCCGCCGATCCGCCCGGCGATGAGTTCGGCCGCAAGGGTGGGGCCGTGGAGGCGTTCCATGGTCATCTCGCCGCCGGAGACCTCGAGGACCTCCGGGACTGGGTATCCGGCCTCGCGCACATGGCGCATGGTCCGCGCCTCGTCGGACACGTCGAAGTCCGCGCGCCGCAGCACCCGGCCTTCGTCCAGTGCGAACACCTGGGAGGCGCGCCCGGCGCCGATGAGTTCCATGTCTCGAAGCCTACTGGCACGAACGCGAAATGCCTTTGACGCCCAGGTGCCGTGCGCCCACACTCATCGCATGGGCTTCGTTGAACTGGCCGGGGTCGGCTACCGCCTCACCGACGGCAGAACGCTGTTCTCCGAGGTCTCCTTCAGAGTGGGCGAGGGCCGGAAGACGGCCCTGATCGGCGCCAACGGGACCGGCAAGACCACGCTGCTGCGCATCCTCACCGGCGACCTGACCCCCGACGCGGGGACGGTCGCGCACGGCGGCGGCCTGGGCGTCATGCGCCAGCTGGTCGGCATGCGCGAGGGCCTGCGGCCGCTCCAGAGCCTGGCGCTCTCGCTCGCGCCGCCGAACCTCCGCAAGGTCGCCGACCGCTACGACCGGGCCGAACGGGTCATGTCCGGCGACGGCACCGAGTCCGCGCAGCTGGCCTACGCGCAGGCCATGGCCGACTGGGGCGAGGCCGGCGGCTACGAGTTCGAGGTCCTGTGCGACACGGTCTCGGTCGCGCTGCTCGGCTCGACCTGGGAGACGGCGAAGTCGCGGCCGCTGCGCACCCTCTCGGGCGGCGAGCAGAAGCGGTTCGCGCTCGAACTGCTGCTGCGGGGCCCCGACGAGGTGCTGGTGCTCGACGAGCCCGACAACTTCCTCGACGTCCCCGCCAAACGCGAGCTGGAGCGGTCGATCCGCGAATCGGACAAGTCGATCCTGTTCGTCTCGCACGACCGCGAGGTCCTGGCGGGCGTCGCCGAGTCGATCGTGACTCTGGAGGCGGGCACGACCTGGACCCACGGCGGCGGCTTCGCGACCTGGCATGAGGCCCGCGCGGCCCGGCATGAGCGGTTCGAGGAGCTGCGGCGGCGCTGGGACGAGGAGCACCACAAGCTGCGCGAAATGATGCTCATGTACAAGAACAAGGCCGCCTACAACTCCGACATGGCCTCCCGGTACCGGGCCGCGCAGACGCGGCTGCGCAAGTTCGAGGAGGCCGGTCCCCCGCCGCTGCCGCCGCGGCCGCAGAACCTCCGGATGAAGTTGGCCGGCGGTCGCACCGGCAAGAAGGCCGTGGTCTGCTCCGCGCTCGAACTGGAGGACCTGACCTTCCCGTTCGACGTGGAGGTCTGGTACGGCGACCGGGTCGCGGTCCTGGGCGCCAACGGGACCGGCAAGAGCCACTTCCTGCGGCTGCTGGCCCGGGGCGGGACCGACCCCGAGGCCGAGACGGCGGCCGGGCGGGGACTGGAGGCGGTCGCGCACGACGGGGACGCGAGACTGGGCGCCCGCGTCCGCCCCGGGCACTTCTCGCAGACGCACGAGCATCCCGAGTTCGACGGCCGGACACTGCGCCAGATCCTGTGGGAGGGCGGCGAGGACCGCCCCAGCCTGGACCGGCAGCGGGCGATGAGCGCGCTCAACCGCTACGAGCTGACCGCCCAGTCCGAACAGGACTTCAAGACGCTCTCGGGGGGCCAGCAGGCGCGGTTCATGGTGCTGCTGCTGGAGCTGTCGGGCGCGACGCTGCTGCTGCTCGACGAGCCGACCGACAACCTCGACCTGGAGAGCGCCGAGGCCCTGGAGGCGGGCCTGGCCTCCTTCGAGGGGACGGTCCTGGCGGTCACGCACGACCGCTGGTTCGCGCGCGGCTTCGACCGGTACCTGGTCTTCCGGAGCGACGGCGAGGTCGTCGAATCCGACGAGCCGGTCTGGGATGTGCGCTGAGCACGCCCCAGGCCGCGGCGGTCAGCCGGTGGCGAGGTGGATCTCCAGGAACGCCTTCTGCTCGAGGTCGTCGTAGCCCTCGGCGAGCGCGTAGCCGGGACCCACTTCGAGGAGGTCAGTCGGCAGTTCGAAGGCCAAATCCTCGGAGGTGCGGGCGTCGAGCGCCAGCGGCGGGCGGGCGCCGCCGGTGTACTCGGCGTAGATCACGCCCTTGTACAAGAGGTTGATCCGGCTGGGGAGTTCGCGCTCCGCTCCGATCGACTCGTCGTCCCAGAGCACCTCACCGGTCGTCGAGTCGATCGCGAACACGGTGCCTTGGTTGTCGTAGCAGACCATCGGCGATTCCCGATCGAACTTGCAGAACAGCGCCCCTGCCGACTGGGTCGACTCGAACACGGGTTCGCCGGCGGCCGCGTCGACCACTACGTATTCGTCGGACTCGTCCCCGTACTGGCCGGTGATGTCGGCCGTGAATTTCACGAGCCCGTCTCCGAAGTTGTGGCTCTCGATATTGATGCCGGATTCGAACTCGTGGCTCCAGAGGGTCTCGTCGGTGTTCAGATTCACGAGCATCCCGGCGGGGTGGTCGCCGTCGCGGTCGAGGTCGTCGCCGGCCTCGAATGCGGCGAGGATCTCGCCTTCCGCCGCGACCGCCCTGATCTCGTCGGAGATCCACACCGAGTCCCCGGTGGAAGTGTCCAGCACGTGCGAGCGCGTCTGCTCGTTGTGGGCGCCCCAGGCCAGCACGATGTGCTCCGCGTCGGTTTCATGCACCGTCAGGAACGGGTTGACCCCGCGATTCCAGGACTCCAGCTCCTGGGTCCAGGCGACCGAGCCGTCCTCGGCGTGGAACGCCTGCACGAGGATGGTCTCCTGCTCGGCCTCGGACCCGGTGACCGGAGGGACGTACGAGAAGATTCGCACAAGCAGCATGCCGTCTTCGGACGGCGCGAACACGGTCTCCAAGTGCGACGATGCTTCGGCGTCTGCCGGGACCGATGCGTCGTCGAGCGCGGCTTCGGTGACCGTCTCGCCGGTGGCCAGGGAGTAGGAGACGACCGTGTCCTCGTCTCGGGGCTGGATCGAATTGTCCTCTACCAGGTAGGCGCCGTAGAGGAGCCCGTCGCGGGTCTGGTGGAGGGAGGGCCTCGGGACCTCGTGCACCTCGCCGAACTCGAGCGGCGGGTCGATGTCGGGCAGCGCCGCCGCTTCGGCCTCCTCCGGTTCGGCCGCCTCCGTGGACTGCGAGTCATCGGATTCGATGGTTCCGTCGTCTGCGGAGGCGGAGCAACCGGCCGCGAGCAGCAGGCTGGACAGGGCGAGGATCGATCCGGCTTTTTTCACACGGCGATACTGGCCGACTCCGATTGCCGTTCGCTTGCCGTTGGCTTGCCGACCTCGTCCCGGCGGCCTCACTCGGCGCCGTCCTCGGTCCGAGCGGCACGGCACTCCAGTGGCAATCGAATGGCAAGCGCGGTCGCATACCGTTCTCTCTCGCCCGTCCGAATTAGGACCCCGAATCATCTGAAAGCGACTCGAAACACATGTTGATCTGGCAAGGCAAAGGCATCCTCGTCCTCCTCCCGGCCATCCTGTTCGCGGTCTTCGCCTCCCTGACCGAGGTGGTCGTCTCCTCGAACAGAGACGTGGCGACCGGTGGCGGGCTCCTTCTCGGCGGCATCGCCGGAGGGGCGCTCATCTGGTGGTTCGACCGCTGGCTGGAGCGGCGGAACCCGCCGCGGACCCTGGTCGACCAGCAGACCGGCCAGCAGGTCGCCGTCAAGCGCCGGGACTCGCTCTTCTTCATCCCCATGCGGTTCTTCCCGTACCTGTACGGCGCCGCCGCCGTCGGCGGCATCGTCCTGCTCGTCACCGCCTGAGCGAGACCGGGGCCGTCCTCGCGGCGGTCCCGGTGTCATTCCCCGGCCGGCGGCTCGGGGCGGGCGTCGGGCTCCCAGCGCAGGAGATCACCGGGCTGGCATTCGAGGACCTCGCACAGCGCATCGAGGGTCGTGAAGCGGACGGCCTTGGCGCGGCCGTTCTTGAGCACCGAGAGGTTGGCCGGGGTGATCCCGACGCGTTCGGCCAGGGCGCCCACGGACAGCTTGCGCTTGGCGAGCATGACGTCGATGTCGACGATGATCGGCATCAGATCACCTCGTCCAGCTCGGACCGGAGGCGGTCGGCCTCGGTGTCGCGGTCGATCGCCTGGGCCAGCAGTTGCCGCAGCACCAGGACGATGAGGGCGATCCAGGCGATGACCACGGCGATCCCGACGATCAGCAGCACGACGCCGGGCGCCACGTCCTCGCCGGGGGCTGCCAGGAAGCCCAGAGTGAACACCAGCAGTGAGGCCGCCACGCAGGCACCTATCACGATGTCGACGTAGCGGAAGGCGGCCGGGGAGAACACGTTGCCCTTCCGCACCAGCGTTAGCAGCTTCCACACGCACACCGCGAACACCTGGAAGGCCGTGAGGCTGAGCTCGAGGACGACGACGTAGGCCACGCCCAGACCGCTCAGCCCGTCCGAGTCGGCCCCGTCGGCGGCCACCATCGGGATCATCACAGTCTGCATGAACAGTGCTCCGCCCATCGCCACGGTGAGGACGATGCGCAGAGCGAGCACGGCCAGTGTTCCCATCGAGACTCCTTCTATCGACCTACGGTATGAACATATCGATATTCGATAGATAATGTCAAGTCGCGGGCGTGCTCGGATGAACTCGGAAGCAGGGAGACGGCCGCGTCGGTGCGGGAGCCGGTCTCAGACGAGCTCGTCGAGGACGTACTCGAGGTACTGGGCGACGCCGTCGTCGTCGTTGGAGTCCAGGGCGATCTCGTCGGCCACCTCTTTGACCCACGGGTGGGCGTTCGGCATGGCCACCGCGTGGCCGGCGGTCTTGAGCATCGGCAGGTCGTTGGTGGCGTCGCCGAAGGCCAGCACGTCCTCCCAGCCGATGTCGAACTTGTCGAGGACGACCTGGAGCCCGGCGGCCTTGTCCACCCCGACCGGGCAGACCTCGAGCATGCCCACGCCGGACTCGGTGATGACGACCTTCTCCAGGTCGACCACGCCCATGGCGGCCTCCAGCAGTTCGGTCCCGGAGATCGCATCGGAGACGAAATAGCCCTTGACCATGGGGCCGGTGAAGGCCAGCTCCCTGGGGAGGGTCTCCAGGCGCACGGCCGGCCACGGCCAGTCCGGCCAGTGGTCGCCGGTGATGTCGCGGACGGGGTCGGCCGGCTCGGCCAGGGCCCGCAGGGGCCCGACCTCGGCCTCGATGCGCGCCACGGCCTCGTGCAGGACCTCCCCGGCCACCGAGCGGTTGGTCATCTCGACCACCGAGTCGTCGTAGCGGCACTCGTAGACGAACGCGCCCTGCCCGAGCACCAGGAAGTCGGCCGATGGGATGTCGCGGCGGCACAGGTCCAGCAGCCGCGGGCCGCGGCCGGTGGCGCCGACGACGATGACGCCGGAAGCGGCCAGGCGCTTGAGCGCGGCCATGCTGCGCGGCGAGACGCTGTCGTCGGACCGGACGAGGGTGCCGTCCAGGTCCGTGGCGACGAGCCGGGGCGCTTTCGAAAGGTTGATCATGCGTCCTCCTCGTTTGCTGGCTTCGGCCCGCCGGTCCCGTTCGTTCAGAACCACCGCTCCAGGACTTCGGCCACGCCGTCCTCCCACACCGAGGGGGCGACTTCGTCGGCGGCGGCCCGCACTCGCGGGACCGCCTGGCCCATGGCCACCGAGTAGCCGGCCCACTCGAACATGGTCAGGTCGTTGTGCGCGTCTCCGAAGACGACGGTGTCGGCTGATGATACGCCGTAGTGACGCGCGATCCTGGCGACTCCGGTGGCCTTGGTCACTCCGGGTGGTCCGATGTCGATCCAGCCGTTGAAGCCCACCTCGACGTGGTAGTCGGCCGGGTCGAGCGCGGCCGCCGCGGCCAGGCGCAGCGCCTTGGGATCCTGAGTGCCGGGGTCGCGGCCGTTGTCGGAGGCCACGCGCGCGATCAGGCGCGGCACCGGCCGCTCGGCGGCCTCGTCGAGGCCGATCGGACCGGCGAACTTGCCGTGGAAGTCGGTCGCGAACCCGCTCGTGTGGTACCAGCCGTCCAGGTCCCGGGCGACGGCGAACTCCACGGTGGAGTCGGCGGCGCGGAAGGCATCGATCGCCGGCCCGGGGTCGACCGTGGCCTGGTAGGTGATGCGCCGGTCGCCGAGGTCGTATTCGCTGGCTCCGTGTGAGGCGGACGCGAAGCCCTCGATCAGCTCCAGGTCGTCGGCGGTGCGCTCGGCGCCCCAGACCGCCCGGCCGGTGACCACCGCGACCGGGACGCCGGCCTCGCGGACGGCCCGCAGGGCCTTGATCACGCGCTTGGTCGGCTTCGTGGCCACGCCGTAGTGGTAGTCGACGACGGTGTTGTCGAGGTCGACGGCTACGAACTTGGGCGGAGTCTGCTTGAGAGTCGACGGGGCGTGAGCGCGCACCATGCAACAGTATCCCGTCGAAGGTGAACGCCATGGGTGCCCGCGTCTGAACTCACGTCGAAGCGAAATCGCCCCGAAACTACCCATTGACGCCCGCCGGGGCATACGGTTCCCTCATGGCCGACATCACGATTGAGCGCGTATACGACTACCGCCGCGACCCGGACCGCGCCGGCGCGGTCTTCCTGGTGGACCGGCTGTGGCCGCGCGGAGTCAGCAAGGCCGACCTCGACGGGGTCGAGTGGGCGCCCGACGCCGCGCCCTCCCCGAACCTGCGGATCTGGTTCGGGCACAGCGCCGAGCGCTTCGAGGAGTTCTCCGGGCGCTACCGGGCCGAGCTCGACTCCCGCCCCGAGCACGCCGAGGCGATCCTCGCCGCCGCCCGCTCGGGGCCGGTGACACTCCTCTACGCAGCCAAAGACCCGCAGGTCAACCACGCCGCCGTACTCAAAACCTGGTGCGAGGAGCAGCTGTAGTTCACTTCGGTTCGATGACGTCCTTGCCGAGGAACGGCCGCAGCGCGGCCGGCACCGCCACCGAGCCGTCCGGCCGCTGGTTGTTCTCCAGGATCGCGACCAGCCAGCGGGTGGTCGCCAGGGTCCCGTTGAGGGTGGCGGCCACGGCGTTCCTGCCGCTCTCGTCGCGGTACTTGACGTTGAGGCGGCGGGCCTGGAACGTGGTGCAGTTCGACGTCGAGGTCAGCTCGCGGTAGCGGCCCTGGCTGGGCACCCACGCCTCGCAGTCGAACTTGCGGGCCGCGCTGCTGCCGAGGTCCCCGGCCGCGGTGTCGATGACCCGGTAGGGCAGCTCCAGCTTCTGGAGCATCCGCTCCTCGAAGCCCAGCATCCGCTCGTGCTCGGCCTCGGCGTCCTCGGGACGGCAGAAGACGAACATCTCGACCTTGTCGAACTGGTGGACGCGGATGATCCCGCGGGTGTCCTTGCCGTAGGAGCCGGCCTCGCGGCGGAAGCACGAGGACCAGCCCGCGTAGCGCACCGGCTGCGACAGCTCCCCGAGGTTCTCGCCCGAGTGGTAGGCGGCCAGCGGCACCTCGGACGTCCCGACCAGGTACATCTCGTCGCGTTCGAGGTAGTAGACCTCGTCGGCGTGCTCGCCGAGGTAGCCGGTGCCCTCCATCGCCTCAGGCCGGACCAGGACCGGCGGGATCATCGGGGTGAACCCGGTCTCGACGGCCTGCTGGATGGCCAGGTTGAGCATGGCGAGCTGGAGCATGGCGCCGTCGCCGGTCAGGTAGTAGAAGCGGGCCCCGGAGGTCTTGGCGCCGCGCTCGGTGTCGAGCAGGCCCAGGGCCGTGCCGATCTCGAGGTGGTCGCGGACGTTTTCGGGGACGGCGGTCTCGCCGACCTCCTTGAGCACGACGAAGTCGTCCTCGCCGCCGGCGGGGGCCTCGTCCGCGACCAGGTTGGGGATGGCGTGCCCGGCGGCCTCGAAGGCGGCGGCGGTGGCGGTCACGCGGGCCTCGGCGGCCTTGACCTCTTCGGCGAGGGTCTTGGTGCGGTCGAGCAGGGCCTGCTTCTCGTCACCGGAAGCTTTGGCGATCTGCTTGCCCAGGCCCTTCTGCTCTGCGCGGAGGCTCTCGAAGGACTGGAGGGCACTGCGGTGGTCGGAGTCGGCGGACAGCAGCGCGTCGACGGCCTCGGTGGAGGCGCCCCGCTTCTGCTGGCTGGCGCGGAACAGGTCCGGATTCTCTCGCAATGCACGCAGATCGATCACCGCCATAGATTACCGGCCTGACTTATCCACGAGTCAAAGCCATATCGTGGGTGTGTGGCGGTAGAGATGAATGTCGAGGATTTCGAGGCGGCGGTGGCCGACGCGCTGGACGCGGTGCCGCAGCAGCTGATGGCGATGCTGGACAACGTGGCGATCCTGGTCGAGGAGGAACCGGACGGTCCGAATCGAACACTGCTGGGGCTGTATCAAGGGACGGCCCTGACCGACCGCGGCTGGGAGTACGGCGGGGTCCTGCCGGACACGATCACGATCTACCGGGGGCCGACGCTGCGGATGTGCTCCTCGGCCGAGGAGGTCGTCGAGGAGGTCGCGGTGACGGTGGTCCACGAGATCGCCCACCACTTCGGGATCGAGGAGGAGCGCCTCCACGAGCTGGGCTGGGGCTGATTCCGGGCCAAAGCCTTCAAATCGGACCCCCGGGGCCCCTTTTTCAACTCTGGCTCGCGGGTCCGACGATTCGACACCGCAAGTGCGCGCGAATCGGCATTGCAGTCTCGTGAATACGAGCCGTTTCCGGTTTTCTCCTCGCATCCGCGAGGATACGATTCGATAGTGACTGAGTTTCGGATCGGGGAGGCCGCCGAGCTGCTCGGGGTCAGCCCCGACACCGTGCGGCGCTGGATCGACTCCGGGCGGCTCGCCGCCGCCCGCGACGAGGCCGGGCGGCGGGTCGTCGGCGGCGCGGACCTGGCCGCGTTCGCGCGCTCCCGGGCCGCCGCGCCCGAGTCCGGGTCCGAGTCGTCCTCCGCGCGCAACCGCCTGCGCGGCATCGTCACCGACGTCGTCAAGGACACCGTCATGGCAAAGGTGGACCTCCAGGTCGGCCCGTTCCGCGTCGTCTCGCTCATGAGCCGCGAAGCGGTCGACGAGCTCGACCTCCGGGTCGGCTCGGCGGCCGTCGCCGTCGTCAAGTCGACCGCCGTCGTCGTCGAGCGCGCCCCCGGAGACAAGGAGGTCCCGTGAAACGCACCGCCGCCGCGCTCACCGCCCTCGCGCTCGCCCTGACCGGCTGCTCCGGCGGCGGGGACGACTCCGAGACGATCCACGTCTTCGCCGCCGCCTCCCTGACCGAGACCTTCGAGCGGATCGGGGCCGACTTCGAGGCCGACCGCCCCGGCGCCGACGTCGAGTTCAACTTCGCCGGCAGCTCCTCCCTTGCCGCCCAGATCGAGCAGGGCGCGCCCGCCGACGTCTTCGCCTCCGCCTCGCCGGTCAACATGGGCTCCGTCGTCGAGGCCGGGTACGCCGAGGACCCGGTCACGTTCGCCCGCAACCGGCTCGTCATCGCCGTGCCCGCCGGCGACCCGGCCGGGATCGCATCGCTCTCGGACCTGGCCGACCCGGCGCTGCGGGTGGCCGTGTGCGCCGCCGCGGTCCCCTGCGGCGCCGCCGCCGAGACCGCCCTCGCCGAGGCCGGAATCGAACTGACCCCGGCCACCTACGAGTCCGACGTCAAGGCCACCCTCGCGAAGGTCACCCTCGGCGAGGTCGACGCCGCCCTGGTCTACCGCACCGACACCCTCGCCGCGGACGACGAGGTCGAGGCCGTCGACTTCCCCGAAGCGGCCGCCGCGGTCAACGACTACGAAGCGGCCGCCCTCGACGGCGCCGGGGCGCCCGCGGCCGAATTCGTCGCCTACCTCGGCTCGGAGGCCGCGCTCGCCGTCCTCATCGACGCCGGATTCGAGGCCCCCTCATGAGGGCCGCGCCGCGCCGGCGCCGGCGGGTCCCGGCGGCACTGCTGGTCCCGGCGATCGCCGGCCTGGCGTTCCTGGTGCTGCCGCTGATCGGGCTGCTCGTGCGCGCGCCCTGGTCGACCATGCCGCAGCGCCTGGCCGAACCCGAAGTACTCCAGGCGCTCTGGCTCTCGCTGCGCACCGCCACGGCCGCGACCGCCGTCTGCCTGGTCTTCGGCGTCCCCATCGCCTGGCTGCTGGCGCGCGTCGACTTCCCCGGCCGCGGACTCGTCCGCGCCCTGGTCACCGTCCCGCTCGTCCTGCCGCCCGTGGTCGGGGGCGTGGCGCTGCTGCTCGTGTTCGGCCGCGGCGGACTGATCGGGTCCTGGATGGAGGACACCTTCGGGATCGGCCTGCCGTTCACCACCGCCGGAGTGGTGGTGGCGATGGCGTTCGTGGCCATGCCGTTCCTGGTCGTCTCGGTCGAGGGGGCCCTGCGCGGGGCCGACGAGCGCTACGAGGAGGCCGCCGCGACCCTCGGCGCGGGCCGCTGGACCGCCTTCACCCGCGTGACACTCCCGCTCATCGCGCCCGGGGTCGCGGCCGGGGCCGTGCTGTCGTGGGCGCGGGCGCTCGGCGAGTTCGGGGCCACCATCACCTTCGCGGGGAACTTCCCCGGAAGGACGCAGACCATGCCCATCGCCGTCTACCTGGCCCTCGAGACCGATCTGGAGGCCGCGATCGTGCTCAGCCTGATCCTGCTGGCCGTCTCCGTGGTCGTCCTGGCCGGGCTCCGCGACCGGTGGACGGCCGCGCCATGACCCTCCTGGACGCGAACCTCGTGGTCGACCGCGGCGCCTTCCGCCTCGACCTGCCGCTGCACGCCGCGCCCGGAGAGACCGTCGCACTGCTGGGCCCCAACGGGGCCGGGAAGACCACCGCGCTGCGGGCCCTGGCCGGCCTCGAGGCGCTCGGCGGCGGGCACGTGCGGCTCGACGGCCGCGACCTCGACCGCCCCGCGGACAGGACGTGGGTTCCGGCCGAGCGCCGCCGCATCGGCGTGGTCTTCCAGGACTACCTGCTGTTCCCGCACCTGAGCGCCCTCGACAACGTCGCGTTCGGACCCCGCAGGCGCGGCGCGCGGCGCGCCGATGCCCGCGCGGCGGCCGCGGCGTGGCTGGGGCGGGTCGGCCTGGAGGAGCTGGCGCACCGCCGCCCCGGACGCCTCTCGGGCGGCCAGGCCCAGCGAGTGGCCCTGGCCAGGGCCCTCGCGGTCGAGCCGACGCTGCTGCTGCTCGACGAGCCGCTGGCGGCCCTCGACGCCCGCACCCGCCTGGACACCCGCGCCGAACTGCACCGGCACCTGGCCGAGCACGCCGGGGCGGCCGTCCTGGTCACCCACGACCCGATCGACGCGCTCATGCTCGCCGACCGGCTCATCGTCGTCGAGGACGGCCGGGCCGTCCAGACCGGCGACGCCGAGGCGATCACCGCGCGGCCCCGGACCGACTATGTCGCCCGTCTTGTCGGACTCAACCTGTACCGTGGCCGGGCAGCGGGTCACACCGTCCACTTGGAAGGGGGTCGGGAACTGACGGCGGCGGACCCGCTCGACGGCGACGCGTTCGCGGCCTTCGCGCCGACCGCGGTGGCCCTGTACCGCGACCGGCCCGACGGCAGTCCCCGCAACACCTGGCACGCGACGGTCTCCGGCGTGCACCGCCACGGCGACAACCTGCGGGTACAGCTCGACGGCCCGCTCCGTGCGGCGGCCGACGTCACTCCGGCCTCGGCGGCCCACCTGGGCCTAGGACCGGGCCAGCGCGTCTGGGCGGCGGTCAAGGCCACCGAGATCCGCGTCTACCCGGCCTAGCGGCCTCACACCGAGGCCAGTTCGGGCTCGGGCTCGGTCACGCGCGCCTTCTCGGTCCGGACTCCGCGGCGCAGCATCGGCACGCAGGCGGAGACGACCGCGATCGTGGCCAGGCCGGCCGCTATGAACGCGGTCCGCACGTCCACGGCCGTCTCGAGGACGCCGCCGATGGCGAGCCCGATGAGCGAGGCGCCGTTGACCAGGCCGTTGATGCGGGCCGAGGCCCGGCCGCGGTACCGCTCGGGCACCCGCCGGGCCACCGAGATCTGCATCGAGGAGTTCTCGGTGGCGTTGAGGACACCTCCGAGCAGGTAGAGCGGGACCAGCAGCGCGACCGTCGGCAGCGGCGCTCCCATCGCCATGACCACGGCTCCGGTCAGACCCAGGCATCCCATGAGGATCCAGGCGACGGTCCCGGCGTCGGTGACGCGGCGGAAGACCGCGGCGGCCACCCAGGCGCCGGCGGCCATGCCGCACGTCCAGCAGGCGTTGATGAGTCCGTAGGTGCTCTCGCTGGCGCCGTACGTCTCCCTGACGAGGAAGACCTCGAGCACGTTGATGGCGGCCAGGGCCGCGACGGCGGCTCCGGTGCCGATGACCATCACCAGCAGGAGCCGGTCGGCGCGCAGCGTCCACGGCTGCCGCCTCGATTCCCGGTGCTCGGGCTCGGTGGCCCTGACGCCGCCGCGACGGGTGCGGATGTCGCAGGCGAGCAGCGCGGCCAGTCCCGCGCCGCAGGCCGCGGCGATCAGGGCCGTGCCGGAGCCGTGGTGGGCGATCACGAAGCCCGCGGAGGCCGGGCCGGCCGCCATGCCGATGAGCAGACCGGTCTGGATCATCGCCACGGCCCGGGGCAGGTCGTCCTCGGTGGTCATGTTGGGGACGAGCGCGCTGATCGTGGGCCGGATCAGTGCGTTCGCCGAGGAGGTCGCGAACGCCAGCACCAGCAGCGCCGGGACCGCGTCGGTGAAGGGCATGGCCGATATGGCGGCGGCCTGGAAGGCTCCGGCTCCCAGCAGGAGGATGCGGCTGTCGAAACGGTCGGCCATGCGGCCGGTCAGCGGAGCGAGCACGACCAGCGGCAGGATCGCGCAGATGATCATGGACGCGACGGCGATACCGCCGTGTCCGTCGGTCTGCAGGCGCAGCGCGAGGGTGAACTCGGCGGTGAACATGGCGGTGCCGGTGAGGAACGAGCAGGCCGCGGCGGCGTAGACGTCGGTCCAGCGGGTGCCCTCGAGGAAGGATGTGAAAGACATATTTCGAAAGTACTCTTTCACATCCAGGTATGAAAGAGGTTTTTCATATTTTCTCGATTTTTCCGCCGCTAAGGCAAGGGATAGAGGCGCAGCAGGTGCCTCACGATCACGGTCCCGTCCTCGGCGTCGCCGTTCTCGACATAGGCGAGCGAACGCCGGGCGTACTCCTCGATCAGCTCGTGGGCCCGCCGCTTGAACTCCTCGACCTCCTCGGGCCGCAGCCGGAACCTGCCCTCCGAGACCGTGCTGAGGTTCCGAAGCGCCGGGTCGTCCCGCCGTCCGCTCTCGAGGTACCGCAGGAACTCCTTCTCGCTCTGCGCCGCGAAGGTCGCGGTCATGGTGCGCTCGACCGCCAGGTCGGACTCGGAGGCGTCCTCCTCGGCCTCGATGTTGAATTTGTGGACCTTGAGCCGCCACACCCGCTCCCGGGCATCCCCGCGGCTCGGCGCCTCTTCGATGAATCCGGCCTTGGCCAGGGTCCGCAGGTGGTAGCTCATCGCGCTCGGGCTCATGCCCGCCTCCTCGGCGATCTCGGTCGCCGTGGCACCGTCGAATCCCTGGACGCGGCGGGCGCCGAGGAAATCGAACACAGCCATCCGCGCCGGGTGGGCGAGCGCGCGCATCCGCTCCGGGTCGGTGATGTGCTCCCGTGCGATCGGAGGTTCGGGCTCCGGCTCCATCGGCGGTTCCGGGGGCACGGGAGGCTCCGGCGGAACCGGTGGAACGGGCGGCACCGGCAGCTCGGACTCCGAATTCGAAGCAAATCCTTCAGGCATACCTCTAGCAAACCACGCCGCGCTCCGGAACAGTCCGGCCTCCGATCATCCTCCCGAGGACGAGGCGGCGGCGGAGGCTGCGGTCGCGGCCACGACCGCGGCCATCACCGCGGCCTGGGTCTCCTCCACGGCCTTGCGGGCGGCCTCCCCGGCCCACGAGCCTTCGGCGATCACCTTGAGCGCCTTGCGGACATCGCGCGGACGACGGTCAGGCACCGCCAGCTTCTCCATGTGCAACGCGTACACCAGGGAGGCGAGCGCGGCGGTGCGGGCGTCGAACGCCCGTCCCGCGTCGACGGCGGTGCGCAGGCGCGATCGGGCGTCGGCCTCGACGGTCGGCTGGCCCGGCAGATACCGGGAGTACGGGAACAGCCCGAGCGCCTTGTCACGGTGGTGGCGCAGGACCCCGCGCTCGACCAGCGATTCGCGGACGAGCTTGAGGCGGCCCTTGGCCGTCCGCTGCACCACCTGCTTGGGCTTGCGCGGCCGATCGGCCGCGATCTGGCGCAGGCCCCCGTCGAGTATCGGGTCGCCGAGGGGAGACGGGTCGGTCACGCGCACCGTCCCGTCCTCCATCCCGACCCGCTCGGCGAGAACGAGCTCGAGCAGGATCGCGCCGCCGAGGGCGGTCTCGACATGGCTTCCGGCCCGGTTGAACCCGGACCGGTCGTCATAGGCCAGCAGGAGGAGTTCGTCGAGCAGCGAAGTCATGCGGCCAAAGATAACTCCGGAAGGCTACCGGTGTCCGCGCTCCCGCAGGCTGTCCAACCAGGCGGCGGCGTCGGCGAAGTCGGCGTCGGTCTGACCCGGCGGCGGGCTGACCGGGTCGTCGGAGCGGTCGCGGCGGTAGGAGCCGAGGTACCTCACGTCGGCGCAGATCCGGTGCAGGCCCTTGAGCGCCTCGCCCATGCGGGCGTCGGCCAGGTGGCCGTTGCAGTCCAGGAAGAACGCGTAGCGGCCCAGGCCCTCCCCGGTGGGGCGGGACTCGATGCGGATGAGGTTGATGCCGCGGATGGCGAACTCGGTCAGCACCGCCAGCAGCGCGCCCACCCGGTCGTAGTCGATGTAGACGGCCAGGGAGGTGATGTCGTTCCCGGTCGGCTCGGGCGGCGGCCCGGGCCTGACGACGTGCACGAAGCGGGTCTCGGCCGAGGGGTTGTCGCCGATGTCGAAGTCCTGCACGGTCAGTCCGGCGGCCTCGGCGGTGAACGGGGCGCACACGCACGCGTCGACCTCGCCGCGGGCGACGCGCTCGGCGGCCTCGGCGGTCGACAGCGCCTCGGTCGCGCGCGCCTCGGGCAGCTCGCGCCGCAGGTAGCGGCGGACCTGCGCGAGGGCGTGCGGGTGGGAGGCGACCGAGGTGATCCGGTCGGCCGGCCGCTCGGAGGCCAGCACGAAGGTGACCGGGAGGACCACCTCCCCGGCGATGACGAGCGGGTCGCCGCCGGCGAGCTCGTCGGCGGTGACGGTGACCGTGCCCTCCTGGGAGTTCTCCAGCGGCACGAATCCGGCGTCGACCTCGCCGCGCCTGACCGCGTCGAGGACCTCGGCGACCGAGGACTTCGGGGTGGTACGGGCCCCCTTGGCCTCGGGCAGGCGCCGCAGCGCGGCCTCGGTGAACGTGCCGCGCGGCCCCAGGTAGGCGAACTCCATGGAGGCAACGCTAGCAAGGCGACCGCGGCGAGTCCCGCGAGCCGCGAATCGGCCTGGATGAGACGGCGGTCTCAACACCGCCCCGGCGTGGACGGGACGGTCGCGGTCACGTATGCTTGTCGGGCCCAAGCGGAATTCCGCGGTGGTAAAGCCCAGCGAAATCGAGATGCGGCACAATGCGCCTCCTGTCAATATCGCTGTGGGCCCCCATCGTCTAGAGGCCTAGGACGCCGCCCTTTCAAGGCGGTAACACGGGTTCGAATCCCGTTGGGGGTACGCCTAGGCGCGACACCGGTCACACGGAAGCGCCTGGTATAACTAAAGAGGTCTTGCGACCTTGATAGCGATTCAAGGTCTCGTGGAGCAGCCAGGAGTGCTCGCCGCCCTGTCAAGGCGGAGGTCGCGGGTTCAAATCCCGTCGAGACCGCAGTTTCAACCCGCTGGTTCACCAGCGGGTTCTTTTGTCGTTCGGGGACTTGTTTCGGTCCACATTGCTCAGGAATTCGGGGGCGGGGGCCAGAAGGGTGTCACCATGCCGCAGGTCGAGGCGCGCCGGGTCGTCGAGGCGCCGATCGAGGTCGCGTTCGCCGTGTCGCAGACGACCGGGGCTGTGCGTACGCGGTGGGATCCGTTCATCCGGTCGCAGTCGCTGCTGGACGGCGCCGCCGGACCCGGCAAAGGGGTGCGGACGCTCACCAGGCACCGACTCGGATGGCGGATGGTCAGCGAGTACGTGTCGTACCGGCCGCCGGGGAACGTGGGGATGACGATGGTCTCCGGCCCGTGGTTCTTCCGGGTCTTCGGCGGCGGGTGGCGGTTCACCGCCGAGACGCCCGATCGCACCGTCGCGGTGTGGAAGTACACCTTCACCTGCCGGCCGGACTTCCTGCGCCCGGTGGCCGAGCCGGTGGGGCTGTGGCTGCTGCGCCGGGACATCGAGCGCCGCATCGACGCCTTCGCACGGGCGTGCGCCGATCCGGAGATCGTCGCAGCCGCGAGCTAGCCTCGACCGGTGACTTGGACAGCACCTGACGTGAAACGTGAAGATCCCCATCTGACCGGCGGCGAGCGCGCGACGCTGGAGGGCTTCCTCGACTTCCACCGCGAGACCCTGCGTCTCAAGTGCGCCGGACTGAGCGCGGACCAGCTCAGACTCGCTTCGGTGCCGCCGTCGAACATGAGCCTGCTGGGGCTGGTGCGGCACCTGACCGATGTGGAGAACTGGTGGTTCCGCGAACTTCTGCTGGGCGATACCGACTTCGACCAGTACCACCGCGACGAGGAACCGGACAGGGCCTTCGAGGCCGTCTCCGACGCCGACCCGGCCGCGGTCCTCGAACTGCACCGGACGGCCATAACCGCATGCAAGGAGGCCGCTGCCTCTCGCAACCTGGACGACACCTTCGAGCACCCCCAGGGCGGACCGTCCACGCTGCGGTGGGTCTACGTCCACATGATCGAGGAGTACTCCCGCCACAACGGGCACGCCGACCTGATCCGCGAGCGCATCGACGGCGCCACAGGGGAGTAGCGGCGAACTCGACGCGTCCGCGAGGCTTCGGTGCACCGCGGCGGCCGAGGCGATTTTCAAGGCGGATTCACCAACCGTTCACTTTTCTCGATAACATTGTGATGTATGACGAATAGTGAGCCTGTTCCCCTCGTTGGGGCCGATTTGCCGCAGGACCGGTTCCTCGACCGCGAGGAGAGCTGGCTGCGGTTCAACGGCCGCGTGCTGCGCCTGGCGCAGTCCCCGGAGCTGCCGCTGCTCGAACGGGTCCGCTTCCTGTCGATCTTCTCGTCCAACCTCGACGAGTTCTTCATGGTCCGCGTGGCCGGCCTCATGCGCCGCATCGCCACCGGCCTGCCGGTGCGCACCTCCTCGGGGCGCTCGCCCCACCGGGTCCTGAGCCACATCGCCGGCCTGGCGCACCAGCTGAGTCTGGAGCACGCCGCGTACTTCCGCGACGAGATCGCCCCGCTGCTGGCCAAGGAGGGCATCGAGATCCTGCGCTGGGAGGAGCTGGCCCCGAGCGAGCGAGCGCTGATGCACGAGCTGTTCAGCACCAGCGTCTACCCGGTCCTCACCCCGCTCGTGGTCGACCCGGCCCACCCCTTCCCCTACATCTCGGGCCGGTCGCTCAACCTCGCCGTCCAGGTCCGCGACCCCCGCAAGGGCGTCATCCGCTTCGCGCGCGTCAAGGTCCCGCCGCTGCTGCCGCGGTTCATCTCGGTGGGCGACGGCCGCTTCGTGCCCCTCGAGGACGTCATCGCCGCCCACCTGGCCCAGCTGTTCCCCGGCATGGACGTGCTCAGCCACCACACCTTCCGCGTCACCCGCAACCAGGACCTGGAGATCGACGAGGACATCACCGAGAACCTGCTCCAGACCCTGGAGCGCGAGCTGCTGCGCCGCCGCTTCGGGCCGGTGGTGCGGCTCGAGGTCGAGGACACCATCGACCCGGGGGTGCTCGATCGGCTGACCACCGAGCTCGACGTCGGCGACGAGGTCGTCTACCGGCTGCCCGGCCCGCTCGACCTGGAGGGCCTGGGTGCCATCGCCGACCTGGAGCGGGCCGAGCTGAAGTACCCGCCGTTCCGGCCCTCCGAGGCCGTGCTGCCGCCGGACGCCGACCTGTTCGCGGTCATGCGCGAGCAGGACATGCTGCTGCACCACCCCTACGACTCGTTCACCGCCTCGGTCGAGCGGCTCATCGAGGAGGCCGCGGTCGACCCGCAGGTGCTGGCCATCAAGCAGACCCTCTACCGCACCAGCGGCAAGTCCCCGATCGTCGACGCCCTCATCAAGGCCGCCGATGCCGGCAAGCAGGTCGTGGTCGTGGTCGAGATCAAGGCCCGCTTCGACGAGCAGGCCAACATCGACTGGGCCCAGAAGCTCGAGCAGGCCGGCTGCCATGTCATGTACGGCATCGTCGGCCTCAAGACGCACTGCAAGCTGGCGCTGGTCGTGCGCCAGGAGAACGACGGTTCCCTGCTGCGCTACAGCCACATCGGCACCGGCAACTACCACCCCAAGACCGCCAGGCTCTATGAGGACTTCGGGCTGCTGACGACCGATCCGGTGGTCGGCGAGGACGTCAACGCCGTGTTCAACCACCTGACCGGCTACTCCCACTCAGAGGAGCACTCCAGGCTGCTGGCCGCGCCGCACTCGCTGCGCCCGGGCCTGATCGACCGGATCGAGCGCGAGGCCGCCAACGCCGAGCGGGGGCTGCCGGCGCGCATCCGCCTCAAGTGCAATTCGCTGACCGACGAGGACATGATCGACGCGCTCTACCGGGCCTCGCGGGCCGGCGTCGAGATCGACCTGCTGCTGCGCGGCATCTGCGCGCTGCGCCCGGGCGTGCCGGGCTTGTCCGAGAACATCCGGGTTCGCAGTGTCCTGGGCCGCTTCCTCGAACACTCACGGGTGTACGTGTTCGAGAACGCCGGGGACCCGGAAGTATGGTTGGGCTCTGCGGACCTGATGCACCGCAATCTCGATCGGCGTGTCGAGGTGCTGGTGAGGGTGACCGGCGACGCCCACCGGGCGCAGCTGATCTCGGTGATCGACCGCGGTATGGAAGATGGAACGCGCACTTGGCGGCTGGGGCCGCTGGGCCTGTGGACGCGGCCGCGCACCGGCATCGACCACCAGGAAGTACTCATGCAGGAGCACCGTTGATGCAACCGGAGATCTTCGCCGCGGGCGCGGTTCTGTGGCGTCCGGGCCCGGACGAACCCGAACTGGCCCTGATCCACCGACCCAAGTACGGCGACTGGTCCTTCCCGAAGGGGAAGCTGAAGAAGGGCGAGCACCTGCTGGCCGCGGCCCAGCGGGAGGTCTTCGAGGAGACCGGGATCCGCCCGGTGCTCGGTCGGCCGCTGGCGCCGTCGTTCTACGACAAGGAGGGCCGCCTCAAGCGGGTCGACTACTGGTGCGCGACCGCCGCCGCCGAGGCGGTGGACCAGGCGGTCGATCCGCGCGAAGTGGACGGTCTGGAGTGGGTGCCGATGAGTCGGGCCGCGCAGCGGCTGACCCACGAGCGCGACCAGCCGGTCCTGGCCGACTTCGCCGGCAGCGCCGTGCGCGGGACGGTGCCCTACATCTTCGTCCGGCACGGCATCGCGACCTCGAAGGCGGACTGGTTCGACCTGGACGAGCTGCGCCCGCTGAATCTGCGCGGCCGCGAGCGGGCGTCCGAACTGGAGGTGTTGCTCTCCAGCTACCCGGCCGGGGTCGCTTACAGCTCCAACAGCGCCCGCTGCCTGGAGACCCTGCTGCCCTACTGCGCGGCCGAGGGCGTGCCGCTGACCGGGCTGCCCGAGCTCACCGCGGGCACGGCCAAGCCCGGCCAGGCCCTGGATCGGGTGGACCGCCTGCTCGACGCCGCCGAGCCCGCCGTGGTCTGCGGCCACGGCGAGTCCATCGGCGAACTGGTCGAGCACTTCTGCGACCGCCTCGGCGCGACTCCGCCGGAGAACCCGGCGCTGTCCAAGGGCTCGTTCTGGGTCTTCCACACCCACGAGGGCAAACTCGTCGCCACCGAACGCCACGATTAGTCGGCGAGGTCGGCTTCGGCGCCTTTCCGCATCGCATCGACGGTGTCGACCATCATGGTGGTCAGGGCGCCGTCGACGTAGTTCTGGAGCAGGGGCCGGACCAGAGCGTTGGTGGGCTGGAGCGAGTAGGTCCAGGTGAGCCTGGTGCCGTCGGCCTCGTCGGCGTACTCGAATCGCGCCACGCCGTGGTCGACGAACAGCCGCTGGCGGCCGGTGAAGCCCCAGATCATGTACTCGAAGGTCTCGTCGGTGTCCCGCAGGACCTCCTCGGCCAGGTAGTGGCCGTCCTCGAACTCGACTCGGCGGCGATCGCCGGTCCGGTCCCCGGCGGGATCGAAGTCGCCGGTGATCGGCGTGGTGCCGACCACTTGCGGGAGTTCGTCGTTGCCCTGCATCAGGTCGCCCAGTTCGAGGTCGGGCTGGTTCACCCACGCAAGGAAGTCCTCGCTGGGCAGGTCGATGAACACGGTCTCGGTGTGGCTGATGTAGCCGTCCTCGGCCAGGGCCGGGGCGGGGTCGGTGTAGTCCGGCGGTTCTTCCGGAGGGGCGAGGTACCGCATGACGCCGACGGCGGCCACGACTGCCGCCACCAGGACACCGGCGATGACGAAGAGCAAGATCCTTCTCCTGTCGGTTCCGCGTCGCTTGCGCACAATGTAGCTTCCGATCACTGAGGTTGACGTTGTCAACCGACATTAGTCGATGATGTTGACAACGTCAACCTGACGATGATTCGCCCAAGGGCGCGGCGCCACCCAAGGGCTCGCTCTGGGCCTTCCACAACCACGAGGGCGAGCTCGTCGCCACCGAATGACACGACTAAAAGCTGGTTTCAAGTTCGTTGTCGGTGGTGGGCCTCCAACGCGGCTGGTTGGTGTTACGAGCGAGTCGGGATGGCTGCGTAAGAGCGACCGTGCGGTGAGGTCAAGGCGGTCGGAATGCCGTCGACGGCGAGGAGGAAGCGGCCTTCTGTGCCGGTTCCTTCCGGGAGCTCGGCGGTGATGTCGGGGAATACCGCGGGCGCCTCGTTGCTGATCCAGGTGCAGTCGAGGTCATGGACCGTGTGGCGGAAGCGGGCGCGCTGTTCGGCGGGGAGGTAAGCGAGTACCGCCGAGTGGAACACCACGAGGCGCGCTTCGGGCGGCGCTGCGGTTGCGGCTTCTGAGAGGGCCTCGTTCAGGTCGGCGGTGACCAGGAGCGGGGGTTCCTGGGCAAGGACTGCGGCCGCTTGCGCTATCCGCTCGCGGCGATCGTGGTGTTCGGGCCAGACGAGCGATTCGAGCCATGAGCGGGTGTCAGGGTCGGTTGCATCCAGCGGGTTGCGGTCGATACCGGCGCGCCATACGATCTGCGGCAGCCGGGTCGGCGCTGCCGCTTGGCGCAGTTCGCATTCGAGGACTACCTTGCTCGGTCCGTTTTTGGGATCGAGTCTGGTGCTGCCGGAGGAGGTGTTGTAGCGGTAACTGTAGCGATCGGGATACAGGCAGAAGCCGGCGGAGGACCCGACTTCCAGCAGCGCGATCGGGCCCTCGATTGCGGCGAGAATAGGGAGCAGCGTCGCGCAACGCGCCGCTTCGTTGGTCTGCGTCGCGCGCTCAAGGATGACCGGCAGCACCAGTGCCCACCGCTCCAGCAGCCATTTCCGCCACTGCCGGTAGTCGCTCACCGGTGCGCCGAGGTGCCGCGAGGCGGCGAACACGAGATTCGGCTGCCGCTTCGAGGGCGGCAGTTCGGCGATGCGGTCACAGATGGTGTCGTCCTCGGAGACCCTTGAGGCCAGTTCCTCGTAGGTCGGCGAGACGCCCTCGGCTTCCACTGCGGCGAATCGCGCATAGAGGCGAGCGACGTCGGCCGACGAAGACGGTGCAGCGGCAGGTCTGTCAGTTGCATTGTGCGACATGCCCTCGATCCTATGAGCGTGCGTTATGAGCTCGGGCGAGGCGTCTCCAGCAGATGAGAGCGGCGGCGAGTTTGGTGAAGCCTTCATGCATGAGCAGGTGACGGTCCCAGCGGATGGCGAGGCGTTTGAACTGGTGGAAATGTGCGATGGATTGTTCGACTACCCACCGGATGGTCCCGAGCCCGATGATCTTCTTGCGGCCGCGCTGCGGGATGATCGGCTCGATACGTTTGGAGCGCAGCCAGTCGCGGAACGCTTGGGAGTCGTAGCCGCCGTCGGCCAGGATCACCTCGGGTCTGCGACGCGGGCGGGCGACCCGTCCGGCCACGGGCGGTATCGCTTCGACAAGGTCCTGAGCGGCCTTGATGTCGGGCACATTCCCTGCGGTGGTGATGATCGCGAGCGGGATGCCTGCCGAATCGCAGGCGATGTGGTGTTTCGTGCCAGGGCGGCCGCGATCTACTGGTGAGGGACCGGTTCCCTCGTCCCTTTTTTAGCCCTGACATGCGAACCGTCGACGCAAACCGTTGACCAGTTGATCTCGCCAAGCGCGTGCAACTCGGACAACAGGAACCGGTGGAGGCGGTCCCAGACCCCTGCCTCGCACCAGCGGCGGAACCGCCGCCAGCAGGTGATGCCAGACCCGAACCCAAGCTCAGGCGGCAGGTGCTTCCAGTTGATCCCGGTATAAAACACAAACAAGATGCCCTGCAAGCACTTCCGATCATCGAGCGGAATCGGACCGCGTGTTCCGGGCCGGTGGACTGGCAGCAGAGTCTCCACCTGGAACCAGAGTTCCTCATCGATCTCCCAGGGCTTCGCCATGCCGGTTCAACGAGCAAACCCGAAGCCGCGTGGCGCACAACCAGTCCGATCACCGGCGAACTTGAAACCAGTTTTAAGCCCCATTTTCTGTCGCAAATCCGACAAACGCACACCTTCGGCGTCACTCACTCGTTTCACATGCGAACCGTTGACACGAAGGGATGCCCCCGATGCCAGGCGACGCTCACGAGATCATCGTGAAGGCCATCCAAGACGAGCCGCTCACGGCCGCATGGCTGATGGACCTCGTCGACATGGACCGCCGAGCCGAGGTCTGCGCCGGTGCCGAGACTCGCGCCAACGCGGTCGGCTCACCGGGACTGACCGAACGGCGAGCCGACGCGGTGGTCAAGTTGTCCTTTCCCGGAGAGGAGGACCGGATCGTCATCTGCAAGGTCCAGAACGACTGGAAGGACGAGAAGTACTACCGGCTTCCCGGCTACATGGCCCGCGCATTCGAGGATCACCGGCTGCCGGTTGAGCTGGTACTGATCTGCCCGACTGATTCGCTCGCCCGCAGGTACTGGGAGGGCATCTACTTGGGGCCTGAGAACTCCATCTCAGTGCATTCGCTCGGGCCGTCGCATTTCCCGCAACTCATCAACTCGTCCGACCTGCCGACAGCGGGGGCCGCAGTGGTGTCGGCAGTCATCGGCAGGAGGCCGAAAGGGCGCAAAGCCGAACTCTTCATCTCCACGCTCGACCACTGGCTCGGTAAGATCGATCCGGGGCGAGCCGCCGACTACACGATGTATCTGCTCACGGTGCTGACCGGAGAGCCCGCCGAACTGCTGGAGGCACTCATGCAAACGAAGTCACGGCCTTACCACTCCGAATACAGCGACCGGCTGCGCAGCGAGGGTCGAGAAGAAGGCCGAGAAGAAGGAGCGGTGCATCACGCCCGCAACATCGTGATCATGCTGCTGGAGAACCGGCACGAAGGGCCGACACGCCGACAGCGCGAGCGCGTCGAGACCTGCACCGACCTCGGCCGGCTCGACGCCTGGATCAAGGCCCTGTCAACGGACCCGGAGGCGGACCTCTTCGACGAGTAGCGCATATCAGCTATCTACGGCAGCCGCATCCGATCGGATGCGGCTCTCGAGCGTCGGGTAGTCCAGGTAGCCGGTCTCGTCGCCGCCGTACATCGGCACGTCCTCGCGGACGGGATTGAGCGGCGCGTCGACGCGGAGGTGTTCGACCAGGTCCGGGTTGGCCAGGAACGGCCTCCCCAGGGAGATCAGGTCGGCGCCGGCCGCCAGGAGGTCCTCGGCCCTGCTCCTGCCACCGTCGGCGGGGATCGGCAGCTCCCTGCCGAGGACCGGGTTGGCGACCAGGGCGGCCTCCCAGCGCCGCCGCAGCTCGACGAACAGCGGATCTGCCGGGTCGGCGTAGACGACGTGGAGGTAGGCGATCCCGGTCGGCGTGAGAGCGTCGAGCAGCGCCGGATAGAGCCGGTCGGCGTCGTCCATGGCGATGCCGTTGTCGGGGTTGTCCGGGGAGACGCGCAGGCCGACCCGTTCGGGGCCGATCACGGCGGCCACGGCCTCGACCACTTCGACGACGAACCGGAGGCGGTTCGGGATCGAGCCGCCGTAGGCGTCGGTGCGGCGGTTGGTGCTGGTGGCCAGGAACTGGTTGAGCAGGTATCCGTTGGCCGCGTGGACCTCGACGCCGTCGGCGCCGGCGCGGACCGCGTTGCGGGCAGCCGCAACGAACGCCTCCACAGTGGATCTGATGTCGTCCGCGGTCATCTCGCGCGGCACCGGTGCGTCCCGGTGTCCGCTCCGGGTGTGGATGCCGCCGGGCAGGGCGACCAGCGAGGGCGCCATCGGGACCAGCCCGCCGTTGTCGGGGTGGCCGATCCGGCCGCCGTGCTCGAGCTGGAGGACGATCCTGCCGCCGGCGGCGGCGACCGCGTCCGTGACGCGCTGCCAACCGGCGACCTGGGCGTCGTCGAAGATCCCGGGGATGTCGGGATAGGTGAAGCCGACCTGCGCGGGCGAGCTCGCCTCGGCGACGATGAGTCCGGCGCTCGCCCGCTGAGCGTAGTACTCGGCCATCATCGGGGTCGGCACGCCGTCGGCGGTGGCGCGGTTACGGCTCATCGGGGCCATGACCAGGCGGTTCGGCAGCTCCAGGCGACCGATCCAGGCGGTGTCGAAGAGGCTCGGGGCCTTGCGTGTCTCCGTCATTCGCGTACCGTAGAAGTTGACACCAGTGTCAGGTTCAACGAATTGTGAGGAAGGCCATGCGCATCGGGGAGCTGGCGCGCCGCACCGGCGTGAGCGAGCGGTCGCTGCGGTACTACGAGCAGCAGGGCCTGCTGGAAGCCGACCGCACCCCCGGCGGGCACCGCGACTTCGGCGAATGGGCCGTCGACCGGGTCGTCCGCATCCAGGTCCTGTTCGCGGCCGGGCTCAACAGCGAGGCCGTCGGCCGCATGCTGCCGTGCATGCGCGACAGCGACGGCGGACCGAACGAGGTCGCCACCGATACCCTCGCCAGGGACCTGACGACCGAGCGCGAGCGCATCGACCGCGCCATCGCGGACCTGACGCGGACTCGGGCGATCCTCGACGAGGTCATCGCCACCGCCCGCCTGCCCGAGGACGCCGAACCGGGCCGGTGACGGGCCCTCAGCGCCCGCCCGGTTGCAGCAGGCCGCGCTCGTAGGCCGAGGCCACTGCCGCGGCACGGTCGCCGACCTCCAACTTCGCGTACACGTGCAGCAGATGGGTCTTGACCGTGGCCTCGCCGATGAACAGCTCGGCGGCGATCTCCCTGTTGCTGCGCCCCTTCGCGACCAGCGCCAGCACTTCGATCTCGCGGTCGCTCAAGGGCCCTCGCGCCGGGCGGCGGATGCGGTCCATCAGCAGCGAGGCCACCGACGACGACAGCACCGTCCCTCCGGTGTGGGCGGTGCGGATGGCGCGCCGCAGCTCCTCGGGCGAGGCGTCCTTGAGCAGGTAGCCGCTCGCCCCGGCCTCGATCGCCGGCAGCACGTCCGAATCGGTGTCGTAGGTCGTCAGCACCAGCACCTTCGACTCGACGCCGCGCTCGGCCAGGCGGCGGATCGCGCCGACCCCGTCCACGCCCGGCATCCGCAGGTCCATCAGGATCACATCGGGGCGCAGGACGAGCGCCCGCTCCACGGCCGAGGCGCCGTCGGCGGCCTCGCCGACCACCTCGATGCCCTCGCCGCCGAACATGCCGCGCAGCCCGTCGCGCACGACCGGGTGGTCGTCGACGACCAGGAGCCTGATCACCTCATCGGGCATCGACCACCGCCTTGGGTACCGCCGGGAGGCTGACGGAGACGACGGTGCCGCCGCCCGGGGCCGACTCTATCGACACGCTCCCGGCCAGGCGCGCGACCCGCTGCCGCATCGCGGCCAGCCCGAACCCGCCGCTGACGTTCGACTTGACGCGGGACGGCTCGAATCCGACGCCGTCGTCGCGCACGTCGAGCGCCACTTGATCATCCATGTAGGACAGCGTAATGCCGACGCGGCCCGCCTCGGCGTGCTTGCCGACGTTCGCCAGCGCCTCCTGCGCCGTCCGCAGCAGGGTCACCTCTATCTCGGGGTGCATGGGCCTGGCCTCCCCGGTCGCGGTGAACTCGACCGGCACTCCGCCGTTCGCCGACCACTTGGACGACTCCTCGGCGAGCGCGTCGGGCAGGTGCGCCTCGGCCAGCGTCGGCGGCCCGATCGCCTGGACGGTCCGCCGCGCCTCGGCCAAGCTCCGCCGGGCCAGGTCGGCGGCGCTGTCGAGGTGGCGGCGGCGCTCGTCCTCGCCCGCGGACCCGTCGGCGGCGTGGAGCTGCGTGATGATCCCTGCCAGCCCCTGGGCGACGGTGTCGTGGATCTCGCGGGCCACGCGCTGGCGCTCGTCGAGCATCCCGGCCTCCCTTGCCTGCGTCATCAACTGCATGTGGAGCCCGGCATTCTCGGCCAGTGCGGCCTCCTTCGCGGCGAGGGCCTCCTTGCGCTGCCTGCTTAGCTGGAAGATCTTCTCGCCCATCAGGAAACCGCCGCTGATCGCGAGCGTCTGGATGAGGACGATGACCGTGAACGTCGCGACGCCGTCGGCGCTGACGTCGCCGACGAAGAGGCTCTCGAGTCCGCTGGAGCCGCCCTCGGTGCCGGCGAGGCCGGAGTTGATGACGACCGAAGACGCTCCGACCCCGGCGACCACCGCCGGGAACGGCCGCAGTACCCCGGCGTGCATGAACCCGGTGATGACGAAGATGAAGAACAACCCGTCCCGAAACATCAGGTACGCGCCGAAAGCGAGCATGACCACGAAGTACACCGCCAACGCGACCGCCGGAGCCTCGGCCTTCGGCCCCAGCCGGGTATAGGTCAGGTAGACCCAGGTGGCGGCGGCGAGGGCCACGGCGAGCGTGACGAGCCGGTACGACCACGGCCGGTCCGAAAGAACCAGACTCAGCACGGTGCTCAGCGCCAAGGTGACGTACGGGAGCCAGCCGAGGATGCGCTCGTAGAGCTCGTCCAGCCTCGACTCGTGGTCGTCGAGCTCGTCGACGACCCGCGTCGCCTCCTCCACCGCGATCACTCCCACTTGAAGACCTTGGCCGACACCGCCCCGAACAGCAGCGCCGTGCCTCCCATTATCAGCAGGGGCCCGGCCGCCGGCGCGGTCCCGTTCCAAGCGTCGAGCAGCGACTGCACGCCGGGCGGGGTGAATTCGCCGATCCGGACGATCGCCTCGGGCATGAAGAACCTAGGCACGTAGACGCCGCCGAAGAACATGACGACCATGAACACGACCGTGGCCAGGCCGGTTGCGAGCCGGTTGTTCGGCGCCAGCGCCGCTATGAGCAGGCCGATCGCGAACACCGCGCCCATGCCCAGGATGAAGGCGATCGCGAATCCGAGAGGATGCTGCGGCAGGGGCACGCCGTAGGCCAGCCGCCCGACGGCGATGACGACCACCACCGAGACGACGGTGGAGGCGAGGCTGACGGTCAACTGGGCGCCGAGCAGTTTCGCCGGATGGACGGGGGTGGTCCACATCCGCCGCAGCATGCCGCGCTCGCGGTAGGTCGCCATGATCGCAGGAAGGCTGGTCAGGCCCATGATCGCGACGACCATGACCACCACCGAGGGCGCGAAGTAGTCGATGAAGCGCACGCCGTCGAATTCCTCGGAGGGCTCGCGGAGCGCCGGGACGGCACCGAGCCCCAGTATCAGGACGGTCGGCAGGAGCAGCGCGACTCCGAACGTCATCGGTTCGCGCACCAGCAGCCGGGCCTCGGTCCGGGTGAGTTTCCAGAAACTGTGCATTGCGGACTCCTGTCGGCGGTCGCGGTTACTGTTCGAGGGCGCGGCCGGTGAGGGCCACGAAGGCGTCGTCGAGGCTGGCCTGGTCGACCCGCAGGTCGGCGGCGACGATCTGCTTGCGGGCCAGCACGGAGGTGACGGCGTGCAGGAGATTGCCGCGGCCGGTGACCACCGTCTGGGCTCCGGCATGCTCGACACCGGTGACCTCGGGCAGGTCCAGCAGGAGGGTGTCGTCGAGCGGCGCGGAGGGCCGGAAGCGGACCCGCTGCTCCTCGCCGGCCCGCTCGGCCAGGCCGGCGGGGGTGTCGATGGCGACGACCTTGCCGGAGTCGATGACGGCGAGCCGGTCGCAGAGCCGCTCGGCCTCGTCCATGAAGTGAGTGACCAGGATGACGGTGACGCCGGAGTCGCGCACCTCCTCGACCAGTTCCCAGGTGTCGCGCCGGGCCTGCGGGTCGAGACCGGTGGTGAGTTCGTCGAGCACGGCGACCTTGGGGCGGCCGATCAGGGCCAGAGCGATCGAAAGCCGCTGCCGCTGACCGCCGGACAGCTTGGCGTACTGGGTCTTGCGTTTGGGGCCCAGGCCCAGCATGTCGATGAGGCGTTTCGCGTCGGCCGGGTCGCGGTAGAAGGAGCTGTAGAGGTCCAGGGCCTCCTCGACCCGCATCTTGTCGGGCAGGCTGCTCTCCTGGAGCTGGGCGCCCAGCATCTGCTTGAGTTCGGCGCCGTCGCGTCCGGGATCGAGCCCAAGGACGGAGATCCGCCCCGAGTCGGGGGTCCGGAGTCCTTCGACGCATTCGACGGTGGTGGTCTTGCCCGCGCCGTTGGGACCGAGGATCCCGAAGATCTCGCCTTCGTCGACGGTGAACGAGACCCCGTCCACGGCCCGATGCGAACCGTAGTCCTTGACCAGGTCCTTTACTTCGATGACCGGCATGTCGTCCTCCTCGATGTGTGCGCTGTCGAGGCTCACAGAATCGGGACGGGACGGCATCGGGCGCGCGGCGGAGGCTCCGGTGGATTCGGCGCCTCCACCGATCGGTGGATGCCGAGCCGGGCCTCGGCGGCCCGGCCCGGGGTTCTGATTCAGTCTTCGCCCATCAGGCTCGTGCGGGTCGGTCCCGGTCGCCGAAGGCCGGGCCCGCCATGGCGTCCCGGATGGGTTCGGCGTCGTTCACCGTGGTTCTTCGGCTACCGCCGGTGGTTCGTCATCGTCGGGGTCGTCCTCATCGGCCCAGCCGTAGAGTCCCTGGGTCTCGAAGACCCCGGCGACGATCCGGCAGCCGAGGCGGTCGGCGCGGTCGAACAACGCCGTGAGGGCGTCGTCACCGGCATCGGGCGGGACGATGCGGGCGAGGACGGCCCACATCAGGGCCGGCTGCTCGCTCGTCGGCACCTCGAGATAGCGGCTCGGTTCGCCGTAGCAGGCCTGGATGAGGGCCTCGGCGCGCCGCCAGCGCAGGTCCGGTCGTGCCTGGCGGAGTCCGGTGGTGCAGTCGGCGAGCTCGGCCCGGTCG
>NZ_JAELXW010000029.1 GCF_016428645.1 Glycomyces salinus | reverse complement strand
GCTGTGGATCGGGACACACCCGGGTTCAAGGAGAACGTCCCACTCGTATCCGCACGATCACTCGCACGCCCCGGGCCCAAGGAGGCCCCCGGCTGCGGGAAAGCGGCTCCGCCGCTTGGCACGCCAACGAACCTCACACGCTCCACGGCGCGCGAGACCGATTCACGCCCAGCTTCGCCTCCCGCTCCAGCCTGCGCCGCATCGCGATGAAGTCGATTCGCTTGGAGACGCGCTCCAGCCTCGCCGCCGAGGGCCGCCATCCGGACGACCGCAGCTCGTGCACCAACGTCCGCAGCATCTGTTCGGGGTCGGCGATGACACGACCGGAACCGAACACGACCAACCGCCATCGGGTCGCGCGGCCACGGGAACCGACGGTCCTCGGGCGCCGGCCAGTACGGCGGAAGATCACTCATCGTTCGATCATGAACCCGGCCGGTGACATTCAGAATGGTCGGCCGACTCGACGTCCGTCGGCGTGCCAAGCGGCGGAGCCGCTTTCCCGCAGCCGGGGGTCCCCTTTTGCCACGGGCGCCGTCAAAGCCCTCGCCGGCGAGCGCGGCCGAGGTTGCGCGGACGGCGCGTTCGGCGGTGTCGGATTCAGGCCTGCTGCCGGTTTCGGTTTCGACACCGGAGCCCCGTGCTTCACAATCAGGGGGCTCCGGCGTCCTCGATGCGGAGGGACCGACGGCCGATTCGCCAGTTCACACGGAAAGGCTCAATACTCGTCGGTCCGATCCCTGCGTTCCACCACAGCCGGCAAAAGCTACTCGGGTTCAGAATCCGTTGAGGCGCAACACATTCAACCGGAGGCCCTCGCATTGGCCGAGGCGACCTCGAACCCTATGCGGAAAGATTCCTGGTAGTACACTTTGTAGTGGGTCCGTTCCAACATAGCGACATCCAGTAGTCATGCTGACTCCCGCCATACAGCCTTGTGATTGTGTAGCTGCATCCCCCACCACTGCCATCGGAAACTGATGCAATGACGTCGGTGCCGTCATAGACTTTGCCCACCATTATGTACTTGTCATTATAAGTATCGCAAACCGTGATCCTGTCGTATATCCCTTCGTCTTGTTGAACCATGTATCCGAGGCGCGTGTGGTCGAGGTCGTACAGGTGGAGAGAGGTGCTGGCGGCTTGGGCCTGTCCGGAGGTTGCGATGACGAGCGCGGCCATGGCGGCGACAACGATCACCGCCCGTTTCACGAGCTTTGCGAACATATAATTCTCCCGTACGATTTTGGGCGTAAATGGACGGGCTCGATTGTTCACGACGGCCGCACGGATGTTGCATGGGTTCCGCACGGACGGGCCGCCGGCGGTCAGCGATCCACGGCGAGCCGCTCGGCCGGTCCGGCGTGCCCGAGCTGCGGTGATGATTCGGTTATGAACCGATGATGATCGTCCCGCATAGGGTCGTCGGGACGCTGTCGACAGACGCGATTTGATTCCGACCACAACTCAATAGGTCCTAGGAGGAGGCCGGTTCGGCGATGATGAACTCTCCCTCATCGTCGAACCGGCAATCCCTCGTTCCTCTTCGGGCCCAGCGGGGGTGTCAGTCGGGGCGGGGACTCACGTCCTCCATTGTGGCCTTGAGCAGCGGGCGGGACAGCGCCCCCGCTCCGATCACCGCCGCCGTCCCGATCGCCAGGGTCGCGGCCAGGATCGCCACCCCGGTCGCGTCGAGTCCCATCACCCCGATCAGCGGCGCGGTAAGCAGCATCCCGGTCAGCACCGAGCCGCCTCCCAGGATCGCCATGGGCAGGATCGTCTCCTGGCGGCGGGCGCGGTCGAGCACCTCCCGCGGCGTGCCGGACAGGTGCAGCAGCCGGTAGGTCTTGCGGCGGTCCAGCACCGAGCCGAGTCCGTTGACCGCCGCCGACATCGCCGCGGTCATGAAGACCACGCCGAGGACCACCGTCACCCCGACTCGGACGCTCGCGACGATGCCGTTGGACATGATCCCCTCGTCGACCTCCTCCCGTTCGGGCGAGGCGCCGTCGAGGGCGACCGTCAGGAGGGACCTGACCCGCTCCAGGTCGGCGCCGGTGGTGGCCGCGGAGACGACCGCGGTCCCCTCGGCGCCGAAGTCCGGGTCGGGCTCGGCCACTTCGATCTCGGCCAGGCCGTCGACGGCCTCGGCGGCGTTCGCGGCCAGCGCCTCGGCCTCGTCGGCCTCGACGGTGGCGGTCAGGGTCTCGCTCTCGCGCGCGTCGGTGTCGGTCTCGATCATCGGGATCAGCGCCACCGACCCGGCCACGAAGCCCGCCAACGCGACGCCCGCGACGGTTCGCCACGCGGCCTTCGGGTCGTCGACCAGACGGCGGGCCGCCAGCATCCTCGCGGGCGTCCGGGCGGTCCTGGCGAGGATCCTCCCGATCTTCTGGACCACCCACGGGCCCACCAGGTTCACCGCCGCGATCACTCCGGCGAACAGGCCCATGAGGACCGCGACGACCACCATGTCACCGCCGCCCACCATCTGGCTGGCGACCAGGAACGCGACCGAGACCGCCGCGAAGACCACCAAGCGGATCGCCCTGAGCCCTTTGGGCCGCACTCGCCGGGCGACGCCCAGCGGGCTGATCACCACGCTCCGCAGTCCGATCACCGCCGAGACGGCCACCAGCACCGGCACCGCGAGCACGACCGCCGCCATCCACGGCGCCCCCGCCCACAGGTCGCCCACGAACCACGGTCCGCCGTCGATCGGGATCCGCGCGACCAGCGGCGTCAGGACCATCCAAGCGCCAGTGCCCGCCACCGCCCCGGCGAGGGCGGCCAGGGTCGTCTCGATGAGCGTCAGGCGCACCACCTGCCCCGGGGTCGCGCCGACCAGCCGCAGCGCCGCGAGCCGCTCGTCGCGCCTGGCCACGGTCAGCCGCGCGGCGGCGGCCCCGAAGATCGCGACCGGGACGACCATCAGCACGGTCGCCAGGACCATCAGCACCCGGTAGAAGCCGTACAGGAACGACGCGTCGCCGCTGTCGAAGCCGTCGACGACGCGCGGGGAGATCATGTCCTGGTCGAACCGCTCGGCGGTCATCACCGGACTGCCGGCGTCGCGCCCGACGACGGCGACCAGCTCGTTCGGGTGCGCCAGCGCCTCCTCGCCCAGTTCGCCGGCCGCCTCGCCGCCGTAGCGGGCCAGGAAGTCCTCCTCGGGTACGCCTTCGAGCAGGTCGGCCAGCGCCGGGGACAGCCAGACCTGTCCGGGCTCGGGGAAGGAATCCATGCCGGGCGGGGCGGGCGCGGACCCGTCCAGTTCGGCCAGGTCGACCCGGGTGACCGCGTCGGCGCCGAAGAAGTCGGTCGCCGTGGCGATGACCGCCGCGCCGTCGTCGACTTCGTCGGGGGCCCGCCACTCGGTGCGGTCGGCGCGTTCGGCGAACGCGAAGTTCCCGGCCACGGCGAACTGGAGGAGCAGGGTCGCCACGGCCACGGCCAGGGCGGTCAGGCCGGTGCTCAGCAGCGCGCCGCGGCCGCCGAGGCGCGTCAGCCTCCAGGCCAGTGAGGTCATCGACGCGCTCCCGCCATGGGGTGGTCGAACAGCCGGCCGTCGCGGATCTCCACGGTGCGGTCGCAGCGCGCGGCGACCAGCGGGTCGTGGGTGACGACCACGAGCGCCGCGTTCAGTTCGGCGACGGTCTGGAGCAGGACGCCCATCACCTGGTCGCCGGTGGCGCGGTCGAGCGCGCCGGTCGGCTCGTCGGCGAAGACGACCGCGGGGCGGATCACGAGCGCGCGGGCCAGGGCCACGCGCTGGGCCTCGCCGCCGGAGAGCTCGCCGGGGCGGCGGTCCTCCTTGCCGGCCAGGCCGAGCCGGCCGAGCCATTCGCGGGCCGGTTCGAGCGCCTTGGGGCGGCTGTCGCCGCCGAGCATCAGCGGCAGCGCCACGTTCTCGTCGGCCGGCAGCTCGGGAAGGAGCTGCCCGAACTGGAACAGGAACGCGAAGCGGCTGCGCCGCAAGTGGCTGCGTTGGCGCTCGGACAGGGAGTCGACGCGCTCGTCGAACAGGCGCACCTCCCCGGCGTCGGGCTTGATGATCCCTGCCAGGCAGTGCAGGAGGGTCGACTTGCCCGAGCCGCTGGGCCCGGTGACGGCCACCGACTCGCCCGGCGCGGCCGAGAAGTCCACGCCGCCGAGGGCCACGGCGCTCCCGAAGCGCTTGTGCAGTCCGAGCCCGGTGATCATGGGCGGGGTCATCGGCGTTCCCTCCGCTGGTCGTCGATGAGGGGCAGGACCGCTCCGGTCAGGAGGAAGGTGATGGTGACGGCGAGAATGACGATCACGCCGACATCGAGGAATCCGTTCATGACTCCAGCTTCGCGGCCAGCGGCGGCGGCGACTTCGGTTCGATTGCCGGTTTCTCCGCCGGCGTCTCGGCCGTTCGGCCGAGAGCCCCCGGTCCCCCACTCGAGCCCTGGAACCACCAGCCGAGCACGGCCGAGGCCGCCGCCACAGAGGTGATCGTCGTGGCCGCCGAATACAGGCCCGGCCCCAGCAGCCAGCCGATGAACAGGCCCAGCCCGACCATGTACGAGGCCCACAGGACGCCCGCGAACGCCGCCATGCGCCCGTGCCGGTAGGCCGGGGCCGACACCGCCGCCCACGCCAGCGCGGTCCTCCCGGCGGGCAGGAACCTCGCGATCAGGGTCGTGCGGACCGGGTTCCGCTCCAGGGTCGCGAGGATGCGCCCTTCGACCCGGGCGGCCCGCCGCGAGGCGGCCAGCGGCCGCGCGAAGCGGGCCCGCGCGCCGCGCATGGCCCGGTGGCCCAGCACGTCGCCCAGCCAGGAGGCGGCGGCCGCGCAGGCGATCAGCCCGGCGACCAGCGCCGGCTCGTCGACCAGGAACCCCGAGAGCGTGGCGATCGTGGTGGCGCTCGGCAGCATCGGGACGAAGAAGTCGCCCACCACGAGGGCGGCCAGGAGCAGTGCGATCACCGGAAGTCCGAGACCCGGTTCGAGGTTGAGAACGTCCACTCTCCCAGACTCGCCTCGCGAAGGCGCTTCGCCTTCGGCCTGAGGGATGGTTTCGGGCACGGCGTCTCGGCCGTTCGGCGGAGGACGGCGAATACGCGGCTACCGTCGACGGCATGACTGCCCGCAGGAACTGGAGCGAACGCGCGAACCGGATCGGGATGCGGCTGCTCAAGATCGGCGTCGTCTCCACGCTGACGCTGATCCTGGCGGCCGAGTGCTTCTCCGCCATACCGGGGGAATCGCCGCCGTTCTTCCGCCTGCAGGGCTGGTTCCAAGCCGCGCTGGCGGTGTTCGCGATCCTGACGTACACGCTCTACCGGCCGGGCCGCAAGCGCTGGATCGGCTATGTGGCCGTCCTGTCGATCACGCTGTCGCTGCTGGAGATCCCGAGCGACGAGCGGGGGATCGGCGTCACGGAACTGTTCGCGATGGGCATCCTGATGCTGTATGCGGTACGGCAATGGGACGCGCCGCCGGGACGGTGGGTGGCGCCGGCACTGGGCACGGCGATCCTGCTGATCGGGTTCCGGCTGTTCAAGTACACCGATTCGGCGGTCGGCGGCACGATGATGATCCTCTTCGCCCTCGGCTCCGTGGTCGGCTTCGGCGCCTACCTGCGCGGTCTGGACAAGCTGCGGCGCGAGACCCAGGAGGAGGTGCGGCGCGCCGAGCGTCTGGAGCTGGCCCGGGAGATGCACGACTTCGTGGCCCACCACGTGACCGGGATGGTGGTGCTCGCCCAGGCCGCCCAGGTGACCGACTCGAACCCGCAGAAGTGGTTCGCCGACATCGAGGAGGCCGGTCTGGCCGCGCTGGCCTCGATGCGGCGGATGGTGAAGATGCTGCGCGCCGAGGACGCCGGGACCGGCGTCAACCCGCTGGGCGACCTGTCGCAGATCGACGACCTGGTGGAGCGGTTCAGCCGCGAGGGCACCGACGCGTCCTGCTTCATCTCCCCCGACCTGGTCGGGCGGATCGACCCCGAGATCGCCGCGACCGCCCACCGGGTGGTGCGGGAGGCGCTGACAAACATCCGCAAGCACGCCCGGGGCGCGGGGCAGGTCCGGGTCGTGGTGGCCCCGGCCGGGTCGCAGGGCCTGGAGGTCGCCGTCCGCGACGACGGCCGCGCCGCCCGCAAGAAGCTCGCCGACACCGGCGGCGGCATGGGCCTGGTCGGCCTGAACGAGCGCGTCCAGACCGTCGGCGGCAGTCTGCGGGCCGAGCCCCGCCCCGAGGGCGGCTGGGAGGTCACGGCCTGGCTGCCGGTGGCGGCGGCCGTGCCCGAATGACGGGCGCGTGATCTCCGGTTCCTCTAGAACGCTCGACCGGTGTATGAAGTAGGCATGGAACTCATCCGCTGGATCGCCCTGTTCGGGGCGACCGCCGCCGTCGGCCTGATGGCGGGCGTCTTCTTCGCCTACTCCATGTCGGTCATGCCCGGCCTCGCCCGCACCGACGACCGCACCTTCGTCGCCGCGTTCCAAGCGATCGACAGGGCCATCATCAACCCGGTGTTCCTGCTGACCTTCCTCGGCGCGCTGGTGTTCCCGGCGGCGGCCACCGTGCTGCTGATCGGCCAGGGGCCCGCGTTCTGGTGGGCGCTGGCGGCGTTCGCGCTCTATCTGGCGGTGGTGATGATCACTGGCCGCGTCCACGTGCCGCGCAACAACGCGCTCAAGGCCGCCGGGGCCCCCGAACGGATCGACACGGCCGCCGCGCGCGAGCGCTTCGGGGAGGCGGAGTGGAGCCGCTGGAACGCGGTGCGGGTCTTTCTCAACCTCGCCTCGCTGGGCTGCCTGGCGGCGGCGCTGGCCGCCTTCGTGTGAGAACGGACGCGGCCCGCGACCGGGGGACCGGTCGCGGGCCGCGTTTCCGCTGGTGGCAGGTGTAGGATTCGAACCTACGTAGGCAATGCCGGCTGATTTACAGTCAGCTCCCTTTGGCCGCTCGGGCAACCTGCCGTGCTGTGTAGCGGAAGCAAGAATAGCGTCTCCCTCCCCGCTTGGTGCAACTGGGTTCCAGAGGGGTGGGACCCAGGTCTCATGGCCGGCGGCGACTAGGCTGGGCAGCCGTCTCCCTTACCGAGCGGAAGGACTGGTTCAACATGGCTGACGCCTCGTTCGACATCGTTTCCGAGATCGATCTGGCCGAGCTCGACAACGCCGTCAATCAGGCCCAGCGCGAGCTGTCGACCCGGTTCGACTTCCGCGGCACCGGCGCGAGCGTCGAGCGCAGCGGCGACGAGGCGGCGGTCCTGTCGGCCGAGACCGAGGACCGGGTGCGCGCCGCCCTGGACGTGCTCAAGGACAAGCTGGTCAAGCGCGGCATCTCGCTGAAGGCGATGGACGCCTCCGAGCCGCGGCAGTCCGGCAAGGAGTCCAAGATCGACGTCGCGTTCCAGCAGGGGATCTCCCAGGACAACGCCAAGAAGATCGGCAAGATCATCCGCGACGAGGGCCCCAAGGGCGTCAAGCCCCAGATCCAGGGCGACAAACTGCGCGTCACCGGCAAGAAGCGCGACGACCTCCAGCAGGTCATCAAGCTCCTCAAGGGCAAGGACCTCGACGTGGCCCTCCAGTTCACCAACTACCGTTAGCGCGCTCAGCCGGTCAGCCGGTGGGCCAGGCCCGTGTGGCGTTTGCCGGTGCCCGCCGTGCGGACGGCCACCGCCAGGGCCTTCTTCGATCCGACCAGCACCACCAGGCGCTTGGCGCGGGTGATCGCGGTGTAGAGCAGGTTCCGCTGCAGCATCGTCCAGGCGCTGGTGGTCACCGGCACGACCACCGCCGGGTACTCGCTGCCCTGCGAGCGGTGCACGGTGATCGCGTACGCGTGCACGAGCTCGTCGAGCTCGGAGAACTCGTAGTCGACGTCCTCGTCCTCGTCGGTGCGGACGGCCAGCGTCTGCGCCTCGGGGTCGAGTGCCGTCACCGTGCCGACGGTGCCGTTGAAGACCCCGGCCGCGCCCTTGGAGTAGTTGTTGCGGATCTGGATGACCTTGTCGCCGACACGGTAGACGCGGCCGCCGTACCGCCGCTCGGGCAGGCCCTCCCGGGCCGGGGTGAGCGCCTCCTGGAGCTTGAGGTTGAGGTTCCCGGCGCCGGGGCCGCCTCGGTGCATCGGCGTCAGCACCTGGACGTCGCGGACCGGGTCGAGCCCGAACCTGGCCGGGATCCGGTTGGCGACGATGTCGACGACCTGGTCGGCGACGGCCTCGTTGTCCTCGGAGGCGAAGTGGAAGAAGTCCTTGTAGCCCTCCAGGACCGGGCTCTGGCCGCGGTTGACCCGGTGGGCGTTGGCCACCACGCCGGACTCGGCGGCCTGCCGGAAGATCTTGGTCAGCCGCACCCTCGGGATCGCCTCGGCGGCCAGGACGTCGCGCAGGACCTCCCCGGCGCCGACGCTCGGCAGCTGGTCGACGTCGCCCACCAGCAGCAGGTGCGCCCCCGGCGGGACGGCCTTGACGAGCTTGTTCGCCAGGATCGTGTCCAGCATGGATGACTCGTCGACGACCAGCAGGTCGACGTCCAGGGGGTTGTCGCGGTCGTAGGCGGCGTCGCCGCCGGGCCGCAGCTCCAGCAGGCGGTGCAGGGTGGTCGCCTCGTGCCCGGTGAGCTCGGACAGGCGCTTGGCCGCGCGACCGGTCGGGGCCGCCAGCATCACCTTGCCGCCCTTGGCGCGGGCCAGGTCGACGATCGAGGAGACGGTGAAGCTCTTGCCGCAGCCGGGCCCGCCGGTCAGGACCGCGACCCGTTCGGTGAGCGCGAGCCTGACCGCCTCGGCCTGCTCGGGCGCCAGGGAGGCGCTGCGGCGCCGCTCGACCCAGGCGAAGGCCCGGTCCCAGTCGACCGCGGCGAAGGCCGCCAGGCGGTCGCCCTCGGCTCGCAGCAGCGCCAGCAGGCCCGCGGCCAGGCCGCGTTCGGCGTGGTAGAACGGCGCGAGGTACCGGGCCGGCACGGTGGAGTCGCCCGCGGGCACCTGGTCGGCGATGACGTGCTCGGCGGCCTCGGCGAGCTCGTCCAGCGCTCTGGCGACCGGTTCGGCCTCGAGTCCGAGCAGTTCGACGGTGTCGGCGATCAGGTTCGGGGCGGGCAGGAAGCAGTGCCCGCCGTCGCCGGCCTCGGAGAGGGTGTACTGGAGGGCGGCCTTGACGCGCTCGGGCGAGTCGTGCGGGATGCCGACGGCGCGGGCGACGGCGTCGGCGGTCTTGAACCCGATGCCCCACACCTCGTTGGCGAGCCGGTAGGGCTCGTTCTTGACCACGCCGATCGAGGCGTCGCCGTACTTCTTGTAGACGCGCACCGCCAGGGAGGTCGAGACGTCAACCGACTGGAGGAACACCATCACCTCCTTGATGGCGCGCTGCTCCTCCCAGGCCGCGGCGATGGACTTGGTGCGCTTGGGCCCCAGGCCGGGGACCTCGATGAGCCGGGCGGGGTCGGCGTCGATGACGTCGAGGGTCTCGACGCCGAAGTGGGCGACGATCTTCTCGGCGGTCTTGGGGCCGATCCCCTTGATCAGGCCCGAGCCGAGGTAGCGCTCGATGCCCTGGACGGTGGCCGGCAGGACCGTCCGGTAGGACCGGACCTCGAACTGGCGGCCGTACTTGGGGTGGCTGGTCCACCGCCCGGTCAGGTCGAGGCTCTCCCCGACCTGGGCTCCGAGCAGTGGACCGACGATCGTGATCAGGTCGGCTCCCGACCTGGCGCTGGAGGCGCGGGCGACGGTGTATCCGGTCTCCTCGTTGGCGTACGTGACGCGTTCGAGGACCGCTTCCAGATTCGCCTCGCCGGGCCGGGAGCCGTTCATGACTCGATGCTATTGGGCGGGTGTGTCAGCCGTCTTGGCCGGCTCACCGCCCTCGTCGGGGCCGTTTCCGGCCTTGACCGCGTCGGACGGGAGCATTCTCCAGTCCGGGTTGGCGAAGAACTTCTTGGTCTCCCGGTAGACCACCGGCGAGAGGATGACCAGGCCGATGAGGTTCGGCAGCGCCATCAGGCCGTTGGCGATGTCCGAGAAGCCCCACACCAGGTCGAGGCTGGTGACCGCGCCCAGGTAGGCGACCAGGACGAACACGATGCGGTAGGGCAGGATCAGTGCCCGGCCGGTGAAGCGCTCCAGGCACTTCTCGCCGTAGTAGGACCAGCCGATGAGGGTCGAGAACGCGAACGTGGCGATCGCGATCGCGACGATCAGGCCGCCGATGGTGCCGCCGGTGGTGTCGGCGCCGCCCATGCCGGTCTCGAACGCCAATCGGGTGAGCGCCGAGTCGACGACCAGCACTTCCTCGCCGTCGACGACCTCGGTGGTGCCGAGCACGCCGGTGACGACGATGACCAGGCCGGTCATGGTGACCACGATGAGCGTGTCGATGAACGTCTGCGTCATCGACACCATCGCCTGCCGCACGGGCTGGTCGGTCTTGGCCGCGGCGGCGGCGATGCCGCCGGTGCCCAGACCGGACTCGTTGGAGAAGATGCCGCGGGCCACGCCGTAGCGGATCACGGTCATGATCGCCGCTCCGGTGAACCCGCCGACCGCCGAGGCGCCGGTGAACGCCTGCTCGAAGATCATGCCGAACGCGGTGCCGAGCACGTCGATGTTGAGCACGATGACCGCCAGGGCCCCGGCGAGGTAGAAGATGACCATGAACGGCACCAGGGCGCTGGCCACGCGGCCGAGCCACTTGATGCCGCCGAGGATGACCAGGCCGACCGACACGAGGATGACCACGCCGGTCCACGACGGGGTCCAGAACGTGTCCTCGGGAAGCTGGCCCTGGATGGCGGTGGCGACCTGCCCGGCCTGCACGGCGTTGCCGATGCCGAAGCTGGCGATGACGCCGAAGATCGCGAAGGCCATCGCCAGGATCTTGCCGAGCGGGCCCTTGATGCCCTCGGAGAGGTACACCTGGGGTCCGCCGGACTTCTGGCCCTTGGCGTTGGTCTTGCGGTACTTGACGCCCAGGAGGGCCTCGGAGTACTTGGTGGCCATGCCGACCAGGCCGGTCACCCACATCCAGAACAGGGCGCCGGGCCCGCCCATGGCGATGGCGGCGCCGACGCCGCCGATGTTGCCGACGCCGACGGTCGCGGCGAGCGCGACCGAGAGCGCCTGGTAGTGGGTGATGTCGCCGTCGGTGCCCTCCTTCTCGTGGCGCCTGAACAGCGCCAGCCACAGGCCGTAGCCGAGGCGGCGGACCTGGATGCCGCTGAGCAGCGCGGTCAGGTAGACGCCGACCGCGAGCAGGAGCGGGATGAGGAGCCAAGGGCCCCACACGAATGAGCTGACCTCGCCTACCGCGTCGCCGAAGTCGGCGTTGAGATTGTCTGCCCATTCCTGAATCGCGTCAGTAATGGGGGAGAGAAAGTCCAATGTTCCTCCAGGGGACGAATACGGGCACATTGAGAGGGTGCGCACTGATGCGCTCGGGCATGAGCATATCGGTGGATTGTCGGCGGCGGTCGCTATGGTGGCGCCATGGACGAGAGATGGTTCGAGGGCCCGCTACTGGGCTTCGACACGGAGACGACCGGCGTGATCGTGGCCAATGACCGGATCGTGCAGGCGGCGCTGGTGACAGTGGAGCCGGACGGCGGCAGGCGGGATCGGGTGTGGCTGATCGACCCGGGCGTGCCGATCCCACCGGGGGCCTCACGGGTCCACGGGATCACCGACGCGCAGGTCCGGGAGTCGGGGGCGGCGCCCGAGGGGGCGCTGCGGGAGATCACGGCCGAGCTGTCGGCGGCGATCGAGGCCGAGGTGCCGCTGGTGCTGTTCCGGGCCGGCTTCGACCTGACGATGCTGTCCCACGAGCTCGACCGGCACGGGATCGAGCAGCCCGACTGGGGCAAGGCCGCGGTGGTCGACCCGGCGGTGCTGGACAAGCGGGTCGACCGGTACCGGAAGGGCAAGCGGACCCTGGGGGTCACCGCCCGGCACTACGGGGTGCCGCTGGAGGACGCGCACTCGGCGGCCGGTGACGCCGCGGCCACGGTCGCGCTGGCCCGCGCGATCGGCGGGCGGTATCCGGAGGTCGGTTCGCTGGGCGTGAGGGGGCTGCACGAGTCGCAGGTGCGCTGGCACGCCGAGGACGCGGCGAGCCTGGAGGCGTACTTCAAGCGTTCGGGCCGGGCCGAGCGGGTGGAGCGGCGCTGGCCGCTGGCTCGCGACTGACCGTCAGTGGCCGCCGAAGCCGGGGTTCTCCTGGTATGAGGGGGAGGCCTGCTCCATCGGCTGGCCGACCGGGACGTTCGCGGTGACGAGCTCGCCGTTGGAGAACTCGAAGGTGACGGTGACGGCCTGGCCGGGGATGAGGGGCTCGGTCAGGCCCTCGATGACGAGGACGTCGCCGTCGGCCTGGTGGAGGCTGACGTAGTCGTGCGCGGCGATGTCGACGTCGATGTCGTCGGACCCGAGCAGGGCCGACTCCTCGGCCTCGCCCTCGTCGGGGCCGTCTGCTTCCTCGGAGGCGTCCTCCTCGGCGGTCTCCTCGCCGGCATCGGCGTCGGATTCGCCGTCCTCGGACTCCTCGGCGTCGTCGCCCTCAGTGTCCTCGGTGGTCTCGGGTTCGGCGGGGGTCTCCTCGGCGGCCGGGGGCTCGCCGATGCTCTCGACGTCCTCGGCGGCCACGAGCGTGACGGCCGGGCCCTCGGCGCGGGCGCCCTCCGCGGGCTTGTCCCCTTCGCCGCCGATCCACGCGTCGGTGAGGCTGATCTCCTCCGAGCTCTCGTTGGAGATCCACACCCGCAGCGGCGCGGAGTCGCCGATCTCGTAGCCCTCGGCGGACTTGAACTCGACCTGGAGGTCGCGCAGGACGATCTCACCTGACTCGGAGTCGATGTTGACCCCGGCGATCGCGCTCTGCTTCTGGTCGGTGCTGGTCACCTGGCCCGCGCCGCACGCCGCCAGCCCGGCGGCAGCGGCCGCGGCGATGGCGATCGTCGCGGTGCGTCGGGCGATGAACGCCGTGCTCGTTCCCCTGGCCACTGCTGGTCCTCCCTGATTCCCGAGAGCTTGCAGACGACAGCCTAGACGACCGTGCCGGACCGGTACCTCAGGCCCGTCGCGGGCGGAGTAGTGGCTCTCATCCGCACTCGACGGGAATCGCCGATCGGAAGCGACGAGCCTCTCATTTGGGGGCGCTCTGTCCGACCGGGAACGCCAAGGTGCCGTAGAGTAGTCGATCACATACCAATTGACCAGGGAATTCATGGCACTCCGCTGTCGGGTATCAACCCGGTGACGTGTTAGGCTAGACACAGCGAAAGGGGTTTCGATCCTATGGGTTTTAGTGTCGGCGAGACCGTTGTCTACCCCCACCACGGGGCCGCACTCGTTGAAGCTGTGGAAACTCGCGTCATCGGCGGTATCGAACAGGAATACCTCGTGCTGCGAGTCGAGCAGGGCGACCTGACAGTAAAGGTTCCAGCCAAGAACGTCGAACTCGTCGGCGTCCGCGAGGTGGTCGGCGCCGAGGGACTCGAAGAGGTCTTCGACGTGCTGCGCGCCCCTCACACGGAGGAACCCACCAACTGGTCGCGGCGTTACAAGGCCAACGTGGAGAAGTTGGCCTCCGGTTCCCCGCTCAAGATCGCCGAGGTCGTTCGAGACCTGTGGCGGCGCGACCGGGAACGCGGTCTGTCGGCCGGGGAGAAGCGAATGCTCTCCAAGGCCCGCGAGATCCTCGTCGGCGAGATCGCCCTCGCCGAGGACTGCGTCAAAGACGAGGCCGAGAACATCCTCGACAAGGTGCTGCTCTCGGAGGCCCCGGTCAACTAGCCTCCGTTCCCATCAGCGTTTTCACCCGAGTGCGTTCCGATATTCCACCGGTCGTCGTCGGGCACGGCAGCGACGTGCACCGCTTCGACCCCGAGCGTCCATGCCGTCTGGCGTGCCTGGACTGGCCCGGCGAGCCCGGGCTGGCCGGGCACTCGGACGGCGACGTGGCCGCCCACGCGGCCTGCGACGCCCTGCTCTCGGCGGCCGCCCTCGGCGACCTCGGGAGCAATTTCGGCACCTCCCGGCCCGAGTGGTCCGGCGCCTCCGGCCGCGCGCTGCTGGCCGAGACCGCCCGCCTCGTCGGCGAGGCCGGGTGGGGAGTCTGCAACGTCAGCGTCCAGGTCATCGGCGCCCGGCCCAAGATCGGCCCCAGGCGCGAAGAGGCCGAGCGGGCCCTCTCCGAGGCCGCCGCAGCTCCCGTGCGGCTGTCGGCCACGACCACCGACGGCCTCGGCTTCACCGGACGAGGCGAGGGTCTGGCCGCGACCGCGGTAGCGTTGCTCTACAGGCTTTGATTCCCATTCGGGAGATTTAGATTCAATGGACGCAGACCCCACGCGGCGCACGGTCGCCGAGCACCTCGAGCGCGCCGAGCTCATGTACGACCTCGACCGCCTCCCAGACGCCCGCTCCGAGGTCGACGCGGCCCTGCGGATAGACCCGTTCTCGCCCGAGGCGAACGCGATGGCCGGAGTCGTCGCCCTCGCCGAGGGCGACCCCGACGAGGCCCTGGTGTTCGCCGGGGCCTCCCTCGCGCACGACCCGCAGCACCGCCGCGCCCTGATCGTGCGCGGCTACGCCCTGGCCGACGCCGAACGCCGCGACGAGGCCCTCCAGGCCGCCAACAGCCTCCTGGAGCTGGACCGCCGCAGCTGGATCCACCAAGTCCACTACGCGCTCATCACGCGCCGGGCCGGGGCCGGGCAGCCGGCCCTGGACGCGGCCTGGAACGCGGTCAACCTCGCCCCCGACCAGCCGCGCACGCACCTGGCGCTCGCGGCGGTCGCCGAGAGCCTCGACATGGACGACCTGGCCAGGCGCAGCCGCGAGGCCGCCGCCGACCTGGAGCCCGGCGGCGGGGGCGCCCCCGCGCATCCGCTGCCGCCCGAGGCCAGGCGCACCCGGCGCGACCACGTCGACGCCGATCCCGAGGACCCGCAGTGGCGGTCCAAGCTCTACGGGCCGGGCCTGTTCCGCGGCGCGCTGGGCCGGTCGATCCTGCTGGGCCTGGCGGTCGTCTTCGCGCTTCCGGCGCTGCTGGGCGGTCAGATCGCCTTCGGCGCCCGGGTGTTCTTCGCCCTCGTCGCCGTCGGATGCTGGGTGGCCTGGTTCACAGTTGTCCGTCGGCACCGTCGCGCCGAGTGACCGGGAGCCCTCCCGCTCGTTAATCCTTCGTAATCGTTTCGCGACGACGGAGGAGACCACGTGACCACCTGCTGGGTGCCGGGCGCCGAGGACAGCCCCTACAACATCCACAACCTGCCCTTCGGGGTGTTCTCGACCGAGGCCGAGCCGCTGCCGCGCATCGGAGTCCGCATCGGCGACCACATCCTCGACCTGCACAAGGCCGTGCTGTCGGGGGACTGCCAGACCTGCGCCTCCTGCACCGCGCTCCGCGACCCCGCGCTCAACCGCCTCATCGGCCTGGGCCGGGACGTGTGGCGCCAGGTCCGCACGCAGGTCGTGCAGGCGCTGACGGAACCGGACCTGGAGGGCCCGGCCCAGAACTGGGTCACCCCGCTGGCCGAGGCGCGGATGCACGCGCCGCTGCTGGTGACCGACTACGTGGACTTCACCGAGCGGGTCCCGGACTCGCGCCGGTGGCAGCCGATGGCCTCCAACGGGCGGGCCTCGACCGTGGTCCCCTCCGGCATGGACCTGGTGCGCCCGGCCGGGCACCGCCGCGAGAGCGACGGCCAGGTCGTGTTCGGCCCAACCGGCGCGCTCGACATCGAGGCCGAGGTCGGCTTCATCGTCGGCGCCGAGTCCGAACTGGGGCGTCCGGTCGGACCGGACGCCTTCGAGGACTACGTGTTCGGCGCGGTCCTGCTCAACGACTGGACCGCCCGCGACTTCGCCTCGTTCGACGGCGGCCTGGGCCCGTTCTCCTCCAAGTCGTTCGCGACCTCGATGAGCGCGTGGGTGACCCCCCTGGAGTCGCTGGGCGCGGCCCGCACCGCCGCCCCCGAGCAGGGCTTCGAGACGCCCGCCTACCTCAAGGAGTCCGACCGGTACGGCTTCGATGTGGACCTGAGCATCTCGGTCAACGGCGTGGCCGTGGCCGGGGCCCAGTTCGGGACGCAGTACTGGACGCCGGCGCAGCAGTTGGCGCAGATCACCGCCGGCGGCGGCGTGCTGCGCCCGGGCCTGCTGTTCGGCTCCGGCGAGTGCGTCGGCGGGCAGTGGCAGCTGCGCGACGGCGACGTCGTCCGGATCTCGGCGACCGCGCCGGGGCCGCGCGGGACGACCGTCGCGCTCGGCGAGGTCGAGACCCGCGTGGCCCCCGCGATCGGCTGATCAGACCGGGACGACCTTCGCGGTGGGGGCGGTCTCGGCGATGAGCTCGACCTCCACCGGGGCGTTCAGGGGCAGCTCCGAGACGCCGACGGCGCTGCGGGCGTGCTCGCCGGCGCCTCCGAGGACCTCGCCGAGGAACTCGCTGGCGCCGTTGACGACCCCCGGCTGGCCGCTGAAGCCAGGGGCCGAGGCGACGAACCCGACGACCTTGACGATTCGGGAGATCCCGTGCTTCGGCGCAACCGACAGCGCCGCGGCCAGGCCGTTGAGCGCGCAGGTCCGCGCCAGCTCGTAGGCCCGCTCGGGAGAGACCTCGGCGCCGACCTTGCCGGTCTCGACCAGTTCGCCCTCGACGATCGGCAGCTGGCCCGAGACGTACACATAGGTGCCCGAGACCACGGCCGGGCGGTATGCGGCCACCGGCGGCACGACCTGAGGCAGCGTCAGTCCCATGCGTTCGAGCGATGCGGTGATGTCGACCAACTCACGACTCCTTCTTGCGCTTGAAGTAGGCCACCAGCTGCTCCGAGTTCTGCCCCGGCAGCACCGTGACCAGTTCCCAGCCGTCCTCCCCGAACGTGTCGAGGATCTGCTTGGTGTTGTGGATCAGCAGCGGTGCGGTGAAGTACTCCCATTTCTCCATGGGCACACGGTACGCCGTCTTGCTTCGCGTTGGCGTCACCGCTAGGCTCGGAGTGCGTCGCCTCCCCATAGTGCCTTCTTGAACACAGGGAGTTCCCGTGTCGCCAGACACCGCCGCGCCGAAGCGGCAGCCCGACACCGATCCGACGCCCGAACCCGAGACCAAGTCACGGCCGCGCCCGGGCCGGTTCTGGACCTATCTCACGCTCATCGCCGCGGCGGCGTTCGCCGGGGCGCTGTTCCTGATCGCGGCGAAGCTGTTCGCCGGGGTCGAGGAGATCGACGACAGTCCCGAGCGCACGGTCGAGGGATTCCTGGCCGCGCTGCTCGACGAGCGCGACCCCGAGGCCGCCTCGGGGTGGCTGTGCTCGGAAAAGTCCGACCGCGACCTGACGGCGGCCACCGAGGCGCTGGCCGAGGCCGGAGCCGAGCACGGCCTGGAGTGGACGGCGGTCACCGAGACCGACCGCACGGTGGGACAGGCCACCGTCACCGTGGAGCTGAGCACCGAAGCCGAGTCCACCACCTGGACGTTCGCCCTCGTCGCCGAGGACGGCGACCCGCAGTGGCTGGTGTGCGACATCGACTCCCGTTGACATCCTCCATCCGCCTGCAGGCGGGGGATTCCCGGCTTGCGGCCCGCGTAGTGCGTTCCGGCTACGGGTGGGTTCCTGTTTCAACGGGCCGTGCCGGGTCTCCCCGGTCTTACCGGCCCTCCGCAGCCGTTTCAGGTGTCCGCCTGCCCAGCGGCCACCAGGCGCTGTCCTTCGCGCCTGATATTGATCTCAGCGTTGCCGTCCCGGTCGTGGACCGCGCCGCACCCGCACGCCCAGTCCCGGACCGACAGGCCTGCCAGCCCCTGCGGTCCGGTCAGCGCACCGCAGACCGAACACAGCCGGGTGGAGGGAAAGAACCGGTCCACGCGCGCGAACGTCCGGCCCGCACGGGCGGCCTTCGACTCCAACAACCTCAAGAACCGCCCGAGCGCGGCATCGTGGAGGCTCTTGGCTCCCCGACCACGCGCGAGACCCTTCACGTTCAGGTCCTCGACGTACACGGCTTGATTCTCGCCGATGATCGTCGCCACCTGCTTGTGAAGGAAATCGTCTCGCCGGTTGCGGATGTCTTCGTGGGCCTTCGCGACCTTGAGCCGGGCCTTGGCCCGGTTGCTGCTGCCCCGCTGCTTGCGCGACAAGGCCCGCTGCGCCTTCTTCAGCTTCCGTTCCAGGCGGCGGAAGAACTTGGGGTTGTCGATGGTCTTGCCCCCGCGCAGCACCGCGAACGCCTTCAGGCCGAGATCGATACCCGTCTCGGCATCGGGGTCGTCGATCGGTTCGGCAAGATCGGCGCCATCATCGACCGCGACGACGAAGCTCGCGTAGTAATTGCCGGTGGGAGTCTTGACGATCGTCACCGAGGACGGCTCGGCCGGGAGGTCGCGGGACCACGCCACGCGCAGGTCCCCGACCTTGGCCAAATACAGGCGGCCGTTGGGTTTGAGGCCGAACCCACGCCGCGTGTACCGGGCGCTCTGCGTGTTCGAACGGCGTTTGAACCGGGGCGGCCCGACCCTGGCACCGGAGCGTTTGCCCGACAGCGAGTCGAAGAAGTTCCGCCAGGCGGCGTGGCAGTCCCGCAGTGCCTGCTGCAACGGCACGGTGGACACCTCGGCCAGCCAGGAGCGTTCGGGGGTCCGCTTCGCCACCGTGATCAGCGCCTTGTCCAATACCGCCGTCGAAGGGTAAGGGAGCCCCGCACGGTGCGCGGCCCTGCGCGCCGCGACCGCGTCGTTGTAGACGGTGCGCACACACCCGAACGTCCGCGCCAGCGCAGCGCGCTGCGGACGCGTCGGATAGACACGATAGGAGTATCTGAGGTGCACACGAAGATTATACAAATATCTGGCTGTTCGTCCCTTTCTGGGTATCCAGTCCCGCGCGGCAGGACCGCGAATAGGCGAACACCCCGATCCCTCCCCGTCCTGAAGGACAGGCCTCCTCGAGGGGGGATCAGGTGATTAGACTCCGATGAATGAGTGCCACGGCTCCGGCGATCCCGCGACTGCACATCGTCACCGGAAAGGGCGGTACGGGGAAGACGACCGTGGCCGCGGCGCTGGCGCTGGCGCTTTCCGGCACCGGTAGGCGGGTGCTGCTGGCCGAGGTCGAGGACCGCCAGGGCATAGCGCCGCTGTTCGACGCTCCCCCGCTGCCGTACGCCGACCGGCACCTGGCGGCCGGCCTCGACGGCGGCGAGGTGTTCGCCCAGGCCCTCGACGCCGACGAGGCGCTCCTGGACTACCTGGACATGTTCTACCGGCTCGGTTCGGCCGGGCGGGCGCTGCGCAAGTTCGGGGCGATCGACTTCGCGACCACGATCGCGCCGGGCCTGCGCGATATCCTGCTGACCGGCAAGCTCAAGGAGGCGGTGGGGCGGAGCGAGTCGGGCCGGATGGCCTACGACGCGGTGGTCCTGGACGGGCCGCCGACCGGGCGGATCGTCAAGTTCCTGAACGTGACCGTCGAGTCCGGGCGCCTGGCCAAGACCGGCCCGATCGGCAAGCACTCCCGTTCGGTCGCCCGGCTCCTGCACTCTTCGCAGACGGCGGTGCACCTGGTGACGACGCCGGCGGCGATGCCGGTGCAGGAGACCGTCGACGCCTGCCGGGACCTGGACGCGGCCGACCTGCCGGTGGGCCACGTCGTGCTGAACAAGGTCGTGGGCGCCAAGACGGTGGACGTGACCGGCGAGCAGATCGCCGCCGGGCTGGAGAGGACCGGGCTGCCTGCCGGGGAGGCGACCGTGGCGGCGCTGCTGGAGGAGTACCGGGGCCGCCAGGCCGAGATCGGCGCGATCGACGCCTGGAGGGACCGGCTCGAAGAGCTGGGCCGCCCGGTCGAAGAGCTGCCGCTGCTGACCGACGGCGTGGACCTGTCGGGGCTTTACGAGTTGGCTCGCGCGCTGCGGGCCTCGCTGGGGAGAGGGGGCCGCGATGCGGTCTGACCTGGACGTCGACGCGCTGCTGGCCGACGAGGGCAAGCACGTGATCGCCTGCTGCGGTTCCGGCGGGGTCGGCAAGACCACCACCGCGGCGGCGTTCGCGCTGCGCGCGGCCGAGCGGCACGGGCGGCGCACGGTGGTGCTGACGATCGACCCGGCGCGGCGCCTGGCGCAGTCGCTGGGCATGGAGGCCCTCGACAACACCCCGCGACCGGTCGAGGGGGTCTGGGGCGGTTCGCTGGACGCGATGATGCTGGACATGAAGCGCACGTTCGACGAGGTGGTCGTCTCGCACACCACGCCCGAGCGGGCGGCCGAGGTCTTCGCGAACCCGTTCTACCAGGCGGTGTCGTCGACGTTCTCCGGCACGCAGGAGTACATGGCGATGGAGAAGCTCTCGCAGCTGCGCGACACCGGGCGCTGGGACCTGATCGTGCTGGACACCCCGCCCTCGCGTTCGGCCCTGGACTTCCTGGACGCCCCGGCCCGGCTGGCGCGGTTCCTCGACGGGCGGGTGATCCGGCTGCTGGCGGCCTCGACCCCGGGTTCGCGGCGGTCGATGCTGTCGATGATGGGCGCCAGCGCGGCGGTGTTCACGCGGGTGTTCAACAAGATCCTCGGCGGTCACCTGCTGACCGACGTCGCCGAGTTCACCGCGAGCCTGGAGGACACGTTCGGGGGCTTCAGGAAGCGGGCCGAGGCGACCTTCCGGGCCCTGCAGGGCGACCAGACCTCGTTCCTGGTGGTGGCCACGCCCGAGCCGGCCGCGATCAACGAGGCGATGTACTTCTCGCGGCGGCTGACCGACGAGCGGATGCCGCTGGACGGGATCGTGGTCAACCAGCTGACGCCGGTCCTCTCGGAGCTGTCGGCGGAGCGGTGCCTGGGCGCGGCGGCGTCGCTGGAGGAGGAGGACTCCGAGCATCCGGTGGCGGCGGTGCTGCGCACCCACGCGGACCTGGCGCGGCGGCGGGCGGCCGAGGAGCGGGTCGCGGCCCGCTACGCGGCGGCCTGCCCGGACGTTCCGCAGGTGCGGCTGCCGGTGTTCGGTACCGAGGTGGTGGACCTGGAGGGGCTCCGGGGCTTCGGGGACCTGGCCGGGAGGGCATGAGAAAGCGCCCGGGCGGAGTTCCGTTCCGGGCGCGATGCTCACCGCAGAGGCGGCGTCTTAAAATATTCAGGTTCACGGGAATGCGGCGCCTTCCCGATTTGCGGGCGTTGCGCTGCTCCTCTTCGAGCGCCACTTCGAAGACCGACCGCCAGGAGCGGACGTCCGCGTGCTTGCGCAATAGTGCTCGCCTCTCACGTTCGGTCATGCCGCCCCACACGCCGAATTCGATTCTGTTGTCGAGCGCGTCGGCGAGACATTCGAGCCGGACCGGACAGCCGCGGCAGACCTTCTTGGCATTGTTCTGTTCGGCGCCCTGGACGAATAGCGCGTCCGGGTCGCCCTCTTGGCAAATAGCCCTGGTTGTCCAGTCGATCAGCAGACCCATCTGCATGACCTCCCCGTAGTTTTCCCTTCATACCCCCCGACGGCGTAACACTTGTAATCTTGCGACTACTCCGTGTTGCCGTCAAGAACGGACCCTACACCTCTTGTAATTGTTTGACTACCCTCCGAGACGAAAATCGGACGTTGGGGGAAAGCTTCACCCTTGAGATAACATCGCGACGACGCTTCGCGATAATAACGATTCGAATGCGATGGCATCTCGTCTCAGCGGTTGCGGCGTATCTAGGCAGGGCACCGAGGACATATCGCCTCGGCACATGCCCACACTCGTTCTAATCTGAGGCGGTGGAGACGTTGAAGCGCGACCGAAGTCCATTGGGAGACGGCCTGGCCCTGCTCGTGTGCGGTGCCCTCGCGGGCGTCCTGACGGCCGCGGCCGCCTTTCCGCTCTTCGCGACCGGCGGCATCTTCGCCGGCGACAGCATCGAGGCCTTCGAGTCGCTGCCGACCGAGCTCACCCAGTCGGCCCTCCCGCAGACCAGCTACGTCTACGCCTCCGACGGCGAAACACTCATCACCTCCTTCTACGAAGAGAACCGGCGCGAGGTCTCCCTCGACGACGTCGACCCGGTCATGATCGACGCCCTCCTGGCCGCTGAAGACTCGAAGTTCTACGAGCACAACGGAGTCGACTGGGCCGGTATCGCCCGAGCCGCCCTCGCCAATCAAAGCGGCGGCGACTCCCAAGGGGCCTCAACGCTCACCATGCAGTTCGTGCGTAATACCCTCATCTACTCGGCTTCAACCATCGACGAGGTCATCGAAGCCAGCGAGGACACCTACGACCGCAAACTGCGCGAAGCCCGCTTCGCCATGGCCGTCGAGGACACGATGTCCAAAGAGGATATCCTTCAGGGGTACCTGAACGTGATCTACCTGGGCAACCAGGCATACGGCATCCACGCCGGCGCCTACACCTACTTCAACAAGCCGCCGAGCGACCTCGAACTGCACGAGGCGGCCACACTCGCCGCGCTCCCCAAGTTCCCCTCCTACGCGGACGGACTCCTCGACGGCGAGGGCGACGACGCCAACATCATCGAGCGGCGCAACTGGGTCCTGGGCCGCATGGCCGAACTCGGCACGATCAGCGAGTCCGAGGCCGACGAGGCCGCCGACCAGCCCCTCGGATTCGACCCCCGGCCCGAACGCAACGAGTGCGTCGACGTTACCAAGAACTCCTGGGGCTTCTTCTGCGACTACTTCAAATCGTGGTGGGGCGACCAGGAGGCGTTCGGCGAGACCGAGCGCGACCGCCTCAGCCTGCTCAAGCGCGGCGGCTTCCGCATCGTCACCAGCCTCGACCCCGACCTCCAGAACGCGGCCACCGAGGAGATCCAGGACCGCATCGACAACGACGACGAGCGCGCGCTCGGATCGGTGACCATCACCCCCGGGACCGGGCACATCCGCGCCATGGCCGTCAACCGCGTCTTCAGCCTCGACCAGAGCGACAACGGCCCCCGATCCGACGGCGAGGACGGGCTCTCGAACTATCCGAACACGACCATCCCGCTCCTGAGCGGGAACAACCAGGTCCACGGATTCCCTTCGGGCTCGACCATGAAGATGTTCACCATGCTCGCCGCGCTCGAGGAGGGCTGGCCGCTGCGGACCACGCTGCCCTCACCGCAGCGGTACACCTCCAGTTACCCGGCCGACTCCAGCCTGGACTCCGCATGCGGGTCTCAGATCGAGCCCGGGGTCAGTCACTGGTGCCCGAGCAACGACGGCGGCTACGCCTCCGGTTCCCCCCTCGACATGTGGGGCATGTTCGGCAAGTCCTCCAACACCGGGTTCGTGCAGCTGCAGGAGATGATCGGGACCGAGAAGGCCGTCGAGATGGCCGAGCGGCTCGGCCTGACGTTCTACAACGACAGCGGCGTCGACGCCAACCGCGACAACCTCGATCGGTACGGCGTGTTCACCCTCGGCATGGGCGACACGACCACGCCGCTGGACATGGCCGAGGCCTACGCGACCGTGGCCGCCGGCGGCAACCACTGCGAACCGCTGCCGGTGACGCAGATCATCGGAGCCGACGGCACCGAGTGGGCCGAGGCGGCCGCTCCCGACTGCGAGCAGGTCATCGACGAGGACATCGCGCTCGCCGCGGCCAGCGCCGCCCACTGCCCGGTCTACTATGGCGCCGACGGCACCCGATGCGTGGGCGGCACCGCCCGCGAGGCCGACGGTTTCGACCACCCGATCATCGGCAAGACCGGGACGGCCGACTCGGACCGCTCCTACTGGTTCATCGGCTCGACCAGCGCCGCCACGACGGCCACGTTCGTCGGCGACCCCGACAACTCCGCCAACGACAACCTCGCCTCCGGCTTCCACGATCAGGTGCGGAGCACCGGTGTGGACATCCTGGAGCGGGCGGCCGAAGGCCTGGACAACCACGGGTGGGACTCCCCGCCCGGTTCGGTGGTCAACGGCGAGAACCTGGTCTCGATCCCCGGTATCGGCTGCGAGGACCCCGACTCCGCGCGGTCCAAGATCGCCGGGGCCGGCTTCGACGCGACCATCGCGTCGGGCCGCTACGACTCCGACTGCCCCGAGGGGCAGGCGTTCTCGACGTCGGTGACCGGATCGGCCCCCTCGGGCGCACCGATCCAGATCCTGGTCTCCAACGGCTCGGACTACGAGGAACCGGACGAGGACGACGACGAAGATGATGAGGACGATGACGGGGGCGGCGGCCCGGGCAACACGGTGCCCCCGTCGCCGGGATCGAGGGACGACTAGGGCGGCCTCGCCGGGGGTCCTCAAACACCGCCTAGTGGGCGTGGTTGCCCTCTGAGAGCCGTCCGTCCCTGATGGTGACCGCGCGTTCGGCGCGCTCGGCGACGTCGTGGTCGTGGGTGATCATCAGGATCGTCAGGCCGCGGCCGTGGAGTTCGTCGATGGTGGCCAGGACCGCGTCGGCCGTGGCCGAGTCGAGGTTGCCGGTCGGCTCGTCGCACAGCAGCAGGCTCGGGTCGGTCGCCAGCGCGCGGGCGATGGCCACCCGCTGGCGCTCGCCGCCCGAGAGCGTGGTGGGGACCGCGTCCAGGCGGTGGCCGAGCCCGACCAGTTCGAGCTTGGCGCGCGCGATCTGCTTGCGGCGGCGCCGGGGCACGCCCCGGTAGACCAGGGCCATGGCCACGTTCTCGGTCGCGGTGCGGTGGGCCATGAGGTGGAAGGACTGGAAGATGAACCCGATCTTGGCCGCCCGCAGCCCGGTGCGCTTGGACTCGGAGAGCTTCGAGGTGTCGTGGCCGTCGAGGAAGTAGGTGCCGGTCGTGGGCGCGTCCAGGAGCCCCAGCAGGTTGAGCAGGGTCGACTTGCCCGAACCGGAGGGCCCGACGATCGCCACGTACTCCCCGGTCTCGACCCGCAGTTCGACCGGTCTGAGCGCCTCGACCGGCGGCGGACCCGGGTAGGTCATGCCCACCCCGTCCAGCTCGATCAGCGCCTCGTGCTGCTCGGCCTCCGCCGTCTCGGACTCGACGCGCGGCAGGATGATGGTGTCGTCTCGGCTCACACTGGCTAGACGCCGCTCCGCACGCCGCCGGTTGCACCGTCACAGGTCGAAGTCGGCCTCCACCGGCCGGTGGTCGGAGGCGGTCGGGTCCAGGACCGTCGAGCCGGTCGCCTCCAGGCCCCGGTAGAGCACCTGGTCGATGCGGGCGAGCGGGTTGGAGGCCGGCCAGGTGAACCCGAAACCCTGCCCGGCCGCGGCATGGGCCGACTCCAGCTGGTAGGTGATGGGCGCCAGGGCCCGGTCCTGCATGGTGCCGTTGAGGTCGCCGAGGAGGACGACCCGCTCGAGCTGCTCATCGGCGACGGCTTCGCCGAGCAGTTCGGCCGAGAGGTTGCGCTGGTCGGAGGTGAAGCCCTCGGCGTTGACCCTGACCGAGGGCAGATGGGCGACGTAGACGGCCACCGGTAGGCCCTCGACGTCGATCACGGCGCGGAAGGCCCGCTCCCAGCCCAGCTCGAGGTCGATCTCCCCGGAGCCGGCGATCGGGTGGTGCGACCAGAGGGCGACCGTGCCGTAGGCGACCGAGTACTCGTAGCTCCCGGCCAGGGCCCGCTCGTACTCGCCCATCTGCTCGGAGCTGAGCTCGACCAGGGCGAGTACGTCGGCGCCCTCGGCCACCAGGGCCTCGGCGGTGGCCTCGATCTCCACGTTGTCGGCGTTGACGTTGTGGGCCAGCACCCGGAACTCCCCCGGGCCCTCGGACTTGTCGGGCAGGAGCCCGCCGTAGAGCTTGATCCACACCAGCGCCGGCAGGAGGGCGACGATGATCGCGATCGGCTTGCGGCGGATCGCGGCGAGGACGACCAGGACCGGGATGGCCAGGCCGAACCAGGGCAGGAAGGTCTCGATGAGGCTGCCGAGGTTGTACCAGCGGTTGGGGATGAACCGGTGGCCGAGCATCATCGCCGCCAGCAGTGCCGAGACCACGATGATCGTGGCGCTGAAGACCTTTGCACCCCAAGAGGATCGGCTCACACCCCACCCGCCTTTCCGTGAGTCGCCCGCTCGGACAGCCTAGCCGCACCGCTCCAGAAACGACCGAACCCCGGAAGGCTCGGCGATACCGGACCTCCCGGGGTTCCTCTGGCGGTGGCGGTGGGATTTGAACCCACGAAGGGCGTGAACCCTTACTCGCTTTCGAGGCGAGCTCCTTCGGCCGCTCGGACACGCCACCGCCGAAAAGGCTACCTGAACGCCGTATCGGGACGACACGTGGGTGCGGCGGGATCTGACTCACAGGCACCGTCCGAGAATTCATAGGATGTTTATGGCATGCTGGCGCCATGACCGCACACATCTCGGCCCAGGTCGGCGACATCGCCGACACCGTCCTGCTGCCCGGCGACCCGCTCCGCGCGAGGTGGATCGCCGAGAACTTCCTGACCGACGCGGAGTGCTACACCGAGGTGAGGAACATGTTCGGATTCACCGGCACCTACAAGGGCCGGCGCGTCTCGGTGCAGGGAACGGGCATGGGCCAGCCCTCGGCCTCGATATACACCCACGAGCTGCTGGACGTCTACGGGGTCGAGACGGTCGTGCGGGTCGGCTCGGCCGGGGCGATCCACGACGACATCGAACTGCGCGACGTCGTGGCCGGGATCGGCGCCTCCACCAACTCCAGCATGAACCGCATCCGCTTCAACGGCGTGGTCGACTACGCGCCGGTGGCCGACTTCGGCCTCCTGCGAGCCGCCTCTGACGCCGCCGCCTCGCGCGGCATCGACCTGCGGGTCGGCCAGCTCTACAGCTCCGACACCTTCTACACCGACGCCCCCGAGGTCGAGAAGCGCCTCGCCGACTACGGCGTGCTGGCCATCGAGATGGAGGCCGCGGCCATCTACACCCTCGCCGCCAAGTTCGGCGCCCGCGCGCTGGCGGTGTGCACGATCTCCGACCACGTCCTCAAGGGCACCGCCCTCCCGGCCGAGGAGCGCCAGGAGTCCTTCTCCGAAATGGTAGAGATAGCCCTCGACGCGGTCACCGCCTGAACCGAGCGGGGCGGGACGGCGCCCGCGAACGCCGCGGGTCCGATACTTCCCCGCCCGGGAATCAGTAGTTCTCCACCACGATGATCGCGACGATGCCCATCAGGATCAGCCAGAGGAACGCCAGCACCTTCCGCTGGCGTTGATACCATTGAGGACTGGGAGGCCCCGGCGCCAGGAGGCCCGCCTCGAGTCGCTCCCATTCCTCTTCCGACCGCTGCTCGGGAGGCGACTCCTCAGGGGCCCGCGGCTGCTCCGCCGCCTCTTCGAGATCGTTCTCGATATCCGGCTCGGACGCTCGGCCCCGGGGCGCCTCCGGTTCGCGGTACTCCTCGTCGGGCACCGCCGATTCGAGCCGCTCCCAGTTCTCAGGCGGTTCGGGCCGGTACCGGAAGTGCGGCCGGGGCCGATCCTGGACGCTTCCGGGCCCGTCGTCCGGCGGGGCGTCGAAGGCTCCGGTCGCCACCGCCAGTTCCGGTTGCTCCAGGCCGGTCGGGGCGACGCCCAACGCCGTGTGCAGCGCCCTGCCGATCGGCGGCATCCGGCTCGCCCCGCCCACCAGGAACAGACCGCCCAGCTCCCGGGGCGCGCAGCGGGCCGCGGCGAGCACACGCTCGGTCTCGGCCACCGCCCGCGCCACGGCGGGCCCGGCGACCCGCTCCAGCTCCCCCAGCGTCAAGTGCAGCGCCTGGTCGACACCCGGCAGCGCGAGAGGCGCCATCGCGCTTCGCGACAGCATCTCCTTGGCGTGGCGGACCTCCTCCCACAGGCGCGCCCGGTCGCGACGCTCGGCCACCGAGCCCGGCGACTCCAGCCGCCCCCAGATCTCCGCGTACCGCTCGGCGACGATCCCGCCCAGATGCTCGACCAGCGCGTGATCGAAGTACAGACCGCCGATCCCGGACGAGCCTCCTTGAGCGGCCACGGCCCAGCCGTCCCCGTCCGGCCGCAGCACGGCCACGTCGAGCGTGCCCGCTCCCAGGTCGAACACGCACACCGGCTTCCCGGCCTCGACATCGGCGATGGCGCTCAGTCGGTGCGCGGCCGCCACCGGCTCGGCCACCAGGCCCGAGGCGACGAGCCCGGCTTCCCGGGCCGCGTCGGTCAGGATCCCCAGTCGGCGCGGCCCCCACTGCACCGGGTGGGTCAGGATCGCCGGCGGTGCGGTCCCGTTCGCCTCGACCGCGGCCTCGCGCACCCTGGCCAAGACGGCGGCGATCAGTTCGACCACCGGCACCTCGCGCTCGCCCAGCAGCGCCGAGTCATCGTCGACGCGCTGCTTGGGATGCGCTTCGAGCCTGGCCGGGTCGAACTGCGCCATGCGATGCGCGTCCAGCCCGGTGCAGAATCCGCCCTCCGCGTCGGCGTACACCGCCGACGAGAGCACCGGCGCACCCGAGAACAGCAGCGGCCGGTCGGCCTCACCGGGACGGCGCAGGACCGCGACCGTGTTCGACGTTCCGAAGTCGACTGCCAGAGAAGAATCGGACTGCATGCGCCTGGCTCCCGGGGGTCGAGGAGGTCGGCATCCAGCGTAGTCGATTCCAGCCAAGCCCGCGCGGTCGCGGATCCGGCTCGGCCGCCGTCACCCGATACCGGCCCTCCGGAACTCCGCTTCGAGGTAGGGGGCCAGGGTGGCCGCGTAGGTGTTGGTCAGGTGGGCGTCGTCGCGGTAGACCAGGACGTTGCCCACCACCGGCGGGCAGCTCTCGGCGGCGCAGATGTAGTCGGTCAGGTCGACCTTGTGGACCCCGCCGGGGACCTCGAGGTCGGCGAAGCCGTCCGCGTCGGGGTAGTAGGCGGCGCGGTCGACGGTGCAGTCGGATGAGTCGCTGCCGCTCAGGTCCACGCAGGTGGGAATGTCGAACCGCGGGCTCGGGGTGTCGCGGACGACGACGACCTCGGCGCCCGATTCAAGGAGCTGCCCGTAGCGCTCGTTGTACTCCGGGAACGTCTCGACGGCCTCGTAGCCGACCCTGGAACCGTAGGTGAAGACCGCGTCCGGGGCGATCTCGGCGATCTCGGCGACCACGTCGTCGTTCCAGGCCGCGCACGAGCGGTATCGCTCCTCGTCCGTGTTCGGCTGCTCGGTGGCGATGATGCAGGCGTTCTTGATGAAGGTGACCAGGTGCCAGCCGTTGGCCTCGGCCACGGCCTCGACCGCCGGGAACCAGTGCCAGATCTTGGACCCGCCGTACATCACCACCGTCGTCTCGGCCCGGTCCCGGGGCACCCCGAAGTCGCAGCGGATCGGCTCGAAGCCCTCCATGGACTGGTTGCACTCCTCGGACAGTTCCGGGTCGCGGTCGTCGGCCGCGTCCAGGGTCGAGGGGATGAAGTCGGTCTCGGCCGGCGCGATCTGCTCGGCCAGGGCGGCCGCGCCCGGGTAGAGGGCGGGGTCGGCCCCGGCCGGGTCGAGTCGGTCGCGTTCGTAGGCGATGTAGGCGCTCAGGGCCGCCGTCGCGGCCAGGACCAGGGCCAGGCAGGCGGCACCGAGCGCGTACGCTCCGCGCGCGGTCTTCTGGCCGAGCCCGAGCTCGGGGAGCCGCTGCTCGACCGCCCAGCGGGTGGCGACCGCCAGCACGAGCGAGACCGCGACGACGCCCAGGCCGCCGAGGAGGCTCGCCGTGTCCCGGCCGGTAGCGGCCAGATAGCAGATGAGGACCGGCCAGTGCCACAGGTAGAGGGCGTAGGACAGGCGGCCTAGCGCCTGGAGCGGGCGGGTGTTGAGCAGGCGTCCGGCGCCGGCCCCCGGCTGGACGGTGGCGACGGCGACAATAGCGGCGGCCGCGGCGACCGGCCACAGGGCGGCCATGCCGGGGAAATCGGTGCTGGTCAGCAGCATGCCGCCGGTCAGGAGCGCGGCCAGGGCGAGCCAGGACACCGCGGCCGCGGCGCGGCGGCCGAGTCTGAGCGGCGCGAACCTGCCGCCCGCGAGCTTCGCCGAGGCCGGCAGCCCCAGGACCAGGAGCGCGCCGAGGGCGAACTGCCACATGCGGGCGCGCGTGTCGAAGTAGGCGTAGGCCTGGTTGGCCCCGGTCTCCCAGAGCGCGAAGGCGAAGGATCCGGCGAACACGGCGGTGAAGGCGACCGCGAGCACCGTCCGCGGCCGCGCACCGAGGCGGGAGGCGATGAAGGCGCAGGCCGCGATGAGGACCGGCCACATGAGGTAGAACTGGGCCTGGATGCCCAGGGACCAGTAGTGCTGGACGATGCTGGCGCCGTTGTTCGAGGACAGGTAGTCCACCGAGTTCTCCGCCAGGCGCCAGTTGCCGATGTACAGCGCCGAGGCGAGGATGTCGCCGATCTGCTGGTTCCAGGTGGCGCGCGGCAGCCAGATCCAGGTCATCAGGACCGTGAAGGCGGCCACCACGAGGGCCGGCGGGAAGATGCGCCGCACGATCCTGGCCGAGTACCGGACCGGGGCGATCCCGCGCCCGGATTCGATGCCCCGCAGCAGGCTGCCGGTGATGAAGAACCCCGAGAGCAGCAGGAACACGTCGACGCCGCCGGAGACGCGGTTGAACCAGACGTGGTAGACGGCGATGACGACGATGGCGACCCCGCGCAGCCCGTCGATCTCGTGCAGGTACTGCCGCCGGGGCCCGTCGGCGCGCTCGGCGTCCGGGGCGGCCTCGCGGGTCTGTGCGCTCATGGGTCTCCGGGTGGTGCGGGGTTTGACAGCGGGGTGATCCCAGGACACAATGTAAGCACCTTAACGATCGTTAAGGAACCTTGGAAGGGGTCGACGTGGAATACCGGGCCGAACGCGAAGCCGTCATGCGCGGTGGCGCCGAGAAGTACCACCAGGCCGCCGCCGCGGCCGGGAAGTACCACGCCCGCGAGCGCATCAGACTGCTGACCGACACCGACTCGTTCACCGAGGACGGCCTGTGGGCCAACCCCGATCCGGCGCTCCCGGCCGACGGCGTGGTGTGCGGCTCGGCCACGGTCCAGGGCCGCCCGGTGCGCGTGATCGCCAACGACTCCACGGTCAAGGCGGGGTCGTGGGGGGCGCGCACGGTCGAGAAGATCATCCGCACCATCGAGGCCGCCCAGGTCGAGCAGCGCCCGATCGTCTACCTCGTCGACTCGGCCGGCGCCCGCATCACCGACCAGGTCCAGCTCTTCCCCGGCCGTCGGGGGGCCGGCCGGATCTTCTACGAGCAGGTCCGAGCCTCCGGCCAGGTACCGCAGGCCTGCGCCCTGTTCGGGCCCAGCGCCGCCGGCGGGGCCTACATCCCGGCGTTCTGCGACATCGTGGCGATGGTCGACGGGAACGCCTCGATGTACCTGGGCAGCCCGCGCATGGTCGAGATGGTCACCGGCGAGCAGACCACGCTCGAGGCCATGGGCGGGGCGCGCGTCCACTGCGAGGAGTCCGGCGTGGGGCACTTCCTGTGCCGCAACGAGGACGAGGCGATCGCGGCGGTCCGCCGGTGGCTGTCCTACCTGCCGTCGAACTGGACGCAGGCGCCCCCGGTGCGGGCGGCCAGGCCCCCGAAGGACGTGTCGCTGCGGGAGGTCGTCCCGCCCGGCGAGTCGACGCCGTTCGACATGCACGACTTCCTGGAGGGCCTGGTCGACCGCGATTCGGTCCTGGAGGTGCAGGCCCGCTGGGCCGGGGAGCTCGTGTGCGCCTTCGCGCGCCTCGACGGCCGCCCGATCGGCGTGGTCGCCTCCAACCCGGGCGTGCGGGGCGGCGTCCTGTTCTCCGACTCGGCCGACAAGGCCGCGCGCTTCGTCAGCACCTGCGACGCCTTCAACGTCCCGCTGCTGTTCCTGGCCGACGTGCCGGGGTTCATGGTCGGCACCGAGTTCGAGAAGGGCGGCATCATCCGCCACGGCGCCAAGATGATCGCCGCCGTCTCCGAGGCGACGGTCCCGAAGGTCTGCGTGGTCGTCCGCAAGGCCTACGGCGCCGGGCTGTACGCCATGTCGGGCCCGGCCTTCGGCTCCGACGCCGTGGTGGCGCTGCCGACGGGCAAGATCGCGGTCATGGGGGCCGAGGCGGCGGTGAACGCGGTGTACGCCAACAAGATCGCCGCCATCGACGACCCCGCGGAGCGCGAGCGGTTCATCGCCGACCGGCGCGAGGAGTACGAGGCCGACGTCGACCTGCGCCGACTGGCCGGCGAGCTGGTCGTCGACGACATCGTCGAGCCGGAAGACCTGCGGGCGGACCTGATCGCCCGCTACCGTCGGCTGTCCCAAAAGGACCGCCGGTTCGGATCCCGCAGACACCCGATCACACCGGTGTAGGAGAAGCACATGAGACTCACACCCGAGCAGGCCGAGTTCGCCTCCGCTGTAAGGGAATTCGCCGAGACCGAGATCAAGCCCGTCATCGGCGACTACTACGAGCGAGGCACTTTCCCGGTCGACCTGGTCCGCGAGCTGGGCAAGCTCGGCGTCTTCGGCGTCACGCTGCCTGAGGAGTACGGCGGCGCCGACGCCGGACTGCTCATGCTGTGCCTCGCGCTCGAGGAGATCGGGCGCGTCGACTCCTCGGTGGCGGTCACCGTCGAGGCTGCCGTGACCCTGGGCGCCGAGGCCCTGTCGCGGTTCGGCACCGACGAGCAGCGGCGGCGCTGGCTGCCGCGGCTGGCCGCCGGGGAGGGCCTGTGCGCGTTCGCGCTGACCGAGCCCAGCGGCGGCACCGACGCCGGGCACACCGACACCAGGGCCCGTCTCGAGGACGGCCAGTGGGTGATCGACGGCGCCAAGTGCTTCATCACCAACGCCGGCACCGAGATGACCGACCTCATCGTCGCCACCGCCACGACCGGTCCCGGCGAGGTCTCGACCATCGCCGTCGAGCCGGGCACGCCGGGCCTGGAGATCGGCCCTGAGTACTCCAAGGTCGGCTGGCGGGCCTCGGACACGCGTCCGATCTACTTCGACGGCTGCCGGGTCCCCGAGGAGAACCTCATCGGCGAGCGCGGCAAGGGCTTCGCCCAGTTCCTGGACCTGCTGGACCACGGGCGGGTGGCCCTGGCGGCCCTGTCGACCGGGATGGCGCAGGGCTGCCTGGACGAGGCGCTGGCGCACTCCAAGGAGCGCGAGGCGTTCGGCAAGCCGATCGCGGAGAACCAGTCGATCGCGTTCATGCTGGCCGACATGCGGCTGCGGGCCCACACCGCGCGCCTGGCGTATCTGGACGCGGCCGAGGCGGCCGACCGGGGCGAGCCGTTCGGCACCGAGGCGGCGATCGCGAAACTGCACGCCTCGCAGGCGGCGGTGGAGAACGCGCGGGAGGCCACCCAGATCTTCGGCGGCTACGGGTTCATGAACGAGACGCCCGTGGCCAGGGCCTGGCGCGACTGCAAGGTCCTGGAGATCGGTGAGGGGACCAACGAGGTCCAGCGGATGCTCATTGCGCGTTCCCTGGGAGTTTGATTAAAACTTCAACTGAATCGTTGATCGGATCGGCCGCACCTGGCAAGCTCGTAACACCAAGCGAGCTTCAAAAGGAGCGCAAATGACCGATATCGACTCCGGCCGAGACCTGGCGAGACGGGTCCTGGCCTCCCGCCGGGGGCTGCTGTGCGGGGCAGCGGCCCTCGGCGCGGCCGGCACGCTGGCCGCGTGCGGCACGGCCGAACCCCAGTCGTCGGGCTCTGACGACTCCGACACCGAAGAGACCGGCGGCAGCGAGGAGAACAACGACGGAGGCACTGCGCAGGCGCTGGCGACCACAGAGGACGTCCCAGTCGGCGGCGGCATCGTGGCCGGCGAGACCGTGATCGTGCAGCCGTCCGCCGACGAGTTCCTGGCCTTCTCGGCCCTCTGCCCCCACCAGGGCACCGTCGTCAACGCCCCGGACGAGGCGGGGACCATCGTCTGCCCCAACCACGGATCCGAGTTCGACCTGGAGGGCGAACTCCTCCAGGGCCCGGCCGAGACCGGCCTGACCGAGGTGGACATCACCGTAGAAGAAGGCCAGATCCTCCCGGCCTGACCCGGCGCGGCCGGGGGCCGCTCAGGCCCCTGGCCCGCCCTGAAATCACTGTTCAAGCCTCGGTGACGACCCATCTGCCATACTGGGATTCGTATATACGAGACGTCATCCCCACCGAGGAGGCGACGATGGCCATGACCCTCGAACGATCCCAGCCGGCCACGCACGACTATGATGACCCAGATCTTTCATTCCGTCACCTTGTGCGGACTGCGGGTGATCTCGATCTGCCTGACGGACTCAACGCTGAGGTCTTTGGAGGAACCATCGTCGTGTCGCCCTGGTCGAAGGGTCTCTACTCGAAACCGATGCTGGCGCTCCTCAAGCAGCTGAACGCGCACGCCCCGGAAGGCCACGCCGCTCGGGAAGCGCCGTTCCTGTTCGAGTTCGCAAATTCCAGTGGCGCGGCTGGACCCGATGTCTACGTCGTCGACCTGGACATGATCGACTTGGATTCGAACGTCCTGCCCGGCCAGGCGTTGTCCCTGGTTGCGGAACTGACTTCGAATGCCACGCGCGAGAATGACCTGGGGTGGAAACTCGACATCTACGGGACTTCAGGGGTCCCCGTCTACCTGCTGTTCGATATGAAGGAGAAGCAGGTGACCGTTTACTCCAAGCCGTCCGCCAAGGGATACCGGGAGCACTCCACAGTGGAATTCGGCAAGCCGGTCCACGTTCCCGCCCCGTTCGAGTTCGGGCTCGACACCTCGGCGTTCAAGCGCGAAGACTGACATCGACCATGGTGAAGAGGGCCCCGAGGCTTCGCCTCGGGGCCCTCTTCACCATTGCTCAGGTCAGGGCGTCGGCGGCGGCCGGGTCGGCGTCTCGGAGGAACTGGGCGCAGCGGGCGGCCTCGTCGGCCTCGCCGATCGCGGCGGCGGCCCGGGAGAGCTGGTAGAGCGACTTGAGGAAGCCGCGGTTGGGCTTGTGCTCCCAGGGGATCGGGCCGTGGCCCCTCCAGCCCGAGCGGCGCAGCTGGTCCAGGCCGCGGTGGTACCCGGTGCGGGCGAAGGCGTAGGCGGCGATCTCGTCGCCGTTCTCCATGGCGTTCTTGGCCAGCCTGGCCCAGGCCGCGCAGAACCACGGGTAGGACCGGACGGTGTCCTCAGGGGAGTGTTCGTCGAGGTACTTCCTGGCCTCGGTGTCCTCCGGCAGGAGGCACTCCGGGGGCTGGGCCATGAGATTCTGCGGAGCCAATGCGGCGTCCTTTCAAAGATAGAGTCTCACTCTGGTTCGGGTCACTGGTGAAAACCGGTGAGCCAAGCCTAACTCCCGTCCTCGTCGTCCTCCACGCCAGCGGCCCGCTTCGGTGCTCCCCACGCCAGCAGGGCCCCGCCCAGGCACGCGGCGATCAGGGAGCCGCCGAGCACGCCGATCTTGGCCTCGTCGGTGAGCAGGGCGGCGTCGCCGCCGCGGAAGGCCAGCTCGGTGATGAACAGGGCGACGGTGAACCCGACACCGGCCACGGCCGCCAGGCCGGACATGAGCTTCCAGCCGGTCCCGTCGGGCAGGCGTCCCAGCCCGGACTTGACGGCGAGCCAGGTCGCCAGCAGCACCCCGCCGAACTTGCCGACGACCAGGCCGACGGCGATGCCGAGCGTGGCCGCCGAGGTCAACGCCGTCCCCAGGAGGTCGCCCGAGAGCGGGACCCCGGCGTTGGCCAGAGCGAACAGGGGCAGGACCACGAACGAGGAGAAGGGGTGGAACTGGACCTGGAGACGGTCGGTCGGCGACGCGGAGTCCTTGACGAGTTTGGCGATCTGCCGGTTCTCCTCGACCGTCAGACCGCCCTCGGCGAGCTTCTGGGCCTTGGAGTGGGCCACCTGCGGGTCCAGCAGCGGCCGCGAGGAGATGATCAGGCCCATGATCACCCCGGCGATGGTGGCGTGGACGCCCGATTCGAGCATGGCCAACCACATCAGCATGCCGATGACCAGGTAGACCGGGCCATACCAGACGTTGAGCACGCGAAGCACGACCGCGATGGCGACCAGGAGGCCGGCCAGGGCGAGCCACTCCATCGACATGTCCTCGGTGTAGAAGATCGCGATCACCGCGATCGCACCGAGGTCGTCGACGATCGCGAGGGTGAGCAGGAAGATCCTGGCCGGGGAGGGGATGCGGTCGCCGAAGAGCGCGACGATCCCGACCGCGAAGGCGATGTCGGTGGCCATCGGGATGCCCCAGCCGTGGGCGGCCTCGCCGCCGGCGTTGAAGGCGACGAAGATCAGCGCGGGCACGACCATGCCGCCCAGGGCCCCGGCGATGGGGGCGACGGCGTTGCGCACGTTCCGCAGGTGCCCTGAGGCGATCTCGCTCTTGATCTCCATGCCGACCACGAAGAAGAAGATCGCCATCAGCCCGTCGTTGATCCAGTCCTTGAGGCTGTGATGGAGCTCGAAGTCTCCGAAGTGGAGGCTGATGTCCAGGCCCCAGACGGTCTCGTACGAGGCCGCCCAGGGCGAGTTGGCCCAGATCAGGGCGATCGCCGCGCACACCAGGAGCACGATGCCGCCGGCCGGCTCGATCTTGAGGAACTCGGCGGCGGGGCGCCCGATGTACCGGGCGATAGAGCGGTCGGAATGCAGGAAGCTCGGCCTGGAGTTCCAGATGGCCGATTTCCAGGGCTCCTTGGTGATCCTCATGCGAGGAAGCCTAGCGAGGCCGGGTGCGGCACGCCATACTGTCGCGCGTATTCGTGTGACCGCGCCACACCCGGCGGGGCCTGGGCCTCAGGCGCGCTCGGCGGCATTCTCCGGTTCGGGCTCGGGTTCCCAGACCTGGACGCCGCGGATGCCGGAGACGCGGTCGCGGGTGAACACCGGGTCGGCTCCGGCCCGGCGCTGGGCGTCGTAGTCGGCCAGCACCTTGAGCACCACTCCGAACAGGGCGATGAGCGCGATGAGGTTGATGACCGCCATCAGTCCCATGGTGATGTTGGCCAGGCCCCACACGGTGTCGAAGGCGGCGATGCCGCCGACGAAGGCGCCGACGATGACCAGGATCCGCATCGCGTGGGTGGCGGCCGGCTTCTCGGTGACGAACTTGATGTTCGCCTCGCCGTAGTAGTAGTTGCCCAGGCACGAGGTGAACGTGAACAGCAGCAGGATCAGCGCCACGACCTGGAGCGCCCAGCTGCCGAGGGTGTCGCCGACGCCGGTGGCGACCATGTTGTCGGGCGCGGCGTCGCCGAAGGCCGGGTTGGTGGTCAGGATGATCATGGCCGAGATCGTGCACAGCAGCAGCGTGTCGAAGTAGACGCCGAACGCCTGGGTCAGGCCCTGCTTGACCGGGTGGGTGACCGAGGCGGTGGCGCCGGCGTTCGGGGCCGAGCCCATGCCGGCCTCGTTGGAGAACATGCCGCGCTGCGCGCCGACGATGAACGCGGTGCCGAGCGTGGCGCCGCCGATCTCCCGCCAGCCGAAGGCCGAGCCGACGATGTCGGCCAGGGCGCCGGGGATGCTGGCGAAGTTCATGGCGACCACGATGGTGCCGATGACGAAGTAGATGGCGGCCATGACCGGGACCAGGAGTCCGGCGGTGTGGGCGATGCGGCGCAGGCCGCCGTAGACGACCACGCCGACCAGCGCGGCCAGGCCGAGCGCGACGGCGACGGAGACCGGGGTGGACAGGCCCTCGCCGCCGGCGTCCCGGGCGGAGGTGTCGACGGCGCCGACGAAGGTGTTGGCCTGCACCATGTTGAAGGTGAGCGGGTAGGTCAGGATGAGGACGATCGCGAACAGGCCGCCCATCCATGCCTTGTTCATGCCGAATTTCATGTAGTAGGCCGGGCCGCCCTTGAAGCCCTGCGGGTGGCGGGTCTTGTAGACCTGGGCGAGGGTGGACTCGGCGAAGGCCGAGGCGGCGACCACGACCGACAGGATCCACATCCAGAAGACCGCGCCGGGGCCGCCGGCGGCGATGGCGCCGGAGACGCCGACGATGTTGCCGGTGCCGACACGGGCGGCCGAGGAGACGGCGAACGCGCCGAATGCCGAGGTGGCCCTGCGGCCGTCCATGGCCTGGCCGGGGTCTTCGCGCAGGCCGCGGAACATGGGACCGAGCAGTCGGAACTGCACGCCCTTGGTGGCGAACAGGTAGGCGAGGCTGGTGAGCGCCAGAAGGGGGATGACGATGTAGAGCCAGAAGACATCGTTGACGGCGTTGATCTGATCGAGCAAGTCGACCACTGCTCCTTACGGGGGGCGGGCTGATGGCCCGGTTCGCGGCGCGGCGGGGTGGTCGCGCCTGTCTCGGTATTCGGACAGCCCGACGAAGGTAGCGGAGGTCACCGACACTGGTCAAGTGGATCGCCTGGGTTTGACCGTTTCGTCATATCCGGGATACGCGGACGCGACGGCGCCGGCGGCGGTGAGGCGGGTCTAGGACCGGCGGTGTTCGCCGCGGCGGCACTCCGGGCACAGGCCGCGGAAGGTGATCGAGGCCTCGGTGACGGCGAAGCCGTGCCGCTCGTCGCCGGGGAGCCAGTCGAGCGGGTCGGCGACGGTGTGGACGTCCTTGGTGATCCCGCAGCCCTCGCAGATGAGGTGGTGGTGGTCGTGCTCGACGTTGGGGTCGTAGCGCTTGGAGCGGCCGTCGAAGTTCAGCTCGAGGACCTCGCCGAGGGCGACCATCTCGTTGAGCGTGTTGTAGACGGTGGCGCGGCTGATCTCGGGCATGCGCGCGCAGGCTCGGTCGAGGATCTCGTCGGCGGTGTAGTGGACGTGGGCACCGTCGAGCGTCTCGGCGATGACCCGTCGCTGCGGGGTCATGCGCCAGCGGTGCTTGCGCAGCCGTTCTACCAGGTCGCTCATGGCCGTCTTTCGAAGTCTCGTCGGAGGTGATCCCACTTTAGCAGCGGCGACGCTTGTGGCACCACTTACACCGGACTGGATCTTTGTTTAGACAGAGTCTAAGCTAAGATCGTGTCGATGGAAGGACCCGGACGCCCCAGCGGCCGGGACCCGGTCACCACCAAAGCGAGAGAGGGCGCTCCATGAGCGATCAGTTCGACAACACCGCGGGCCCGCTGACCACCGAGTCCGGCGCACCGGTGGCGAACAACAACCAGAGCGAGGCCGCCGGCGTTGGCGGACCCCTGCTCATCCAGGACCAGGTGCTCCTGGAGAAACTGGCGCACTTCAACCGCGAGCGCATCCCCGAGCGGGTCGTGCACGCCCGCGGCGCCGGGGCCTACGGCACTTTCACCGTGACCGCCGACGTCACGAAGTACACCAAGGCCGCCTTCCTCTCGGAGGTCGGCAAGGAGACCGAGACGTTCCTGCGGTTCTCGACCGTGGCCGGCAACCTCGGCGCGGCCGACGCCGTCCGCGACCCGCGCGGCTTCGCCCTGAAGTTCTACACCGAGCAGGGCAACTACGACCTGGTCGGCAACAACACTCCCGTGTTCTTCATCCGGGACGCGATCAAGTTCCCCGACTTCATCCACACCCAGAAGCGCGACCCGTACACCGGCTCGCAGGAGGCCGACAACGTCTGGGACTTCTGGGGCCTGAGCCCCGAGTCGACCCACCAGGTCACCTGGCTGTTCGGCGACCGGGGCATCCCGGCCTCCTACCGCCACATGAACGGCTACGGCTCCCACACCTACCAGTGGGTGAACGAGGCCGGCGAGCAGTTCTGGGTCAAGTACCACTTCAAGACCGACCAGGGCATCAAGAACCTCTCCCAGGCCGAGGCCGACGAACTGGCCGGCGCCGACCCCGACTCGCACCAGCGGGACCTGCGCGAGTCCATCGAGCGCGGCGAGTACCCGTCCTGGACGGTGCAGGTCCAGATCATGCCCGCCGCCGAGGCCGCGAACTACCGGTTCAACCCGTTCGACCTGACCAAGGTCTGGCCGCACGAGGACTACCCGCCGATCGAGATCGGCAGGCTGGAGCTGAACCGCAACCCGGACAACATCTTCGCCGAGGTCGAGCAGTCGATCTTCTCCCCGGCGCACTTCGTGCCGGGCATCGGGCCGAGCCCGGACAAGATGCTGCAGGGCCGCCTGTTCGCCTACGGCGACGCCCACCGCTACCGCGTCGGCGCCAACGCCGACCACCTGCCGGTCAACCGCCCCCACGCCACCGAGTCGCGCAACGGCAACCGCGACGGGTTCTACTACGACGGCCGCCACGGCGGCCAGAAGAATTACGAGCCGAACTCCTTCGGCGGCCCCGACCAGACCGGGCAGGCCCTGTGGGCGCCGGTCCAGGTCAACGGCGCCACCGGCGAGTGGGAGACCCCCTCGCACGCCGAGGACGACGACTTCGTCCAGGCGGGGAACCTCTACCGGCTCATGAGCGAGGACGAGAGGGACCGCCTGATCGCGAACCTCTCGGGCTTCATCGCCGAGGTCAGCCGCGACGACATCGCCGAGCGCGCCGTCGCGAACTTCGCCAAGGCCGACGAGGAGTTCGGCAAGCGGCTCACCGAGGCCGTCGCCGCACTGCGCAAGTAGACACAGACGCCGAGAGCGCGCGGCGGGCCCGTGAACAAGCCGCCAGGGTCCGCCGACGCTACCTCGACAAGGACCGACGGGAGCGACTCCCTGTCACTGCAAGCCGCCGGTCCTCCCGCCCGGCCGGGGGTTTCGAAGGGTTTCTCCCCCGGCCGGGCTTCTCCGTCCCCTACGCCTCTTCGAGGGCCCGGCCGCACTCGCCGCATTCGGGCGGCTTCTGCCGCGGGACCTCCACGAACTCCTCGGCCACGATCCACAGCCGCCACGACCCCGGCTGGTGGGTGACGGTAATCGAGGTGATGTCCTCCCGGTTGGGGCGCTCCAGGCCCCAGTCGATATCGAGGGGCTCGCGGTGCTTGGCGAGCTTGACCTCCCGGCCCTTGAGGTAGTAGCCGGCCCGCGAGTACACCAGCTCGGTCTGCTCCCCGTGCTCCTTGGGGCGCGGCTCGGGCCGCCGCTCTCCCATGAACGCGTGGTACTCGGTGTGCACCTGCCGCGCGATCTGCTGGAGCGGCACCGAGGAGTAGGACTTGACCCACCGGTTCGGCTGCTCGTTCTTCCACCTGGTCAGCCGCGAGGAGATCTCGGCGTAGGAGAGCTTCGTCCCGTTCCGGCGCCATTCGGCGGCGAACACCGACAACGACCAGTTGTAAACGGCCCGAACCGCTTCGAGCGTCTCCTCCAGATTCCGGCGCTGCTGCTCGTCGGGCCGGAACGTATACTCGTATCCGCGTTTCACCAAGTGGGTCATGGGTCTCGTCAGGTCCACCACCTGTTGATAGCAGACGATTACGGTCCGACACGTGTTCCTCACCTCATCGGCGTGTCGGCTAGCCGGGTGGCAAGTAGCCTCGTGCCGTGCCCCTGGAATTCGACGCCTCGCTCATAGGATTGCTGGTCGCGGCCGCGCTCTTCGCCGGCTGGGTCGACGCGATCGTCGGCGGCGGCGGCCTGGTCTCCCTCCCAGCGCTCATGGTCGCGTTCCCGAACGCCCCGGTCGCCACCCTTCTGGGCACCAACAAGCTCGCCAGCGTCTTCGGTACCACCACCTCGGCGATCACCTACGGGCGCAAGATCAAACTCGACCACAGGCTGATCTGGCCGACCACCGGACTGGCGCTGGCCGCCTCCGGGGCGGGGGCCGCGGCCGCGGCGGCGGTCTCCTCGAACGCGCTGCGGCCGATCATCATCGCGGTCCTGCTGGCCGTGCTCGTGCTGGTGGTCTCCAACCCGAGGCTGGGCGTCGAGCCGCAACCGAAACTGCGCACGCACTGGCGGGCGGCGGGGGTCATGCTCGTGTGCGGGGTCGCGATCGCCTTCTACGACGGCATCATCGGCCCGGGCACCGGCATCTTCCTGGCCGTGGCCTTCACGAGCCTCCTCGGATTCGACTACGTCACCGCCGCGGCGCACACCAAGGTCGTCAACGCCGCCACCAACTTCGGGGCCCTGGCCGTCTTCGCCGTGCAGGGCAACGTGAACTGGATGCTGGGGCTGTCCATGGGCGCGGCGACCATCACCGGCGCCTGGGCCGGGGCCCGGATGGCGATGGCGATCGGCTCGAGGTTCGTGCGGATCGTCCTGGTGGTCGTCGTGACCGCTCTGGTCCTCAGACTCGGCTGGGACGTGTACACCTCCTGGGGCGGCTAGGCTCGCCGCATGAGCGCACGATTCGAGTCCGTCGCGGTGCTCCTGTTCGACGGCGCGCCCCTGTTCGAATCGTCGGTGCCGATCTCGGTGTTCGGAGTCCGGCGTCCGGGCCTGCCCCGGTTCGACCTGCGCGTGTGCTCGGAGACCGGGCCGGTGTCGACGACGGCCGGGATCACCCTCGAAGTCCCGTACGGCCTCGATGCGCTCGAGGACGCCGACGTGGTCATCGTCCCGACCTTCCGCGAGGAGCTCGACGAGCCGTCCGCGAAGGTCCTCGAAGCGTTGCGCCGCTCGAAAGAGCGCGGCGCGACCGTCGTCGGGCTCTGCTTGGGCGCGTTCGTGCTCGCCGCCGCCGGGCTGCTCGACGGGCGCCCCGCCACCACCCACTGGCACCGGGCCCCGGAGCTGGCCCGCCGCCACCGGCTCGTACGGGTGCGGGAGGCGGAGCTCTACATCGACGACGGCGACATCCTCACCTCGGCCGGGAGCGCGGCCGGGATCGACCTGTGCCTGCACCTGCTGCGGCGCTCGTTCGGGGCCGAGGCCGCCGCGGGCGTGGCCAGGTCGATGGTGGTGCCGCCGCAGCGTTCGGGCGGCCAGGCCCAGTACATCGACCGGCCGCTGCCCGAACCGGACCGCGCCGATCCGGTCGCCGAGGTCCTCGAGTGGGCCGAAGGCCGGCTCGACCGGCCGCCGGCCGTGGACGAGATGGCCCACCGCGCGGCCATGAGCCGCCGCTCCTTCGACCGGCACTTCAAGGCCGCCACCGGGGCCACGCCCGCGCAGTGGTTCCTGCACCGCAGGCTGACGCTCGCCCAGCGGCTGCTGGAGGCGACCGACCTGCCGGTCGAGCAGGTGGCCCGCCGCAGCGGCTTCGCCTCCGCCGCGGCGCTACGCCCGCACTTCCGGGAGCGGTTCGGTACCTCCCCGGCCGCCTACCGGGCCTCCTTCGGCGCTGGCGCGAACCCGTCGGTCTCTGGCCGGGAACGCCGCTGACGGGGCCCCGAAGCCGGGGAAGACTTGGAGCCATGACAAACCGAGCACTCGTCGTCATCGACGTCCAGCAGGAGTACTTCACCGGCGGTCTCCCGATCGCCCACCCGCCGACCGAGGAGAGCCTGCCGAACATCACCGCCGCGATGGACGCGGCGGCCGCCGCGGACGTACCGGTGGTGGTCGTGCGGCACACCTCCCCGGCAGGGGCCCCGCTGTTCGACCGCGGCACCGCGGCCTGGGAGCTGCACCCCGAGATCGCGAAGCGACACCGCGACCTGCTAGTCGAGAAGCACACGCCGTCGGCGTTCGCCGGAACCGGTCTGGCCGACTGGCTCGGTGAGCGAGGCGTCGACACCGTCACCGTCGTCGGCTACATGACCCAGAACTGCGACGCCTCGACCGCCTACGAGGCCGTCGGACTCGGCATCGCCGTCGAGCTGCTTTCCGACGCCACCGGGACGCTGCCGATCTCCAACGGCGCCGGAAGCCTGACCGCCCGGCAGTTGCACCAGGCGATGCTGGTGGTCATGGCGTCCAACTTCGCCTCGGTCGCCGCCACCGGCGATTGGATCGCGGCCGTCGAGCGCGGCGAAGACCTTCCGGCGCCGGACATCTGGGCCAGCACCGAGGTCGCCCGCGCCTGAACCGGAGCGGTTACGCTCAGAAGATGCCGAATGCGAACCTCCCCGCCACCGTCGCGCGACTGCGCGCCCACTACGAGATCGGCGCGACCAAGCCCGTTCCTTGGCGCCTGTCCCAGCTCAAGGCGCTCGGCAACCTCTTGCGGGAGGGCGGCGACGAGCTGGCCGAGGCGCTGCGGGCCGACCTGGGCAAGGCCGCGGCCGAGTCGTTCCTGACCGAGATCGACTTCGTCGGCGCCGAGGTCAGGTCGCTGCGCAAGCACCTGCGCTCCTGGCTGCGCCCCAAGCGGACCCACACCCCGCCGTACCTCCAGCCGGGCAAGTCGTACGTGCTGCGGGAGCCGCTCGGGGTGGTGCTGGTCATCGGCCCGTTCAACTACCCGGTGCAGCTCACACTCGCGCCGCTGGCCGGGGCGCTGGCGTGCGGGAACGCCGTGGTCGTCAAGCCCAGCGAGACCACCTCGCGCACCTCGGCGACCCTCGCCCGGCTGATGCGCGAGTTCCTCGACCCCGACGCGGTCGCGGTCGTCGAGGGCGGGCCCGAGGCCGCCGCCGAGCTGCTCGAGCAGCGCTTCGACCACGTCTTCTTCACCGGGTCGAGCCGCGTGGGGCGCATCGTGGCCTCGGCTGCGGCCGAGCACCTCACGCCGGTCACCCTCGAACTGGGCGGCAAGTCCCCGGCGATCGTGGAGCCGGGCGTCGACCTGGCCGCGGCCGCCAGGCGGATCGCCTGGGGCAAGTTCATGAACGCCGGGCAGACGTGCGTCGCCCCCGACTACGTGATCGCCGTCGACGGAACCGGCCCCGAACTGGAGCACCACCTTTCCGAGGCGGTGCGCGAGATGTACGGCCACGCCCCGGCCGACAGCCCCGACTACGCGCGCATCGTCGACGAGCGGGCCTTCGACCGGCTCGCCGGGTTCCTCGACGAGGGACGCCTGGTCTGCGGCGGCGGGCACAACCGCGAGGAGCGCTACATCGCCCCGACCGTACTGGCCGATGTGGACCCCAAGAGCCCGGTGATGGCCGAGGAGATCTTCGGCCCCATCCTGCCGATCCTGTCCGTCGGCACGCTCGACGAGGCGATCGAGCAGGTACTCAGCCACGAGAAGCCGCTGGCGCTGTACGCGTTCACCGCCGCCGACTCGACCCGGCGGCGGCTGCTGACGCGCACCTCATCGGGCGCGGTCGGCTTCAACATCCCGGTGGCGCACCTGGACGTGCCGGGGCTCCCCTTCGGCGGGGTCGGGCACTCGGGGATGGGCGCCTACCACGGGAAGCAGTCGATCGAGACCTTCAGCCACGCCAAAGCCGTGTTCGACAAGCCGCTCATGCCCGACACGATGCAGGTGGTCTATCCGCCGTTCACGGCGGTCAAGGAGAAGATCATGCGCAAGTTGCGCTGATCACCACTTCCCGCGCGGGGCCAGGTGGTCGTTGAGGCGGTGCAGCAGGGCCGCGAACTGCTCGCGCTCGGCGGGATCGAACGGGGCCAGGATCGCGTCGTTGGTGCGGGCGAGGACCTCGGCGATCTGCCGGCGGCGCTCGTCTCCGGCGGGCGTCATCGAGACGACGTTGCGGCGGCGGTCGGCCGGATCGGCTTCGCGTCGGACATGGCCGTCGCCGGCCAGCTCGTTCACGGTGGCCACCAGGTCCGAGCGGTAGATCCCGGTCCGGTCGCTGAGCTGGGCCTGGCTCGAAGGCCCGAACTCGTCGAGCGAGGCCAGGACCGCGAAGTGGTACTTGCGGGCGCCGATCTCGGCCAGCGCTTCGCCGAGGGTGCGGCTCGAGTGGGTGGCGGCCATGCCGAGCAGCCGCCCGAACTGGGCGCGCAGCTGCCGAGGCGTGGCATCGCCGCGCCCGTACCCCAGGTCGTCGGGTGTCTCCATGCCGTCGATCATAGCCTGTTGCATTAGTGTCACTAATGATCTATATTCGTTAGCGCAACAAACATTAGTAGCCCTAACATATGGAGCCTTCAGTGAACGACCGCCTCAATGAGCACGTCGACCGAACCGAACTCGCCGAACTGGTCGCCCGCGAGGCGGCCTGGCTCGACGAGCACCGCTACGAGGACGCCCACCGCTTCTTCACCGAGGACGTGCGCGCCCGCACCCCGGGCGGCGAGGCCCGGGGCCGCCGGGCCCTGGTCGAGCTCGCGGCCGCCGAGCACGAGCGGTACGAGCAGACCCACCACCAGCCGACCGGCATCGTCGTCGACCTCGACGGCGACACCGCCCAGGTGCGTTTCTCCGCGCACATCGCCCTCGTAGAGAACGGCGGGACCACCACCGCCACCGCCCGCTACCGCCTCCGGGCCCGGCGCACCGAGGCCGGGTGGCGCTTCTCCGAACTGGAAATCGACCCGGTCACCGAGGCTCGGCCGCCGGGCCGCGCGCTCGACGACCGCGCCGAGCTGGCCGAACTCGTCTCCCTCCACAGCCTGTGGATAGACGAGGAGCGCTGGGACGAGACCGACCGGCTGTTCACCGCCGACGTCGTCGTCAAATCCATTCGCGGGGAGGCCAGCGGCATCGAAGAACTGGTGGAACTCGCACGCAAGGGCCACGACAGGTTCGACCGGACCATGCACAACAAGTCCAACTTCGTCATCGACCTCGACGGCGACACTGCAACGGTGCGGGCCCACGACATCGCCGTCTTCGCCATCGACGACGACACGGCATCCGTCGCGGCCGGAATCCACCACTACGGAGCGCGCCGCACCGAAGCGGGCTGGCGCTTCGACCGACTCGAGGTCACCCCGATCGCGCTTACCGAGGCCATCGGGCGAGCCCTGTAGGAACATCGGAGAGGAGACCATCGTGCACACCATCGAAGTCCTGGAATCTGAGATGTCGTACAAGGAGGAAGGCGGCGGCCCGGAAACGGTCGTCCTCCTGCACGGCAACCCGACCTCTTCCCATATCTGGAGGAAGGTGACGCCGCGCCTGTCCGGCTCGGCCCGCGTCGTCGCCCCCGACCTGATCGGCATGGGCGACTCCGGCAAGCCCGACATCGCCTACTCCTTCGCCGAGCACGCCGAATACCTGGAGGCGTTCCTCGACGCCGTCGGGATCGACCGCCCGGTCCTGGTCGGCTACGACTGGGGCGGGTCGCTCGCCATGGACTGGGCCGCACGGCATCCGGGCCGGGCTCGCGGACTGGTCGTGATGGAGACGTTCCTGCGGCCGATGACCTGGGCCGAGTACCCGGCCGGGGCGGTGGAGTTCTTCAAGACCCTCCGCACCCCCGGCGCGGGAGAGCGGATGGCCTTGGAGGAGAACTGGTTCATCGAACAGGCCCTCCGCGCGACGAACCCGGGCATCACCGAGGCCGACCTGGACGTCTACCGGAGCCCGTACCCGACCCCCGGGTCCCGCCGCCCGCTGCTGGCCTGGCCGCGACAGATCCCCCTTGACGGCACTCCGGCCGAGGTCGCCGAGCGCTTCGAGGTGTACGTCAAGTGGCTGGTGTCGACACCGGAGATCCCGAAGACCCTGCTGACGGCCTCGCCGCACGGCCTCGGATCCCCGGAGATGATCGCATGGGCGCGCGAGAACATCGCCGGCTTGGAGATCGCGAGCCTGGGCGAAGAAGTGGGCCACCACGCACCGGAGGACGCGCCCGAGGCGATCGCCGAGGCCGTCGCGAAACTGATCGGCCGCATCGGCTGAGACGGAAAAGGCCCTGACCGGCGTGACCGCCGGTCAGGGCCATACCCCTCGAAGACAAGCTCTGCGGCCCTTGCGGGCCCAGCGGTCAGGACCGGAATCGAACCGGCAGGCGCTCCCCGACCGAGCACCCGACCCGGACCGCCTGAGGCGATCCGCACCAGACTCTACCAAAGGACTCGCGCGCTCTACACCTGAGCCCCCTCCTGGATCCCCAACGGTCCCAACAGGATTCGGGAACGACCCGAAAAGCGGCTAGACTGGGTCCGCCGCCTCGCACGCGGCGACGAGAGAGGAACCGGACATCAGCTCAGAGACCGACCGACTGGTCGCCTTCAGCGGCCAGCTCCGAGCCGTGCACGAGCGCCTACGCGAGTCGATGGCGCTCGCCCGCAAGTCGATCGACGGAGAAGTCGAAGCGCCGGAGGGTATGGACCTCCTGGTGTTCTGCCGCGGCTTCTGCTCCGCCCTCAGCGGTCACCACAGCAGCGAGGACGCCGGACTGTTCCCGCAGATCCTCGCCGAGCGCCCGGATCTGAAGCCCGTGCTCGACAAACTGATGCAGGACCACAGCATGCTCGAATACCTCATCGGAGACCTCGCGGCCGCCCTGGACTCCGGGGCCGACCCGGCGGAGCTGCACCGGCATCTCGACGGCATCGGCGCGATCATGGAATCGCACTTCGGCTACGAGGAGCGCCAGCTCCTGAGTGTCCTGGAGACGGTCTCACCGACCGGCACACCGACGGAACTCCTCGGCCCGCTCGCTTGAGCCCCTCCGACGAGGGACGAAGTTCACCGCCTCGAATATGGCCCCGCAGGCGCTGCCGGCGAAAGCGGGAGGCCGCCGCACCGGCGGCGAGGTCGAACTCATCTGGCGAGCCAGTGAATGAGGCACGGACCACAATCGGGAAATTGCTGCATTACGAGAGGAACTTACTTCTCTTACGAGCGAATAGCGAGACCGATTCCGACCATGAAGGACCGTGCAGATAGGTCCGGTGCGCGTGTCGCTGGTTGCCTGAACAGCGCAGGTGTGCTTCCGTAGAAAGAAGCGCATCCCGCGCTAGCGACAAAAGAATATGGCCGGTGGGCCGCCTCCAAGACGCCAATCAAAGCGGCGGCCCACCTCTC
>NZ_JAELXW010000028.1 GCF_016428645.1 Glycomyces salinus | reverse complement strand
GACTCCTGGAACATCGCCGCCCTGGTGCTCGACCTGGCCGAGAGCGGCGACTGGACGGAGTGACGCTGATCCGCCGCGCTACTTGGTGATCGGTGAAATCTGGTTCTCACCGAACCTGTGCTGGCACCCGTCGGCTCAGAATCGGCTCACATGTGTCAATTTTGAGGAATGGGACACAGCTTGCCGATAGGCGGCTTATAACGAGAGCGACGGATCGACCTAACGAGGATTTGTCGTGACCGATTCTGACTATCCAGGACAGTGCAGAGGGGAGGCGCGCGCGTGTCGCTGGTTGCCTGACTAGCGAAGATGTGTCACCGTCGAAAGGGGGCGCAGTGCGTCTCTGACAACAAAATATGGCCCGGTGGGCCGCCCCCAGATCGCCAAATCAGATGGCGGCCCACCTTCGAACTAAGGAAGGAATCCTCCCTTGGTCTCTGTCAGCGTACGTCAAGACCGCCCGGAGCCGAAAGAGCGAAACCCGCAAGAGGAGCCCCATCCGGAGAATCCGGGGCTGGTCGAGGGCCCGGGCGGGTGGTTCGACTGGGCGGGCCGTCGCCTGTTCCTCGCGGACGGGTCACCCGATCCGGCGACACCCGGTGCCTACCGGTACCAGACCCGTCCGGACCTGTGCGATCTCGAAGCGCCGGACTCCGAACCTTCCAGTCCGCGCTATGAGCCCCCGCATCTGCGGCACCGGCCCGGGGACACCTGGGAGATCGGGGGCAAGCCGTTCGACCCCGAGGATCGGGGCCCGTACGGCAGTCCGCGGTGGCGTCAGGACCGGCGCACCGGCCGCCATCGCCGGGGCGAGCTGCCCGACCCGATCCCGCCCTGGGAGAGGGACGAACCCGAGGACCGGCCGCTTCAGGGCCGCATCCCGCGGGATCGCACCGAGCATCCCCGAGCTTCACGGGACGCCACCGCGCGCGACCGGTCAGGCTCCGGTCGCCCGTCCCCGGGCCCGGTGGCGGATCCGACCGCGGGCCCGGACTCGGGTGCGGATCCGACCTTGAGCCCGGTGGCGGATCCGACCGCGAGCCCGGGCTCGGGAGGGAATGTGCTGCCCCCGATTTCTTGGACAGTGATTTGCCTGTATTACAGTCATGTAAGAAAGGGACAAATCACGTATGGGTGTACGGAAATACCCCAAGGAGTTGAAAGCGCGTGCGATCCGGCTCTGCCGCGAGTCCGACCGGCCGATCAAGGAGATCGCGGCCCAGCTCGGCATCGGTTACGAGACGCTCCGGTGGTGGGTCCGCCGCGCTGAGGCCGATACAGTCGAGGCCGGCAGCGATCCGGCTACGACCGATGCCGCCCGGGTGGCCGAGTTGGAGGCCGAGAACGCAGAACTCAAGCGCATCAACGAGATCCTGCGCCTGGCGAGCTCGTTTTTCGCCTCCGAGATCGACCAGACCCGGCGGTGGTCTTGACCTTCTGCGAGCGGGTCCGGGACCGATACGCGGTCGATCTCGTGTTGCGGGCCCTCGGGATTCCCCGCTCGACGTTCTACCACTGGAGGCACCGCGCCGACTGTCCTGCCGACCGCGCCGAGGTCGATCTGGGGCTGGCCAGCGTCATCCACGACTCCTGGCTCGCCTCGGGGCGGACCTACGGCGCCGACCGCGTCTGGGGCGATCTGCGGCGGGCCGGCATCCATGTCGGTCGCAAGCGCATCGCGCGGATCATGCGCGAGCACGGCTGGGAGGGCGCCTTTCTCCGCCGGGGCTGGAAGGGTGGCTCGACGGTCTCGGATCCGAACGCCGAGAAGGCACCTGACATGGTCGGGCGTGACTTCTGGGCGAGCGCTCCGGACCGGTTGTGGGTCGCCGATGCCACCCGCATCGCCTACACCGGCGGGGTGCTGTGGCTCGCGGCCGTCCGCGACGTGTTCGCCAACCGCATCGTCGGCTGGTCGACCGGCCCGTCGTGCGACACCGACCTGATCACCGGGGCGCTGTCGTACGCGACCTGGACCAGAGACCTTGACGGGCTCGATGAGCGCGATCTGGTGCATCACTCCGATCACGGTTCGAACTACACCAGTATCAGGTTCTCGAACCTGTTGGCCGACAACGGTATAGCCCAGTCCATGGGCACGGTCGGCGACTCGTTCGACAACGCGCTGATGGAGAACTTCTGGTCCACGCTGAAGATCGAGCTGATCTACCGGAGGCGTTGGGACACCGCCGAACAACTCGATACCGAGCTGTTCTTGTGGATTGACGGCTGGTACAACACGCGGCGGATCCAAAAGCGCCTGGGCTACCGATCTCCAGCCCAGTTCGAGGACGCCTGGCGTGAGGGACTACTCACAGACGACGATCTCATACCACATTTCCGCAGCAAAGAGAGCTAATCTCGCAAAACCAAGCATCTCGCTGTCCAACAAAGCGGGGGGACCTCAGAACGCGGCCGCCGACCCGCAGGACCCTGGCCGGTCACGCCGCCGGTTCTGGACCGAGGCCGACACGA
>NZ_JAELXW010000027.1 GCF_016428645.1 Glycomyces salinus | reverse complement strand
TCAGGCTCCGGTCGCCCGTCCCCGGGCCCGGTGGCGGATCCGTCCCTGGGCCCGGACTCGGGTGCGGATCCGTCCCTGGGCCCGGGCTCGGGAGGGAACGCGGCCGCCGACCCGCAGGGCCCGGGCCGGTCACGCCGCCGGTTCTGGACCGAGGCCGACACGAATGCGGCGGTCGATGCGAGTCTGCGGGAGCAGGCGTGGGGCCGGTTCATGGCCGATTCGGCGCCGCTGGCCGCCGCGCACCAGCGTCAGCCGGTTCGCCGGTCGGGTGAGTCCGCGCTCGACCGTGAGGCCGGGCTCGCGCTGCTGATGTGGATGCGCCTGGCGCGGTGGCTGTTCGCGCTCATCCGGTCCCTGAGCGCCGGGGCCGGACCGACACCCGGGGCCGGACCGGAGGCCGGGGCCGGACCGGAGGCCGGGGCCGGACCGGAGGCCGGGGCCGAACCGACACCCGGGCCACAAGAGACCCCGGCTGCGGGAAAGCGGCTCTGCCGCTTGGCACGCCAACGGGCCGGACAGGGACCGACGTGCGTGGCCGCCCCCGCACCGGGGAGCGTGCCAAGCGGCGAAGCCGCTTTCCCGCAGCCGGGGGTCCCCTTGGGCCCGGACCGCGGCCAGCCGACCGGCCCGGGCGTCCCGATGCAGGCCCCAGCCCGATCGGGGCGCGGCGAGCCGACCGGCCCGGCAGCGCCGGTGAAGACCCACGGCGGACCGGCACGCGCGGCCGCCATGGCCCGCGCCATCGCCGGAACCCAACGCGCCCGGGCAGGGGTGCCGGCATGGGCCTAGGCAGAACCGCACCACACCGCACCCGAGGCGCCTACGCGGCCGCGCTCGCGCAGATCCCGCTGCCGGTCCGCGCGATCTCGGCCCCGATCGACCAAGCCCTGACCGTCCTGGGCACCACCGAGATCGGCGGCAGGACCGTCCAGTTCGGCACACTCACCGAGGCCCCGCGCCTGTGGGTCGCCTTCCCTGAGGCGACCCGGCCGGTCTTCGGCTACCTCACCGGCCTGCCCTCCGGCTCGCCCCTGCTCCAGGTCACCGACCAATCCCACCTGGCCTGGACGAGGGCGGGCGACCACACCGAACCACTCAAACGCACCGGACTCGAAGCCTGGCGTACCGCCCAGCGCTGGTGCGAGGGGTGAACGTCATGTCCATGAGCCACGACGAGATCACCGCCGCCTACCGCGCCCACGCCAAGGCGAGACTGCGCGGCGACACCGCCGAGGCCCGCAGGCTCGCCGACCAGGCGCGCATGGAGGGCCGCATCACCCACCTGATCTTCACCACGACCCTGTTCGGCGAGATCGTCCTCGACCACTTCGGCGACGAACTCGACCGGACCGCGCTGGCCGCGCTCACCAAACGCCTCCACCAGCGTCATCGCGACGACGACCGGTTCCACCCGCTCAAGGCCGAGGCGATGGTGAAGGCGATGTTCGACCAGCGGCCGCAGGTGCTGATGGAGATCGCCCAAGCCGAGCAGCCGACCTATATGTGGGCGGTCATGGAGGCCCTGATCGACCCCGGCGAAAGCGAGGAGGCCATGGACGAGCGGTTCGATCTGGCCGAACAGCTCGGCCGCGAGTGGCTGGCCGGGGCCTTCGAGGCCCCGTCCCTGGCCCACTGGCGCACGACCGCACCAGGTGCCGCTGCGTCCGGCCGAGAGGAGGTGAACCCAGAATGAGCAAGGAGCGTCTCCACCGGTTCCACATCACCGCGCTGGCGAGGGGCGAGGGCGAGCGGGCCGCGCAGTTCCGCGAGCAGTTCGACAAGAGCGATGCCACGACCGCCCGCCTGTACCTCCAGGCCGCCAGCATCGTCGCTTTGGCGCATCGGTTCGGGGACATCGAGCGGACCGGCCTCGACTGGGACGGGCTCGACCGGCTCATGGCCGAGATCAGGAGCGGCTACCGCCACGCCGAACCGCCGATGGACTTCTTCGCGGTCGAGGCGTACATCAGAGCCGTCTACGGCGAAGAACACCTCATGGAGCTGCTCGACGGCGGCCAGCAGACCGCCTGCGCGAACCTACTGCTGACCTGGCAGGTCCGACACGAACCCGAGTTCAAGACCAACCTCGACGAAGCGATCACCAAGGCCCAGAACATCATCGCCACCTGGCTCTACAACTGACAGGCCGACAGTCAACACCAGAAAGCGGAAAGCCGCCGGGCCGAAGGCCCGGCGGC
>NZ_JAELXW010000026.1 GCF_016428645.1 Glycomyces salinus | reverse complement strand
GACACCAACACCCCAGCCCTAACCGAACGGCATTGCGTCTACTCCCCCTTGACGAACCCGGTCACGCGCCGGTGGACCTCCGGGCTGACCAGTACCTTGCGGTGTCCCAGCCCCGAGGTGGCCATGAGCTCGGCGTTCGGCCAGGTCTCGGCCAGCGCCGCCCCGTGCCGGAAGGGGTTGGGCCGGTCCCAGGTGTCGTGCACGATCAGGGTCGGGGCCGCCGCGGTCGGCTCCATGAGCGTGAGCTTCGACAGCTCGACCTCGGCGCGCTCCTCGGCCAGCGGGATGACCCTGGAGAGGATGCGCGGCCCGACCGGGACGATCGAGCCGAGGGTGTCGCGGAAGCCGTCGGAGCCGCCGATGAACGGGGCGACGAACACCAGGCGCTCGGTCTCGGGCTCGATCCCGGCCTGGCGCATCCCCATCATCGCCGTCAGGCAGCCCAGCGAGTGCGCCACGACCGCGTGCGGCGGACCGAACTTGTCGATCACCGTCTCGAACGCGTCGGCCATGTGGACGCCCGAGGTGTAGTGCTCGCCCCAGGGCCCGGGCCCGGAGTTGCCGTGGCTCGGGGAGTCGAAGGCGACCACGCGGAAGCCCTCGGCGGCCAGGGAGGCGCCGATGTACTCGAAGTCGCCGGTCGAGCCGCCCCAGCCGTGGACCAGGTAGACCAGCGGACCGTCGCCCCAGTCGTAGCCCCACAGGCGGACGCCTCCGGCGTCGAGATCGAACACCTGGGCACCGGCCGGGGCCCGGCCCCGCAGGCGGCGCTCGGGGCCGCCTGGGACCTTGAACCACCGGCTGCCGAGCAGCTTCGCGGCCGGGGCGGGCGCGAAGCGCTCGGCGGCGAGGAAGGCGGCGCGGAGATACCAAGGAGCACGAACGGTCGTGCTTTTCTTGCGACCACCGCCGGTCGGGTTTTCAGCCATTTCGCATCAGGCCTTTCGGGTCAGACTCGGTAGCTTTCGATCAGCCGGTTGAACGCCGTCCAAGCGCGCTCGGCTGCGTCGGGATAGGAGAGAATGCGGCTCATCCAGTTGTAGGACAACAGGACGCCGAAGACCTCCTGGCCCACCTGGAAGACGTCGGTGTCCTCGCGGAGCTCGCCCTCGTCGACCGCGGTCGCGGCGATCCGGGCCAGGGAGTCGAGCAGGCGGCGCTGGTCGCTCACCATCTGGTCGTGCAGCGGACCGGTCATGTCGTCGAACTCGGCCCCGGCGGCCAGGAACAGGCAGCCGCCCGGGTGGGCGTACCACTGCATCCAGAACTCGACCAGGGCCTGGAGGCGGGCGACGCCGCGGGGCTTGGCCAGCGCAGGCCGCACGACCTCCTCGCTGAACTGCTCCGAGTTGCGCTCCATGACCGCCAGCTGGAGGGCCTCCTTGGACCTGAAGTGGGCGTACAGACCCGACTTCGACATGTCGCAGGCGCTGGCCAGGGACCCGATCGTCAGCCCGGACAGCCCGTTGAAGCGGGCCATGCGGACGGCGACGTCGAGGATCGCCTGCCTGGTGAGTTCGCCTTTGCGCACCCTCCGAAAATAGCACGATCGTGCTTTCAAGTGTCGGCCGCCGGTCCCGGGCCTCGGCCGGGCGGGCTACTCGAAGCAGCCGGAACCGTCGCTGTCGGTGTGGGAGAAGGTGACCGTGATCGTCTCACCGAAGGGCTCCGCGGAACCGGGGCCGGGGTCCTGCCCGACGACCTCGCAGTTCTCGTGGGAGAAGTCGAAGATCGACCGCTCCTCGACCGCGTACTCGACCTCGGCGAACCCGGCCGCCGAGAGCTCCTCGCCGGCCTCGGCGGCGGACAGGCCGATGAGGTCGGGCACCGCCCCTTCCGGGGCCGCCTCCGATGAAGAATCCTCCTGCTCGCCGGAAGGCGTCGAGCTCGCCTCGGGAGATCCGTGCTCGCCGGCCGGCCCGCTCAGGCCCTCGGGCCGCGGGGACTCCTGACCGCCGCTCCCACTCGAATCGGCGTCGTCCGGGGTGCGCGACTCCTCGCCGCCGGCCTCCGACCGCTCGTCCTCCTCCGGGGCCGCGCCACCGGTCTCGGACTGGGCCTGCGGCGACTCGTGGTCCCCCAGCCGCGTCCCGAAGACAGCCCCCGCCGCCACCAGCGCCAGGAGCGCCACGGCGAGCACGCCCGCACGCGCGAGAACGCGCCTGCGACCGGGCGGCGGCCCATCGATGGCAGCAACGGCCGCCGGTTCGCCCTCGGACCCGTCGCCGCGGTACGGCGGCGGCCCGTCCGAGAAGACCGCCTCGATCCCGAACCGACGGCCCAACTCGGCCGCCACCAGCGGCGTGCGCGCGGCCCCGCCGACCAGGAGCAGCCCGGACAGGTCGCCGACCGAGACGCTCGCGTCCCGGAGGACCTCCTCGACCAGGTCCACGGTCTGCTCGACCAGGTCGCGGATGCGGGCCTCGAGCTCGAAGCGGCCGATACTCGGCTCCATGGCCGCGCCGGGGATGGCGATCGCGGCCTCGGTGACGTCGGAGAGCCGCTCCCTGGCCCGCCGGATCTCCTCCAGCAGCCCGGCCCGAAGCGCTTCGTCGTCGGCGCCGGCCGGACCGTCGATCCGATCCCAGAACCCCGGGTCGGCGTCGCGGTGCCGACCGGATTCGTAGGCGAGCAGCAGCTCGTCGAAGTCGCGGCCGCCGATCTCGGCCCTCAGCTCCGAGGCGACCAGCCACCGGTCCCCCGCCTCCCGGAGCACGGCGACGTGGAAGGCTTCCGCTCCGAGCCGGTAGACCACCAGAGTGGCGCCGGTTTCGAGCTCACCGCCCCCGGCCTCGGTGTATCGGGCCGCGGCGGCCCCGGGATCCAATTCGGCCCCGGGAGATGTCGAGACGGCTTGCATAGACCTGAGTCTATGGGGTCGATTCGGGCCGACCCGACTCGTATCGGGCCCATGCGCAGACGCGGTTCCCTTGGGAGACGAGAAGGGGCCGGGCTCACGCCCGACCCCTTCACCGGCTGACGTTTCCTCTAGCTGCAACCGCTGGTGGCTCCGCAGCCCTCGCAGGCGTAGCAGGAGCCGGCCGGCCGCATCTTGGTGCCGCAGTTCATGCACAGCGGCGCGTCGTCACTGCGAGTCTGAGCCGAGTGCAGGAGGTCCAGACGCGAGCCGGTCGACTCGGCCTCGGCCCGCTCCCGGACCGCCTCCTCGATCGGCGCCGAGGACCGGAGCGCGTCGAAGTCCACGTCGTCCTCGTCGCTCGCGCGCACCTTGGACGGGTCCTCGCCGTTGACCTCGGCGGTCCGCTCCGCGGTGGTCATGATGCCCAGCGCCGCGCGCTCCTCGAACGGCAGGTAGTCGAGGGCCAGGCGGCGGAAGACGTAGTCGACCACCGAGGACGCCATGCGGATGTCCGGATCGTCGGTCATGCCGGCGGGCTCGAAGCGCATGTTGGTGAACTTCTCGACGTACTTCTCGAGCGGGACGCCGTACTGGAGGGCGATCGAGATCGCCACCGAGAGCGCGTCCATCACTCCGGCGAGCGTCGACCCCTGCTTGGACATCTTGAGGAAGACCTCGCCGAGGCCGTCGTCCGGGTACGACGAGGAGGTGATGTACCCCTCGGCCCCGCCGACGCTGAACGACGTGGTCTGGCTGGGACGCCGCTTGGGGAGCTTGCGCCGCACCGGAGCGTGCGCGGCCTCCTCGACGACCTTCTCCACGGCCTCCTCGACCGCCTTGTCGATCTCCTTCTTCTTGGCCGACAAGGGCTGTCCGACCTTGCAGTTGTCCCGGTAGACCGCCAGCGCCTTGAGGCCGAGCTTCCAGCCCTCGAAGTAGACCTGCTCGATGTCCTCGACCGTGGCCTGCTCGGGGAGGTTCACGGTCTTGCTGACCGAACCGCTGAGGAACGGCTGCACCGCGGCCATCATGTGGACGTGGCCCATAGGCGAGATGGAGCGCTCGCCCATGGCGCAGTCGAACACCGAGTAGTGCTCCTCCGCGAGCGCGGGGGCGCCGATGACGTGGCCGTGCTCGGCGATGTAGTCGACGATCGCCTTGCCGTCGCTCTCGATGTAGCCCAGGCGGGCCAGGGCTCGCGGAACCGTCTGGTTGACGATCTCCATCGAGCCGCCGCCGACCAGCTTCTTGTGCTTGACCAGCGCCAGGTCCGGTTCGATTCCCGTGGTGTCGCAGTCCATCATGAACGAGATGGTGTTGTGAGAGACCATTCCGTTCGCCACATAGGTGACGTTCTCCGGCACCGAGAGGTCGTAGGTGGGGACGATGCCGCCGTCCTCGTTGGCCTCGACACGCTCGAAGAGGTAACCGAGCGCGTGTAGTAGACGCTCATCCCGAGTGTGCGCGTAGAGATCCTGCACAACTTGCCGGGCCACCCCACCATGCTTACGGAGTGACTGGATGACCCTGCCGCGGTACTGGTGGTCGACCGGGACGAGTTCTTCCCAGACCTCGCGCGGCAGGAAAACTCGGTCGCGCTTCGCCGAACGGGCGGGCTCTTCCCACGCCTGGAGCTCATTCTTGCGATTGCCGATGAAACCGATGCGCTCGGCGAAGTTGAGCGCGTGGTCGATGTTCCGGAGTCGGACCACCGAGGCGTCACCGCCCCATCCGGTGGCTGTGGTGCGGGTCGTCGTTGAGAATCCGAGCACGAGCAGAAGTGTCCGAATCTCGTCGGCGAACTCAGGAGTGCAGGTGCAGACGCTCTGCACGCCTTCTCCAACGGTCCCGTCTGCCTCGAAAAGACCGCGGAGGAACGACTCATAGACGGATTCGGCGTTGGTCTCGAGGATCGCGGCGGGGACTCGCGGCTTCCATCCTTTGCCGCTGTGCTCTTCAGACGGTCGGCCCTTCGCGAACCCGGCCGCCTGCCACCAGCGCGCGAGACGGACCGACTGGAGCGTGACCTCGGAGTACCCCTGCTGCGCGGTGACTCGCGGTGTGAGATTGAAGAGCTTCTCACTGAGACTGCAGAGGTGGTCGACGACGTCCTGATCCTCCTGCGCCACGCACAGCCGGATACCCTTGGCGTGCAGGCTTCCGTCACCCATGAAGTACCCGACGAGCTCGGCAAGCTCCTCGCGGACTTCGTCGGGAACGGTGAGCTGGCCGTCTTCGGTGTAGTACGCCTGGTCGAGGACCGGGAGCGGAACACGGTTCGGCTCGCCGACGAGGGTCCGCATCTGTATCGGTACCAGATCTCCGGAGTTGATGTCGGCCAGACGCTTCCACTCCCATTGTCCGGTGGCCTCCTCCACGACCTTGATTCGGTGTGCGAGTGTGCCCTGGATGCGGTAACCGGACTCGGTCGAGATCCGGCGTGTCGGTTCCTCTCCGTTGACGAAGAACTTGGTGGTCTGCTTCGGCCCGTCATCGGTGGAGACCGTCGCATCGAGGTCTTGCCATTTGGCACCGAACGGATCACCGAGCGACTCGAGGCGTGTGAGCCCTCGATCAGTGGTGATGAGCGTGTCGCCGATGAGGCAGCCGGTCGGAGCGAGCACCGAGGCCTGCGCGTTGCGCCAGCCGTTCTGGGCGCCGATCGCGTTCCCGCTAGCCCATTCGGACCTCGCCGCTTCGAGGATCGTGGCGTCCACGTCGCCGAAGGTCTCGACCCGGTCGGCGGCCTCGGCGTGCTTGCGCATGACCCGCTGGTGCGGTTCGGCGTTGAGCTCGTAGCCAGCGTAGGGCCCGACCGCCCCGGCGATCTCGGCGGAGCGCCGATACGAGACTCCGGTCATCAACGCGGTGATGGAGGCGGCCAGCGCGCGGCCCTCTTCGGAGTCGTAGGCGTGCCCGGAGGCCATGAGCAGGGCGCCGAGGTTGGAGTACCCGATGCCGAGCTGGCGGTAGTCGCGGGTCGTCTGGCCGATCTTCTCGGTCGGGAAGTCCGCGAAGGAGATCGAGATCTCCATGGCGGTGATGACGAATTCGACGCACTTGACGAACCGCTCGACGTCGAACGAGCCCTCTTCGCCGAGGAACTTCATCAGGTTCAGGCTGGCGAGGTTGCACGAAGAGTCGTTAAGTGAAAGATATTCACTGCACGGGTTGGATGCGTAGATCCTGTCGGTATTGGTGTTGGTGTGCCAGTCGTTGATGGTGTCGTCGTACTGGATGCCCGGGTCGGCGCACTCCCAGGCGGCTTCGGCCATCTTGCGGAAGACTTCGCGGGCGTCGCGGCGGGAGATCTCCTTGCCGTCCATGCGGGCGGTCAGGGCGTAGTCGGTGCCCTCCTCGACCGCGCGCATGAACGTGTCGGAGACGCGCACCGAGTTGTTGGCGTTCTGGTACTGGACACTGAACATGTCCTCGCCGCCGAGGTCGACGTCGAAGCCGGCGTCGCGCAATGCCCGGATCTTGTCCTCTTCGCGGGCCTTGGTGTCGATGAACTCCTCGATGTCGGGGTGGTCGACGTCGAGCACGACCATCTTGGCCGCCCTGCGGGTCGCGCCGCCGGACTTGATGGTCCCGGCGGATGCGTCGGCGCCGCGCATGAAGCTGATCGGCCCGGAGGCGTTGCCGCCCGAGGAGAGCAGCTCGGCCGAGGCGCGGATCTTCGAGAGGTTGACTCCGGCCCCGGAGCCGCCCTTGAAGATCATCCCCTCTTCCTTGTACCAGTCGAGGATCGACTCCATGGTGTCGTCCACGCTGAGGATAAAGCACGCTGACACTTGTTGTGCTGCTTCGGTTCCGACGTTGAACCAGACCGGGGAGTTGAAGCTGAAGTACTGGTGGAGCAGGAGCCAGGTCAGTTCTTCGGCGAATATCTGGGCGTCTTGGCTGGACGCGAAGTAGTCGTGTTCCTCGCCGGCCTTCCGGTAGGTGTGGACGACGCGGTCGATCAGCTGCTTGAGGCTGGACTCGCGTTGCGGGGTTCCCACCGCGCCCCGGAAGTACTTCGAGGTCACGATCTGGGTGGCGTTCTGGCTCCAGAACTCCGGGAACTCGACGCCGCGCTGCTCGAAGTTGACCGAGCCGTCGCGCCAGTTGGTCATGACGACGTCGCGCCGCTCCCACTCCACCTCGTCGTACGGGTGCACACCCTCCGTTGTGAACACGCGTTCGATACTAAGTCGTTCTCCGCCGGCCTTGGCCGGCTTCTCGGCGGTCTTCTTCGCCGCGGACCCTGCGCCCGCGCCGCCGGTGGCCTTGGTGGTCTTCGGCATGTCTCCTCGCCCTGTTAGTTCGGTTTCCTGGCTGGTCGAGAGGGGGATCTAGCCGCTGTGGTTGGCGGCGTGCTGCTCGCGCAGCTGGCGGATGGCGGACTCGAAGTCCTCCAGGGACTCGAAGCTGCGGTAGACGCTGGCGAAGCGGAGGTAGGCGACCTCGTCGAGCTGGCGCAGCGGCTCGAGGACCGCCACGCCGACCTCGTTCGCGGGAATCTCGGCCACGCCTCTGGAGCGGATCTCGTCCTCCACGTTCTGGGCCAGCTTCTGGACGTCGTCGGCGTCCACCGGCCTGCCCTGGCAGGCCTTCATGACCCCCTGGGCGACCTTGGCCCGGCTGAACGGCTCGGTGGCGCCGCTGCGCTTGACCACGGCCATCACCGATTCCTCGACCGTGGTGAAACGCCGCTCGCACTTCTGGCAGACTCGGCGGCGGCGGATGATCTTGCCGTCCTCGCCCTCACGGGAATCGACCACGCGGCTGTCGGGATGGCGACAGTATGGGCATCGCATCGCTAGTCTCCTCTACGGCGATCATCTTCCCGGGGTCCGACAGTTCCGCGGCGGCGCCGCGCCGGGGCCGGTCTGCACCGCGAACCTCCGCGCAGCTCGCCAACCCCAACACCTAGTGAACGACGATACATCACACCACTAGATCTTGTGTCGATCCTAGCTCGAATTGGCACGTTCGTGATCTTGGACCGGACCCGGACGCGAGTGATGACCCCGCGACACGCCGAACTCGCACGAATGTTTGACTTGACGCAGAGCCTGAGTTACATTGTCGGAATCAGACATACCGTCCCATTTGTCATACAGGAGCTCCCTGTGACTAGCGAGACCACTACAGCCCGAACGAAGACGCGCAAGCTGACCCGTCGGCAACAGCAAGTCCTCGAGTACATCGAGGAGTTCATCAACAACAAGGGGTACCCCCCCAGCGTCCGGGAGATCGGCGCCGAGGTCGGCCTCGCGTCGGCCTCCAGCGTCGCCTACCAGATGAAGCAGCTCGAACGGAAGGGCTACCTCAACCGCCTGGCCGGGCGGCCGCGCGCGGTCGGGGTCAAGCAGTCCACGCCGGGGGGCGTCCAGACCTGCTCGCAGCACCCGCGTCCCCGCTACGTCCCGATGGTCGGCGAGATCGCCGCGGGGCAGCCGATCCTGGCCGAGGAGCGCGACTACGACGTGATGCCGCTGCCGGCGGAGTTCGTCGGCGAGGGCGTGCACTTCCTGCTGCGGGTCAAGGGCGACTCGATGGTCGAGGCGGCCATCACCGACGGCGACTGGGTCGTGGTGCGTCAGCAGCCCGACGCGCTGAACGGCGAGATCGTGGCGGCCATGATCGACGGCGAGGCGACCGTCAAGACCTGGAAGCGCAAGGGCGGCAAGCCGTGGCTGATGCCCGCCAACGCGCTGTACGATCCGATCGACGCCTCCGAGGCGGAGATCCTCGGCCGCGTCGTGGCCGTGCTCCGGAAGATCTGAGTCAGCGCCCCCGGCCGTTAACGTCAGGCGGACCCCAGTAGTCGTCATCCGACTCCGGGGTCCGTTCGCCGTTTCCGGCCCCGTACACGTTTCCGCCCGCGTCGCGCGTGGCGCCGTAGACGCCGGCCTGCTCGCGCGCGGCGCCGTAGGTCGTCCCGGCCGCGTTCCGCCGGGGTTCGGCCGCGAAGGACCGCCCGGCCTCGCCGTAGACGCTTCCCTGGCCGGCCGACTCGAACGCGCCGTACTGCGGCGGATCCTCTCGCGGGGGCCGGGGCGGCGGTTCCTCCTTGGGCGCGCCGTAGACCGCTCCGCCGCCGGGGCGCGGCTTGGGCGCGCCGTAGACGTTGCCGGAGGGCTCCTGTCGTGCAGCGCCGTACACCGAGCCCTGGGCGAGCTGGCCGACCTCGGGGTCGGGTTGCCCGGCGTCGAGTCCGATGTCGACGGGGTCTCGCCCGGGCGGGTCGTCCTTGAAGTCGTCGAAGGCCGGCTCTTCGGCGGCCCCCAGCTCCTCGCCGTCGTCGGCGGCCTCGCGGCGCCGGCGGCGGTGCTTGCGGATCACGAGGATGCCGCCGAGCATGACGCCGAAGCCGACTACGGCGATCCCGGTGAGGATTCGGATGATGTTGGTGAAGCCGAGGTCCAGGAGCCAGTCGACGATGCCGCCGTCGTCTTCGGAGTCCGAGGAGCCGCCGCCGGAGTCCGCGGCGTCGTCTCCGCCGTCCTCGGCGGGCGGGGCCGCCGGGGTGTAGGTGGTGATGGATCCGAGCGGGTCGCCGCCGTCGAGGGAGGCGAGTGTGACGAAGTTGCCGTCGGCGTCGTAGGTGATGTCCTGGGCCTGGCCCTCGTCGGCCAGGGGCGTGACGAGCGGTTCGCCTTCGGTCACGGCGGCGGCGACGTCGCCTTCGTCGACGTCGTACTCGTAGGCGGCGCTCTCGGTGCGCAGCACGATCTTGGTGGCGTCGTCGTTCAGGGCCGCGCCAGTGACCGTGCCGCCCTCGGGCAGGGTCGCGGTCCCGACCTCGTCCATCGGGGTGTTCTCGACGAGGTTCTCGCCCGGTGGGGAGTAGAGGGTGGTCTCGCCGTCGGCGGCCGAGAAGAACACCGGTTTCCGGTCGTCGCCGGGGAGGATGACGAATGCCTCCACGTCCACGGGCGAATCGGGGAAGACGTAGCGGAAGATGACGTTGTTGCCCGTCTGGTCCACCTCGATCTGGTTGAGGGTGATCCACGGGCGCTCGCTCGCGCCGCCGGTGTCGCCGACCCAGAGGAAGCCGTCGGAGACCAGCAGGGACTGGGGGTCGAGGGGCGTGTGGTCGACCCAGACTTCGCCGGACTGCTGCGGGTTGCAGTCGGTGCCCACGTGCTGGATCGACAGGGTCGAGTCCTGGTTCTCGCCGCTGGGGACGACCCACCAGCCGCCGTCTTCGGCGGCGGCGATCCCCGCCGGGCTCTGGAGGCGCGGGTCGTGGAGATCGCAGAGCTTCTCTCCGCCGCCGGACTCCTCGTCCTGGGCCCAGACAGGGGCCCCTACGGTCATCGCCAGGACAGCGCCGGTCGCTCCAGCGGCGAGGCGCGCTGCCCAGGCGTCATGTCCCCCATGGCGCTCTCGCATCAGGCAAGTGTTCCAGAACACGCCCACTCGATGGAGCGACCCCCGTGAGACATGTTCGGGACCACGGAAATTCACTCGCTTTCAAGGATGAATGGGCGCAATTCACCCGCCAGGGCCTCGTCGACCCGGGCGGACATGACCGTGCCCTCGCTCCGGTGCTCGGTCGACAGGACCTCTCCGCGCTCCCGGATCTTGGAGACCAGGTCGCCGCGCACATAGGGGACGCAGACGCGGAGCGTGACATCCGGTCGCGGCAGGGCCCGCTCGATGGCGTCGCGCAGTTTGTCGATGCCCTCGCCGCCGCGCGCGGAGGCGAACACCGCGTCCGGCCAGTCCGAGCGCAGTTGCAGGAGCCGGTCGGGCTCGACCGCGTCGAGCTTGTTGACCACCAGCAGCTCGGGGATGTCCTCGGCGCCGACCTCGGCGAGCACCTCGCGGACCGCGTCGGCCTGCCCGACCGGGTCGGGGTCGGAGCCGTCGACCACGTGCACGATCAGGTCGGCCTCGGCGACCTCCTCGAGCGTGGAGCGGAACGCCTCGACCAGCTGGTGCGGCAGGTGGCGGACGAAACCGACGGTGTCCGAGATCGTGTACTCGCGGCCCTCCTCGGTGCGGGCGCGCCGCGTGGTGGTGTCGAGGGTGGCGAACAGGGCGTCCTGGACCAGGATGCCGGCGCCGGTCAGGGCGTTGAGGAGGCTGGACTTCCCGGCGTTGGTGTAGCCGGCGATGGCCACGGCCGGAACCCGGTTGCGGCCGCGCTCCAGCCGCAGGGTCTCCCGGGTGACGGTGAGTTTGGCCAGGTCGCGGCGGAGCTTGGCGACCTTCGCGCGGATGCGGCGGCGGTCGGTCTCGAGCTTGGTCTCACCGGGGCCGCGCAGGCCCACGCCGCCGTTGGAGCCGCCTGCGCGGCCGCCGCCCTGACGGCTCATCGCGTCGCCCCAGCCGCGCAGGCGCGGCAGGAGGTACTGGAGCTGGGCCAGCTCGACCTGGGCCTTGCCCTCGGCGCTCTTGGCGTGCTGGGCGAAGATGTCCAGGATCAGGGCGGTGCGGTCGATGACCTTGACGTTGACGGCCTTCTCCAGGGCGATCAGCTGCCCCGGGGAGAGTTCGCCGTCGCAGATGACGGTGTCGGCGCCGAGCGCCTCGACGGTGTCCCTGACCTCGCGGACCTTGCCGGAGCCGATGTAGGTGCCCGGGTCGGGCTTGGAGCGGCGCTGGAGGAGCCCGTCGGCGACCTCGGACCCGGCCGTCTCGGCCAGGGCGGCCAGTTCGGTCAGGGAGTTCTCGGCGTCCTCCGCGGTGCCCTCGGTCCAGACCCCGACCAGGACGACGCGCTCGAGGCGCAGCCGCCGGTACTCGGCGTCGGTGACGTCGGCCAGTTCGGTCGAGGCGAGACCGGACACGCGCCGCAGCGCCTGGCGGGCCTCGAGGTCCAGTTCGCCGGTCGACGGGGACTCAGCGGTGGGACGTTCTTCGTTCTGCATTGCCTCAAGCTTGACACGGGGACGCGACCGGGGAGAAACGAATATTCGGTGTCGTGCCCAACGCCGGGGTCGGCAGTGGTGCCGACGCGCGGGGCCGGTGGCAGAATTACCGGTATTCGAACCGCTTTTCCACGATGATGTGGTGTTCTGCAAGGAGTGGCATGACTACTGCGCGACTGACCAGCGCCGGATTCTCCATCACGGTCCGCTTGGCGCTCTCGGCGGACCCCGGGGCGGCGGGTCGGCTCGCGACCGTCGTGGGGCAGGCCGGAGCGATCGTGACCGCCCTCGACGTGGTCTCCTCCGACTCCAAGCGGATGGTCGTCGACCTCACCTGCGACACCTCCGACTCCTCGCACGCCGAACAGGTCACCCAGATCCTGGAGTCGATGCCGGACTTCGAGGTCAAGAAGGTCTCGGACCGGACGTTCCTGCTGCACCTGGGCGGCAAGATCGAAATCCAGCCGAAGGTTCCGCTGAAGAACCGCGACGACCTGTCGATGGCCTACACCCCGGGCGTGGCGCGGGTGTGCATGGCGATCGCCGACAACCCCGACGACGCGCGGCGGCTGACGATCAAGCGCAACACCGTGGCCGTGGTCAGCGACGGCTCGGCCGTGCTCGGCCTGGGCAACATCGGTCCCGAGGCGGCCATGCCGGTCATGGAGGGCAAGGCGGCCCTGTTCAAGAAGTTCGCCGACGTCGACGCGTGGCCGGTGTGCCTGGACACCCAGGACACCGACCAGATCGTCGACATCGTGACCGCGCTGGCCCCCACCTACGGCGGCATCAACCTGGAGGACATCGCCGCGCCGCGCTGCTTCGAGATCGAGCGGCGGCTGCGCGAGCGACTGGACATCCCGGTCTTCCACGACGACCAGCACGGCACCGCGATCGTGGTGCTGGCGGCGCTGACGAACGCGCTGCGCGTGGTCGGCAAGGACTTCTCCTCGGTGCGGGCGACCGTGGTCGGCTGCGGCGCGGCCGGGACGGCGATCATGCGGCTGCTGGCCAAGGCCGGTATCGGCGACATCGTGCCGGTCGACCGGGACGGGGCCCTGTACCGGGGCATGGACACCGAGCACGAGACCTGGAAGGTCCTGGCCGAGGAATTCAACAAGGAGAACTACTCCGGGGACCTCTCGGGCGCGGTGGCGGGCTCGGACGTCTTCATCGGTGTGAGCGCGCCGAACATCCTCAAGGGCTCGGATGTGGCCAAGATGGCCAAGGACCCGATCGTGTTCGCGCTGGCCAACCCGGACCCGGAGATCAGCCCGACCGAGGCGGCCCGCTACGCGGCGATCGTGGCCACGGGCCGGTCGGACCAGCCGAACCAGATCAACAACGTGCTGGCCTTCCCCGGGGTCTTCCGGGGCCTGCTCGACGCCCAGGCGCGCGGCTGGAGCGACGACGCCGCGGTGGCCGCGGCCGGGGCGATCGCCGACTGCGTGGGCGCCGACAAGGTCAACGCGACCTACATCGTCCCCAGCGTGTTCGACCCGCACGTGGCTCCGGCGGTGGCGGCCGCGGTCAAGGAAGCGATGCGCTAGCAGATCTCGCGGCTGTCGATTCCCGGCAGGTACTCGCTCCACTCGGTGTCGGTGAGTTCGCGGCCGGTCCGCTCGCACAACGCTGCGTGGGGGTCGTCGAGGAACCCGAGGTCGAATCGGTAGCCGACGCCGTCCTCGCCCACGCCGAGCACCGCACTGGCGCTCGGTAGGTGCGTCTGGATGAGCGGGCCGCCTGTCATCGCGAGGGTGCCGACGTGGGCTCGGGTGTCGGCGTCCCAGACTTCCACGGATCTGCGGTTGCCGCTCAAGTTGAGGACGTACCGGCCGTCGGCGGTGATGCCGGGCGAAGCCGAGATGTCGAACAGCGCGCCGGAGGAGGGTTCGTCCATGACGCGCAGTTCGTCGTCGCCCAGGTCGTAGACGATCGGCGCGTCGTCGCCCAGGCCGACGACGCGCTCCGCGTTGAGGCTGAACGCGACCGGAGTGACCCCCGAGTAGTCGCCGGTGGCCTCGGCGACCATCGCTCCTTCCTCGACGTTCCAGATCCGCAGCCGCTGATCCATCGCCGAGGCGACGAGGGATCCGTCCGAGCTAAAGGCGATCGCGTCGTACCCGAACACCGCGACCTCGCCGTTGATCGGCTCGATGACCAGTTGCTCTCGGCCCGTCTCGGCGTCGATGATGGTGGCGTGGTCGTCGAGTTCAAGGGTGACGTCTTCTCCCCTGGAGAGGTTCTCACCGTCGACGACCGTGGTCCAGCGCCCGTCGGGGCTGAAGCCGACGTGCGTCATCCAGTCGTCGGCCTCCCAGGCGACGTCGCGCTCCTGTCCGGAGGCGATGTCGAAGAGCCGGTAGGTGCCGGCGTCCACGATCATGACCGTGGACTCGTCGGGGAGGATGCGGACGAGGCGCCCGGGCAGCTCCGGCTCGGCGAACAGCGGCTCCTCGGCGAGTTCGGTTCCGTCAAGCTCCCATATCCGAGTCCCTTCCTCGCCGGTGACCGCGAGCAGGGTGCCGTCTGCGTTGAAGCTCGCGTCGATTCGGCCCTCGTAGCCGGTATCGAACGATTCGACCGGGGTCATCGATTCTGTTTCGATGTAGTGGACCCCGACTTCGCTTGAAAGGGCGATCGTGGACCCGTCCGCGTCGACCGCGGCACCGGAGAAGCCGATGTCCACCGTGGCCGTGCGGATCGGCGCACCGGATTCGAGGTCGTAGAGGGTGAGGGCCCCGTGTGCCCATTCGACGACGAAGCGGCCTCCCGGGGCGACCCTGTAGTAGCCCGACGAGGAGGTCCAGGTCTGCTCGGCCTCGGCTTCGGGGCCCGCGCTGGACCAGAGCCCGCCGTCGCCGCTGATGAGGAACCGACCGGAGGCGACCTGGAAGCCGAAGTCTTCGACTCCTTCGATGCCCCAGGCGGGCGGGGACGTGCGTTCACCGGTTGCGAGGTCGAAGCGGATCAACTCCTCGTCGGTCGCGGCGAGGAGCGAACCGGAGCCGTCGAAGCCGACGGTGCGGAATGCTTCGGTGGACCTCTCTCGCTCGAGTAGGATCGGCTCCTTCGAGAAGTCCGCGGTTTCGACGACTTGGATCTGGCCGACGCCCGCCACGGCCAGACGTCCTCCGTCCGGGCTGAACGCGATCGACTCGGAGCCGTCGACCCCTTCGAGCCGGTCGGTCTCCTCCCGCTCGGCCAGGTCCCACAGCACGAGGTCGCTGTCCGCCCCGAAACTCGCGAGGTAGTCGCCGTCCGGACTGAACGCGATCGACTCGGCGCCGCCGACGTGGGGTTCGCCGGTGTATCGGACCGGATCGGTCACGGCGGTGACCATGGCGTCGAAGTTCGCCTCAGACGGGTCCATCTGCCAGGCCGCGGCCGCGAGCAGGCGGGAGAGGTCGCCGTCGAGTCCGGCGTTCTCGGCGCTGGCCTCGGCGAGGTCCTCGGCCAGCAGGCGGTCGCGTTCTTCGGTCAGCTCTTCATTGGCATCGGCGGCGATCCGGTTGAGGTTGAGGGCGATTCCGGTCGCGGTGAGCGAGACGACCAGCAGGACTGCTAGGGAGGCGGTCACGGTCCGCCGGACGCGGGCGCGGCGTGTGGCGGCCGCTCGGGACGCGTCCAGGAACGACTCGACCCCGGAGTTCCACTCCCGGTAGGTGTCGGGATTGGAGTTCCAGGCGGCCCTGGTGGCTTCGGCGGCGGTGAACTTGGCGCCGCGGTACAGGAACGAGGGGTCCTTGCCGTGTTCGAGCCAGGCGGCGGCGTCGTCGGCGACCTCGGTGAGCAGGGCCCGGTGCATCCGGTCCTCGAGCAGCCAGTCGTCGAGCCGCTTCCAGGAGCGCAGCAGCACGTCGTGGGCGATCTCGACGGTGTCGCCGACCATGACGACCAGTCGGGCGGCGGTGAACGCCTCCAGCACCGGCGCCAGGCCGGGCAGTTCGGCCAGCATCCGGGAGCGGCGGGCGCGGCGGCGGGAGACCTCGCCGCGGCGGTCGACGACGGTCAGGCGGCGGAACAGTTCGGCGGCCCGCGCCTGCTGCGGCGGGTCGAGCCGCTGGAATACCTGCTCGGCGGAGGCCTCGATGGCGCGGCCGACGCCGCCGATGCGCTCGTAGGCGGCGCGGGTGAGGCGGTCGCCGTCGCGGTGCTGCCAGATCGAGAGCATCGTCTGCGACAGCAGCGGGAGCGCCCCGGCGGTGTAGGCGCCGGTGGAGGCGCTGCGCAGGTCGGCGAGGATGTCGTCGGCCAGGCCCTGGTCGAGGGCGAGCCCGGCCGCGGCCGCGGGGCCGGTGATGACCTGGCGGAGCTCCTCGGGTTCGGGCGGGCCGACGACGAAGGCGTGTCGGCGCAGGACCGGGATCAGTTCCGGGATCGCCGAGCACCGATCGATGAAGTCGCCGCGGACGCCGATGACGACCACGCCCGACCGCTCGTCGCCGCCGGAGGCGATCGCGAACAGGGCGGCGGTGAACGCGCCGCGCTCGGCCTCGTCGCGGCAGAGGGTGAACAGCTCCTCGAACTGGTCGATGAACAGCAGCAGGCGGCCGGATTCGCGGACGCGGTCGCGGCGTTCGGGCTCCATGCCGTCGGTGTGGGTGAAGACGGCCTGCCTGGCGTAGAGGTAGGCCTCGCGAGGGCGGGCGGCGAGGGTGTTGCGGATCGATCCGGCGTCGGTGCCGCTGAGCTGGGACAGGCGCTGGGCGAGCGCTTCCAGCGGCCGGGGACCGGGAGTGACGATGGCGACCGGCCAGTCCGTCGAGCCTTCGACCGGCATGCGTCCGTCGGCGATGGCGGGTATGAGTCCCGCCCTGATCAGGGAGGACTTGCCGGCCCCGGAGGCGCCGGTGACCAGGGCCATGCCGGTGTCGGTCAGGCAGGCTTCGACGTGAGCGGTGAGTTCGGCGGTGAGGCGGGTCCGGCCGTAGAAGACCTCGGACTGGTCGGCTTGGAAGGGCCACAGTCCGCGGTATGGAGGTTCGTCGACGGGGGTGGAGGGTGGCATGCCTTGAGCATGGCAGACCGCGTCAAGCGGGCTTCTAGAGGCGGGCGGTGCCTTCGGCGACGATCACGGCCGGGCCGGCGAGGTGGACCGTGCGGTCGGTGACGGTGACGGTGAGGGTGCCTCCGGGGACCGCTACTTCGCAGGTGCCGGTTGGGGTTCCGGCGTGGCGCAGGGCGACGGCCCCGACGGCGCAGGCGCCGGTGCCGCAGGAGAGGGTCTCGCCGACGCCGCGTTCGTGGACGCGCATGCGGACCCGGGGCGCGGTGCCGACGACGAATTCGACGTTGATGCCTTCGGGGAAGAGCACGGTGTCGTAGCGCGGCTGCCGGTGCAGGTCCAGGGCGTCGAGCCGCTCCTCGTCCTCGAGCCGGCACACCAGGTGCGGGTTGCCCATGGAGACTGCCCGGCCGGTCCAGGTGGCGCCTTCGACGGTCGTCTGCGATTCGGGGCCGAACTCGGCCGGGCCCATGTCGACGCTGAGGCCGTCGCGGGTGACGGAGACGGTCTTGACGCCCGCGCGGGTGTCGACCGGGATCCGGTCACCGTCGGCCATGCCCTGTTCGAGCAGGTAGCGGGCGAAGACGCGCACGCCGTTGCCGCACATCTCGGCGATCGAGCCGTCGGCGTTGCGGTAGTCCATGAACCATTTGGCTTCGCCCTGCTCAGAGGGCGCGACGCGCAGCAGGCCGTCGGCGCCGATGCCGCGGTGGCGGTCGCACAGGGCCGCGACCTGGGCGGCGCCGAGCTCGAGGCGGTCTGCGGGGTCGGGGACGATGATGAAGTCGTTGCCGGTCCCGTGGCCCTTGGCGAAGTCGATGGCGGTCACATCGCAATTGTGCCGCACACCGGACGCGCTAGCCTTATCGCGTGACTGATTCGACCGATGCCGGACCCCTCGACGACCTGAAAGCGAAGTTCCCCAACGGGGTGTGGACCACGCGGGCCAACGCGCGGCTGCAGAACGCGTTGATCGAAGGCTCCGGGTTCGGAAGCCTCCAGCCCGGGGTCGGGTGGTCGGCGCGGGTGCAGGCCACCGACGCGCCGGAGCCGTTCTCGTCGCCGCGGATGCTGCTGTTCGCGGGCGAGTACCCGGAGGGCTGGGCGGCCGGCGAGTCCGAGCCGCTGGCCGATCAGGTCGCGGCCGCGCGGCGCGGCGAGGGCCTGGTGGTCGGGGAGGCCATGCGGGCCGGGTTGACCGTCGAGGTCGTCGAGACCGGCGCGAGCGGCGGAGAAGAGGGCCCTCTGCTGGACGAGGCGGAGCTGGCCGACTGCCTCCGGCTGGGGCGGGAGACCGCCGACCGGGCGATCGACGGCGGCGCGGACGTGCTGCTGGTCGCTGGTATGGGCGCGGGCGCGGCCACTGCCGCGGTGGCGATCTGCTCGTTCATCGTCAAGGACGACATCACCTCGTTCATGCCGCAGCTGCATGCGCCCGGCGGGATGGTCGACGACGCCTCCTGGATGGCGCGGGTGGCGGCGCTGCGCGACCACCTGGCCTTCAACCACGGTTTCCGCCGCAAGTCCGACGCGCTGGTGGCGCGGCTCGGCGGGGCCGAGCTCGGCGCGATGGCGGCGACGATCCTGACCGCCGCGACCCGCTCGACGCCGGTGGTCCTGGACGGCCCGGCCGCGGCGGCAGCGATGATGATCGCCCGCGACTTCGGCCTGGCGTCCCCGAAGTGGTGCTACATGCCCAACCGCTCCCCGCACCCGGTGATCGGCAAGCTCGCCAAGCAGGGCGGCCTGGCCGACGACTTCGGGCTCGGGCTCGACCTGGGCGAGGGCACGGGCCTGGTGGTCGGCTGGTCGCTCCTCCAGGAGTCGCTGCGCCTGACCCGGGACGTTCCGCTGGCCGACGCCGAACGGGACGAGGACGACGAACCCGATGAGGACTGACCGGGGTCTCGGGTCCGCTCCGGTCGGGATCGAGGCGATCGTCTTCGACGTCCTGGGCACGATGGTCGACGAACCGGCCGGACTCCGGGCCGCCATCGGCGGCGCCGCCCCCGAGGCCGACGACGCTGCGGTGGAGGACCTGCTCGCGGTGTGGCGGCGGCACGTCGAACGCGAACAGGACCGCATGGCGCGAGGCGAGCGGGCCTACGCCGACACCGCGGTGCTCGACCGCGAGGCCGCCGAGGCGGTGGCCGAGCGGGCCGGGATCGCCGAGGCGGAGGCCGTCGCCGCCTTGGCCGAGGCCGGGCGGTGCCTGCCGGCCTGGGACGACTCGGCCGCCGGCCTGGAGCGGCTCTCGCGGCTTTTCCCGGTGCTGGGGCTGTCCAACGCCTGCCGCGCCGCGCTGCTGCGGCTGAACGCCCATGCCGGGCTGCGCTGGCACCAGGTGCTGTCGGCCGACCAGGCGCGGGCCTACAAGCCGGCCCCGGAGGTCTACCGGCTGGCCGTGGACGCGGTCGGGTGTCCGCCCGAGCGGCTGCTGATGGTCGCCGCGCACGCCTGGGACCTGCGCGGGGCGCAGAAGGCGGGCATGCGCACCGCCTACGTCGAGCGGCCGGTCGGCGACCCGCCGACCACCGGTGACGCCTTCGACCTGCACTGCGACGGCCTCGACGAACTGGCGGCACTGCTGGAGCGGGCCGAGGCGCCGTTCACCGGCCACGGCTGAGCGGTTGACCGCATCGGCGCTGGGTACTCCCCGGTCCACGCGTCCGCGAAGCGATCAAGGGGGCCGACCATGGCGGCGACAGTGGGAGACTACGCACTCGAACGCCTGCGAGACTGGGGAGTCGAGCAGGTCTTCGGTTATCCGGGCGACGGGATCAACGGCATCCTCGTGGCCCTCGGCGAGGCCGACAACCGGCCCAGGTTCGTCCAGTCCCGGCACGAGGAGATGTCGGCCTTCGAGGCGGTCGGCTACGCCAAGTTCTCCGGCCGGACCGGGGTGTGCCTGGCGACCTCCGGGCCCGGCGCGGTCCATCTGCTCAACGGTCTCTACGACGCCAAGCTGGACCACGTGCCGGTGGTCGCGATCGTCGGGCAGGTCGCCCGCTCCGCCATGGGCGGGAACTACCAGCAGGAAGTCGACCTGCACACCCTCTACAAGGACGTCGCCTCCGACTACCTCGCCGAGGTCGAGGTCCCCGAGCAGCTGCCGCTGGCGATCGACCGGGCCTTCCGCACCGCCGAGGCCCACCGCGCGCCCACGGCGGTCATCATCCCGGCCGACCTCCAGGAGGAGCCCTACTCGCCGCCGAGGCACGAGTTCAAGCACGTGCCCTCCTCCGAACCCGACCACGTGAGCCGGACGGTCGTGCCGTCCGCAGAGGAGCTCGCCCGCGCCGCCGAGGTCATCGACGCCGGGGAGCGGGTCGCGATCCTGGTCGGCCAGGGCGCGCGCGGCGCGGACGCCGAGATCAGGTCGATCGCCGACGTCACCGACGCGGGCGTGGCCAAGGCGCTGCTGGGCAAGGACGTCCTGGACGACGACCTGCCGTACGTCACCGGCGCGATCGGCCTGCTCGGCACCCGGCCGAGCTATGAGCTCATGCGCGACTGCGACACCCTGCTCATCGTCGGCTCCAACCTTCCCTACACCCAGTTCTACCCGGAGTTCGGCCAGGCCCGCGCCGTCCAGATCGACCTCGACGGCTCGATGATCGGCATGCGCTACCCGACCGAGGTCAACCTCGTCGGCGACGCGGGGGCCACGCTGTCAGCGCTCATCCCGAAGCTCGACCGCCGCGGCCGCCGCGGCTGGAGGGAGAAGATCGAGCGGAACGTCGCCTCCTGGGAGGAGACGATGGAGCAGCAGGCGATGGTCGAGGCCGACCCGGTCAACCCGATCCGCGTGGTCCACGAGCTGTCCCAGCGCATCCCCGACGACGCGATCGTCACCGCGGACTCGGGCTCCTCCACCAACTGGTACGCCCGCAACCTCAAGTTCCGCGGCACCATGCGCGGGTCGCTGTCGGGGACCCTCGCCACGATGGGGTGCGCGGTCCCCTACGCGATCGGCGCGAAGTTCGCGCACCCGCAGCGCCCGGCGATCGCCCTCGTAGGCGACGGCGCGATGCAGATGAACGGCCTGGCCGAACTCATCACCATCGGCCGCTACCGCCACCTGTGGGAGGACCCGCGCCTGGTCGTGTGCGTGTTCAACAACGGCGACCTCAACCAGGTCACGTGGGAGCTGCGCGCCATGGGCGGCGCACCGAAGTTCGAGGAGTCGCAGACGCTACCGCGGATCTCCTACGCCGAGTTCGCCCGCACCGCCGGGCTCGAGGGCATCACCGTCGACCGGCCCGAGCAGCTCGGCGGGGCCTGGGACCGCGCGCTCGCGGCCGAGAAACCGGTGGTCCTCGACGTCCACTGCGACCCGAACGTGCCGCCTATCCCGCCGCACGCCACCCTCGAGCAGATCAAGTCCACCACGCAGGCCCTGCTCAAGGGCGACCCCGACGCCTGGAAGGTGTTCATACAGGGCGCCAAGACCAAGGCGCAGGAGATGATGCCCGGCCGCTCGTTACTCCGCACCGGACGTCGCGATCAGGCGGTTGCGGCCCGATCGGGCCGGGCGCGGGAGGGGTGCCGCGCCCGGCACTCGGCGCTTCAGTCGTTGACGGCCCGCAGGACCGGCTTGGCGCACAGGGCTTTGGCCAGGTCGGGGTCGTCGTGGAGCCGGTCGCTGGTGACGGTGAAGGTGGCCTTCTCCCCCGGTATCAGGGTCAGCATCGCCTTGTCGACTTCGGCGTCCGGGTCGAGGCGGTCGGCGAACAGGCACAGGTCCCGCAGGACGGTCTCGGCCTCGACGGTGACGGCCACGCCGCCCTCCACCGGCTCGACCTCGGCGCCGAAGCGAGCCTCGGCCCACTCCATGTCCTTGTCCTCCTTGGTGAACCAGGTGGCCCTCGGCATGTCGTGCGGTCCGGTGACGAGGAATTCCCCGTCGACCGGGACCACTTCCTCGCCCAGTTCGGCCTCGGCCGCCTCTCTCGGGCCGATCTCCAGCCCGAGCATCGCGCGCCCGAGGATCCTGCCCTCGCCGCTGCACTTCCAGAACCCGACCGTCTCGTTCCAGTCCTGGTCGGTGTCGTTGATCGCCACCAGCTTCACGCCCTCGCCGGCGGGCTGGAAGGTCACCAGCCGGTCGGCGAAGGCGTCCCGCAGCGCGTACCACAGCGGCTTGAGCCGCTCCTCGCTGTCGACGGCGGCCCAGGAGGTCACCGGCCAGCAGTCGTTGAGCTGCCACATCACCGCCCCGGAGCAGTACGGTTGCAGCGAGCGGAAGTACTCGATGCCCAGCCGCAGCGCCCGGGCCTGGTTGAGCTGGGTGAAGTACAGCCAGTCGTCGAAGTCGCGCGGCTCGGGCAGGTGCGCGTCCAGGCCGCGCTGGAGTTTGCCCTGGCCGTTCTGGGCCTTCTGGTGCCACAGCATGTTGTCCGAGGCGATCTGGAGCGGTTCGTCGGTGACCATGCGCCGCACCGTCGCCCACGTGGCCGGGGCCTGGTAGCCGAATTCGCCGACGAAGCGGGGCTTCCAGTCGCGGTAGTGGGAGTAGTCCAGCTCGTTCCACACGTCCCAGACGTGGACCGAGCCGTTGGCCTGGTCGTTGGGGTGGATCGAGCGCTCGCCGGAGTAGGGGCTGCCGGGCCAGTACGGCCGGGTGCCGTCGACCTCCTCGACAAGTTTGGGGAGCAGTTCGAGGTAGTAGCCCTCGCCCCAGGTGCGGTCGCCCAGGCGCGGGCGCCAGAACCAGTCGTGCCAGCCCCAGATGTTCTCGTTGTTGCCGTTCCAGGTCACCAGGCTGGGGTGGGGCGCGAGGCGGGCCAGGTTGTCACGGGCCTCGGCCTCGACCTCGGACCAGAACGGCTCCTCCTCGGGGTAGGCCGCGCAGGAGAACAGGAAGTCCTGGGCCGCCATCAGGCCGAGCCGGTCGCAGGCCTCGTAGAACTCCTCGGCCTCGTACAGGCCGCCGCCCCAGACGCGCACGTAGTTGACGTTGGCCTCGGCCGCCTGCCGCAGGCGGCGCTCGTAGCGGGCGGCGTCGACGCGGGTGTGGAGGGTGTCGTCGGGGATCCAGTTGACGCCGCGGACCCAGACAGTCTTCCCGTTGACCTTGAGGTTGTAGGGGCGGCCGTCGGCGTCGGGCTCGGTGTCGAGTTCGACGGTGCGGAACCCGATCCGCTTGCGCCAGGAGTCGAGTTCGGCGCCGTGGGCGCGCACCGCGACCGAGGCGTCGTAGAGGGGCTGGTCGCCGAAGCCGCGGGGCCACCACAGTTCGGGGTCGTCGATGTCGAGGCGCACCACGGCCTCGGAGGCGTCCGCGGCGATCCGCACGGTCTTCTCCGCGTCGCCGACCGAGCAGTGGAGTTCCACGTCGGTGTCGACGGCGCGGTGCAGCCGCACCTCCAGTTCGACCACGCCGCGTCCGTCCTCGACCCCGACGCGCGGGACGACCTGGTCGAGGCGCGCGATGTTCCAGGTCTCCAGCCGGACCGGACGCCAGATCCCGGCCCCGGCCAGGTTGGGGCCCCAGTCCCAGCCGAAGTCGCTGGGGGCCTTGCGGATGAAGTTGTTCGGCTCGGGGGCGTAGGAGTTGGGCCGGTCGCCGAGCCGGTCCCGCTGGGCCTCGGCGTAGGCGTAGGGGCTGGTGAAGGCCACCTCCAGCTCGTTGGCGCCGTCCCTGATCGCCTCGCGCGCGTCGAAGCGGTAGCGGCGGTGCATGTTGGCGGTCTCTCCGAGCACCCGGCCGTTGAGGGTCACGCGGGCGACGGTGTCGAGGCCGTCGAAGCACAGTTCGACGCCGTCGCGCGGTTCGGCGCGGTATTCGAAGGCGGTCCGGTAGGTCCAGTCGGTCCGTCCGATCCAGGACAGGTCACGTTCGTTCCGGTCGACGTAGGGGTCGGGGATCAGCCCGGCCTCCAGCAGGGCGGTGTGCACGCTGCCCGGCACGTCCGCGGGCAGGTCGTCGACGTCCAGCCGGCTGCCGCCGCCCGCCGTCACGCTCCAGCCTTCGTGCAGGGTTCGCTTGGCGCTCAATGGGACTCCTTATCGACTCTGAGGTCGTGTTGCTTGATCGGCCGCGCGTCATCGTTCGGTTCAGGGTAAGGGGTCGCTCCGGCCCAGACTTAACCGGATAAGTTGACCGCAAACCTATGATCAGCAGCGATGCCTGTCAATATTCAATTTTGTTCGTAATGGAATCGTGATGATGTGTGTCTATATCGTTGCCGCCCGTCGTTATCGGTAGACCACGCATGGGAGCGATGGCATTTTCCAGCGCCAACAGCCTGATAACCGCTTGACATCCGGCCGGGAATTCCTCATTTCCAGCGCTTGACAGTCAGATTAAGGCATGGTTCAGTGTCAAAACTGACCCGGTTAAGTTGTGGTTCGTCACAGAAGCGCCATCGCTTCACGACCTCTCCAGGACCGCACCCGGTCATCCCTCGACACGAAAGCGGAGCACCATGAGACACCCACGCACCGCGGTCGCCATTGCGGCGGCCGCCGTCATGGCACTCGCCGCCTGCACCGATGACGGTGGCGGCGGCGAAGACCCCGACGACCTCTCGATCGACCAGTTCCCGCGCGACGAGACCCTATACACCACGGGCGCGGCCTGGGGCCCGCCCGCGGACTGGAACCCGGTGTCCGGTGGCGAGGTCACCGGACTGCGCGGGCTCGGCTACGAGCCCCTGTACCTGTTCAACCCGAACACGCAGGAGATGGAGCCCTGGCTCGCCGAGTCCGGCGAATGGACCGGGGACCTGACCTACCAGGCGACCCTGCGCGACGGCATCACCTGGAGCGACGGCGAGCAGCTCACCGCCGAGGACGTCAAGTACACCGTCGAGCTCGGACAGCTCGACGGCGTCCCCTACTCCAACGTCTGGGACTGGCTCGAGTCGGTCGAGGTCGTCGACGATCTGACCGTCGAGTTCACCTTCCTCGAGGCGCGGCACCAGGAATGGGACAACTTCCTGTTCAACACCACGATCGTGCCCGAGCACGTGTTCTCCGAGTACTCCGAGGACGACATCGTCACCGGCGCCAACGAGGATCCGGTGGTGTCGGGCCCCTACACCGTCCACAGCCACGACCAGGACCGGATCGCCTGGGTCAAGCGGGACGACTGGTGGGCCACCGAAGCGCTCGGCCTGGAGGTCCAGCCGACCTACATCGTCGACATCGTCAACACCAGCAACGAGGTCACTCTCAACATGCTGATGCAGGGCGAGGTCGACCTGTCCAACAACTTCCTACCCGGCATCTCCGACCTGCTCGAGGGCGACCCGAACCTGAGCACCTACTTCTCCGAGCCGCCGTACATGGCCCCGGCCAACACGGCGATGCTCATCCCCAACACCACGATGGAGCCGCTGGACGACGCCGAGTTCCGCCGGGCGATGGCCTTCGCGATCAGCCCCGGCGAGATCGTCGACTCGGTCTACTCCGGCATCGTCGCCGAGGCCAACCCGACCGGCCTGCTGCCGATCTGGGAGAACTACTACGACCAGGAGGCGATCAGCGAGTCCGGCTTCCAGTTCGAGCCCTCCGAGGCGGTCTCCGTCCTCGAGGAGGCCGGTTACGAGGACAGCGACGGAGACGGATTCGTCGAGACGCTCTCGGGCGACCCGGTGGAACTGACGCTCAACGTGCCGGCCGGCTGGACCGACTGGGAGGAGGCCGCCAGGGCGATCGCCAGCGACCTGCGCGACGTCGGCATCAACGTCACCGAGGAGTTCCTCGACGCCGGCGCCGTCGACGAGGCGCGCGACTCCGGCGAGTTCGAACTGGTCCTGAACAACCAGAGCGGCATCACCAACTCCCCGTGGGGCCACTACCGGTACCTGTTCCAACTGCCGGTGCAGGACGTCCAGACCGGTGCCAACTTCGCCCGCTTCGAGAGCCAGGAGGCGTGGGACCTGACCCAGCAGTTGGCGGCGACCGCGACCGACGATCCCGAGTACGCCGAGATCATCGCCGACCTGCAGCGGATCTCCCTGGAGGAGATGCCCTCCATCCCGATCTGGTACAACGGCGCCTGGGCCCAGGCCAGCAACGCGGTCTGGACCAACTGGCCGACCCAGGAGGGCGACAACAACGCCTACCCGGTCACCTGGAATGGTTTCTGGACCATGGGCTCGATCTACATGCTCACCGAGCTCGAGCCCGCCGGATAGTAAGCCCCGCGGCCGGGGCGCCCTCCCGTGGAAGGGGCGCCCCGGCCCGATTCGACTGCAAGGAGCACCGATGGGCCGCTATTTCCGGCGCAAACTCCTCATCTACGGCGTCACCTTCGTCATCGCCGTCACCATCAACTTCGCCATTCCCCGAATGATGCCCGGCGATCCGATCGCCCGCATGCTCGCGCAGAACAAAGTGTCCAACGTGGAGTCAGCGGCACGGATGCACGCCTACTACAACGACCTCTTCGGGCTCGACGTCCCGCTGTGGCAGCAGTACCTCAACTACTGGGGAGCGCTGTTCCAGGGCGACCTCGGGGTGAGCCTCTTCGCGTTCCCCTCCCCGGTCTCCTCGGTCGTCCTCGACGCCCTGCCCTACACGCTCGGGCTGCTGCTGCCGGCCATCCTGCTCAGCTGGTTCGTCGGCAACGGTCTCGGGGCGATCGCGGCCCGCAGCAAGTGGCTCGACAACACCGCGCTGCCGGTCAGCTACCTGCTCACCGCCGTCCCCTACATGTGGCTGGCGATCCTGCTCGCCTGGGTCGGCGGGGTCATCCTGGGCTGGTTCCCCGTCGCGGGCGGCTACAGCTTCTCGTTCAGCGGGCCGCAGTTCAGCTGGAACTTCATCGTCGACGCGCTGCACCACTGGTTCCTGCCGTTCCTGTCGCTGTTCCTGGTCGCGCTCGGCGGCTGGGCCATCGGCATGCGGAACCTGGTCATCTACGAGCTGGAGTCCGACTACTCGAACTACATGCAGACCCTCGGGGCGCCGCGCCGCCTGGTGCGCCGCTACGCCTTCCGCAACGCCATGCTCCCCCAGATCAGCGGGCTGGCGCTCCAACTGGGTGTCGTCGTCGGCGGCGCCCTGGTCACCGAGGTGGTCTTCGCCTACCCCGGGCTGGGCAGCCTCGTGCTCGACGCCATCCAGAACCAGGACTTCTTCCTGCTCCAGGGCATCCTGCTGTTCATCGTCATCGGGGTGCTGGTGTTCAACTTCCTGGCCGACGTGGTCTACGTCCTGGTCGACCCCCGCACCCGGCTCGGTCTCGAAGGAGGGGCCTCATGACCACCGACGCCACCCTCAAGTCCGACTCGGTCGGCGAAAGCCGCGAGCGCCTCTACTTCGCCTTCCGCAACCCGAAGGTCGTCATCGGCCTGGCGATCGTGCTCGGCCTGCTGCTGGTGGGCCTGATCGCCCCGCTGCTGCTCTCGGCCGAACCGACCCAGCAGTTCGACGCCAAGTCCGCATCGCCCTCGGGCGAGCACTGGTTCGGCACGACGTACTTCGGGAACGACGTGTTCACCCAGTTCGCCTACGGCATCCGCTCATCGTTCATGGTGGGCGCCCTCGGCGGCGGCATCGCCTTCGTGATCGGACTGACCGTCGGCTTCACCGCCGGATACCGCGGCGGCCTGGTCGACGAGTTCCTCAACATGCTCACCAACGTGGTGCTGGTCCTGCCGGCGCTGGTGGTGCTCATCGTCCTCAGCACCTACCTCGAGAACCGCGGACCCGTCAGCCAGGCGATCATCATCGGGGTGTTCTCCTGGCCGTGGGTGGCCAGGGCCGTCAGGGCCCAGACGTTCACGCTGCGCAACCGCGACTACGTGGACCTCGCCAAGCTCTCCGGGAAGCGGGCCCCGCAGATCATCGTGCGCGAGGTCATGCCGAACATGGCCTCGTACCTGCTGATGTCGGTGATCCTCCTGTTCGGCGGGGCGATCCTGTTCGCCGCCATGCTCGACTTCATCGGCCTGGGACCCACCGACTCGATCTCGCTGGGATCGATGATGCAGCAGTCGATGGCGTGGAGCGCGCTCCACCTCGGGCTCTGGTGGTGGTTCGTGCCGCCGGGCCTCGCGATCACCGCGATCGTCGGCGGCCTCTACATCACCAACGTCGGGCTCGACGAGGTCTTCAACCCCAAGCTGAGGGAGATGTAGCCATGTCGCTGGAAGTGAACGATCTGCGGGTCCACTACCGGACCCTCAAGGGCGACGTGCGGGCCCTCGACGGGGTCAGCTTCGACGTCGCCGACGGCGAGATCGTCGGTCTGGCCGGCGAGTCCGGGTGCGGGAAGACCACGCTCGGCAAGAGCCTGATCCGGCTCGACGGGCGCATGCGCCATGTCGGCGGCACCGTCGCCCTCGACGGCGAGGAGCTGCCGATCGGCGACGACCGCGCCATGAACAAGCGCCGGTTCAAGGACGTGTCGATCATCCCCCAGTACTCGATGAGCGCGATGAACCCCACCCGCAGGATCGGCAGGATGATCGCCGACCTGCTGGGCTCCCGGGGCATCGCCTACCGGGACCTCAAGCGCGAGCTCGTGCAGCGCCTGGAGCTGGTGGGCCTGCCCGAGAAGGTCCTCGACAACTACCCGATCGAGCTGTCCGGCGGGATGAAGCAGCGCATGGTCATGGTCATCTCGACCCTGCTGGACCCGAGCCTGCTGATCGCCGACGAGGTCACCTCGGCGCTGGACGTGTCGAACCAGAAGGCCGTGGCCGAGACCCTGGTGCGCTTCCGCGACATGGGTTTCGTCAAGAGCATGATCGTGGTCACCCACGACCTGTCGCTGGTCTACCAGATCGCCGACACGATCATGGTCATGTACGCCGGGCGCATCGTCGAGAAGGCCTCGGCCGAGACGATCGTCAAGGCTCCCCAGCACCCCTACACCAAGGCGCTGATCTCGGCGCTGCCCGAGGTCGGCCTCGAGTACGGCGACCGGAAGCTCAAGTCCATCCCCGGCAAACCGCCGCAGCTGCTCAACCCGCCGACCGGCTGCCGGTTCCGGGCCCGCTGCCCGCTCGCCGGCGACGAATGCGCCGAGCAGCCCCCGCTGGTCGGCATCGACCGCGGGCACGAGGCCGCCTGCTGGAAGCTGGAGGAGTCGAATGCTCGAGCTTGAGAACGTGTGGAAGTCCTACCGGGTCGGCTCGCTGGGCTCGAAGCGCCTGACGGCGGTGCGGGACGTCAGCTTCACCATCGCCCCCGGCGAGGTGCTGTCGGTGGTCGGCGAGTCCGGCTCCGGCAAGACCACGGTCGGGAAGATGGTGCTCCAACTGATCTCGGTCACCCGCGGCACCATCCGCCTCGACGGCCGGGACATCACCGCCGCCGGCAAGCGCGGCCTGAGGGAGTACTACCGGAAGGTCCAGGGGGTCTTCCAGGACCCCTTCAGCAGCTACAACCCGATCTTCAAGGCCGACCGGGTCCTGGAGATGGTCAGGCAGACCTACTTCCCGCGGGTCGGCCGCTCGGAGTGGCAGGCCAAGGTCGAGGAGTCCCTCCAGTCGGTGGGCCTCGACCCGGGCGCGGTGCTGGGCAAGTACCCCCACCAGCTCAGCGGCGGGCAGTTGCAGCGGATGCTCATCGCCCGGGCGCTGCTGCTGGACATCGAGGTGCTGGTGGCCGACGAGATCATCAGCATGCTCGACGCCTCCACCCGCATCGACGTGCTCAACCTGCTGGGCGAGCTCAAGGAGCGCGGCCTGGCAGTGCTCTTCGTCACCCACGACCTGTCGCTGGCGAACTACATTTCCGAACGTGTGATCATCATGCGGCACGGCGCGGTGGTGGAGACCGGTGCGACCGCGAAGGTGTTCGGCGACCCGCGGCACCCGTATTCGCGGAATCTGCTCGCCTCGGTCCCGCAGTTGCACACAAAGTGGGCTGACAACCAATTCCACGCCGAGGAGCTCGAACCGGACGGCGACCGCGACCGTCCGCCGGCGCCGCTGACGAAGGTCGACGAGAACCATTGGGCGGCGGCCGCCGGCTGACCGACCACGGGGCCGCCGCGCGGCGTTCTCGGTGATGCCCGCGGAGCCGAGGACGGCACGCGGCGGCCCGCCCGACCCCCTCCAAGAGGAGCGACCATGTCCAGACGCCCGACCATCGCCGACATCGCCGAGGCCGCAGGGGTCTCCAAGGGCGCCGTGTCGTACGCGTTGAACGGGCGTCCGGGCGTCTCCAAGGCCACCCGCGAGAAGATCCTGGCCATCGCCACCGAGATGGGCTTCGTCCCCAACCGGGCCGCCCGCTCGCTGTCGGTGGCCTCGGCCCAGGCGGTGGGGATCGCGCTGCGCCGTTCGGCCCGCACGCTGGGGATCGAGCCGTTCTTCATGGAGTTGATCAGCGGCATCGAGGTGGCCCTGTCGGCCGAGTCCTATGGCCTGACCCTCCAGATCGTCGGCTCGCTCGAGGAGGAGCTGGAGGTGTACCGGCGCTGGTGGGGCGAGCGGCGCGTCGACGGGGTCCTGCTGTGCGACGTGGGCGTGGACGACCGCAGGCTCGAATGGGTCGCGGACCTCGGGCTCCCGGCGGTGGCCATCGGCGGCCCGGTCGAGAACACGAGCGTCCCGACGGTGTGGAACGACCAGTCCGAGCCGTGCCGGGAGGCGCTGGACTACCTGTTCGCGCTGGGGCACCGCCGGATAGGGCGGGTCGGAGGGATGCCGCGGCTGCTGCACACCGCCGTGCGCGACGAGGCGTTCGACTCGGCCTCGGTGGCGCTGAACTTCAAGTCGGTCACCACGATCCACGGCGACTTCACCGGCGAGCAGGGCGCCCGCATCACCAGGCGCCTGCTGACCCTGCCGGAGCGGCCGACCGCGATCGTCTACGACAACGACGTGATGGCGATCGCCGGGCTCGGGGTCGCGCACGAACTGGGCTTCGAACTGCCGCGCGACCTGTCGATCGTGTCCTGGGACGACTCGCCGCTGTGCCGCCTGACCCATCCGGCGCTGACGGCGCTGAGCCGCGACATCCACGGCCACGGCTCCACGGCCGCCGAGATCCTGCTGCGGATCATCACCGCCGGATCGACTGCGGTCGATCCAGCGGCGCTCTCGGTGCAGTGCCCGCAGTCGCACCTGACGCCGCGGGCGTCGACCGGATCGGCGCCCGAGTCGGTTTCGGCCGGTTCCTAATCCGCGTAGGATCTGCGCGGACCGTCGCCGCGGATCTGGGAGCGATGCCTGTCGTGCCGGTCGCACGGGTCGGAGAGAATCGCACCATGCCGAGACGCGGACCCGGCCCGGCAGACCGATGCGCAGACGAGGAGCCACCATGTCGAGACGCCCGACGATCGCCGACATCGCCAGGGCCGCCGGGGTGTCCAAAGGCGCCGTCTCCTACGCGTTGAACGGGCGGCCGGGCGTCTCCGAGGCCACCCGCGAGCGCATTCTGGCCATCGCCGCCGAGATGGGCTTCGTCCCCAACCGGGCCGCCCGGTCCCTGTCGGTGGCCTCGGCCCAGGCGGTGGGGATCGCGCTGCGCCGTTCGGCCCGCACGCTGGGGATCGAGCCGTTCTACATGGAGCTCATCAGCGGCATCGAGGCGGCTCTGTCGGCCGAGTCCTACGGCCTGACCCTCCAGATCGTCAGCTCGTCGGAGGAGGAGCTGGAGGTGTACCGGCGCTGGTGGGCCGAGCGGCGCGTCGACGGCGTGCTGCTGTGCGATCTCCGCATCCGCGACGAGCGTATGCCGGAGCTGACCGGCATGGGGATGCCGACGGTGGCGATCGGCGGGCCGCTGGAGCGGGAGGGGGTCTCGGCGGTGTGGCACGACGAGGTCGAACCGGTCGTGGAGCTGCTGCGCTACCTGCACGCGCTCGGGCACCGGCGGCTGGTGCGGGTGGCGGGCCTGTCGGGACTGCTGCACACCGCGACCCGCAACGGGGCCTTCGCCGAGGTGCCGGACCTGGACTTCGAGAAGGTCACGATCTATCCGAGCGACTACACCGGCGAGGAGGCCGCGCGGCTGACCCGCAAGGTCCTGACGACGCGGCCGCGGCCGACGGCGATCCTGTACGACAACGACATCATGGCGGTGGCCGGGCTGGGCGTGGCGCACGAGCTGGGCCTGGACGTGCCCGGCGAGCTGTCCATGGTGTCGTGGGAGGACACGCCGCTGTGCCGGTTGACCCATCCTTCGCTGACCGCCTTCAGCCGCGACATACCGGGCTACGGCAAGCGGGCCGCCGAGATGCTGCTGTCGCTGATGGGCGAGGCGGAGGGGGCGCCGGTGCGGTCGGAGCAGATCCCTTCGGCGCGGCTGATCCCCCGCGGTTCCACGGGTCCGGCCTCCCATTAGGCCGGTAGGTTGACATTCATAATTATCTATGATTGCCTATCCATGAGCTCATATTAACCGGTTCACCAATGGATAGGAGGAAGTACATGGACGACAAGAATCCGGCGCACCCCACCGGCCGCCGGAAGCGGCCGCTGCGCCGCCTGCTGGCGGCCGCAGTCGCGGTCGCCGCGGTCGCTGCAACCGGGCTGTGGCAGCTGATGCCCGCCGGCGCGCAGCAGCAGGAGGGCGGTTTCCACATCGACGGCACACAGCTGATCGACGGCAACGGCAATCCCTTCATCATGCGCGGTTCGACCCACCCGGACGTCTGGTACGAGCAGGAGTTCGAGAGCTTCGGCGAGCTGAGCGACCTGGGCGCCAACACCGTCCGCGTCGTGCTCGGCTCCGGGCACCGCGACTGGGGCACCACCACGCCCGAGCGGGTCGCCCAGATAGTCGAGGAATGCAAGGCGCAGCAGCTGATCTGCGTCCTGGAGGTGCACGACACCACCGGCTACGGCGAGGAAAGCGGCGCGGCCAGCCTCGACGAGGCCGTCGACTTCTGGGAGGGCATGTACGACGTGCTCGACGGAGAGGAGCGGTACGTCCTGGTCAACATCGGCAACGAGCCGATCGGCAACAACGACGCCGCGCAGTGGACTCAGGCCACGGCCGACGCGGTCGAGCGGATGCGCTCGATCGGTTTCGAGCACACGCTCGTCGTCGACGCGCCGAACTGGGGCCAGGACTGGGAGCAGGTCATGCTCAACACCGCTCCCGAGGTGGCCGCGGCCGACCCGGACGGCAACACCCTCTTCTCGGTCCACATGTACCAGGTCTACAGCGAACCGCAGACCGTCGTCGACTACTTCGACACGTTCGAGCAGATGGGACTGCCGCTGATCGTCGGCGAGTACGCCGACGCCCACCAGGGCGAGGACGTCGCCTGGGAGACCATCCAGACAGAGGCCCACGAGCGCGGCATCGGCTGGATCGCCTGGTCCTACTCGGGCAACACCGATCCCGTCATCGACCAGTTCCTCAACTTCGACCCGGCACAGAAGACATCCTGGGGAGAGCACGCGTTCGATTCCGAATTCGGCATCGTCAACACCGCCGAGCGCGCCAGCGTCTACGACGGCGACGAGCCGCCGGAGACGACCACGCCCGGAGAGGAGACCACCACGCCCGACGACGGCGACGGCGAATGCACCGCCGAGATCAACGTCGCCAGCGACTGGGGCTCCGGCTGGCAGGGCAACGTCACCGTCACTGCCGGCTCGTCCGACCTGAGCGGCTGGGAAGTGACCTGGGACTGGCCGGGAGGCCAATCCATCACCAGCCACTGGAACGCCGACCTGACCGAATCCGGAGGCCAGGTCAACGCCGGCGACGTCGGCTGGAACGGCTCGATCGCCGGCGGCGAAAGCCGCGAGGTCTTCGGGTTCATCGCCTCCGGCGGCGGGGCCTCCCCGGAGGTCTCCTGCGAAGCCGCTTAAGACAACTCGATAGGCGAAGAGCGGCGGGGATAACCCCGCCGCCCTTCGACCCGGATGCTTCAGCCGTTCTTGGTCGGCAGCTGGAACTTTCCGACCGCGCCGGTCGGAAGCTGCGACCGGAGCTTGCCCTTCTTGCCGGCCACCGGCTGCTTGGCGACGCTCTTGCCCTTCTTGCCGCGGGCGAGCGCGCGGCGCTGCTCCCGGTTGAGCGGCTCTTCGGGCTCGTGATGTTCGGAGGATTCAGCGGTCATGGGAGACCCCTTCTCGGGTGAAGTCTGGACGACGCGAGCGCGCGACGGAGCCTGGCTCGACGTCGGAAAACGGAAAAGCGCACTCAGCCGCTGCGGAAAGCGGCAATCGCATCTAAAGGATCATGGTCCATACTCTAGCGGTCCCCGGTGCCGAAGGCAACGGGGTTTTCGCCGTCGCGCCCAGTGATTACCCTCATGGCATGACCACACCAGCTCGGCGAGTCTCCCGCGCCGACCACCGATCCGGCACCGCCAAGATCGCCCGGGTCCGCACCATCGCGCAGGACGCGATGAGCGGGGCCCGCTGGTGGACGCTCATCGACCTCGAGTCCACACTGCGGTCCGACACCGAGTTCTGGAGGGACCTGTGGGCGCCGTGCCTGGCGATCGCCGCCCGCAAGGTCGGGCTGCCCGACGCCCGGCGGCACCTGGAAGAGGCCATCGACGAGGGCTTCCACCAGCTCGACCAGTTCGAGCCGGAGCTGGGCAGGGCCTTCGGCGCCGACCCGGACTGGGACGAGGTGGTCGAGCGCGCCCGCGCCAACGTGCCCGGGCCTCCCCTGCGCATCACGGACTGGCCCGAGCCGGCCCCGGCCGCGCCCCTCGAACTCGACCGCGTCGAGCCCCACCGCGAGGAGTCCCTGCGGCGCCGCCTGCCTCGGCCCGCCTCCGGCGCGTGGATCACGGCCCGGATGATGACCGACTGGGTCGCGGGGCTGTGGCGGCACGCGAACGTCCGCATCAACGCCGGCGACTCGCTCGACATCCTCGAGCAGGTCGCGCTCGGCGCCAGGTACTCGTGCGTGGAGTTCTCGGCGGTGCTGGCCCAGGGCCTGAACGCCCTGCGCATACCGGCCCGCCGGGTGTACCTGCGGCGCGGGGACTACCACGACGGGGTAGGCAAGGGCCACGTCGTGGCCGAGGCGTGGATCGACGACCTGGACTCCTGGGTGGTCCTGGACGGCCAGCACGGCGCGTACTGGGTCGACGAGGAGGCCCGGCCGCTCGGGCTGCCCGAGCTTCAGGCCCGCGAGGCTCCGGCGCGTCCGGTCGCGGCGGGCCAGCGGGGCGGCATCAAGGAGCCGGGGATGTGGTTCGCCTACTTCAGTCATGCCTCGGTCACCGGCGCCACCTGGGCGCCGAAGGGCTTCGTCCCGACCTTCCAGCGCCGCTTCGTGCTCGAGACGGACCGGCTCCTGCGCGACTCGGCCGCGGCCTATCCGCGGCTGTCGGACATGGCCGTCGCGGTCGCCACGGTCGACGCCGCCCCCGCGATCCGGATCAGCCCGTGCCACCCGTACGCCACCGGCGGGGCGATGGACGGCAAGGAGCGGAACGAGGCCACCTGGCCGCTGTCGCTGACCGGCGGCGAGCACCGCGCCGAATTGGCCACGCGCACCCCGTACGGGCTCCTGACGCCCCGCGAGCTGCGCTGGGTCGCCTCCTGAGGCCCCGGGGCGCGAAGTAAGCGAATTGTAAGCGCGGTCGCAGACCGATTCGGGCCGTGTGATGCCAGTCTGGTTCCCATGCAAGAACTCCCTTTCGCGCTCGCCCTGGTCGCCGGCGCCGTGGCCGCGGTCAACCCCTGCGGGTTCGCGCTGCTGCCGATCTACGCCGGGTTCCTGATCACCGGGGAGGCCGACGAGGAGGTCTCGACGTGGCGAGCCCTGGGCCGTGCCGGCATGTTCACCCTGGCGATGACCATCGGCTTCGTGGCCGTCTTCGGCGCCTTCGGCCTCATCGTCTCCACCGCCGCGGTCGGCATCAGCTCGCTGCTGCCGTGGATCACCATCGTCGTCGGCGTGGCGGTGGCCGCGGCCGGGGTCTGGCTGCTGCTGGGCCGCGAACTGCCCACGTTCATGCCCAAGCTCGGCGGGCGGGAGGTCAAGCGGTCGCTCGGCTCGATGACGGTCTTCGGGCTGTTCTTCGCGCTCGCCTCGCTCTCGTGCACGATCGCCCCGTTCCTGGCACTGGTCGCCCAGACCTTCCGGTCGACCTCGATCCTGGGCGGGACGGCCATGTTCCTGGCCTACGCGCTGGGGATGGCCCTGGTGATCGGGGTGCTCTCGCTGGCGATCGCCCTGGCCAGGGAGGGCATGGTCACCTGGATGAAGCGCCACTTCCCCAAGATCCTGCGCGGGGTCGGCGCCCTGCTTCTGGTCGCGGGCGCCTATGTGGCCTACTACGGCTGGTGGGACCTGCGGGTGATCAGCGGCGGCGACCCGAACGACCCGGTCATCGAGGCGGCGATGTCGGTCCAGAGGTTCCTGGAGGACCTGGTGAAATCGGTCTTCGGCCGCTGAGGCGACCCGGGTGGGGCGCATGTCCGGTGGGGTGGCCCGGGCTCCCCTTGCCCCTTCTACCCACCCTGGGTGGGTAATGAATGAAGAGGCGGCAGCGCCCACGATCCCGGCCGGGTGTGACGATCTCCGCCCGGGATCGCACGCGCTGTAGCGAGGTTCACAAGGTGGAGGCCACCGCGTCGTTGAGGTCCGATTCGCTCAGCGAGCCGTTCTCGACGACCTCGCCGTCGGCGTCGAGCACGACGTAGACGCTCTGGCTGACCACTTCGAAGGAAGTGCGCAGCTCGTAGTCCACGTCCTCAAGATGGACGAGAGAGCCGGTGCCGGTCTGGTCCACGAAGCCCTGCCGGTCCTCGGTGCTGCCGGTGGCGTAGAGGCCGGCGCCGGCGACGCCGACGATGTCGACCTGGTCGCCGTAGGTCTCGAACAGGCCCGAGACGGCGCCGCCCTGGCCCTGGCAGACCGGGCAGTCGTGCTCCCAGAACCACAGGACGGTCGGGTCGCCCGCCAGCGAGGAGCCCTCGAAGTCCTCGCCGTCGAGGGTGACCGCGGTGAAGTCGAGGAGTTCGGGGACCGCCATGTCGGCTTCGGTCGTCTCCTCCTCGCCGGTCGTCTCCTCGGCGTCCTCGGTCGCCGCCTCGGAGGTCGTCGGGTCCGGCTCGGCGGGCTCCTCCTCCGCGCCGCAGGCGGAAAGGGAGAAGGCGGCGGCCAGTCCGGCCGCGGCGATCGCGATCCCAGTGTGTTTCAAGGGGGTGTTCCTTTCAGAAAAGTTCGCTGTCCGCCCCCAATGTTCCAGCCATCGGAGGCGAAAACCGCCGGTCTAGGGCTTACAGAATGATGAAATCGTGGCAGCAAGCGCTCCCATCGGGTGATTTCCGGACCACAAGGCATATTGATCTACGACGATGTATTGACAGGCAAACGCTAACCCGATAGGTTCAGTGGCAAATCCCTCGAAATCCTTCCACACCAACGAAGCCACTGGGGCGATCATCCCGGCACTGGGAGCGCTCCAGTTGCGGCGCGGCACATCTGGTTCCCATTCACCAGCGGTGTCACGCGCCCCGAGGTGCGGGCTCCGGCGGCTCCCGGCTCGTCGTCGGAGCCCGCTTACCTGAGGGCCTCGTCCAACTTGTAGCGCTCGGCGTCCAGCAGCCGCAGGTCGCGCGCCGGGCGCCGCAGGTGCCCCTTCTGGACGATCCGCTCGAAGGTCGGGTCCCCGGCCTGCGCCATGCGGCGGATGCCCTCGATGTGGTCGACCACGCGCTTGCGGATCACCTTGATGAACCGGGCCCGGTCCCGCTCCGACAGCCCGTAGGCGTCGGCGAACAGCCGCAGCCGCCGCGGCCGGTCGGGCTTCTTCCAGCCCAGGGTCATCGAGTCGCGGTCGGTGAAGATCGGCACCCAGGTCCAAGCCGCGTACGCGACGTCGTAGATGCGCGCCCCCGGGCTGGCCAGGTCGAAGTCGATCAGCGACAGCGTCCCGTCCGGCCGCCAGACCACGTTGTGCGGAGCGGCGTCGTGGTGGCAGATGACCTCGGTGTCCGGCGGCGGGGGCCCGAATGACCGCCACCTGGCCCCGGGCGGGGGCTGGAAGCTGTACTGCGCGTCATGGAACATCCGCAGCATCTTCCCGACCGCCACCAGGGTCTCGTCGGTGGTCCAGTGCGGCGCGAGGGGGTACTTGCCGGGTTCGCCCTCGACGAACGACAGCACCTCGCGGTCGTGCTCGTCGATGCCCAGCGGCCGCGGCGCACCGGTGAACCCCGCCGTGTGCAGGTGGCGCAGCAGCGCGTGGACCGCGGGCGTCCAGGGCCCGGTATTGCGCCGGACCGTGTCGCCCAAGCGGACCACGGTGCTCGTGTTGCCGCCGATCAGCGGAATCTCGTCTTGGCTCACCGGTCTCCGCCGTGCCCGTCCCTAGTCAGTCCTCGGTGCCATCGACGATGGCGTCGACGAACTCCCCTACCTCGAAGGGGGCCAGGTCGTCCGGACCCTCACCGAGTCCGACCAGCTTAACCGGTACTCCCAACTGCCGTTGAACCGCGATGACGATCCCGCCCTTGGCGGTTCCGTCGAGCTTGGTGAGGACGACGCCGGTGATGTCGGCGACCTCGCCGAAGACCTTGGCCTGCTGGAGCCCGTTCTGGCCGGTCGTGGCGTCCAGGACCAGCAGCGTCTCGGCCACCGGCCCCTGCTTCTCGACCACCCGCTTGACCTTGCCGAGCTCGTCCATCAGGCCGGTCTTGTTCTGGAGCCGCCCGGCGGTGTCGACCAGGACCACGTCCGTCCCGGTCTCGGCCCCGGTCTTGACCGCCTCGAAGGCCACCGACGCCGGGTCGGCCCCCTCGTCGCGGCGCACGACTCTGGCCCCGACGCGGCCGCCCCAGGTCTCCAGCTGGTCGGCGGCGGCCGCGCGGAAGGTGTCGGCCGCCCCGAGGATGACCGAGCTGCCGTCGGCGATGAGCACGCGCGCGATCTTGCCGCAGGTGGTGGTCTTTCCCGAGCCGTTGACGCCCACGACCATGAACACGGCCGGGCCGTCACCGGAGGGCGATCTGGTGGCCAGGGACCGGTCGAGCCCCGGGTCGAGCACGGCCGTCAGCTCCTCGGTCAGCAGGCTCCGCAGCTCGGAGGTGGTGCGGGTGCCGAGGACCTTGACCCGCTCGCGCAGGCGCTCGACGATCTCGGTGGTGTCGGCGATGCCGACGTCGGCGGTCAGGAGCGTGTCCTCGACCTCCTCCCAGACGTCGTCGTCGAGCTTGTCGCTGGCGAGCAGCGCCAGCAGGCCCTTGCCGAGGGCGTTGTTCGAGCGCGACAGGCGCGAGCGCAGGCGCACCAGTCGGCCGGCGGTGGGGGCGGGGACCTCGACCTCGGGCGACTCCTGAGCGCTCGGAGCCGCCTCGGCCTCGGGCTCGACTTCGGGTTCGTCCTCCGGCCGCTGCTCGGCGGGCGCGGCGATCCGTTTCGCCTTCGCCCGGAAATAGGCGATCAGTGCGCCGCCTGCGGCGGCCACCACGACGGCGATGGCCACGATCAGCCAGATGGACAGGTCGTTCACGGGGCACCCTCCAGTAAGTCTCAATGCACCACCACTGTACTGACAGGGCGCGGGAGCGCTTCGCGAGCTTCACGCGGTGCGGTAAGTCCTCCTCGCGGGAGAACTTCTGGCTGATCACCTGCGTCACGCCCGATCGCATGGTGACCCCGTAGAGGGCGTCGGCGATCTCCATGGTGCGCTTCTGGTGGGTGATGACCAGCAGCTGCGAGTTCTCCTTGAGCTGCCGCAGCAGGTCGAGCAGGCGCCCCAGGTTGACGTCGTCGAGGGCGGCCTCGACCTCGTCCATCAGGTAGAACGGGCTGGGGCGGGCGCGGAAGATCGCGCACAGCAGCGCCAGGGCGGTCAGGGACCGCTCGCCGCCGGACAGGAGCGAGAGCCGCTTGACCTTCTTGCCGGGCGGGCGGGCCTCGACCTCGACGCCGGTCGAGAGCAGGTCGTCCGGTTCGGTGAGGATGATCCGCCCCTCGCCGCCGGGGAAGACGGTCTGGAAGACGTGCTCGAACTCCCGGGCGGTGTCGGCGAAGGCCTCGGCGAAGACGTCCTGGATGCGCTCGTCGACCTCCTTGACGACGGTCTGGAGGTCGGCGCGCGTCTGCTTGACGTCCTCGAGCTGCTCGTTGAGAAACTTGTAGCGCTCCTCGAGCGCGGCGAACTCCTCGAGCGCGAGCGGGTTGACCTTGCCGAGGAGCTTGAGTTCGCGCTCGCCCCGGGCGGCGCGCTTCTCCATGATGGCGCGGTCGAAGGGGGCCGGGCCGGGCTCGGGCCTCCCCTTCTCCTCGGCCTTGGTGATCTCCTCGGTGGCGGGCGGCACGGGCTGGTCGGGCCCGTACTCGTTCAGCAGGGTCTCGATGTCGACGCCGAAGTCGGCTCCGGCCTTCTCCTCAAGCTGCTCGATGCGCAGTCGCTGCTCGGCGCGGGCGACCTCGTCGCGGTGCGCGGCCGAGGTGATGCGTTCGAGTTCGGCGGCGGTGGTGGAGGCGCGTTCGCGCAGCTCGGTGAGGGCGGCCTCGCGTCGGGTCTGCTCGGCGGCGAGGCGGTCGCGCTCGATCGCGGCGGCCTCCAGCGAGTCGGTCAGGCGCACGCCGGTCTGCTCGGCGGCCTCGGCGACCAGTTCGGCGACGGCGGCCCCGCGGGCGCGGGCGGCGCGGCGGGCCTCGGCGCGGGCGCGGGCGGCGCGCTCGGACTGGGCCTGGCGGGCCAGGGCGTCGGCGCGGCCGGCGAGCGCGGAGGCGCGCTCCTCGGCGGTGCGGACGGCCAGGCGGGTCTCCATCTCGTTCTGGCGGGCGGCCTCGAGCTGGCGGGTGAGCTGGTCGCGCTCGTCGGTGGAGGGCTCTTCGATCTCCGGTTCGGCTTCGAGGGCCTCGAGCTGCGCTTCGAGTTCGGCGAGCCCGGCGGTGTCGGCTTCGCGGGCGGTTTCGGCGCGCTCCTTGGCCTGGGCGAGGCGGGCGACCTCGGCCTCGGCCGAGCGGGCGGCGGCGCCGAGTTCGGCCTGGCGGCGGTTGACGGCGCCGAGGGCGGCCTCGGCCTGTCGCTGCGCGGCGCGGACCTCTTCGGCGCCGCCTTCGGCCTCAGTGAGGGCGTCGCGCGCCTGGTCGAGGCGGTCGCGCAGCTCGGCGGCCTGGGATTCGGCGGCGCTCTTGCGGTCGCGGGCCTCGTCGACGGCGGCTTGGATCTCGATGTAGGACTGGGCCTTCGCCGAGCCGCCGTGGGCGGTGGCGGCGCCGATGACGTCGCCTTCGCGGGTGACGGCGGTCAGTTCGGGATAGGCGGCCACGATGTCGCGGGCGGCGGCGAGGTCGTCGGCGACGACCATGCCGGACAGGACGGCGCGGACGGTCCCGGCCAGTTCGGGCGGGGCGGCGACGGTGTCGGCCACGGCCCGGTGTCCCGGCGGGACCGCCGTCTCGGTGGCGGCCCCGGCCACCAGGAAGGACGCCTGGCCGCCGTCCTCGTCGCGAAGGAACCGGATCGCGGCGGCGGCGCTGCCCGCGTCGGTGACGGCCACGGCGTCGGCCAGGCGGCCGAGCGCGGCGGCCAGGACGGCCTCGTAGCCGGGTTCGACGGTCAGCAGCGCGGCCACACTTCCGAGGACGGAGTCCGAGGAAATATTGGCTCGGTCGAGGACGGAGTCCGAGGAGAGATCGGCTCTGTCCAGTTCGCCCGGCTCGCCGGAGGCGAGGGCGAGCAGGGCGGCCGCGCCGTCCTTGCGGCGCAGGCCCATCGCGAGCGCCTCTTCGCGGGCGGCCCAGTGGGAGGCGTCGCGGTCGGCCTCGCGCTCAGCCTCGGTGAGGCGGTCGACCTCGGCCTTGGCTGCCTGGACGCGGGCCTTGGCGACTTCCAGCCGCTCGTCGAACTCGGAGTCGGCCTCGGCGGCCTCGCCTTCGGCCTCGGCCTCGGCGGCGGCCTCGGCGGCGGTCTCGGCGCGCTCCTTGGCCTCGGCCAGGGCGGTCGCGGCGCGTTCGATCTCGTCGTCGGCCGCGGCGGTGCGGCTGCGCAGGGACTCGACGCGGCCGTTGAGCCTGGCGAGGGACTCGCGGCGCTCGGCGGCCGCTTTGACGGCGCCGACGATCCGCTGCTCGGCCTCGGCCAGGGCGGTCTCGGTCTCCTCGCGGGTCTCCACGGCGGCCGACAGCCGCTCGGAGTCCTCGGCGATGCCCTCGCGCAGTTCGATCTCCTGCTCGCGGATGCGCTCGGCCTCGGTCTCGAGCATCTCGGGGTCGCGGCCGGGGCGGTCGTCGGCGGCGTCCTCGGAGAGGTAGCGGCGGCGCTCGGCGGCGAGCTGGGCGGTCGAGCGGAGGCGCTCGGCGACGGCCTGAAGGCGGTACCAGGTCTCCTGGAGGCGGGCCAGGCGCGGCTTGTCGGCGGCGTGGGCACCTTCGAGCTCGGTGATCTGGGCCGACAGCCGCTCGTGCTCCTCGTCGAGCACGTTTCGGCGCTCGCGCAGGGCCTGCTCGTCGGCCAGGTCCTTGGCGATGTCGGCGCGCAGGCCGGTGAGGTCGTCGGCGAGCAGGCGCAGACGGGCCTCGCGGAGATCGGCCTGGATGGTCTGGGCGCGGCGGGCGAGCTCGGCCTGGCGGCCGAGCGGTTTGAGCTGGCGGCGCAGTTCGGCGGTGAGGTCGGAGAGGCGGTCGAGGTTGCCCTGCATGCCGTCGAGTTTGCGGAGGGCCTTCTCTTTGCGCTTGCGGTGCTTGAGGACTCCGGCGGCCTCTTCGATGAAGGCGCGGCGGTCCTCGGGGCGGGCGTGGAGGTAGGAGTCGAGCTTGCCCTGTCCGACCAGGACGTGCATCTCGCGGCCGATGCCGGCGTCGGACAGCAGGTCCTGCACGTCCAGCAGGCGGCAGCGGTCGCCGTTGATCTCGTACTCGCCTTCGCCGGAGCGGAACATGCGGCGGGTGATCGAGACCTCGGAGTAGTCGATGGGGATGGCGCCGTCGGTGTTGTCGATGGTGAGGGTGACCTCGGCGCGGCCGAGCGCGGGGCGGCCGGTGGTGCCGGCGAAGATGACGTCCTCCATCTTGCCGCCGCGCAGCGACTTGGCGCCCTGCTCGCCCAGGACCCAGGCGATGGCGTCGACGACGTTGGACTTACCGGAGCCGTTGGGGCCGACCACGCAGGTGATGCCGGGTTCGAAGCGCAGGGTCGTGGCCGAGGCGAAGGACTTGAAGCCCTTCAGCGTGAGGCTCTTGAGGTACAACGGTCAACTCCGTGGCAGGGTCCGCGCGGTCAGGACTGTCCAAGACTACAAGGCCCGACCGACCGGCACGTGCATATCGACCTCGGACGGGGCCCGCGGTCGCCCGGTTCCCGGGCCCGCCACCGGAAGAGGGCCGCGATCGGTCAGGCGGTTCGGGGCCGCGCGGGGCGGGAACCCGGTCCGTACACGACAATGCGCGCCGGCTGTCGTGCAGCAGGCGCGCTCGTATTTCCATGCGCAGTGACGGCTAAGTCAACGCGGGCTCTTGCAGCCGCATCAACTCCTCGGCTTCATCGTGCTGAACCTCGTTCTCCCGGGCGCGAAGCTCGGCGAGCTCGGTCTCGAGGCTCCGTACCCGCGCACGTAGCTGGACCACTTCTTCGAGGAGGCGCTTGTTCGGGGCCTGCCCGATGTGGCCATAGAGGGCTTTCGCCATAGTTTCTCCTTGCGATCGCGTCGTTTGGTGACGGTGGTGTGCGCACCATGAATAACGTCGCATGTAGCTGAGTGAATTTTTCGCGATCGGGGCCAATTGCCCCGGCCTGGACCAGTGGAGCACTGCTCGTGAACACTGATCGTCTGTGAACATCATCCGCCTGCGCGACGGTTCCCGTCAAGCATTACACAGGCTTTGCCCTCCGGATTCGACAGGGGTCACACCTCGCGATCCGCGTCACCCCGCCTGACCTGATAGAGTGCCCGACAAACCGGAATAACCTTCGTGTAACTCCCCGTAACGAGGTCGCCACCACCGCATGAGCAGACCCAGAGGCGGGCGACACCGCAGCCCCGCCGCAGAGAGCCGACGCCGGATGTTCCTCGCGATACTCCTGGCCTTCGGCCTGAGCGGCGCCTCCACCTCACTATGGGCACTCGACTCGCCACAGGACGACACTTCCGCTCCATCGGATGACCGCGTCACCGCCACCATCGACGGCACGCCCGCCACCGGAGACGTCCCCGAGCTCGACGTCGACGACGCCTCGATCCAGACCCAGGAGGCCGAAGAGGAGCCGACCAGCGCCGAGCCCGAGCAGATCGACTCCAGCCCCGAACCCGACGACGACGGCGATGAGGGCGGCGACGGTGGCGGAGGCGGCGGAGACGACTCCGGCTCCCAGCCGGACCCCGGCCCCGCCGACGAGGTCCGGGCCCTGGTCGACGACGAACGGGCCCAAGCCGGATGCGGCTCGCTCGAATCCCAGTCCCAACTCGACGCCGCGGCCCAGGGCCACGCCGAGGACATGGCCGACAACGACTACTTCGACCACACCTCCCTCGACGGCCGCTCCCCCACCGACCGAGCCCGCGACCAGGGCTACCAGGGCGGCGTCGGCGAGAACATCGCCTACGGCTACCCCAACGCCGAAGAGGTCATGATCGGCTGGATGAACTCCGAGGGCCACCGCGCGAACATCCTCAACTGCGACTACCGGTACCTCGGCATCGGCATCGCCGACCGCGACGGCACCCTGTACTGGGTGCAGAACTTCGGATAGGAAGCCGAGCCCGGACGCGGCGGACAGCCCGGCCCGGCGCCGCATTATCGCAGCCAGACCGGCACCGAGAGGCCTTTTGTCGGCAAGCTGACTCAACTCTGGACGACTCCATTACCAGCAGTCATCCTGGGATAGCCGCCTGAATCGGCGCGCGTCTGGGGAGGCGAGGAGAAATCCGAAGGACGAGGTACCAACCGTGCGTGTCATGCTGTACGACCCCAACCAGGTGTTCTCTGCCAGCATCCGACCCCTGCTCAACCGCCGCGGCGACACCGCCATCGAGGCCAAGACGCTGAAGGCTCTCGCGACCAGCGACGAGAACATCGACTGCTGTCTGGTGGCGTTGGAAGCGGTCTCCAGGAACCGAGTCCTGGCCGACTGCCGCAGACCGGTATTCCTCATCACCGACAGAGAGGACGGCTCGGTCCTCCGCAAGGCCGTCTCGGTCTCGGCCTGCGGCATAGCCAACACCCACATACTGGCCCGCGACCTACTGCACGCCATCGACAGGGGCCTGGCCGATCCCCCCTACTACGATCCGCAGCTGCTCGAGGCCGCACTCCAGCCGGCGCCGCTGCTCGGGCCGCAGGACGCCCACGAACTGGCGCACCACCTCACCCCCCGCGAGGACGACGTGCTGCGCCGCATCGTCCGCGGCGAGCCGACCAGCCAGATGGCCATACAGATGGGGGTGTCGGTCTCCACCGTCCGCTCGCACGTCCAGAACGTGCTCGGCAAGCTCGGAGTGAACTCGCGCCTGGCCGCGATCGCGTTCGCGCTCAACTACGGCCTGGAGACCACCCTCCGGGAGCAGCACCCGCAGCTGTCGTGAGGATAATGGAGCCGTGCCTGAACTCCCCGAAGTCGAGACGGTCCGCCGCGGAGTCGACGCGGCATTCCGCGGCGGCCGCATCACCTCCGTCGAGGTCTACAACCCGCGCACCGTGCGCCGCCACATGCTCGGATCCGAGGACTTCGCCGCGACCCTGACCGGCCTGACCGTCACCGGCAGCGGCAGGCGCGGCAAGTTCATGTGGCTCGAACTCGATGACGGTCGAGCTCTCGTCTGCCACCTCGGCATGAGCGGCCAGTTCCGCGTCATGGACCCCGGCAGCGAGGCGCACCCGCACCTGCGGGCGCGGCTGCGATTCGCCCACGGACCCGAACTGTGGTTCGTCGACCAGCGCACCTTCGGCTTCCTGGAGGTCGCCGACACCGACGACACGCTCCCGAAGTCGCTCGCGCACATCGCCCCCGACCCGTTCGAAGCGGCCTTCGACGCCGACCGCGCCGTCGAACGGCTGCGGGCACGACGCATCGAGGTCAAGAAGGCCCTGCTCGACCAGGGCTGGATCTCCGGGGTCGGCAACATCTACGCCGACGAGGCGCTGTGGCGCGCCCGCATCCACGGCCGCCGCAAAGGCGAGCGGATATCGGAGGGCAAGGCCCACGAGCTACTGGACTGCGTCCGCGCCGTGCTGGCCGAAGCCATAGAAGCCGGAGGCACCTCATTCGACGAGCTGTACGTGCGCGTCAACGGCCAATCCGGGTACTTCTCCCGCGAACTGGCCGCATACGGACGCGCCGGACAGCCGTGCAGACGCTGCGGAACGCCGATCCGCAAAGAGGTCATCGGCGACCGCTCGGCGCACTACTGCCCGAACTGCCAGCACTGAGACCCTAGCGGGGATCGACCCCGAGCCGCTCGGAGAGCACCCGCCAGGCCAGCTCGGCCGCGATCTGCTCGGCGTCCTTCTTCGAACCGCCGGTGCCCTCGCCGAACTCCTCGCCGGCCACCACCGCCCAGGCGGTGAACTCCTTGGCGTGGTCGGGCCCGGACTCGGAGATGCGGTACTCGGGTACGCCCAGGCCGGAATCGGCCGTCAGCTCCTGGAGGCTGGTCTTCCAGTCCAGGGCCGCGCCCTGACCGGCCGCGCGCTCCATGAGGGGATCGAAGAAACGGTGCACCACCCGCTTGGCGGTCTCGACCCCGAACTGGAGGTAGACCGCGCCCAGCAGCGCCTCCACCGCGTCGGCCAGGATCGAGTTCTTGTTTCGCCCGCCCGAGGACTCCTCGCCCTTGCCGAGCAGCAGGTGCGGGCCGATCCCGCCGTCCCCCATGCGGCGGGCCACCTTGGCCAGCGCCTTCATGTTCACCACCGACGCCCGCAGGCGCGCCAGCTGCCCCTCGGGCAGGTCCGGGTGATTGCGGTACAGCGCGGTGGTCACGACCAGGCTGAGCACCGAGTCCCCGAGGAACTCCAGGCGCTCGTTGGTGGGGATGCCGCCGTGCTCGTAGGCGTAGGAACGATGGGTCAGGGCGAGACGCAGCAGTTCGGGGTCGAAATCCCGGACCCCGAACACCGCTTCGAAATGTTCAACTGCCTTGTCGCCCATGGGCAGAGGCTCTTAAGCCTCGAGAACCTGGCGGCCCTTGTAGGTTCCGCAGACCTCGCAGACCTGGTGGCCGCGCTTCATGGCGTGGCACTGCGGGCACTCGACCAGGCGCACCGGGGCAGCCTTCCACTGCGAACGGCGGTGCCGGGTGTTGGAACGCGACGTACGACGCTTCGGAACAGCCACTTCAGAACTCCATACTTATCCGCTGAGCTACTTCGACTCGCCGTCGGTGTCGGCGAACCGCAACTTATCCAATGCTGACCACCGCGGATCGACCGACTCGTGCCGGTGGTCTGCGGGCAGCTCGTCCCAGGGCGCGCCGCATTCGGCGCACAACCCCGGGCAGTCAGGTCGGCACAGCGGGGTGACCGGCATCGCCAGCACCAGCGCGTCCCGAACCGCGGGCTCCAGATCGAGCAGATCCCCCCGAAGCCGCAGAATCTCGTCGGCGTCAGTGGTCTCTTCGGTGACGGAGCCTTCATAAGCGTACAGCTCCTGCACCTCGACCCTGAGAGTGTCCTCGATCGGTGCGAGGCACCTCGCACACTCCCCCTCGACCGGGGCCTCGACCTCGCCGTCGACGAGGACGCCCTCGGAGACGGCCGTCAACCGGACGTCGACCGACAGCGGCGCCGAAGCCGGGACCTTGAACACCTCGATGCCCAGCGCCTCGGGAGCGTCGACCTCGCGCGAGACCTCACGGCTCACGCCGGCGCCACGCCCCATCTCCGCGGTGTCGACCACCAGCGGAGCGGCGGGATCCAGAGCAGTGTTCGTCATGGGTGAAAAGCGGTCCTAACTCAAAGGGAACTGCCTCGATCGAGGCCGACCGACAATGCTACATCAGCCCGATCGGCCAGCCCAAACTCGCCCTAGAACTGCGGAAGCGGCTTCTCGTCCTCGGACTCCCCCTGCGGCGGGGAGAACGAGCCGATCTCGCGCAGCGTGTGCATCTTGTCCCGGCCCCGCTCGACCCCCGACAGCGCGCGGTGCAGGAACTGCTCGAAGTTGGCGAGCGTGGTGTCCACATACTCGTCGACCTCGTCGCGCAGCCGCTGCGCCTCGCCGCGGGCCTCACCGATGATGCGGTTGCCCTCGTGCTCGGCCGAGACGGTCACCTCGTGGCGCGAGACCAGGCGCGCGTGCTCGGTCTCGGCCTCGCCGATGATCCGGTCGGCCTCCCGTTCGCCGGCCTCGATGATCTTGTCGCGCTCTTGCAGCATGGCCTCGGAGCGGCGGATGTCGGCAGGAAGCTCGCTCTGGAGCTCCTCGAGCATGCCGATCAACTCGGCCCGGTCCACCTTGCAGGCGCGGGACATCGGGACGGCCTTCGCCGCCTCCACATAGGCGATGATCTCTTCGATCCTGTCGAGCGGACCCACCGATTTGCTCCCGTCGATTTCTGTCATGGGGTTATTGTCCCTGATCGAGACCGGAATCACGGGTCAATCTTGACGCATGCGTTCCACCAGTCGCCGCTGGACGACCTCGGGGACGTGCGGGGAGATGTCCCCGCCCCACTTGGCCGCGTCCTTGACCATGGAGGACGAAAGAAAAGAGTACAGCGGATTGGTGGGCATCATCACTGTCTCAATACCCGCCAACCCATAGTTCATCTGGGCCATCTGCAGTTCGTAGTCGAAGTCCGATATCGCGCGAACGCCTCTGACGATGACACCGACGCCGTGCTCCTTGCAGAAGTCGACGACGAGCCCCCGGAAGGAGGCGATCTTCACGTTCGGCATGTCCTGGGTGGTCTCTCGCAGCAGCTCCACCCGTTCCTCGACGCTGAACACCGCATTCTTGGAGGCGTTGTGGAAAACCGCGACCCACACCTCATCGTACAGCTGAGAGGTGCGGCTGATGATATCGAGATGACCGTGGGTCACCGGATCGAACGACCCGGGGCACACCGCGTGCCGAGCTTCAGGGTTCACAAGCGGTGACCGTAGCAAAGTGCGGTGGTTCCGTATTTTCGGACACGGTCCTCTGAGACCTCTGCCGGCCACGGCACGGCCGCGTCCCTGCCCGAGCGTTCGATCACCACGTCGGCGTCCTCAGCGAGCCATTCGTTCGCCACCAGGGCCTTGAGCATCGAGGAGACCGCCTCGTCAGTGACCGCGTAAGGCGGGTCGGCGAAGACGATGTCGTACGGCTCACCGGGAGCCGAGGAGAGGACCTTCTCGACCGGGACCGACATCACCTCCGCGTCCTCGACACCGAGAGCGGCGACATTGCGGCGCAGCAGCTTCGCGGTCTGGAAATGAGACTCCACGAACAGGGCGTGCTCGGCGCCGCGCGAGAGCGCCTCGAGCCCGACCGCGCCGGAGCCCGCGTACAGGTCCGCGAAGCGGAAGCCGGTGAGATCCCCGCCGGGGGCGAGCGCGTTGAACAGGGCCTCCCGGACCCGGTCGGAGGTCGGGCGGGTCCGGTCGCCCGGCGGCGTGGCGAGACGGCGGCCCTTGAGCGAGCCGGCGATTATCCTGGTCACCCGACCAGTCTAGTCCAGGACTGCCGCTCAGCCCTTCTCCAGATATTCGCCGCGGTCGGCGGCCAGGTCGTCGACCAGGGCCGCGAAGAGCGGATGGGACGACATGGACGGGTCGGTGCCGACCAGCGCCGTCGCGTCGGCGCGGGCGGCCTCGATGATGTCGACGTCCTTCAGCAGCGAGAGCAGTCTGACGTGCGATTTCGTGCCGGACTGGGCGTCGCCGAGCACGTCGCCCTCGCGGCGCTGCTCGAGGTCGAGCTCGGCCAGCTCGAAGCCGTCGGTGGTGGAGGCGACCGCTTCGAGCCGCTCGCGGGAGGTGGAGCCGTCCGGAGCCTCGCTGACCAGCAGGCACAGTCCGGGGTGGCTGCCGCGTCCGACGCGGCCGCGCAGCTGGTGCAGCTGGGAGATCCCGAAGCGCTCGGCGTCGAGGATGACCATCGCGGTGGCATTGGGGACGTTCACGCCCACCTCGATGACGGTGGTAGCCACCAGGACGTCGATCCGTCCGTCGGCGTAGGCGCGCATGACGCGGTCCTTCTCGTCGGTGTCGAGGCGGCCGTGGAGAAGGCCGACTTCGAGGTCCCGAAGTGGCCCGGCGCGCAGCTCCTCGACCACGTCCACGACCGCCAGCGGTGGTCGGCGGTCGTCACCGGAGCCGTCCTCGGATCCGCTGTCTCCCACCCGCGGGCACACGACGTAGGCCTGACGCCCGGCCGCGACCTCCTCGCGGACCCGGCTCCAGGCGCGGCCCATCCAGCGCTGGTCGCGGTAGGGCACGACGTGGGTGGCGATGGGACTGCGCCCGGCCGGGAGCTCGGTGAGGCGGCTGGTCTCCAGGTCGCCGTAGACGGTCATGGCCACGGTCCTGGGGATCGGCGTGGCGGTCATGACGAGCGTGTGGGGAGGCCGCTCGGCCTTGGAGCGCAGGGCGTCGCGCTGCTCGACGCCGAAGCGGTGCTGCTCGTCGACCACGACCAGGCCCAGATCGGAGAAGTCGACGCCGTCGTAGAGGAGGGCGTGGGTGCCGACGACGATGCCGGCCGCGCCGGTGCGGACCGCTTCGAGGGTCTCGCGCCGCTGCGCGGCGGTGGCCGAACCGGTGAGCAGTGCGACGCGGGTCGCGTCCGGGGGCGAGGTGAGTTCGCCGCCGCGGGCGAGGTCGCCGAGCATTTCGGCGATGGACCGGTGGTGCTGGGCGGCGAGGACCTCGGTGGGTGCGAGCAGGGCGGCCTGGCCGCCGTGGGCGACCACTTGGAGCATCGCGCGCAGCGCGACGAGGGTCTTGCCGGAGCCGACGTCGCCTTGGAGGAGGCGGTGCATCGGGTGCTCGGCGGCGATCTCGGCGGCGATCTCGGCCCCGACCCGGACCTGCCCGGCGGTCAGTTCGAATGGCAGCGCGGCTTCGAAGGCGTCGGCGATCGCGCCGCCGGGCGGGTAGGGGGTGGCCGGTTCGACCGCGGCGGTGGCCTTGCGTCGCACGAGCGCAGCCTGCATGACCAGGGCTTCCTGCCACTTGAGGCGTTTCTTGGCCGCGCCGAGGGATTCGAAGGACTCGGGTCGGTGGATCTGGCGCAGGGCCGCGCCGTAGCCGGTCAGGCCCCTTTCGGCCCGGATCGGTTCGGGGAGCGGGTCGGGCGGGTCGGCGAGCAGGTCGAGGGCGATGCGGACGCTTTTGCCGATCTTCCAGGTGGGCACGTCGGAGGTGGCCGAGTAGACGGGGATGAGGGCCCCGGCGAACTCCTCGACCGCGTCAGGCCCTCCTTCGGCGTCCTCGTCGAGCAGTTGGTACTGGGGCGAGTTGAGCTGGAGACGGCCCCGGAACTGGGCGACCTTCCCGGCGAACAGGCCCCAGCGTCCGGCGGCGAGCTTCTGGGCCTGCCAGGGCTGGTTGAAGTAGGTCAGGGTGAGGGTGCGTCCGGCCTCGTCGGCGACGACGACCTCGGTGAGCTGCCGCCGCTGCGGCCGCCCGCCTCCGCCGGGCTTGCGCGGCAGGTCGCGGGTGGTGGCGGCCCGGACCTGGGCGACGACGGTGGCCTCCTCGCCGATCTGGAGCGAGCCCAGGTCGGTCTGCTCGCCGCGCCTGGCGTAGCGGAAAGGGTAGTGGCCCAGCAGGTCGCCGACGGTCTCGAGGCCCAGTCCCTTGTCGAGGGCAGCGGCGGTCTTGGCGCCCAACACGTCTCGCAGCCGGGTCTCCAGCTCGACTGTCATTCGGCTCCGATCAGGATCAGCGGATCGTCTTGGCCGGCGGGCAGCTGCTGGAGTTCCACCAGCGGCCACGCCTTGTCCACATGATCGCTCAGGGCTGTGACAGTCTCGGGATCCCACTCCGCGCCCGGCAGGAGCGTGATGAGCTCGGCCCCAGCCGAACAGAGGCGGTCGATCAGGTCGAGCGCGGCCACGGCGGGGTCGGTTCCGGTGTGGACGACATCGCCGTCGACCAGGCCGAGGACCTTCCCGGACCGGTAGCGGACCTCGCCGGTCCGGCAGGAGGCGGCGGCCTCGGCCATGGCGATGACGTCGTCGTCGAAGGGCCGGTCGGGGTCGTGGACGGCGAAGGCGGCCAGGCTCTGCATGATCGAGCCGGTGGGGATGGCCGCGACGCGGTAGCCGTGGCCGCGGGCGGCGTGGGCGGCTTCGCGTACGGCGTCGACGGCGTCGGGGTCGTCGACGAGCACGACGGCGTTGGGGCCGCCTCCGGCGCGGATGGCCAGCAGCACGTCCTCGGCGGTCCCGGTCGCGGCCACGCGGCAGCCCTCGGTCTCCAGCAGGCCCCGCAGCAGGGGCAGCGCGGTCACGGCGACCACGGCGCGGTCGAGGTCCTGCGTCTGGACCCTGGAGTAGGCGTCGTCGAAGCGGGTGACCGAGATCCGGTGGACGCGGCCGCTTTCGATCCCGGCCTCGATGGCGGCGCCGATGTCGTTGACGTGGACGTGCACGTTGAAGGTGGTGACGGCCTTGGAGGCGCGGGAGCCGATGATGACCACCGAGTCGCCCAGGGCGGCGAGGCGGTGCCGCAGCTCCGAGACCTGGTCGGCAGAGGATTCGAGCAGGTACTGGACCTCGTAGTCGTATTCCTCGGAGCCGGTCTCGCGCGGGACCTCCTCGAGCGGGGCCGGGCTGCGGGTGCGGTGGCGTTCGAGCAGGTCGAGCGCGCCGCTCGAGGTCGATCCGGTGAGCGTCTCGACCAGGGCCTCCAGCAGCAGCGCCAGGCCCAGCCCGCCGGCGTCGACGACGCCGGCGCGGGCGAGCGCGGGCAACTGCCCGGGGGTGGCGGCCACGGCCTGCGCGGAGGCCTCCGCGGCGGCGCGGGCGGCCGAGACGAGCCCGAACGGGGCGGCTTTGGCGGCCGCGGCGGCGGCGGACTCGGCGACGGTGAGGATGGTGCCGGCCGTGGGCACCGCGACCGCCGCGGTGGCGGCGTCGGTGGCGGAGCGCAGCCCGGCGGCGAAGGCCCTGGCGTCGACGGTCTCGGCGGTCCAGGCGTCGGCCAGTCCGCGCAGCATCTGAGCGAGGATCACCCCGGAGTTCCCGCGGGCCGACAGCAGGGCCCGCCCGGCGGCCTCGTCGAGCAGTCCGGGCAGCGACAGGTCCGCGGAGACGCCTTGGAAGGCGGCATGGAGGGTCGCGACCATGTTGGTCGCGGTGTCGGAGTCGGCCACGGGGAAGACGTTGAGCTCGTCGACTCCTCGTCGGTGGCGGGTCAGCGTGTCGATGCCGCGCGCGGTCCATTCGCGGACCGCGGCGGCGTCGAGGGCCACGGGGCTGGATTCGGGGATGGCTGCCACGGTCCGACAGGATACGCGCTCGGTGGACCGGACGGTTTGGCAGCTACATTTCGGGCTCGCCGAATTGGAGCGTCTGGCGCATGGCCTCGATGGCCTCGGTCTCGTCCTCATTGGTGGCGAATCCGGCGAATCCGGCGTAGGTTCCGTCGCCGAGGTCGATCACGGCGGCGATCACGGTGGTGTCGCCGACGGTGAAGGTGCTGAAGTTCGCCTGCCTGGCGTCGACCCAGTAGCCGACGGTCTCCGTGTCGGCGGCCTCGCCGCCGGCGGTGGCCGCGAGCGAGTCGCCGAACGCGTCGGACACGGCCCCGAGCGGATTGTCCTCGTCAGCGGCGTCTTCGGCTCCGATGGCCCCGAGGTCGATCAGGCCGACGGAGGCCGAGGCGTCTCCGGCCTGCACTCCGGTGCCGTTCGGCAGGGCTTCGGGTAGCTCACCGATCTCCTCTCCGGAGCCACCGGCGACGAAGTACACGCCGGCGTCGGGGTCGCCGACCGCGACGGGCTCCTCCTCGGACTGGTTCTCGATGGTGCCGGTCCGGTCGCCGTCGTTCGGTTCGCTCTGGTCGGAGTCGGGGTTGAACAGGATGAAGCCGCCCAAGCCGAGGGCTCCGGCGATCACGGCGATGCCGATCAGGAGGATCCACAGCGGCCCGCGGCCGCCCTTCTTCTTCTTGCGCTGGATCTGGCCGGGCTGGGCGCCGCCCCACGGCTGCCCGCCCGGTCCGGAGGAGACCGGCACCAGCTGGCCTCCCGGCGGACCGAACTGGCCCTGGCCCGGCGAGACGGGCATTCCCGAGGCGGGGACCGACGAGACCGGCGGCATGCCGGGGCCGTACCCCTGGGCGGGCATGCCGGAGGCCGGGATTCCGGATGCCGGCATCCCCGAGGCGGGGACTCCCGCCGGGGGCGCGTCGAACGGCGAGACCGGGACCCCCGGAGGCGGCCCGAAGGGCGCCTGCGGCTGGCTCGGATGCCCGGGGGGCTGGGTGTACTTGACCGTGCCTTCGTCTTCCATCGGCGGCTGCTGGCTGCCGGGGTGCCCCATCTGCTGGCTCTCCGGGGACCAGGGCGGCGGCTCCTGGCCGGGAGGCTGCTCGTTAGGCCGGTAGACCGGCTGCTCCTCCTGCTGCGGGGGAGAATTCGGCGGCTGCCACCCATCGGCAGGCGGCTGCTGGGGGTTGCTCATGATCGACTCACCAACGGGAATTCGGGCATCGGCACATCACTGTTTGTGGCTAGCCTACGGGATCAGCCCCAATCCTAGAGTGGCCCGAGGTGGGCGTGCGCGGCAGCCGCCACAGTGCACAGGAGTCCTGCTGGGAGAGGGCGTGTGACGCAGGCCCCCCGACCTGGGCGCGTCGCGGCTGCTCAGGTCCGTTAGAATTGCCGGGTTGCCCGCCGTGGGGGCGGGCCGATTCACGTCAATGCAGGAGTTTGGATTATGTCGAGCGTGTGTGAAGTCTGCGGCAAGCGCCCGGGCTTCGGCAACAACGTCCCGTGGTCCCACAAGAAGACCAAGCGTCGTTGGAACCCGAACCTGCAGACCATTCGCGTCGCTACCGGCTCCGGGGACAACAAGCGCCGCGCCAAGGTCTGCACCTCGTGCCTCAAGGCCAACAAGGTGTCCCGTTAGGCGTACAGGCCGGTAACGACAGACTCTGACGCCGCCAGGGCCCGGTCCTGGCGGCGTTTGTCGTGCCCGGCGCACGGCGGGCTCATTCCTGGAAGTGGTCCCATCCGGTCGGTCCGCTCCAGCGCTGGCCGTCGACGGTGACTCCGGTGCCACCGTCGACCGAGCCGATGCGCCTCCAGCCTTCGGGCAGGAGCACGTCCGGAGGAAAAGCCGCCGCGAGGGCATGATCTTCGCCTCCGGTCAGGAGCCATTTGCGGGGGTCGGCCCCGAGCGCTTCGGCGGCGTTGGCCATCGGTTCGGGGACCTCCAGGGCCGCGGAGTCGACGTCGATGGCCGCCCCGGAGGCGGAGGCGAGGTGGCCCAGGTCGGCCAGGAGCCCGTCCGAGACGTCGATCATCGCGTGCGCGCCCATCAGGGCGGCGTCGCGTCCGGCCGCGTACGGCGGCTGCGGGCGCCGGTAGGCGCCGACCAGGGCGCCCGGGGAGCGGAAGCCGCGCGAGAGCACCAGCAGGCCGGCGGCGGCCCAGCCGGTCCGGCCGGCAATGGCGATCACGTCTCCGGGTTCGGCCCCGGAGCGGGTGACCGGTTCTCTGCCCTCGAGGTCGCCGAGGGCGGTGACGGTGACCGTCAGCAGGCCGCCGCGGGTGGTGTCGCCGCCGATGACGGCCGCGCCGACGCTGCCGGCCTCGGCGGCCAGGCCCTGGGCGAGTCCTTCGAGCCATTCGGCGGGCAGGTCCTGCGGGGCCGAGACGGCGGCCAGCAGGGCCGTCGGGCGGGCACCCATCGCGGCGATGTCGGCCATGTTGGCGGCGGCGGCCTTATGGCCGACGTCGGCCGCCGAGGACCAGTCTCGCCGGAAGTGGTTGCCGTCGACGAGCATGTCGGTGCAGGCCACGACCCGGCCGTCGGGGGCGGTGGCGACGGCGGCGTCGTCGCCGGGCCCCAGCACGACGGCCTCGGTGGCGGTGAAGTGCCTGGAGAAGCGCTCGATCAGTCGGAACTCGCCGACCTCGGCCACGGTTTCGCTCACGTTGGATTCCAGTCCCGGAAAGTTGACGCTCGTGTAGTGACTGCGTAATCTTCGCTCAAGTGCGGTCGGGATACCGGTCAGCCCCGCCGGTGTCGCGTTTCGATCGCCCACCCCACGAGTGCCCGCGGGAGAGGGAGGCCTGTCATGGTGCAGGCGTACATTCTGGTTCAGACCGAGGTCGGGATGGCCCAGGACGTGTCCAGTGCGGTCGCCAAGATCGACGGCGTGGTGCGGGTCGACATGGTCACCGGACCCTACGACGTGGTCGTTCTCACCGAGGCAGCCACCGTGGACCAGTTGGGGGCCTTCGTGGTGAGTAGAGTCCAGCGAGTGCAGGGCATCACCCGCACGTTGACCTGTTCGATCCTGGAACTCTGAGGAGCGCCGTGGCCAAGTCGAGGCTTCCGGCCGTGGTCGCCACGGCCGTGGCGGTGCCGGTGGCGGCGGTCGTCGGCGTGCTGGTCTTCAACTTCATCTCCTCGGCCGCCGACGGGGACCGCTTCGAGGCCGACTGGGACCTGTCGCCGGTGGAGGTCGAGGTTCCGACGTTGGGCGACGAGGAGGCCGTGGTGTGTCTGGCGCTGACCTCGTCGGTGCCCGAGGAGGTCGCCGGGCTCCCGGCCCGCCCGGTCGAGGGCGGGGACCACGCCGCGGAGTTCGTGGTGGCCTTCGGCGACCCGGCGGTGGTGGCCACGTGCGGGGCCGAGCCGGTGGAGGTCGAGGACACCGAGGCGGTGTTCGGCCTCAACGGCGTGTGCTGGTACTCCGACGAGGACGGCGACGGCGAGCGCTGGGTGACCCTGGACCGGGAGGTGCCCGTGGGGGTGGACGTGCCCGGTGACTACCAGGCGCTCGATGTGCTCAATGGGCTCTCGCCGGTGGTGGCCGACAAGGTTCCGGCCGCCGAGGACGCCCCGACCGGGTGCTCGTGACGCCGCGGGGGTTCTTCGAGCGCGACCCGGTCGAGGTGGCTCCCGAGCTGCTCGGCCGTCTGGTGGTGTCCGGTGGTGTGACGGTGCGGCTGACCGAGGTGGAGGCGTACCGGCAGGACGATCCGGCTTCGCATTCGTTCCGGGGGCCGACGGCGCGGACGGCGGTCATGTTCGGTCGGGCCGGGCATCTGTACGTCTACTTCACCTATGGGATGCATTTCTGCGGCAATCTGACGTGCGGGCCGGTCGGGTTCGGGGCGGCGGTGCTGCTGCGGGCCGGGGAGGTCGTCGGCGGGGTCGAGGTCGCGCGGGAGCGGCGCGGGGAGCGGGTGGCGTTCCGGGATCTGGCGCGCGGTCCGGCGCGGCTGGCGCAGGCCATGGGCTGGGACCGGTCCGATGACGGCGTCGACATGGTGGGCGCGGTCTCGGACGGGTCGGGGCCGGTGGAGGTTGCTTGCGGGCCTCGGACGGGCATCATGCGGGCCGCGGAGGTGCCGTGGCGGTTCTGGATCGCCGGGGACCGGTTCGTCTCGCCGTACCGGCGGCATCCGAAGGCGTCCTCGTTATTCGAGTTTCACGTCGAACAGTTCCGAGGCCATGAGGTCGCGGTAGGCCTCGAGCGCGTCGGGGTCGGTGTCGACTTCGGAGTCTCTGCCTTCGGCGTCGGGTGAGGAGAAGTAGACGACGGCCTTCAGTCGCGGGTAATAGGCGAACTGCTCGGCGGCGGAGCGGAAGACCGTCTCCTGGTGGTCGGGGTGGCCGTCGGTTTTGAACACGCCCCATTCGGCGAGCATGAGCGGTTTGGTGGGGTGCTGCTGGCCGACCCAGTGGTAGTAGCCGGGCCAGGTGCCGTCGTCCTTGGTCTGGTCGACGATCTCGGTGAAGTCGGAGTGCCCGTCGTCGTTGAGGGATTGGCCGTAGCCGGAGACGCCGATCCAGTCGACGACGTCGTCGCCGGGGTAGAGCTGGTCGTGCCAGGGGACCTCGGTCCATTTGAGGTAGCCCATGTAGTTCATGACGGTGACGAGGTTGTCGGCTCCGGCCGAGCGCAGGAAGTTCACCACGTAGCGGTACATCTCGCGGTAGTCGCCGGGTTGCATGCCCGAGCCGGGCCGGTTGATGACGTCGTTCTCGGGTTCGTGGTGGACGGTGAAGAAGAACGGCTGGTCGAAGTTCTGGTCGATGTGGTCGGCCAGGCGGGTCAGGTAGCGGTCGACGTCGGGGTCTCCGGCGGCGATCTCGGCCCAGGTGGCCATGCGCGGCTTCCAGTTGATGAACAGGGTGCGCGGATTGTCGGGGTCGGTGGCCAGGTCGATCTGCTTTCGGGTGGGGAACAGGCGTCCGTCGGCGCGTTCGTAGGCGTGGTAGATGTGCTGGGTGCGGCCGACGGTCTGCTCGAATTCGAGGAAGGCGTCCTCTTTGGGGCGGCTGGTGTGGGCTCCGGCGGCGGCTCCGGTGAGGGTTCCGCAGGTGGGGATGAGTTTCTCGTCGGTGCGGCAGGTGCCGTAGGTGGTCTCGGCCTGTCCCGCTTCGGGCGCTGCCGGCCGCGGGTCGGGGTCTTGGCCGGGGGTCGGGGACGGGTCGCCGGTCGGGCTGGGGGTCGGGTCGGGGGTGGACTCGGTGAGCAGGGACGGGCCGTCGCCGCCGCCGGTGCCTTCGAATTCGAGGTAGGCGTCTCGGTTGGGGGTGGTGACGGCGAATCCGTAGCGGCCCGGCGAGTCGATCGCGCCGGTGAGGTCGAAGGTGACTTCGGTGGTGGTGGAGTCGGTGAGGGCCGCGTCCCAGACGCGGCCGTAGGGGGGTGCGGTGTCGGCGCTGAGGGCGCACAGGCAGTCGACCGGGCGCACGGAGGCGATTTCGAGCACGACCGCGTCGTCTTGGGGCGGGAGCAGCATCGACAGTCGCAGCCTGGCGGTGTGGTCGGGCGGGACGGTGGATTCGTCGACGACGAATTGGAGGTGGGTGACGGTGATGCCGAGGTCTTCGGAGGTGCCGACGGGGAGCACGGCGGACTGTTCGGGGGCCGGTCCGTTCATGTCGGTGGCGGTGAAGGAGGCGACGGTGGGGGCGTGCTCGTGGCGGGCGTTCTGCTCCCAGGCTTCTGTGGCGGTGCCGGCGCGGCGCTCGTGTTCGGTGCCGACGCCGTAGCCGATGACGAAGCCGGACATGACCAGCGGCACGATCGCCAGAAGGGTGATCAGTCCCCGGCCGGCCCTCAGCGGCAGTCCTCGCCGCGCGTTCGAGTTGCTCATCTGGTCCCACCTCACGGGCGTTCGCGTCCGTCGCGATCAGATACCGCGAATCACGACATTGTCCAACATATTGCTTTTTAATGTCTGGTTGGCTCGAAATCAACCCTCGTTTCAGCGAAGGACGGGTAGGGGCCGTCACCGGATCGTGCGGTGCCTCGTTATTCCAGCGAAAGCCCGTGGACGAGAAAGGCATTCACCTTGAGGACCCCTGCCGCCCGCACGCTCGCCGACTACGGCACCATCGCCCGCCGTTCCTGGTGGCTCATCGTCGGCACCGTGCTCGCCGCCGCGGCGGCCGGCCTCGGCTACACCGCCGTCACCGAGCAGGTCTACCAGTCCACGGCCTCCGTCCTGATCCTGCCGACGGCCGCCGACACGTCCGTGGTCGGGGCCCGCACCTCCGGGCAGGTCAACCTGGACACCGAGGCGCAGCTGGTGAAGTCCACAGAGGTCGCCGAGGTCGCCGCCGAGACGCTGGGGTCCGCCTCGGTCGCCGAACTGGAGGAGCAGGTGTCGGTCTCGGTCCCGCCCAACACCTCGGTGCTGGAGATCAGCTTCCGCGCCGACGGCCCCGAGGCCGCCAGGGAGGGGACGGTCGCCTTCTCCGAGGCGTACCTGGCCCACCGGCGGGACGCCGCCACCTCCTCGATCGAGAGCGCGATCTCGGCTCTGGAGCCGAGCCTGGACGACGGTGGCGAGGCCGCCCGGGAGGCCGAGGCCCGGATCGAGGAGCTGGAGGCCCAACGGGAGTCGGTCGTCCCCGGCCGCGTCATCAACGAGCCGACCGCTCCGGAGTCGCCGGTCTCCCCGAACCCGCTGTTCAATCTCGCCGCCGCGGTCGGGGCGGGGCTGCCGCTGGGCCTGGCCCTGGCTTGGGCGCGCCACCGGCTGGCCCGCCGCATCCACTACCCGGGCGACCTGGTCGAACGCTGCGAGCTCGATGTGCTCGGCTCGGTGCCGAAGGCGGTCAGGTTCCAGCGGCGCGAGGTCTTCGGCGCCTACAGCCCGGGCGGGCGGGTCTTCGCCCAGATGCGCAACGTGGTCTCCTCGCAGTTGACCGGCGGGCAGCGGGTGGTAGTCGTCGCCGGGGTCGCGCCCGGCCCGGCCGCCGGCGTCGTCGCCGCCAACCTGGCCACCGCCATGGCCCGCGCAGGGGACCGGATCACCGCCGTGGAGGCCAACCCGTCGACCACTGTGGGCCTGCCCGAGCTGCTCGGCACCGAGCCCGTCCCGGGCCTGTCCGACGTGTGGTCCGGCCGGGTCGACCTGGCCGAGGCGACGCAGGCGGCGCCGCGGCAGCCGAGCCTGTCGGTGGTCGGCCCGGGGGCCGCCGCCCGCGCGGCCGGTCCCACCAGTGAGGCCACTCTCGACACCTTCACCAAGCTCGCCGAGTCCTGCCGGTTCGTCGTAGTCGACGCCCCGCCGCTGTCGTGCTCGGCCGACGCCCAGCTCCTGGCCGGGCACGCCGACGCGGTCATCCTGGCCGTCCAGTCCGGTCGCGACACGGTCGCCGAGACCGCGGCGGCGGCCGAGGCGATCCGCCAGGTCGACGCCGCGCTGCTGGGCGCGGTGCTGCTGCCGAACGCGCTGGGCCCGATGAACAACGTGCCGATGCCGAGCGCGCGGCACGAGAGCGCCCGCCCGCCGATGCCGTCGATCCCGGCCGACGAGACGCCCACCGACTCCCTGGAGGCGATCCAGGAGCCCAAGCGGGCGGCCGAGACCCGATGACGCTCGCGAGCGCGGTCGGGACCGCCCGGTCCCCCCGCGACGGCCGTGCCGCCTCCAGGGAGGGCGCGGCCCTGACCTGGCTGCTGGCCGCCTATCCGCTGTGGTGGGCGCTCGGCATGGGGGTTCTGGTCATCCCGCTGGTGGCCGCGCTCGCGGCCGTCAGGCTGCTGCGCCGCAGGGCCGTCGCGGTGCCGCCGGCCTTCGGCTGGTGGCTGCTGTTCCTGATCGCGGTAGCCCTCAGCCTGGCCAACCTCGGGGTCGACCCGCCCGGGACCGTCCCCGGGTCGTGGGTCTCCAACCTGCCCGGCGCGACCTTCCGGCTCGGCTTCTACTGCTGCTGCACCCTGATCGCGCTGTGGGCCTTCAACCTCGTCGCCGAGGGCGTGTACCCGAGGCGGCGGCTGCTGCGGCTGCTGGCCTGGCTGTTCGTCGTCACCGTCGCCGGGGGCCTGCTGGGCACCTTCGCCGGGGCCTTCGAGTACACCTCGCCGGTCGAGGCGCTGCTGCCCGAGTCGGTCGCGAGCGACGGGTTCGTGCAGTCCCTGGTGCATCCGTCGGCGGCGCAGACGATGGACTTCCTCGGCTACGAGACGCCCCGGCCCTCGGCCCCGTGGGGCTACACCAACACCTGGGGCAACAACTTCGCCATCACCGTGGTGTGGCTGGTCGTGGCCGCCTTCTGCATGCCCGTGGCAACCCGCTGGCGCGTGGCGGCGACCGTGCTGCTGGCCGTCTCGATGGTTCCGGCGGTCTATTCGATGAACCGCGGCCTGTGGCTGGGCCTGGCCGCGATCGCGGTGTTCGCCGCGATCAGGCTGCTCATCTCGGGCCGTCCGGCCGGGATGATGGCCCTGGCCGGGGCCGGCTGCGCCGCGCTGCTGCTGATAGCGCTGACGCCGCTGGGCTCGATCGTGCAGGCGCGCATGTCGAACGGGCACTCCGACGACGGCCGCGCGTTCTCATCGGTACGGGCCACCGAGCTGACGGTCGAGCACTCGCCGGTCCTCGGCTTCGGGTCGACCCGCAAGACCCTCGGTTCGGGCGATTCGATCGCCATAGGCCCCTCGCCCGAATGCCCGCGCTGCGGAGGACGCACCCTCGGCGGCAACGGGCAGCTGTGGCAGGTCCTGTTCTCCCACGGCCTGGCCGGGATCGTCACCTATATCGGCTTCATGCTGGCGGCCCTGTGGCGCTTCCGATCCGACCACTCGCCGATCGGCATCGCCGGTTCGGCGGTGCTCGGGATGTCCCTGCTGTCGATGTTCTACTACAACGCCCTGGTCACCCCGCTGCTGCTCACGCTCCTCAGCTACGTCCTGCTGTCGACCAACGAACCTGTGGAGAAGCAATGAGCCGAGCCCTGCAAACCGCGGACGACCTGCGGCGGCGCGCGAACTATCTGGCCGAGGTGGTCGACCAGCTCTACCCGCGCGCCGACGCGGCCGCGACCCGCCGGGCGCCGGAGGGCGGCGACCCGCGCTCGTACATCGTGGTGCCCAACCGTCGCAAGCCTCGCGTGCTGATCCCCGCGGCCGACCGGAAGGTCGCCGCCGGGGCCCTGTCGCGCTACTCGCGCCCGGCCTCCCGGGGCGCACGGGCCAAGCGCGACGCGGCCGTGTGGGCCCTGCGGCTCGGCCTGGACCGCCTGCTGCTGCCCCACCGGCTCCAGGTCGCCGCGGCCGAGGGCGTCGACGACCACCTGGCGGCCGTCCTGGGCCACGAGGTCCACTTGAGCATCCACATCGGCCCGGCCCGGGCGAACCGGAAGCCGGTCCTCCAGGTCCTCGACGACCGGGCCCGGACGGTGGCCTTCGCCAAGCTCGGGGTCAACGAGCTCACCCGCGAACTGGTCGAGGCCGAGACCGAGGCGACCAGGTACCTCAGCCAGGACTGCTCGCTGCGATGCCTGCGGGTGCCGTCGCTGCTGCACGCCGGGAACTGGCGGGAGCACAACCTGATGGTGACCTCGGCGCTCCCGGCCTGGTCCGAGCCGGTCGCCGGGGGCGAGACCCGCCGCCTGGAGGCGATGCGCGAGCTGGCCGGCGTCGCCGGCGTGAAGCGCTCGCCGCTGGGCGACTCCGACTACTCCGCCCGGCTGCGCGAGCGCCTGGCGCGCCTGGCGGGGCGGGCCGATTCCGACGCGGCGACGCTCGCCTCGGCGGGGTCGGCGCTGCTGGACCGCTACGCGGCCACCGAGCTGTCCTTCGGGTCCTGGCACGGCGACTGGACGCCGTGGAACACCTGCGAGGCCGCCGAGGCGATCTACCTGTGGGACCTCGAACGGTTCGAGACCGGCGTCCCGATCGGGTTCGACGCGGTCCACTACCAGCTCCAGGACGACATCGTCACGCACCAGGTCGACCCGACCACCTCGGTGCTCCTGCTGGTCGCGGGCGCCTCGGCGTCCCTGGCGCCGATGAACGTGGCCCCGTCCGAGGCCGAGCCGACCGTGCTGCTGTACCTGGTCGACCTGGCCGCCCGCTACATGGGCGACCGGGCCGAGCAGGCCGGGGCCGCGCTCGGAGCGCTCGGCCGGTGGCTGCTGCCGACGCTGCTGCGGCATATCTCGCGGCAGCGAGAACTATGAGCACGGCTCGCGGAAGCGAGAGTCACGAGCACAGCTCCCGCCGGGGAGCAGTACGAGCACCCTCCCGAACCCGATCCGCCGACTGTAAGGAATCTCGTTGAGCCAGCGCACACTGCGGGAGCGAGTCCCGTCCCCGGTCAGGGCCGCCGTCGGCCGCTCCACCCGCACCTTCGGGCGCCTGACCGCCGCGTCCCGCATCCTGCCGGGACTGCTGATCTGCGGCGGCCAGCGCTGCGGCACCACCTCGCTGTACCGCGCCCTCGCCCAGCACCCGGCGATGCTCAAGCCGGTGTGCCACAAGGGTGTCCACTACTTCGACACCTCGTATGACCGGGGGCTGTCGTGGTACCGGGCGCACTTCCCGACCAAGGCCACCGCTCGCCGCGTGGCCGCCGGCACCGGGCTCGCCCCGATCGGCTTCGAGTCCAGCCCGTACTACCTCTACCACCCGCTCGCCGCGCAGCGATTCGCCCGCGACCTGCCCGGCGTCAAGGTGATCGTGCTGGTCCGCGACCCGGTCGAGCGGGCCTGGTCCCACCACGCGCACGAAGTGGCGCGCGGCTTCGAGACCGTCGCCGACTTCGCGGAGGCCGTCGCGGCCGAGCCCGAGCGGCTGCTCGGCGCCGAGCAGAAACTGCGCATCGACGAGCACCACTACAGCTTCGACCACCAGCACCACGCCTACGTCGCCCGCGGCCAGTACACCGACTACCTGGAGCCGCTGGCGGACGTGGTCGGACGCGACCGGGTCCTGGTGCTCGACTCCGGCGAGTTCTTCACCCGCCCCGAGGACGCCTTCGAGCGCGTCCTGCGGTTCCTGGGCCTGCCGTGGCTCGGCGAACCGGCCTTCGCCCGCCACAACGCCCGCGGCCGCCCCTCCCCCATGTCAGAGGAGCTGCGGCGCAAGCTCAGCGGCCACTTCGAGCCGTACGACGCCGCGCTCACCGAATGGCTCGGCGGGGCACCGAGTTGGCGACGCTAGCCGAGCGATCCGCGGCCGAGACCGACACCACCGGGATCCGCGGGACCGCGCGCGGCGGCCTGGTCAACCTGGTAGGCGCGGCCGTCGCCGGGGTCGGCGGCCTCGCGATCACCTGGCTGGTGGCCGTCGTGCTCTCGCCGGAGCAGGCCGGAGCGTTCTTCGCGGCCACGTCGGTGTTCCTGGTGGCCGCGGCCGTGGCGCGGCTGGGCACGCCCACCGGGCTGGTCTACTGGGTGGCCCGGCTGCGGCAGACCGGTCGGGAGGCCGCGATCGGGTCGGTGCTGCGCGGGGCCCTGATCCCGGCCGTCGTCGTCTCCGCGGCGGCCGCGGTGGCGCTGGCGGCGTCGGCTCCGCTGTTCGCCAGCGCGGACCTGGTGCGGCTGCTGGCGCTGTTCCTGCCCGCCTCGGTGGCGCTGGAGGCGCTCCTGGCGGCCACCCGCGGCTACCGGCTGATGGGCCCGAGCGTGATCATCGACAAGCTCGGCCGCACGCTGGCCCAGCTCGGCTCGCTCGCGGCGGTGGCCCTGACCGGCTCGGCCTCCGCCGCCGCGGTCACGGCCGCCTGGGCGCTGCCGTACCTGCCGGCGGCGGTCGCCGCCGGGTGGTTCCTCTACCGCCGGCGGTCGGCCGACCCTCCGCCGGATCCGGGCTTCCCCGACCGGGTCGGGGCGCGGGCGTTCTGGGGCTTCACGGCCCCGCGCGCGGTCGCCGGGGTGGCGCAGATCGGCCTCCAGCGGGTCGACATCGTGCTGGTCGCGGCGCTGGCCGGGCTCGGTCCCGCCGCGGTCTACACCGTCGCCACCCGGTTCGTCATCATCGGGCAGCTGGTCTCGGGCGCGGTCGGGCAGGCCGTGCAGCCGAGGGCGGCCGCGGCCATGGCCGCGGGCGAGCCGGTCTCGGCCGGGCGGCTCTACCAGGAGTCGACGGCGTGGATCGTGGCGCTGACCTGGCCGTTCTACCTGACCGTGGCATTGGCGGTGGACTGGTACCTGCGGCTGTTCGGCGGCGCCTACGACGGGGCCGGGGCCCGCGAGGTGGTGTGGATCCTGGTTCCGGCGATGATGGCCTCCGCGGCGTGCGGGGTGGTCGACTCGATGCTCGCTATGGCCGGGAAGACCTCCTGGCAGCTGATCGACGTGCTGATTTCACTGTCCGTCAATGTGGCGTTGAACCTGGCTTTGATTCCCTCCCTCGGCGTCGTCGGCGCGGCGATCGCGTGGTCGGCGGCGATCGTGGTGAATAATCTGATTCCACTCGCGCAGCTGTGGCGGACCTACGGTCTGCACCCGTTCGGCGGTTCGGCCCGGCGGGCCCTGGTCGCGTGCGGCATCGCCTTCGGCGCTCTGCCCGCGGCGGCCGGGCTGGTCGGCCCCCCGTGGACTCTGGCCGCGCTCGCCGCGGCGGGCGCCGCGTGGACGGCGGTGCTGCTGCGCTTTCGACGCAGGATCTAGATCTCCACTTGGAGGGGACGCGTGCCCAGCAACTACACAGAGGTGTTCCAGGACCCGGACGCGGTCGAGAAGTACGCCGAGCGCACCTACGCGCCGGGGACGTTCTCGTCGATCGTCAGTTCTCGCCAGACCAGCTGGCTGCGCGGCTTCGTGCCCTCGGCGTTCGCGCTGCCGCCGGTCCACCACGACTTCGCCTGCGGGACCGGGCGCGTGGCCCGGATGCTCGCGGGGCTGGTCGAGGTCTCGCACGGCTACGACACCTCCGAGGCGATGCTGGTCAAGGGCCGCGAACTGGGCACCCCGGGCGTGGCCCACCTGGTCGGCCCCGGCGGGGCCGTGCCGGAGATAGCCCCGGGCCGCCCGGCGCTGGTGACGGCCTTCCGGTTCGTGCTCAATGTGGACGACGAACTGCGCGGGCAGCTACTCGAATTCGCCGCGGCGGCGCTGCCCGACGCCGACGCGGGGATGCTGCTGATCGAGAACCACGGCAACGCCTCGTCGCTGCGCCGCATGCGCCGGACCTTCGGCCGCCTGGACGCCGACACGTGGTTCCAGGAACTCTCCCACGACCACATGCTCTCCCTGCTGGAGCGCCACGGCTTCGAACTGGTCGGCGTCCAGGGGTTCACCCTGTTCACCCAGGGCTGCTACCGGAGGCCGGTGTCCTGGCTCGCCAAGGGCGTCGACGCGGTGTTCGCCTCGTCGCTGTCCAAATGGGCCACTGACGTCGTCTACATCGCCCGGCGGCGCTGACCGGCGGCGTCGGCGAGCAGCCGCACCGCCACGGGCAGGTCGGTCAGCAGGTAGCGGCGGGCCAGTCTCCGCGGCTCGGAGGCGAGCCGGAACAGCCACTCGGTGCCGCTGCGCTGCATCCACTTCGGGGCGCGGCGGCGGTATCCGGCGATGAAGTCGATGCTCGCCCCGCACCCGAGGAACCAGGCCCCGGGCGCCACCGCCCGCAGGCGCGCGATCACGTGCTCCTGCTTGGGGAAGCCCAGCCCCACGTAGACCAGGTCGGGGTCGGCCGCGCCGAAGCGGTCGACCAGGGCCCGCCACTGCGACTCGTCCCGGTCGAAGCCCATCGGCGGGCACCAGGCGCCCACGGCCTTCAGGCCCGGATAGCGGGCCTCCAGGATCTCGGCGGCGTGCTCGGTCGGCCTGGCGGCCCCGTCGGGGGTGCCGCCGAGCAGGGCCACCTTCAGGCCGCGCTCGGCCGCGGCCTCCGAGAGGCTCCAGACCAGGTCCGATCCGGCCACCCGCTGCGGGAGCGGCGTCCCGGCCAGCTTCGAGGCCCACACCAGCGGCGCGCCGTCGGCCACGGCCAGTTCGGCGGCCTCCACCAGGGCGCGCGCCGCCCGGCTGCGGCGCGCGGCCGCGAGGATGTCGACGTTCGGGGTGACGATCTGGCCGCCGCGCCCCGACTCCAGGGCCGCCATGACCCGCTCGACCGCCTCCCTTTCTGAGACCGGATCGATACCGATGCCGCCGATGCGAATCCGGGAGGCGAGGCGATTCGGGCAATGATTCGGCGTCGAGCCGTAACGCTCCATGCCATCAGACGGTAAGGGCCGGGACGCGCTTTTCCGGGATTTTTCACCTCAGGGCGTGTCCTCGACCCCACCCACAGTCGTTAATCCCACCGGAAGCGACGAACGATCGAGTAGAACCGGGAGTGTCATCAGTGAGCGTCAAGATCGCCGACACGGCCGAGAAGTCCGAGAACCCCGTACGGGTGGTGTTCATCGGAGGCCTCGGCCGAAGCGGCACGACGCTCCTGGAGCGCCTGCTCGGCCAACTGCCCGGGGTCGTGCCGCTGGGCGAGATCACCCACCTGTGGGAACGGGACCTGGTCGGCGACGAGATGTGCGCCTGCGGGGCGACCTTCTCCTACTGCGAGTTCTGGCAGCGGATCGGCAAGGCCGCCTTCGGGTCCTGGGAGGATGTCGACGTCGAGCGGCTCGCCGCGCTCAAGGCCACCGTCGACCGCACCCGGCACATCCCGGCGCTGGCCTCCAAGAAGCTGGCGAGCGACCAGCACCAGCTGGTCACCGAGTACGCCTCCTACTTCGAGAAGATCTACCGCGCGGCCGCGGCCGACACCGGCGCGCGCGTGGTGGTCGACTCCTCCAAGCACGCCTCCCTGGCCTACTGCCTGCGCTGGGCGCCCGGCATCGATCTGCGGATCATGCACGTGGTGCGCGACTCGCGCGGCGTGGCCTACTCGTGGACCAAGCAGGTGCGGCGGCCCGAGTCGCCCACCGGCGACCAGATGACCCGCTACTCCCCCGCCAAGGCCGCGATGCTGTGGAACGCGCAGAACGCGGCGTTCAGCCTGCTGGCGCGCCGGGGCGTGCCGGTGCGGCGGGTGCGCTACGAGCGGATCATCCAGCGTCCCCGCCACGTCATCGCGTCCCTGGCCCGGTTCTGCGAGCTCGACCTGGTCGAGTCGGACCTGAACTTCATCGGCGAGGGCTGCGCCGACCTGGGCCCGAGCCACTCGGCGGCCGGCAACCCGATGCGGTTCACCGTGGGCCGCATCCCCATCCGCCACGACGAGGCCTGGGCCGACGAGCTGCCCGAGAGCACCCGCCGGATGGTCTCGACGCTGACCCGGCCGCTGCTGGGGCGCTACGGCTACCTGCGGGAGGACGAGGAAGCCGAACTCCCGCGGGAGGTGGCCGCCGGTGAGTGACTGGCCCTCGGTCGGGGTGGTGATCCCGACGCACAACCGCCCCCAGCAGGTGCGCGAGGCGCTCCGCTCGGTCCTGACCCAGTTCTACCCGGGCCGGATCGAAGCGGTGGTCGTTTTCGACCGCGCCAAGCCCGACGAGGAGCTCGTCTCAGAGGGAGACCGGCCGGTGCGGGTGGTCAAGAACGACCGCACCCCGGGCCTTTCCGGGGCCCGCAACACCGGCATCACCGCCCTGGAGACCGAGCTGATCGCCTTCCTCGACGATGACGACGAATGGCTCCCGGGCAAGCTGGCCGCGCAGGTGGCGGCCCTGGGCACCGAGGCCGAGATGTGCACGGCCGCGATCGAGGTCGACTACCGAGGGCGCCGCAATCCGCGCCTGGCCGGGCAGGCCACGGTCCGGCACGCCGACCTGCTGCGGTCGCGGATGATGATGCTGCACTCCTCGACGTTCCTGTTCCGCCGCTCGGCGCTCATGGGCGGGCTCGGACTGGTCGCCGAGGACGCGCCGGGCAGCCAGAACGAGGACTGGGACATGCTGCTGCGGGCCGCGAGACGCCGCCCGATCGCGCATGTGGACACCCCGTACGCGCTCATCAACTGGGCCGGCTCGCACTTCGAGACCCGCTGGGACACCAAGATCTCCTCGCTGCGCTGGATCCTGGACCGTCATCCGGAGATCCACGGCAGCCCGGAGGGAGCGGCCAGGGTCTACGGCCAGATCGCCTGCTGGCACGCGGCGATAGGCGACCGGCGGGAGGCATTGCGCTGGGCGATGCGGGCCACGAGGGCGAACCCGGGGGAACCGAGGGCGGCCGTGGCGGCAGCGGCGGCGGCCGGAATCGTGGGAGTCCCGACGGTGATGTCGGCCCTCCACAGGCGCGGACGAGGGCTGTAGGAGTCCGATCGACACTTGCCATAGAGCAAACGGCCTCGGTGCTCGATCGAGCACCGAGGCCGCAGCGCATCGCGCTAAAGGTTCATACCGGGGGACGCCACCGGAATACCGTGTTCCTGAGCGCCTTTGAACAGGCGCCGGTCGTAAGTGACGAACGCAGTCAAATATTCCGCGATGCTGAGCGCGGTCGCGAGATGCAGAGCATCATGCGAACGGATAGCCCGCGGAATAGTCGATCCGATCTCGATGATCTCCTCGGTTACCGCGAATTCAGCGTATCTGGAGCGCAACTCCGCGAGCAGATTCGGATACTGACCGTACTCGGCAGCGCCCCGGACTGTCTCCATGAAACCGACGGCACTGCATCCGAGCGGGTCGTTCGGGTGCTGCTTGATGAAATCTACCAACTCATCGACCGGGTCCCTCTGCACACTCAAGGCGATGAGAGCGCAAGCGTCGAGATAAATCACTTTCCTGCTTTCCACCTAGCAGTCGGTGCATCTCCTCTTCCCGTTCGGCGTCCTCTTCTCTCATATCGAGGATGGTCTGCATTGGGCTTCCCGGCCGATCTGTCTTGTACCTCGGGAAATCCTCGATGTCCTTTCCGGTGTACGGAGCCAGCCGAAGCTTGCCTTCCGCCACCAACTTCGCGTACTTTCCGAGGTTGCCGCTGGCAGGCACAACCACTGCCACCGGCTGGCCGTGCTTGGTCACCGTCACCGACTCACCTCGTTCCGCCAATGCGAAGAATGCGCTCGGATTCCGTGAGAATTCTCGAACTGTCACCTCACTCATCGTGTCCACCCCCAGGCCACAGTGATGTACGTACATGATCGTACCACGGATTGCGGGGCTCGGCCGCCTCCAACCGGCTCAGCCCAGGTCGGGCAGTTCGGTGGCCAGGATCGGGGCCAGGTACTCCGAGTAGGTCTGGTTGAAGTGGTGATTGTCGCGGAAGGTGAGCATGTTGCCCACGATCGGCGGGCAGAAGCTCTCGGTGCAGAACCACGGCCGGACGTCGACGGTGTGCACGCCCATACCCTCGGCCGTCTCCAGCACCCGCAGCTCCCGCTCGTGGTTGGTCAGTGCGTCCTCCGGCGCGGCGCCGCACACCGACGGGTCGTCGAGGTTCTGTGAGACGCAGTCGGGGATGTTCTCCTCGAACGTCGGCGGGTTGGACGGCAGCACGATCTCGGCCCCGGACTCCTGGAGTCGCTCGATGGTCCGGCCCCAGCCGTCGATCCAGACCTCGTCGGGGTCCTCGCCCTCGTCCGTGATCGGGTTGTTGCCCTCGCTGGAGCCGACGACGATCAGATCCGGCCGCTGCTCGACGATCCGGTCGAGGGCCGCCTCCCGCCACTCCTCGCATTCGGTGTAGCGACCGCCGACCACCTGGGCGTTCTTGGCGATCATCGGCGCCGGGCAGGCGCTCTTGGTGTAGATCGTCAGCTCCCAGCCGTTCTCTTCGGACAGCCGCTCCAGCGCGGGGAACCACGAGGCCGCGTGGGAGTCGCCGAACAGCGCCACCTCGATCTCGCTGCCCTCCTCGCCATAGGTGCAAGCGGTCACCTCGGTGTCACGGAAGTACGCGTTGCAGCCGTTGCCGTAGATCTCGGCGAGGTCGTCGGCCGCTTCCAGCGGCGGCGGAGTGACGTTCTCAGGGGTGCCCTCGTAGCCGACCGACTCGGCGATCAGCGCGCTGAGCTCCTCGACCGTGTCCACCTGGGACACGGTCACCGGCTCGCCGTCACCGGTCGCGTCAGGGGCCAGCACCGATCCGGCGGCGAATGCCAGCGCGGCGGTCGACCCGGTGAGCGCCATGCCCAGCCCGACGCCGCGCCACGGGAAGCGCTTGAAGAACTTCGCGAATCTGACCGGGTTCTCGATCACCTCGTGGGTGATCGCGGTCAATCCGAGCGCGGCGGCGGCCAGGACCAGGTTGAGCCGGACGGTCGCCTCCAGGCCCAGCGCGGCCGGGCCGATCATCAGGATCGGCCAGTGCCACAGGTACAGGCCGTAGGAGAGCCTGCCGAGCACCTGGAAGGCCGGGAGCGCGAGCAGGCCGCCCGCGCCGAGGCGCGGCGACGCGCAGCCGCCGGCTATGGCGGCGGCCGTTCCCAGGACCGGCACCGCGGCGGCGGTCCCGGGGAACACGGTGGACTCGTCGAAGGCGAGGGCCGACCATACGACCGCGGCCAACCCGCCCCACATGAGCGCCGCGGCCAGCAGGCGGGGCGCCCTGGCGAACGCGGACGCCGCGACCGCGACCAGTGCCCCGATCGCGAGTTCCCAACCGCGGGTATGCAGCCCGAAGTAGGACCAGACCGGGTCCTCGGGCGTCAGGACCGCGCTGGCGGCGAACGTCGATCCGGCGATCGCGATGAGCACGACGGTGAGCCCGTCGCGCACGAGTTCGGGCCGACGGCGCAGCAGCAGCGCCACCGCCAGGAGCAGCAGCGGCCAGACCAGGTAGAACTGCTCCTCGACGGCCAGGGACCAGAAGTGCTGAAACGGCGAGGGGTCCTGCTCGGCGTTGAGGTAGTCCGTTCCTTCGACGGCCAACCGGTAGTTCACCGCGTACAGCGAGCTGGCCAGCGCGTCGCCCGCGATCGATTCGAGCCGGGCGGGTGGCAGCCACAGCCACGCCGCCGCCAGCGTGGCCACCGTGACCGTGGCGGCCATGGGCAGCAGCCGGGTGGCGCGGCGGGCGTAGAAGCCCACCACGGAGATCCGACCGGTGCTGGACAGCTCGCGCAGCAGCAGCGAGGTGATCAGGAACCCGGAGATGACGAAGAAGACGTCGACGCCGACGAAGCCGCCGTCCAAGAACGGGAGGCCGGCGTGCCCGAGGACCACCAGGCCGACCGCGATCGCCCGCAGGCCCTCGATGTCGGGCCGGAACACCGGCTTGTCCTTCGGCGCCGCCGGCGCTTCGGTGCGGCGCGGCGCGGGCCGCTCCGCTAGCTGGGTCATGCCCTGCCTCGGCTGCCGAACAGGCGGTTCTTGGTGCGCTGGCCCACGATGCTCAGCAGCGACTCGCTCCGATCGGCCTCGGGCCGCTGTGTGCCCTGCTCCTTCATGGCCACGGTCATGCACCCGAGGACGGCCTGGACGGCGACCTCGGGGTCGACCAGCGGCCGCCCGGGCTCGGCCGGCTTGACGTCCTCGCCGCGCAGCAGGTCGAGGTCGCCGACGACTCGGACGCCGGAGGCGGCGATGGACTCGGCGATCTCGCCGCCGATCTCGGCGGCGCGCTCGAGCGCCCAGCTCGGGGTCGCGATCTTGGGCTCGTCGGGCCCCGGCGTCCGGGCCGTCTTGACGCGCGGCACGACGCCGTAGCGGACGTACTCGCGGAACAGCTGCTTGGACCAGCCGCGCCGCTCGAATTCGGCGGCCAAGAGGCGGACGGCCTCGGTCTCCCCGGAGGTCAGGGAGCGGTTGGTGGCGTTCTTCTTCTTTCGGAGGGTGTCCTCGGGCAGACCGAGGAGCGTCTCGAAGTCGCGCAGGAGCTGCTCGGGCCGGGAGTCGTCGACCACGAGCACGGTGACCCGCTCGGGGTCGGCCGCGGCGGCCCACCGCTCGGTGAACCGGTCGTGGCGGTGCCGCTTCCAGAACGACTTGGCCGACTTGGTGCCGCTGTGCTCGTCGAACAGATCGGTCAGCCACTCCTCATAGGGCGTGGACTTCCCGGACTGGACGTGCTGCTGCCACTGGGAGGGCATGATCTTGGCCAGCGGGCGCAAGGTGATCAGGATTCGCACGCTCGGTCCGCCCAGTTCGGCGACGACGCGCCGGGCGGCCGTGTCGTCGGCGTCGGCGAAGAACTCGCTGGAGAGCACTCCGATGCGCTCTCCGGTCTCGTCGAAGGCGGCGGCCAGTTCGCTCCAGGCGGAGTTGTTCGGTTCCATCGACCTGGTCCCGCTGCCCTGCCGCACGGCCATGACGGGATTGCGCTCGGAGCTCGGTAGCCAGACACCGTGCTCGGCCAGCCGCTCCCGGGCCGCGTGCAGCGCCCCCTGAACGGCCGTCGTGCCGGTCTTGTGCGGTCCGACGTGGATGATCCGGGATCCGATGGGGAATGACGTTTCGGGAGGGCCGGACGGTTGCTCGGTGGGAGATTGATGCGTGTCACGCATCGCCCGAGGTTAGCAGAGAAACACGAGGTGAACTGGGAAGCAGGGCCGACATGAGACCGGCCCTCGAACCCGTGCGGGTCCGAGGGCCGGATCGTTCGACCGCAGTGGCGTACTATGCCTGCTTGCGGAGCTTCTCCTCGTTGCGGTGGAGGTCTTCGAGGCCACCGCACATGAAGAACGCCTGCTCGGGGAAGTGGTCGTACTCACCCTCGGCGATCTTCTTGAAGGCCTCGACGGTCTCCTTGACCGGCACGAAGGAACCGTCCACGCCGGTGAACTGCTTCGCCGCGTACGTGTTCTGCGACAGGAAGCGCTCGATGCGGCGGGCCCGGCCCACGACCAGCTTGTCCTCTTCCGACAGCTCGTCCATGCCGAGGATCGCGATGATGTCCTGCAGCTCGTTGTACTTCTGCAGGATCTCCTTGACCTGGCTGGCCACGGCGTAGTGCTCGGAGCCGACGACCTCGGGCTCGAGGATGCGGGAGTTCGACGCCAGCGGGTCGACCGCCGGGTAGATGCCCTTGTCCGAGATCTTCCGCTCGAGGTTCGTGGTCGCGTCCAGGTGGGTGAACGCGGTGAACGGCGCCGGGTCGGTGTAGTCGTCCGCGGGGACGTACACCGCCTGCATCGAGGTGATGGCCTTGCCGCGCAGCGAGGTGATGCGCTCCTGCAGCTCGCCCATCTCGTCGGCCAGGGTCGGCTGGTAGCCCACCGCCGAGGGCATGCGGCCCAGCAGGGCCGAGACCTCGGAGCCGGCCTGGGTGAACCGGAAGATGTTGTCGATGAACAGCAGCACTTCCTCGTTCTTGACGTCGCGGAAGTACTCGGCCATCGTCAGCGCCGACAGGGCCACGCGCAGACGCACGCCCGGCGGCTCGTCCATCTGGCCGTAGACCAGCGAGGTCTTCTCGAGCACGCCGGACTCGTCCATCTCGAGGATGAGGTCGTTGCCCTCGCGGGTGCGCTCGCCGACGCCGGCGAACACCGAGGACCCGCCGAAGTTCTCGGCGACGCGGATGATCATCTCCTGGATGAGCACCGTCTTGCCCACGCCCGCGCCGCCGAACAGGCCGATCTTGCCGCCCTTGACGTAGGGGGCGATGAGGTCGATGACCTTGATGCCGGTCTCCAGCATCTCGGTCTTCGGCTCCAGCTCGGCGAAGGCGGGTGCGTGACGGTGGATCTCCCAGTGGTCGTCGGCCTGGATCTCCTCACCCTCGGCGAGGTTCAGGCACTCGCCGATGGCGTTGAAGACCTTGCCCTTGATCCCGTCGCCGACCGGCACCGTGATCTGGCTGCCGGTGTCGCTCACTTCGGCGCCCCGGACCAGGCCGTCGGTGGGCGCCATGCAGATCGCGCGGACCAGGTTGTCGCCCAGGTGCTGGGCCACCTCCATGGTCAGCGTGCTGGCCGCCTCGCCCTCGCCGATCGTCGCGTGCAGCGCGTGGTAGATCTCGGGGATGGCGTTGCGCGGGAATTCGACGTCGACGACCGGCCCGATGACCCGTACGACGCGTCCCACTCCATCAGTGTCAGTCATCGTTACTCTCTTCCTGCGGCGGAAAGGGCACTGGCCCCGCCCACGATTTCGCTGATCTCCTGGGTGATCGCCGCCTGCCGCGCCGCGTTCGCGCTCCGCCGCAGGGTCTTGATCAATTCTTCGGCGTTGTCCGTGGCCGCCTTCATGGCTCGGCGCTTGGCCGCCAACTCGCTCGCCGCGGCGTCGATGAGAGCCGCGTAGATGCGGGTCGTCAGATACTTCGGCAGCAGCGCGTCGAGCAGTGCCTCCGGGTTCGGCTCGAAGTCGTAGTCGGGCAGGAGCACGTTCTCGTCGAGCTCGTGCTCCTCGACCTCCTCGACCTCCAGGGGTGCGAGCTGGCGCGGCTCGGGAGACTGCGTCAGCAGCGAGACGAACCTGGTGTGGACGATGTGCAGTTCATCCACTCCGAGGATACCGTCCTCGCCCGGATCGTCACCCTCGTCGTCCGCGCCGGCCATGAACGCGGTCAGCAGCGTGCGGGTGATCTCCTGGGCGTCCGAGACCGAAGGCTTCTGCGAGAAGCCCGTCCAGGACGCCTCGATCGGGCGGCCGCGGAACCGGTAGTACTCCACACCCTTGCGGCCGGCCACGTACAGCACCGGCCGCTTGCCCTCCTCGCTCAGGCGCGTGATCAACTGCTCGGCGGTCTTGACCGCGTTGGCGTTGTACGCCCCGCACATGCCCTTGTCGGCGGTGACCACCAGGACTCCGGCCCGCCGCACGTTCTCGCGCGGCTGCAGCAGCGGATGGTTGATCGAGGCGTTCGACGCCAGCGAGGTCATCACCGAGGTCATGGACCGGGCGTACGGCAGCGAAGCCGCCACCCGGTCCTGCGCCTTGGAGATGCGGCTGGTCGCCACCAGCTCCTGCGCCTTGGTGATCTTCTTGATGGACTGGGTCGACCTCAGCCGCTTCCGCAACGTACGAAGCTGCGCTGACATGGCTAACCCCTCTTGACGCGCTTGACGGTCTCGACGTCGACGTCGCCCTCGAGGGCGTCCTCGGGCTCATCGCTGACATGCAGGTCGTCGGCCGAGGCCTTGAACATCTGCTTGAACTTGGCGATGGCGCTCTTGAGGGTGTCCTCGAGGTCGCCCTCGACCTTCTTCGATCCCTCGTTGAAGGTCGCGATGACGTCGGCGTGGTTGGACCGCATGTAGGTGAGGAACTCGCTCTCGAAGCGGCGCAGCTCACCGACCGGGATGTCGTCGACCTGGCCGGAGACGCCGGACCAGATCGAGATGGTCTCCTCGCCCATCGGGAGCGGCTCGGCCACACCCTGCTTGAGCAGTTCGACCAGGCGCAGACCCCGCTCGAGCTGGGCCTTGGAGGCCGCGTCCAGGTCCGAGGCGAAGGCCGCGAAGGCCTCCAGCTCGCGGAACTGGGCGAGGTCCAGACGCAGCGATCCGGCGACCGAGCGCATGCCCTTCGGCTGGGCGGCGCCGCCGACTCGGGAGACGGAGGTTCCGACGTTGATCGCCGGGCGCACACCCGAGTTGAACAGGCCCTCTTCGAGGAAGACCTGGCCGTCGGTGATCGAGATGACGTTGGTCGGGATGAACTGCGAGATGTCGCCGGCCTTGGTCTCGATGATCGGCAGTCCGGTCATCGAACCGCCGCCCATCTCGTCGGATAGCTTCGCGCAGCGCTCCAGCAGGCGGGAGTGCAGGTAGAACACGTCGCCGGGGAAGGCCTCGCGGCCCGGGGGGCGGCGCAGCAGCAGCGACACGGTCCGGTATGCCTCGGCCTGCTTCGACAGGTCGTCGAAGACGATCAGGACGTGCTTGCCCTGGTACATCCAGTGCTGGCCGATGGCCGAACCGGTGTAGGGGGCCAGGTACTTCAGGCCCGCCGGCTCGTCGGCGTTGGCCGTGACGATGGTGGTGTACTCCATCGCGCCGTGGGCCTCGAGCATCGCCTTGACGCCGGCGACGGTCGTGCCCTTCTGGCCGATGGCGACGTAGATGCAGCGGAGCTGCTTCTTCGGGTCGCCGGACTCCCAGTTGGCGCGCTGGTTGATGATCGTGTCGATCGCGACCTGGGTCTTGCCGGTCTTGCGGTCGCCGATGATGAGCTGGCGCTGCCCCCGGCCGATCGCGGTCATCGAGTCGATGGCCTTGATGCCGGTCTCGACCGGCTCCGTGACCGGCTGGCGGCTCATGACGTTGGGGGCTTGGAGCTCGAGCTCGCGGGTGCCCTCGGTCTCGATCTCACCCAGGTCGTCGATGGGGTTGCCCAGCGCGTCGACGACGCGGCCGAGGTAGCCCTCGCCGACCGGCACGGAAAGGACCTTACCGGTGCGCTTGACCGTCTGGCCCTCGGCGACCTTGACCGGGTCGCCCATGAGGACGACGCCGATCTCGCGGACGTCGAGGTTCAGGGCCAGGCCCATCACGCCGCCCTCGAATTCGAGCAGCTCGTTGGCCATGGCCGAGGGGAGGCCCTCGACGATGGCGATGCCGTCGCCGGCGCTGGTGACGGTACCGACCTCTTCGCGCGTGACGTCCGGCCGGTACGACGAGACGTAGTCGTCGAGAGCACTACGAATCTCGTCGGAGGAGATGGTCAATTCAGCCATCTGAACGTTTCCCTTTCTTCTGGTTACCGGCTGGAACTCAGCGTCCGGCCAAGGCTTGGCGGGCCTCATCGAGGCGACGGGACACGGTCCCGTCCCAAAGGTCCGAGCCGACCTGGACCCGGATGCCGCCGACGATCGCGGGATCGACGGTGGCCTTGACCCCGACGGGTCGGCCGTAGACGAGGCTGAGCTTGGCGGCGAGCTTGCGCTCACCGGACTCGTCCAGCGGCGTGGCCACTGTCACATACGCCACGGCCTCGTCTCGGGCCGCGGCGGCGGCCTCGACGAGGTGGGCCAGCGAGCCGTGGAAGCTGCGCCCGCCGATGCCGTGGCACGCCGCGGCGGCCAGCTTGACCGCCACCGGCTCCGCCTTGCCGTCGAGCAGGCGGACGACCAGCTGGGCCCGGCCCTTCGGGTCGGTCCCGGCCGCATCCAATACTGACGACAATTCGGCGTCACCGTCAACCAGGCGCCCGAAGCGGAACAGCTGGTCTTCGATGCCGGCGAGGGTTCCCTCCTTGGAGCCGACGCCGAGCAGCGCCTCGACGGCGAGCTGCTCGCAGCCGTCGACGAGGGCGGAAGGACTGCCCCAGCGGCCTCGCACCAGCGCGGCCACGACATCGCTCGCGGCCGCGCCGACCTGATCGGCGAGCAGTCGCCGGATCAGGCCCTCCCGGTCGTCCGCCTCGCGGGCGGGGTCGGACAGGGCGCGACGCAGCCGAGGCTGGTCGACGAGGAACCTGGTCACCTCCAGCAGCTGGTCGCCACACTCGGTGAGCTGCTCGGCCGTGGCCCCGGAGGCGAAGGCCTCCAGGGTGGCCCGGCCGGCCTCGATGCTTTCGCGTCCAGTCGTCGACATCAGCGCGCTCCGCTCGCTTCGCCGGCCGTGTCGTCGCTCATCTCTGTCAGGAACTGGTCGACGGTGCGCTCGATGTCGGCGTCGTCGGCCAGTCGCTGGGAGATGATCTTTCCAGCCAGGTCGACGGCCAGGTTGCCGACCTCTCCGCGCAGCTCGCGGACGAGCTGCTGGCGGGAGGCTTCGACATTGGCGTGCCCGGCGGCGATGATGCGGTTGGCCTCCTCGCGGGCGCTCACCAGGATCTCCTCCTTGGCGGCGACCGCGTCGGCGCGGGCCTCGTCACGGATCGCCGCGGCCTCTTCCTGGGCCGTGGCGAGCTTGCGGCGGTACTCCTCGAGCGTCTGGTTGGCCTCTTCCTGGGCCCTCTCAGCTCGCTCGATTCCCCCTTCGATCGCGTCTACTCGTGCCTCGAACGTCTTCTCCATGCGGGGGAAGACGAACTTCATGAGCACGAAGCACAGCAGACCGAAGGCGATCGCCCCGATGACGATCTCTTGCCAGACCGGGATGAGGATCCCGGCCCCTCCTTCGGCGGCGGTAATCATGATCGCTCCGTTTGGTTCCGGCTATACGGGCAAGACGAAGGCGAGGACCAGGCCGAACAGGGCCAGAACCTCGACCAGCGCGAAGCCCATGAACAGCATCGGGCGGGTGATGCCGGCCGACTCGGGCTGGCGGGCCGTGGCGGTGATCCACGCGGCGAAGATGAGGGCAACACCGATGCCCGGGCCGATCGCAGCGAGGCCGTAACCGACGACGTTGAGAGTGCCTTCCATGGCGTCTTTCTCCTAGGTGTCAGCGTGGCGTGTCCGTCACGCGCACGATTTTGTTCAATTCGAAATCTAAATGCGGGGGCTGGTCATCCGCTCTCGGCGGATTGAGCGGGATCAGTGCTCGTCCGCGAGGGATCCCTGGATGTAGAGGGTCGTCAGCAGGGTGAAGACGTAGGCCTGCAGCAGGATGACGATGAGCTCGAAGAAGGTCATCGCGATGGCGAACGCCCAGGAGACGACCGAGACGCTCTGGATCAGGAAGTTGTCCGAGTTGAGCAGGACGAAGCCGCCTAGGCTGAAGACCAGCAGGATCAGGTGGCCGGCGAACATGTTCGCGAACAGTCGCAGGGCCAGGGTGACCGGGCGCAGGATGAGGTTCTGCAGGAACTCGATCGGGACCAGCAGGGGAAGGATGAACCCGGGCGCGCCCGGCGGCACGCAGGTCATCTTGAGGTAGCCGACGAAGCCGTGCTTCCTGACGCCCACCCAGTTGTAGATGAGCCAGGTGATGATGCCCAGCGTGGCCGGGAAGGCGATGTGGGAGTTCGGGGAGATCTGGACGGCCGGCACGATGGCCCAGAAGTTCATCAGGACGATGAACAGGAACAGCGTCGTCAGATAGGGGGCGAAGCGCACTCCCTCGCGCTTGCCGAGCACCTCGATGGAGACGGTGTTGCGGATGAAGCTGTAGGCCGACTCGGCCAGCCACTGCCGCTTGGTGGGGACGATCTGCGGCTTGCGGTTGGCCCACAGGAAGAACACGATAAGGATCGCGACCGTCAGCCACACCGCGAAGGTGATGGTGGTGAACATGTCGGCGAAGGCCGTGTCGCTCAGGCCCGCGAACCAGTCCCGGAAGTTGAAGCTGTCCGTACCGGGCGGGAAGTGCAGATCTTCGGCCAGCACATTGGCTGAGTCGGTCACCGAGTCACGCCTCTCAGTCAGTGTCGGTCAATTAGTTCGACATCTGCTTGATCAGCAGGTACATACCTGCTGCAGCACCGACAAGCATCCCTACCAGGAGCCCGACTTTGGGCAGTCCGAGCCACAGGTCGACGAGATAGCCGACACCACCCCAGAAGATGATGCCGGACAAGAGATATCCCAAAGCACGGTAGCCCGCATCTGAACCGTTGGACTCGGACTTGTGGTCATCGGGGGAATTCCTGTCGGCCATGTCGGGATGAACTCTAACAGGAAGTGCGCCGTAAGCGCCCGCCGGGCTCGCGCAGGTGAGCAGCGTCGGTGAGGGTTTGTCAACCTCAATGAAACATGTCGCGCGAGGCGTTCAGGCGCCGTTTTCGAGTTCGATATAGGGGATTTTAGCCCGATACAACCAGATTGCTTGAGTGGCGAGCCACGCGATCGCGCCGCCGATGACTCCGAAACCCATCGGCAGCAGCGCGTCCCAGGGACTCGCCTCGACGATTCCGAGCACGATCGCGAACAGCATGAGCTTGAACACGTACGTGACCAAGGCCACCGGGAGAGTGAGACGTATATCAATCTTTTCCGCTCCGGCGATCGCCCACACCGAACCGGTGAAACCGAGAGCGGCGAGCGCGACGCCCGCCGGAGCTCCGGTCGCGCCGTCCACACCGCCGAGCAGAGCACCGGCGACCGCCGCCACGACGACCGCCGCTCCGGCGACGGCGAAGCAGGGCCTCAGGAACCCGCGAGCGGCCCGCATCAGCTCTCCTCCAGCGCCTCAGCGACCGGTTCGAGGGCCTCGACGAGCTGGTCGGCGATCTCGGCGTAGACGCCCCGGTCCATTCCCCACGGGTCGGACAGGTCGGGCGCCAGGTACTCGCCGCGCAGCTTCGCGGCCTTCTCCACCAGGGCCCGGCCCCGCGCGGCCGCGTCGCCGTCACCGAGCTCGGAGGCTATGCTGGCGGCGATCCGGCCGAACTGGCGCACCAGGAAGGTCCTGTCGCGGGCGTCGGGGAAGCGGTCGGCGATGTACTCGAGGTGGCCGCCGGTGGCGACCAGGATCAGGTCGGAGGACTCGACGTGGGCGCGCTCGATCTGGCGGGCGCGGTGCCCGTCGGCGTCGAAGCCGCGATCGGCCAGCTCCAGGCGCGAATTGGTCTGCATGTCCTCGCCCTGGTGCCAGTTCCCGGTGCCCGCGCCGTGGTTGAACACCTCGTCTCCGGTGAGCCCGTCGAGGATCCGCTCGGACATCGGAGAGCGGCAGATGTTGCCGGTGCACACGTGGAGGACGCTGAACGGCCCGCTCATCCGCCCTCGCCTCCGAACTCCTCTTCGTCGGCGACCTCGGCGTGGGGCTCCTCGTCGGGTCCGTAGCCGTCGGCGTCGAGGACGCCGGGGACGACCTTGCGGATCTGCTCGACCGTCAGCGCCCCTTCGCGCAGGACCTGCGGAGGCTCGGCGGTGCAGTCGACGATCGTGGAGGGGACGTTCATCTCGCTGGGCCCGGCCTCGAGGTAGACCGAGACTTCGGAGCCGAGCTGGGCCTTGGCGTCGGCGGCGGTCGCGGCCGGGGGCTGGCCGTGCTTGTTGGCCGAGGACACGGCCATCGGGCCGGTCTCCTTGAGCAGTTCGAGCGCCAGCGGATGCAGCGGCATGCGCACCGCGACCGTGCCGTCAGTGTCGCCGAGGTCCCAGGTCAGGGTCGGGTTGTAGGGGACGACGACGGTCAGCGGCCCGGGCCAGAACGCGTCGATGAGCTCCTTGGCCTCGCCGGAGATGTCGGAGGCGATGCCGTCGAGAGCGCGCTTGGAGCCGATGAGCACCGGTGGCGCCATGTCGCGCCCCCGGCCCTTGGCCGCCAGCAGTGCGCGTACGGCCTTGTGGTCGAACGCGTCGCAGCCGATCCCGTAGACGGTGTCGGTGGGGATCACCACGAGCTTGCCGCTGTTGACCGACCTGCCGGCCGACTTGAGCCCGGTGGCACGGTCCTTGATCTTCCTGCAGTTGAACAGCCTCACGGCGTCAAGCCTAGCCTTCCGGTGGAATAGCGCGGTCGGCCCGCCAGGTCCCTGTGGTCGGTCGCATCGGTGAAACCGGCGACGCGCAGGAGGTCGGGGGCGGCCCGGCTGTGGGAGTCGTCGTGTTCGAAGCCGAACCAGCCGCCGGGCTTGAGCCAGCGGGCGGCGCGGGAGGTGAGGGGCTGGATGACGCCCAGTCCGGCCCCGGAGGCGTAGACCGCTCGGGAGGGGTCGAACTTGACTTCAGGCGTCACTTCCATCTCCATGGGCACGTACGGGGGGTTGGCCACGACCAGGTCGACCGTCCCGTCGAGCTCGGCGAGGGTCTCGTCGGCCACGGCGTCGGCCAGGACCGGGTGCGCGCCGGTGCCCTGGAGGTTCGATTCCATCCACTCGAAGGCGTCCGGTGAGATCTCGACGGCCCACACGTCCGCGTCGGGCCGCTCGGTGGCCAGTGCGTGGGCGATCGCGCCGGAGCCGGAGCAGGCGTCGATCACCAGCCCGCCCTGCGGCAGGTGCTCCAGGGCCCAGTCGACCAGCAGTTCGGTCTCGGGGCGGGGCACGAACACGCCGGGTCCGACGGCGATCTCGCCGTAGCGGAACGGGGCGGAGCCGGTCAGGTGCTGGAGCGGGACTCGTTCGCGGCGGCGCTCGACGAGGGCGTCGAACTCCGCGGCCTGGTCGGGCGTGGGAGCGTCGGCGGCCAGGAGCCGGCTGCGCTCGAGCCCGGAGATGTGGGCGGCGAGCAGTTCGGCGTCGACGCGCGGGGAGGCCACGCCGGCGTCGGCGAGGCGGCGCGCGGCGATCTCGACCAGCCGCGGCCAGTCACCGATGCTCATGGGCCCACCCTTGGTCCGTTCGCCGGCTCACGACTGCCCTCCGGCCATACGCTCGGCGCGGTCGGCCGCGGCGAGGGCGTCCAGCAGTTCCTCGAGCTCGCCGTTCATGACGTGGTCGAGGTTGTAGGCGGTGTATCCGATGCGGTGGTCGGTGATCCGATTCTGCGGGAAGTTGTAGGTGCGGATCCGCTCGGAGCGGTCGGCGGTGCGCACCTGGGAGCGGCGGGCCGCTCCGGCGGCGGCCTCGGCCTCCTCCTGCTGCTTGGCCAGGAGCCTGGCGCGCAGGACGCGGAGGGCCGCCTCCTTGTTCTGGAGCTGGCTCTTCTCATTCTGCGAGGTGACGACGATGCCGGTGGGCTCGTGGGTGAGCCGCACGGCCGAGTCGGTGGTGTTGACCGACTGCCCGCCGGGGCCCGAGGAGCGGTAGACGTCCACGCGGACCTCGTGCATGTTGAGTTCGACGTCGACCTCTTCGGCCTCGGGCATGACCACCACGGCCGCGGCCGAGGTGTGGACGCGGCCCTGGGACTCGGTGACCGGGACGCGCTGGACCCGGTGGACGCCGCCCTCGAACTTCATGCGGGACCACACGCCGTTGCCGCCCTCGGGCGTGCCCTTGGTGCGCACGGCGATCGAGGAGTCCTTGATCCCACCCAGGTCGGTGGGGACCATCTCGAGGGTCTCCACGGTCCAGCCGTGGTGCTCGAAGTAGCGCTGGTACATGCGCATGAGGTCACCGGCGAACAGCCCGGACTCCTCGCCGCCGGCCCCGGCCTTGATCTCGATGATCACGTCCTTGGAGTCGTCGGGGTCGCGCGGGATCAGCAGCTCGGCGAGCTTCGACTCCAGTTCGGGGATGACCTTGCGGAGCCGCTCGACCTCCTCGCCGAAGTCGGGGTCCTCGCTCGCCAGCTCCTCGGCGGTCTCGAGGTCCTCCTTGGCGGAGGCGATCTCGGCGGCCGTCTTGGCGACCGGGGTCAGCTCGGCGTAGCGGCGGCCGACGCGCTTGGCCTGCACCTGGTCGGCGTGCAGTGCGGGGTCGCCCATCTGGGCCTCGAGATCGGCGTACTCGGCCAGCAGGGACGCCAGTCGGTTGTCGGCGGCGGTGGTCATGGTGCGGTGCTCCCTTTGGGGCAGGACGGCTGAGGCGGATACGAAAAGGTGCAGCGCCCGTGCCGAAGACACGGACGCTGCACCGCCAAGCTACTGGTTCGCCTCGGCCTTCCCCTGGGCCTTGGCGTAGCGGGCCTTGAACTTGGCCACGCGTCCGCCGGTGTCGAGGATGCGCTGCTTGCCCGTGTAGAACGGGTGGCACTTGTTGCAGGTCGCGGCCTGGATCTTGCCGCTGGTCTCCGTCGAGCGGGTGGTGAAGCTGTTCCCGCAGGAGCAGGTCACCTCCGTGACGACGTACTCAGGGTGGATACCCTGCTTCATCTGTTTCCCTTTCTTTCGGTCGCCGGGTCGGCCGGGCCGATCACTCGCGAGCCTCGCGAGTTCGGACGGGCCGTGAACCGGTACCGCATCGGGCCCCGAAGGGTTCGGAACCGTTGGACTATCTCCGTGCGCGACCTGCGCACCAGCATTCGATGATAAGCCGTGAGGCCGCTCTCAGAAAGCGCGGCCTCGCCGGCGGCCGGGCTACTCGCCTCCGGGAGCGGTCTGCTTCACGATCGACATCAGGAACTCGGCGTTGGTCTGCGTCTTCTTCAGCCGGTCCAGCAGGACCTCGATCGCCTGCTGCGACTCCAGGCCCGCCAGGACCCGGCGGAGCTTGAGCATCACCGCCTGCTCCTCGGAGCTCATCATGAGCTCGTCCTTGCGGGTGCTCGACTGGTGGACGTCGATGGCCGGCCAGGTGCGCTTCTCGGCGATCTTCCGGTCCAGCTTGAGCTCGGCGTTGCCGGTGCCCTTGAACTCCTCGAAGATGACCGTGTCGCCCATGGAGCCGGTCTCGACCAGCGCGGTGGCGATGATCGTCAGCGAGCCGCCGTGCTCGATGTTCCGGGCCGCGCCCAGGAAGCGCTTGGGCGGGTACAGCGCGGTCGAGTCGATGCCGCCGGACAGGATGCGACCCGAGGCGGGCGAGGCGTTGTTGTACGCCCGGCCCAGGCGGGTGATCGAGTCGAGCAGCACGACCACGTCGTGGCCCAGCTCGACCAGGCGCTTGGCCCGCTCGATGGCCAGCTCGGCGACCGTGGTGTGGTCCGACGGCGGGCGGTCGAAGGTCGAGGCGATGACCTCGCCCTTGACCGAGCGCTGCATGTCGGTGACCTCTTCGGGCCGCTCGTCGGCCAGGACCACCATCAGGTGGCACTCCGGGTTGTTGGTGGTGATCGCGTTGGCGATCGCCTGGAGCACCATCGTCTTGCCGGCCTTGGGCGGGGAGACGATCAGGGCCCGCTGGCCCTTGCCGATCGGCGCCACCAGGTCGACGACGCGGGTGGTCAGCTTGTTCGGCTCGGTCTCCAGGCGCAGTCGCTCCTGCGGGTAGAGCGGAGTGAGCTTGTAGAACTCGTCCCTGCTCTTGGCGTCGTCGGGGCTCATGCCGTTGACGGTGTCGAGGCGCACCAGCGGGTTGTACTTCTCGCGGCGCTTGCCGCCGCCACCGCCGCCGTTGCCTTCCTCGCCGCGGCCGGGCTTGACGGCGCCGGTGATGGCGTCGCCGCGGCGCAGCCGGTACTTGCGCACCTGCGACATCGACACGTAGACGTCGTCCGGGCCGGCCAGGTAGCCGGTGGTGCGGATGAACGCGTAGTTGTCGAGGATGTCGAGGATGCCGGCGACCGGGACGAGCGATTCGTCGTTCTGGTTGCCGCTGCGCTCGACGTCGTCGCCGCGGTTGTTGCTGCGGCGCCGGTCGGAGCGGTCGCGACGCTTGCGGCGGCGGCCGTTGCCCTCGCCCTGCTGGTCGCGCTGCTGGTCACGGGGCTGCTCGCGCTGCTGGTCCCGTTGCTGGTCCCGCTGGTCGCCGCGCTTCTCTGCGGGCTTGTCGGTCTCGCCGCTCTCGGTCTCGACCTGCTCGGCGCGGCCCTCGCCGCGCACGCGGCGACGGCGGACCGGAGCGGGCTCTTCGGAGCCGTTCGACTTGTCGTCCCGGGCCTCGGGGCCCTTGGCGTCCTCGGAACCGGTGTCCTTGGCCTGGTCGCGGTCGTCGCTGCGACGACGCGGCTGCGGCGGTCCCGCCGGGCGGGTGGCGCGGCGAGTCGCGGAGACGCTCTCGCTCGCGGCGCTATCGGCCGGTTCGGGCGCGGGCGCCTCTTGGACGACCGCTTCGGTCTCGGTGTTCGATGATTGTTCGGAGTCAGGCACTGGCGGGGCCTCCTGTTCTGCGCTGGCACCGCCGGTCCCCGGGCCGCCTCCCTGCTTTTCCTGGATGGCCGCAATGAGTTCGCTCTTGCGCATCCGGCCAACGCCGGTGATGCCGAGCGATTGCGCCATCTGTTGGAGCTCGGGCATCAGCAGAGATGCCAAACCGGTTCCTGCCCGGCGACGCTTCTTGGTCTCCGGGAGAGTGCCCGGAGCCGACGCCGCACTGTTCCGGTCCGACGTCGTGCCGGTGGTGTCGCTCAATGGATTCCTTCCCTGGCGGTGAACTTCGTTCGAAGGATCTTCGAGGAGTTCCCGCTTCTTTCAAATAGCCGCAATGCCGATGTTCTGGTTTGCGTCCCGCCATCGCTTCGCCCACCGCGCGTCGATCCACTGATGCGGTGGTTGTGGTGCAACAGCTGGTGCGTGGGTTCACCCCGGTTGCGATCCAAGCCGGATACAGAGCCCCCGGTGCTACACAGGAACTTCACGAGCGCGAAGTCGGAACTGTGCCATGTCACGCTAGAGCTATGCAAAGTCACAAATCCACGATTGAGGGTGAAATAAACCCATACAGAGATCAGGCGTGCGCTGGATGCGCCGCAGCTGTTGTGACTACAAGCATAATCAAGGCTTCAAGCAGTCACGACACCGGGTGGTCGTCTTACCGGGAATGGTAGCGCATGATTCCCACACCTACCAACGGACCCGCGGATCACTCGCAAACCGGTCTCGGCCTCGCACGCGAGCCATAAGTCCGCGCTGGTAGCGGTGATTGCGGCCCCCGAGACGACCTCGAGACGCATGGCAGAGAAGCCTTCGGATTCGACCGGAGCGGTCTCACCGTCGACGCAAAGCGCTATTACGGTGGGCCCGGCTCCCGATACGGCCGCCGCGATGCCGGCGGTGCGCAATCGGTCCAACAAGCGGGTGCTCTCCGGCATTCCCGCCGCCCGCTGGGATTGGTGGAGCCGGTCCTCGGTCGCGTCGAACAGCCGGGACGGCTTGCGGGTGATGGCCTCGACCAGGAGCGCGGCCCGCGAGAGGTTGAAGACCGCGTCGGCATGGGGGACGGCGTCGGGCAGCGCGGCCCTCGCCTCGGCGGTCAGCCCCTTGGCAGAGGGCACGAACACCCACGGGTGCAGGCGCGGCGAGGGCTCCACGGAGACCGCCTTCGCGCCGTCCTCTGTGGTGTAGGCGATGGTGAAGCCGCCCAGCAGGCACGGGGCCACATTGTCCGGATGGCCCTCGATCTCGCTGGCCAGCTTCAGCTTCCGGGCGCGGGTGAGCCCGCCTCCCGCCAGCTCGTCGGCCAGCATGATTCCGGCCACAATGGCGGCCGAGGACGAGCCGAGGCCGCGTGCATGGGGAATCCGGTTGCGGCACTTCAGGCGCAGCCCCGGCGCCGCGACGCCGAGGGCCTCGAAGGTGCGCAGCATGGACGAGGCGACCAGGTGGCGCTCGTCGGCGGCGACGGTGCCGGCGCCTTCGCCGGTCACCTCGACCCGCACGCCGAACTCGACGGTCTCGGCGGTGACCTCGTCGAAAAGGCCGAGCGCGAGCCCGAGGGAGTCGAAGCCGGGGCCGAGATTGGCCGAGGTCGCGGGGACGGCGACGGTCGCGGACCTGCTCATAGGCCGAGCGCGGTCGCGGTCTGGACGACGTCGACCGGGACCGTCTGGGGCTGCGGGGCGGTGGAGACGGCCCAGTCGGGGTCCTTGAGCCCGTTGCCGGTCACCGTGCAGACCACCGTCTGCCCTCTCTCGAGCCAGCCGGACTCGGCCTGCTTGAGCAGCCCGGCCACGGACGCGGCGCTGGCGAGCTCCACGAACACGCCCTCGCTCCGGGCCAGGAGCATGTAGGCGGAGTGGATCTCGCGGTCGGTGGCGGCGATGATCTTCCCGCCGGACTCCTTCTCGGCGTCGAGCGCCTTGGTCCAGGAGGCGGGGTTGCCGATGCGGATGGCGGTGGCGATGGTCTGCGGGTGCTCCACGACGTGCCCGTTGACGATCGGGGCCGACCCGGCGGCCTGGACGCCGAGCATCCGGGGCCGCTTGGTGGCCGTCCCTTCGCCTGCGTCCTCGTTGTAGCCCATCCAGTAGGCGGTGATGTTCCCGGCGTTGCCGACCGGGAGGCAGTGGATGTCGGGGGCGTCGCCGAGGACGGAGACGACCTCGAAGGCGGCGGTCTTCTGGCCGAGGATGCGGTTGACGTTCAGGTGGTTGACCAGGGTGACCGGGTAGTCCTGGGAGAGCTTGTCGGCTATGGCTAGGCAGTCGTCGAAGTTGCCGTCGAGCTGGAGGAGCTTCGCGCCGTGGACGAGGGCCTGGGCGAGCTTGCCGAGGGCGATCTTCCCGGCCGGGACGAGCACGGCGCAGGTGATCCCGGCGCGGGCGGCGTAGGCCGCGGCCGAGGCCGAGGTGTTGCCGGTGGAGGCGCAGATGACGGCCTTGGAGCCCGCCTCGACGGCCTTGGAGACGGCCAGGGTCATGCCGCGGTCCTTGAAGGAGCCGGTCGGGTTGAGCCCTTCGACCTTCAGGTAGACGTCGCAGCCGGTCTTCTCGGACAGGACGGGAGCGGGAAGCAGCGGCGTGCCGCCTTCCTGGAGGGTCACCACCGGGGTGGCGTCGGTGACCGGGAGTCGGTCTCTGAACTCTTCGATCAGTCCGCGCCATCCCGGGCGCATGGTGGGCATGCCAGATTCGGACATTATGTCCTATTCTCCTTCGACGCGCATGACGCTGGTGACATTGAAGACCGAGGCCAACTTCGAGAGTTCCTCTACGGTGTCCGCCAACTGCTGGTCGGCGGCGCTGTGGGTGACGACTACGAGCTGGGCTTCGTCGCCCCGCCCGGACTGATGGACTGTAGCGAGGCTGACCCCGTTGTGGGCGAATGTGGCCGCCACGCGGGCGAGCACGCCGGGCTCGTCATCGACGTCGAGACTGACGTGGTAGCGGGTGCGGGCCTCGCCGATGGGTTTCACCGGTAGGTCCGAGTAGGCGGCCTCGGGCCGGAACGCCGTCATGCCGCCGCGCTTGTTGCGCGCCACGGCCACGATATCGCCGAGCACGGCCGAGGCCGATTCCGTGCCTCCGGCACCGGCGCCGTAGAACATGAGCCGCCCGGCCGCTTCGGCCTCGACGAAGACGGCGTTGTAGGCGCCGTGGACGTTGGCCAGCGGATGGGTCGCCGGGATCATCGCCGGGTGGACGCGCACCGAGACGCCGTCCTCTTCGCGGGTGGCGATGCACAGGGACTTCACCACGCGGCCTTCGGTGGCGGCCGAGGCGATGTCGGCCTGGCTGACCTGCGTGATGCCCTCCCGGTGGACCTCGCCGAGGTCGACGTGAGTGTGGAAGGCCAGCGAAGCGATCAGCGCGGCCTTGGCCGCTGCGTCGTAGCCGTCGATGTCGGCGGTCGGGTCGGCCTCGGCGTAGCCCAGCTCGGTGGCCTCGGCCAAGGCCTCCCCGAAGCTGGCGCCTGTCTGGGACATCTGGCTGAGGATGTAGTTCGTAGTCCCGTTGACGATGCCGAGCACCTGGTTGATGGTGTCGCCGTGCAGCGATTCGCGCAGCGGGCGCATCAGCGGGATTGCCGCCGCGGCGGCGGCCTCGTAGTACAGGTCCGCGCCGCCGGCCTTGGCCGCTGCCGCGAGCGCGGGCATGTCCTCGGCCAACAGGGCCTTGTTGCCGGTGACCACGGACTTGCCCTCGCCGAGGGCGGTGAGGATCCAGCTGCGGGCCGGTTCGATGCCGCCGGCGACCTCCACGACGATGTCGACGTCGTCGCGTTTGATCAGGCCGAACGCGTCGGTGGTGAAGATCGAGGGGTCGACCGGCAGGTGCGAGCGGTCCCTCCCGGCCCGTCTGACGGCGATGCCGGCGATCTCGACCGGCTCCCCTACTCGGGCGGCCAGCTCTTCCCCGCGCGTTCGCATGAGGCGCACGACTTCACTGCCGACGGTGCCGCATCCGAGTAGCGCGAGTTTCATCGCTGGTTACCTTCCGAGTTCAGTGCAGGTGACTGGTGCTATCCGACGTCGAGGCGCAGCAGGTCGTCGACCGTCTCGCGGGCGAGGATCACGCGGGCCTGTCCGCCGCGGACCGCCACGACGGGCGGGCGGGGCACGTGGTTGTAGTTCGAGCCCATGGACCGGCAGTAGGCGCCGGTTCCCGGCACGGCGAGCAGATCGCCCGGAGCGACGTCGGCGGGTAGGAACTCATCTTTAACAACAATGTCGCCCGCTTCGCAATGCTTTCCCACTACTCGGGCCAGAGCCGGGGCCGCCTCGGAGGAGCGCGAGGCGACCGTCGCCGAGTAGGAGGCGTCGTAGAGCGCGGGTCGGATGTTGTCGCTCATGCCGCCGTCGACCGAGACGTACAGGCGCGAGGCGCCCGCCGACAGCTTCACGGGCTTGACCGTGCCGACCTCGTAGAGGGTGAACACGGCCGGGCCGATCAGGGTGCGGCCGGGCTCGATCGACAGGCGCGGGGCGCCGATCCCGGCCGCGGCGCACTCGGTCTGGACGATCTTGCCCAGGGAGGCGGCGATGTCGACGGGGGGCTGCGGGTCGTCCTGGCTGGTGTAGGGCATGCCGAAGCCGCCGCCGAGGTCGAGGTCGGCCATGGGCTCGTCGATCTCTTCCTGGAGCCTGGCGAACAGTCGCACCAGGCGAGCGGCCGAGACCTCGAAGGCGGAGGTGTCGAAGATCTGGGAGCCGATGTGGGAGTGCAGCCCGGCCAGGTACATGTGCTCGGAGGCGGCCACGCGGCCGGCGGCCTCGTAGGCGTCGCCGTCGGCCAGTGAGAACCCGAACTTCTGGTCCTCGTGGGCGGTGGCGATGTACTCGTGCGTGTGGGCCTCGACGCCGACGTTGACGCGGACCATCACGTGCGGCCGGATGCCGAGTTCGGCGCCGATCGAGGCGATGCGCTCGATCTCGGTGTAGGAGTCGGCGACGATGCGGCCGACGCGCAGCTCGATGGCCTGGCGCAGCTCGGCCGGGGACTTGTTGTTGCCGTGGTAGCCGAGGCGGTAGGGCTCGATCCCGGCGGCCAGGGCCACGGCCAGCTCCCCGGCGGTGCAAACGTCGACGTTCAGGCCCTCCTCGACGGCGGCGCGGAGCACCGCCTTGGAGCAGAATGCCTTGGCGGCGTAGAACACGTCGGCGCCGTCGAACGCCTCGGCCCAGGCGCGGCAGCGGGCGCGGAAGTCGTCCTCGTCGAGGACGTAGGCGGGGGTGCCGAACTCCTCGGCCAGGTCGGCGACCGACAGGCCGCCGAGGCGGACCACGCCGTCGTCGGAGCGGGCGACGTTGTTGGCCCACAGCCGCGGGAGCAGGGCGTTGACGTCGTCGGGCACGCCCAGCCAGCCGGGGCGCAGGGAGGCGAAGTCGCCGTGCATGGCACCGGCTTCGTGAATGTGCATTACATCCGCTCCGGGGCCGCGACGCCGAGCATGCCGAGCGCGTTGGCGAGGACGACGCGGGTGGCCTCGACCAGCCACAGGCGGGCCCGGCCGGTGTCGGTCATCTCCTCGCCGGGGTAGGGCAGGACGCGGCAATCGTTGTAGAAGCGGTGGTAGGACGCGGCCAGGTCCTCGGCGTAGCGGGCGACGCGGTGCGGTTCGCGCAGCTCGGCGGCGGCGGCGACGGTCGCCGGGAACTCGGCGAGTGCCTTGAGCAGGTCGCCTTCCCTCGGGTGCGACAGGAGCGCGGCGTCGTACTGCTCGCCCTTGTCGATGCCCAGTTCGGCGGCGTTGCGCAGGACTCCGGCGATGCGGGCGTGCGCGTACTGCACGTAGTAGACCGGGTTGTCGTTGCCGTGCTTGGTCCACAGGTCGATGTCGAGGTCGATCGGGCTGTCGGCCGAGTAGCGGGTGAGCGCGTAGCGGGTGGCGTCGACGCCGATCGCGTCGACCACGTCGTTGAGCGTGACCACGTTCCCGGCCCGCTTGGACAGACGGATCGGCTCGCCGTCGCGCATCAGGTTCACGAACTGGCCGATGAGGATCTCCAGCGTGCCCGGCTCGTCCCCGTACGCCTGGCTGATCGCCTGCATGCGGCCCACGTAGCCGTGGTGGTCGGCGCCGAGCATGAGCACGAGCTTGTCGAAGCCGCGCTGGCGCTTGTTCAGGTAATAGGCGCAGTCGGAGGCGAAGTAGGTCCAGGCGCCGTCACGCCGTTTGAGCACCCGATCGCGGTCGTCGCCGAACTCGGTCGTGCGCAGCCAGACGGCGTCCTCGGCCTCGTAGACGTGGCCGAGCTGGGAGAGCCGGTCGACGGCGGCGTCGAGCTCGCCGCTGCTGTGCAGGTCCTGCTCGCTGAAGTACACGTCGAAGTGGGTGCCGAAGTCGGTGAGCGTGCCCTTGATCTCCTCGAGCATGAGCCGGAGGCCCTCGGTCCGGAAGATCCCGAACGGGTCCTCGGCGTCGAGCGAGTCCGGGTGCCGCTCGATGACGCGGGCCGCGATCTCGTCGACGTAGGCGCCCACGTAGCCGTTCTCAGGGACCGCCTCGCCCTTGGCGCGGGCGAGCAGGGAGGCGGCGAAGTTGTCGACCTGGGCGCCGGCGTCGTTGACGTAGTACTCGGAGGTGACCTTCGCGCCCGAGGCGCGCATGACGCGGGCGAGGGCGTCGCCGATGGCGGCCCAGCGGGTGCCGCCGGCGTGTATCGGGCCGGTCGGGTTGGCCGAGACGAACTCGAGGTTCACCTCCTGGCCCTCCATCGACTCGTTGTAGCCGTAGGTGGTCCCGGCGGCCACGATCCGCTGGGCGATCTGCCCGGCGGCGGCGGCCTCGACGGTGATGTTGAGGAAGCCCGGCCCGGCGATGTCGACCTTGGCGACGCCTTCGGCCTCGCCGAGGGCGCCGGCGATCTCCTGGGCGAGCGTGCGCGGGTTGGTGCCGGCCTTCTTGGCCACCTGGAGCGCGATCGTGGAGGCGTAGTCCCCGTGCTCGGGGTTCCTGGGTCGCTCCAAGGTCGCCTGCGGGGGCAGGGCGGCTGTGTCGAGGTCGAGGGCCTCGAATGCGGCGCGCGTTGCGGACAGCACTTTCTCTGCGAGCGTCTCAGGAGTCACCCGCCAATCGTAGACGCCGCGCTTTCGCACCTGCGAGTGATAAACGCTGGTGTGGCCCGCCGGGCGGCGTGATCCGGAGCTCTCTGGCCGTAGGCGTCTGAGGGCGACGGGGTATGGTGACGTACGCGAGTGAGATTCACTGGGTCGAACCCGGCAATCCGCCCGTCCATCCCGCACTCGACGAATAAGGCTATCCGCGCGACATGTCATCGAAGAAGAAAAAGCAGCAGCCGAAGGCGTTCAAGGACCGGCAGAACTCGGGCCGCACGACTCGCGCGGTCCAGGTCAAGCAGCCCAAGCCCTGGGGCATGATCATCACCTTCTCCGTCGTCGGCGTGGTCGCCCTCGGGCTGATCGGGGCCGCCGCGTTCGTCGTGTGGGACCGCGGCCAGCCGCCGTCGGGCATCACCAGCTTCTACGAGCCCTACGGGAGCTACCAGGAAGTCCAGACCGCCATCTCCGACGGCGAGGTCACCGAGGAGGACCTGGACAGCCCCTGGGTCGTGGAGCAGAACCACGTCGACGCCGCCGAGGACTGGGACGGCACCATGCCGACCTACGACCTCGACCCCCCGGCCGGCGGGAACCACCTGAGCCAGTGGCAGACGTGCACCGGAATCGTCTACGACGCCCCGGTCGAGAACGGCAACGCCGTCCACTCCCTCGAGCACGGCGCAGTCTGGCTGACCTACGACCCCGAGGCGCTCAGCGAGGACGAGATCGCGTCGCTGAGCGACAAGATCGAGGGCCGCGACTACAGCTTCATGAGCCCCTATCCCGGTCAGAGTTCCGCCGTTTCCCTCCAGGCGTGGGGCACTCAATACCAGACCGACGACCCTTCGGACTCTACGATCGACGAGTACCTGAACTTCGCGATCCAGAACAGCGACAACCTGGCCGAGATGAACGCGACCTGCTCCGGCGGCGTCTCGACCACCACCGCTGACACCGCCCCCACCGGAGGGTAGACCGAATGAACCTGTGGCGCAGGCCGGCCGTGCTGATCGCGGTCGCGGCGGTGCTCATGCTCGCAGGAGGAGTCGCGATCGGCTGGGTGGCCGGTTCGGCCACCCCGGGGGACGACTCCCCCGAGGCCGGGTTCGCTCGCGACATGCAGACCCACCACCAGCAGGCCGTCGAGATGGCCATGTACGAGTGGCAGAACGGCCAGGACGAGGCGATGCGCGCGATCGCCTACGACATCGCCACGGCCCAGAGCGCCGAGATCGGGATGATGCGCTCGTGGCTGGTGCGCTGGGACGTCCAGATGACCACCGGCGACCTGATGGGCTGGGCCGACGAGGACCACGCCGCCGACATCCTCGAGGGCGACGGTCTCATGGCCGGCATGGCGACCCTCGAGGAGATGAACGAGTTCAAGACGCTCACCGGGACCGAGGCGGACATCATGTTCGCGAACATGATGATCGAGCACCACATCGGCGGGATCGAGATGGCCGAGGTCTACCTCGAGCTCGGCGACGACCCGACCGTGGTCGACGCGGCCACGCGGATGGTGCAGGTGCAGCGCACCGAGATCGCGGATATGGAAGAGCACCTTGATCGAATCGAGTCGAGCGTCGAGGAGTAGCGGATGAGCTACGGGTGGGGCCCCAGTTACGGCGATCCTTCGCATCCGACCACGAACGAGCTGCCGCAGGTCGGCAACGGGGTCAAGGGCACCGGCGAATTCGGCACGGTGCAGATCGACCTCCAGGCGGACCCGGACGCGCGGCGGAGTCCGGGACCGGTCGAGCCCGCGGGGCGGCACGGCCGGCCCGATCCGAGCCTGCGGCAGGGCTGGCAGGACGCGACCGGGGAGATCCGCGTCGGCAACGGCCGGCGCGGCTCGGTAGGCCCCGTGTCGGTCCAGGTCGACCGCGCCGCGGCCCCGGACCCGCTCGGCGTCAAGGGCGACACGCAGCTGCTCCCCCGCTTCATGCCGAAACCCGAGCCCGAGCCGGAGGCGCCCGCCGCCGAGCAGGCCGCTCAACCGGACATCACGACCTCCCGCAGCATGCCGGTCCAGCGCCGCCAACTCGGACCGGACTGGACCCAGATGCCGTTGCGCCTCTTGGCCGCGGCGGTGGTGACCATGGCGGTCCTGGGCCTGTCGGCCGCGAGCCTGATCTACATCGCCGAATGGATCAACCCCTAGCACCAGTTTAGAAGCCGCTTGCGGATTCATCTCGGTTCGAAGAGACTGTCGCAGTGACCGATACAGACACCCTTCCCGGCTGCCTGCTCATCACCGGTACACCCGGCGCAGGGAAGACGACCGTGTCCCGGCTCGTCGCCGAGCGCCTGCCCCGCGCCGCCCGCCTCGACGGCGACGTCTTCGCGATGATGCTCGTCAGCGGCTGGGTGAACATGCTCGATGCCGACGGCAACTGGAATCCCGGACCCGAAGGGCAGCGCCAGCTGCAGTTGCGCACGATCAACGTGTGCTCGACGGCCGACAACTTCGCCGAGGCGGGCTATACCCCGGTGGTCGACCACATCATCGAGACTCGCGCCGAGCTCGAGCTCTTCGCCCAGCGCCAGAAGACGCGGCCGCTGATGCTCGTGGTCCTCTGCCCGCCTTTGGAGGTCGCCCGGCATCGGAATGAGACGCGCGACCCCCAGACTCGGGTCGACTACGACTTCGCTCCGCTCGCACAGAATCAGCGGCGCGAGTTGGGCGGCCTCGGCTGGTGGCTCGACTCCGGTGAGCAGCGGCCCGAGGACACCGCCGACCTGATCGTGGCCGAGGCCGCGAAGCGGGCCGTCGTGTCTGAACTGGATCTGGGCCGTGCCTGACGAGCGGGAGAGCCTCCAATTGGCTTTTTGTGCTGCAACGAAACCGAACACTGGAGGCTCCAAGTGTCAGAGGTACCCGCTCACGCAGCGCTCACCGACTAGAAGTGGAAGCGCCTGCGCGAGCGGATCCCGACGCCAGCGGCGACCCGGCAGCCGGTCGCCAGGTCACGGCGAGTGCCGCTCGACGGGATCGCCTGGTGCGTCCGCATCGGATAGCCCTGGCGGTTCGTTCCCGAGCCCGCATTCGAGCCCGGGGAGACGGTGTACTGGCTCTTCCGGACTTGGCAACTGGGGGGCATCTGGCTGATACTGCTCATGACCCTCCTCGGCGCCTCGGACCGCTTGACCGGGGATGTCAGCAAAGTCCCAGTTCCGTTCCCTGCTGGAACCGAATACGAGTACCCCGGCCCAGGCTGGGTCGGCTCCGTACTCGACCTCGCAGGGCCATGGCCGATCGGGCCTGTGACTCCCGCCGGAACCGCGCCTACCTGAGCAGGCACGGCATCCAGGCGGTGATCCCCGAGAAAAAGGATCAGCGGCGGAACGGACAGGCGAAGGGCCCGGCCGGTGGCATGCCCCCAACATCCGACCGCGAAGCCCACGAGGACCGAAACACCGTTGAGCGTTATTTCAACCGGCTCAATCGATTCGGGCTGACGCGACCCGATACGACAATCTCGCCCTCCGGCAAGAGGCCACCGTCCAGGTCGCGATGATCCTCGACAGGAAACCGTGGCTTCTCAAACAGGCGCCAGTGCCGGCCCCTAGCGCCGGCCCTTAACGTAAGCACCAAGCGCCGCCTCCACCGTGGGGGCAATTGGTACTCGATTTTCGAGGGCCCCAAAGGTCCGTACCCAACCCCTCTCGAGCGGATCGGCGTCGACGCCCCAGAGGAACCGACTCCATCACCGGCGAGATGCGACCACGAGGCCGGAAGTGATTCGGGTTCGGTCTTCGGCTGCGGTGTCCGATGGGGTCAGTCTTCAACCGGTCAGCGACAGCGAAGTGTGTGGCGGACGGGGCTTGGTGTGCGGTCTTTCGGTCGAATCGGGTCGAGGCCCAACCGCTCAGCGACGGCCAGCCGTGGGTGGCGGCTCGGGATCGGTAGCCGGAATCTGGCATGACGAGGGGCCCGACTCCGCTCTGGGGGTTCGGGCTGGAGCGCGGTATTGGTTACCCACTCCCTGTCGGTAGGGCAGGGTGGCTAAGGCAAGAGCCCGGGTGCAATCGGGCGGCGACAACGAGGTGCGCGGGGGCTGGGGTTGGTGTGTCGGGGCCGGGCGCGACAGGGGGCCCGACCTCCGGTGGGGTTCGGGCTGGAGTCTCTGGTGTGCGGTCCCCCGCTGCGGGTACCTCCCGCAGCGGGCGTCCTAAGAAGGGCGGTGGTCCCGGATCGCTGGTGGTGCAAGCGGGTTCGAGTGGCGACGCGGATTCATCTTCAAGGCCGGGCGCCGGTCCGGTCCCTTCGGCGGTGAATCTGGCTCGCGCTTGGGCTCGGGCGGCGCGTGCGGCGGCCCAGGCGGCCTC
>NZ_JAELXW010000025.1 GCF_016428645.1 Glycomyces salinus | reverse complement strand
CCGGATCATTTGATATGAGATGTAACTGCCTATATGTCCGATTCTGTGGACGATACTGGGATCGAACCAGTGACCCCTGCCGTGTGAAGGCAGTGCTCTCCCGCTGAGCTAATCGTCCGGGGCCGATAGAACTTTACAACAGGTTGTGGGGTGGGCGGTGGCGGGGGTTGGGTTGGGGTGGTTTTTCGGGGTCGCGTGCTTGACATCGGGGGGATTGGTCGATAGCCTTCGATGCGTTAAATCGTTTCAAAACGAGGTGGTCGAGCGTGCTTCCCCCTTTGCTCGCTCCTCTGCGCGGATTCGGCTGCCTCTCAGAGACAAAGGAGCCCCTTCTGATGAGTCCTCCTAAGATTTTTCGCCGGGTCACGGCGGTTTCGATGGCCGTCGTGGTGGCCGGTGCCGGGTTGTCGGCCTCGGGTGCCGCGTATGGGCACGGTGGTTCCGGCGGTGGGAGTGCCGGGACCGGTGTGCAGCTCGAGAATCTCGACCGGGGGCTGGTCGCGGCCAGCACCGACGATGGGGTGTTTCTCAGCTGGCGTCTGCTTGCTGGTGAAGTGTCCGGTTATAACGATTCAGGCGTGACCGGAGTCGACTTCAACCTCTACAGGGACGGCGAGTTGGTCGCCACGGTCGCCGACAGCACCAACTATCTCGATGCCGAGGGAGACGGTGAGGCCGAGTACCGGGTCGTGGCCGTCGTCGACGGGGAGGAAGTGGATTTCTCCGACACCGTCAGCCCCTGGTCGCAGGAGTACCTCGACGTCCCGCTCAACAAGCCCGAGGACGGGACCACGCCCGCGGGGGAGGAGTACACCTACAGCGCCAACGATGTCAGCGTCGGCGACCTGAACGGGGACGGCCGGTACGAGTACATCGTCAAGTGGGACCCCTCGAACTCCAAGGACGTCTCGCAGGTCGGCTACACCGGACCGGTCTACCTGGACGCCTACACCCAGGAGGGCGAGCAGCTCTGGCGGATCGACCTGGGCGACAACATCCGGGCCGGCGCGCACTACACCCAGTTCGACGTCTACGACTTCGACGGGGACGGGATCTCGGAGGTGATGTTCAAGACCGCTCCCGGAGTCAAGTCGACCTCGTACGTGGAGGATGAGGAGGAGTTCATCACCCTCCCCGAGGGCGACGTCGACGCCGGGGTCACCCACGAGGACGACTACCGCTACAGCGCCGAGGACTACTACGACCACCTGGTCGAGATGTTCATGGGCTGGCACGAGCACCCCGAGGTGGCCGGCGGCGACTGGCCCGCGACCATCGAGGAGGCGCTCGGGGCCGAGGACGAGTTCGACCTCGAGTACCCGCTGTCCGAAGAGGATGCCCGGACGCTGGTCGACTACTTCGTCGACGTCTACGCGCCCTCGCGCTCCGCGCGCAACGACCTGCGGAACTTCGAGGGCTTCGTGATCTCCGGGCCCGAGTACCTGACCGTCTTCGACGGCTCCACCGGCCTCGAGCTCGAAACGATCGACTACCCGGTCCCGCGCGGCGACGACGGGCTCCTGTGGGGCGACTACGCCATGTCCCGCATCGAGCCGGGCAACCGCGTCGACCGCTTCCTGTCCGGTGTGGCCTATCTCGACGGAGAGCGCCCCTCGGCGATCTTCGCCCGCGGCTACTACACCCGGTCGACCATCGCCGCCTACGACTGGGACGGCAAGGAGCTGACCCAGCGCTGGCTGGCCGACTCCGGGCACGCGCCGATGTCCAACCCGTTCAACGACGGACCGCACGGCATCGAGGGTCCCGATCCCGAGTGGGGAACCCTCACCACGCAGGGCAACCACTCGCTGGGCGTGGCCGACGTCGACGACGACGGCAAGCAGGAGGTCATCTACGGCGCCGCCACCCTCGATGACGACGGCTCGCTGCTGTACTCCTCCTACGACTATGCGCCGCCGGAGTCGAACGTACCCGGTGAGTACGTCAAGCTCGGCCACGGCGACGCCCACCACCTGGGCGACCTCGACCCGAACAATGAGGGCCTGGAGATCTTCTCGGTCTTCGAGGGCGGCCCGTGGGCGCCGTACGGCTACGCCATGCGCGACGCCGAGACCGGCGAGGTCCTGTGGGGCGGCTACTCCGGCCGCGACACCGGCCGCGGCATGGCCGGCGACATCGACCCCGACATCCCCGGCCTGGAGGTCTGGGCCTCCCTGCCGCCGGGCCAGGACGGCAACCCCGAGGGGCTGTTCACCGCCGCCGGCGAGCCCATCGAGGAGCCCACCCCGGGCACCAACATGAGCATCCGCTGGGGCGCCGACCTGACCACGCAGTGGATCACCGGCCACCAGACCACCGAGACGACCCCGACCCGGATCCACGACTGGGAGGACGGCGTCGTCCTGGAGGACGAGGGAACCCTCAACAACAACTGGTCGAAGGGCAACCCGGGCCTGGTCGCCGACGTGTTCGGCGACTGGCGCGAGGAGCTGATCACCCGCACCGTCGACAGCGACGCGCTCCGGATCCACCTCTCCACCGAGGTGACCGACCACAAGCTGTACACGCTGATGCACGACCCGCAGTACCGCGTCGGCGTGGCCAACCAGCAGACGACCTACAACCAGCCGCAGTACACCAGCTTCTACATGGCCTCCGACATGGACTTCGCCGACGTCCCGACCCCGGACTTCCACGCCCCGGGCTCGATCGACGACCTGCGGAGCCTGCTGGAGGAGTACCGGGACTCCGGTGACCTGCGCTGGTCGCAGTACATGATCCTGAACTGGAAGCTCGGATCGGTCGAGCACTTCCTGGACAAGGGCAAGGTCCACTTGGCCGAGCGGGCCCTGGAGGGCTTCATCCGGCACGCCGAGCGGGTGCGCGGCGACGCCGGGACCGTCCTGGTCTACGAGGCCGAGCAGCTGCTCGAGCAGCTCGAGTGAGCGGGACGAACTGAGGTAATGCAGGAAGCGGGGGCCGCCTTGGCGGCCCCCGCTTCCGTTCCACCCGTGCCGGGCCGGGGCGGCAGCCGATCATAGGATGATACGAGGAATTCACCCTCAGGTCTTGCGCGCTTCGGCTCCCTGCGCTTGAGTGAGGGTGAGCCGTACCCTCATAACAGCATTGGAGCAACTCCCCGTGTCCCTCCTTCGACGGAGAGCCCGCGCGACGACCGCCGCCGTAGCATCGGCGGTCGTGATCAGCGGCCTCGCTCTCACCTCTCAGGCCCAGGCCCAAGAACCCGAGCTGATCCACATCGGCGGCGTCCAGGGCTCCATCGGCGACGACGAGACCGACTTCTCCTCGCCGCTGGCCGGCGAGACCGTCCGCGTCCAGGGCGTGGTCTCGCAGCTGTACCTCGACAGCAGCGGCAACCAGGGATTCTTCCTCCAGGAGCGGGCCGACGCCACCGACGGCGACCCGGACTCCTCGGACGGGATCTTCGTGTTCAACAGCTCCTACGACAGCCTGCGCACCCTCTACGGCTCCCCGGCCGAAGAGGAGATCGGCTCCCGCTGGGACGTCGCGCTCGGCGACGAGATCGTCCTCCAGGCCGACGTCGGCTCCTATTACGGGAACATCCAGTTCAGCGGCGGCTCCGCCTTCGTGTACGACGTGGTCGACACCGGGCTGGATCCGCTCGAGGTCGTCGAGACCGTCGAGGTGTCCCCGCCCGACGACGCCGACGACTCGACCCGCTACTTCCGCCGCCACCTGGGCATGCAGATGACCGTCCCGGCCGAGTCGGTCGTCACCGCCGGTCGCGACGTGTTCGGCAGCGACGGCGAGGTCTGGGCGATGCGCGGCGACCACGAGGTGGCCCAGCGCGACGGCTACTCGCAGCGCGCCTTCCGGGACGCCCACCCGCTCGACAACGTCCCAGAGGAGACCTTCGACGACGGCAACGGCTACCTGTTCGTCCTCGGATCCTTCGGCGTCAAGGCCACCGAGGACGACCCGGAGGCGGTCATCGCCCCGGCCAAGACCTACGACGTCATCGGCGAGGCGACCACCGGCGGCGTGTACTACACCTTCGGCAAGTACACCGTGAACGTCGCCGAGAACCTCGAACTCGAGGCCGGCCTCGAACCGGCCGGCAACCACCCGGTCGAGCCGCCCGGCCGCGGCGAGATCTCGGTGGCCTCCTACAACATCGAGAACCTCTACGACTTCCGCGACAGCCCGGACTCCGGCTGCGACTTCGAGGGCAACGAGGGCTGCGTCGAAGAGGACGACCAGGTGACCCCGCCGTTCAACTACGTGCCGGCCTCCTACGAGGCGTACGAGACCCGGATGCTGCGCGAGGCCGAGCAGATCATCGACGACCTGCACGGCCCGGAGATCCTGATGACCCAGGAGGGCGAGGCCCAGGACGTGTGCTCGGTCAACCCGGAGTGGACGACCGATTCCGACCTCGGCGCCGACCGGCTCGTGTGCGACCTGGAGAACGCCGGGGCCGACAACGAGCAGCGCGACGGCGTCCCCGACTCGCTCCAGGAGCTCGCGCTGATCATCGCCGAGCTCGGCGGCCCCGAGTACACGGCCGTCGGCGACCTCGACTCGTCCGACACGCGCGGGATCATGACCGGCTTCCTCTACCAGGCCGACCGGGTCTCCCTGGCCGAGGTCGACGCCGATGACCCGGTCTTCGGGGGATCGCCCGGCGTCGACTACGGGACCGAGGCCGACGAGATCAACGCCGACGTCGAGAACCCCAAGGCGCTCAACGCCTCCCTGCCGCAGGACGTGCTCGACCGGTGCACCTCTTCGGGCGTGTACGCCTGCGACGGCCACGACGTGTTCAGCCGCCCGACCCAGGTCGCCAAGTTCGTCGTGGAGAAGCGCGGCCGGGACGCCGAGCTGTACCTGATCAACAACCACTTCTCCTCGGGCCCGGACGGCCGGGTGCTGCACCGCACCGAGCAGGCCGCCTACCTGGCCGCGGTCTCCAGCACGATCCTCCGCCACGACTGGAGGGCGAACGTCCTCGCCGGGGGCGACCTCAACGTCTATCCGAGGCCGGACGATCCCTTCGCCGAGGGCGAGACGATCGCCGGGGACTGGACCGGCCCTTCGGACCAGCTCGCGGCCATGTACGAGGACTCGGGGCTGTGCAACCTGTACGACACCGCCCTGTGGAGGCAGCCGGAGGCGGCCTACTCGTACACCTACCAGGGGCAGTCCCAGACGCTGGATCAGATGTGGACCTCCTGGTGGCTCGACTGGGCCGTGACCGACGTGGCCACGGCGCACATCAACGCCGACTACCCGGCCGACGCTCCCGGTGAGGAGCCGGCCTACGGCGCCTACGGCGTTTCGGACCACGACCCCGAGGTCGTCACGCTGAATCTGCGCAGGCTCTGGTAGACGAACGGAGCGAAGCGGGGGCCGGGCGAATCCGCCCGGCCCCCGCTCCGCTCTCGCAGTCCGGTCAGGACAGCTTCTTGGCGTTCGTGATCGCCTCGGCCAGGGCTTCGATCGAGCCGGCCGCGAGCCCGTAGGAGTACAGCGGCTCGGCGTCCCAGCCGACGATCTGTCCCTCCTGGACGGCCGGGAGGGCGCTCCAGGTCGGGAACTCGGTCAGGGCGTCGGGCTGGAGGGACTGGGGGCGGGCGTCGAGGAACAGCAGGTCGGCGTCGTACTTGTCGGCGTTCTCCCACGAGAGGCTCTCGTAGTAGCCGCCTTCGTCGAGGTTGTCGGGGACGATGAAGTCGACCCCGAGCTCTTGGAAGAACCGCATGTCGTTGCCGCTCTCGGGGTTGGAGGCCCAGAAGGTCTCCGCGCCGGCCGAGCAGGCGAGGACTTTGACGGGGTTGTCGGCGGCGGCCGTGCGCAGGGCCTCGACGGCGGCGTCGAAGCGCTCGCGCGCGGCGGTGTTGTCGTCGGAGTCGAGGTCGGCGCCGAGGGATTCGGCCAGCGCGGCGTGGCGGTCGATGACGTCTTCGAGGGTGTTCTCGCCGTCGTTGGCGTTCAGCAGGACCACCGGCGCCAGTTCGGTGATCTCGTCGGCGCTCTCGGCGGGCACGTACCACATGTCGGTCGGGTCGAGGTAGTAGTGGGTCATGAGGACCTCAGGAACCATGCCTGCGTATGCCTCGGTGTCGAACTCGCCGTAGGTGTTGCCGATGATCTCCAACTGGTCGACCGGGAGGTCTCCCGCCTGCGTGGTGGGGTTGCCCTCGTCGTCGACAGTGGGGCCGAAGACGCCCTGGACTTCGATGCCGAAGTCGTACAGCGCGGCGGCCAGGCCGGTGTAGGCGACGACGCTGCTCGGGGCCGCGTCGAGTTCGACGGTCTCTCCGGCGTCGTCGGTGAACGACCACGGGCCCGTCGGGGTCTCCTCGTCGCTGGAGGAGTCGTCTTCGCCCGCGCCGCAAGCGGTCAGGGCGCCGGTCAGGCCGAGGGCGCCGCCGCCGGCGAGGAGGCCGCGTCGGCCGAGCTTGAGTCTGTCGGCGTCGAATGCCATAGTGAATCTCCTTAGTGAAGGGCCGGTGACCGTGTCAGGGTGCCGAGTTAGGTTAGCCTAATCAAACCCGTGGGTCCAGGTCCGTGTCCAGGACGTGTCGTCAGCCACTACAGCGCCTGCGCGCTGCTCAGGGCCTCGGCGAGCGCCTCGAGCTCGACCGCCGCGCCGACGTGCGAGTAGATCGGCTCGGGGTTCCACTGCATGACCTGGTCGGCGGCGACGGCCGGCAGGGCGTTCCAGGTGGGGAAGTCGGCCAGGTCCTCGGTGCGCGGGTTGTAGGTGCGCCGGTCCAGCAGGATCAGGTCGGCCGGATAGCGGTCGGCGGTCTCCCACGACAGCTGCTCCCAGTAGACGTCGGGGTCGGCGGGGTCGACGAATTCGACGCCGAGATCGACGCACAGCGCCAGCAGGTCGAAGGCCCCGGCGGCGCCCACGAAGAACGCCTCGGCCGTCGGCGAGCACGGCATGACCCGCACCGGGTTGGCCGCGGCCGCCTCGCTCACGGCCTCCGCCGCGGCGTCGAACCGCTCGCGCCCGGCCGCGACGGCCTCGGAATCGAGGTCGGCGCCGAGCGCTTCAGCCAGCTCGGCGTGGCGGTCGATGACCTCCTCGATCGGGCGGTCCCCGCTGGCGATCGCGATGACCGGCGCGAGCGCCTCGACCTCGTCGACGCTCTCCTCGGGCACGTACCAAAGTTCCCCGAAGCCCTCCTTGTACTGGGTCACGAGCACCTGCGGTTCGGTCGCGGCGAACTTCTCGACGTCGAACTCCCCGAAGACGTTCCCGATGATCTCCAGGTCATCGACCGGCATGCGTCCGGCCATCAGGTCGGGCTCGCCGTCGGCGGTCACGGTGGGGCCGAAGACGGCGCCGACCTCCACACCGAAGTCGTAGAGCGCCGCCGCCGTCCCGGTGAAGGCCACCACCGAAGTCGGGCGCACGCCCAGCTCGGCGGTCTCGTCCCGGTCGTCGGTGAAGCTCCAGTCGCCACCCGAGGAACTCGAACTCTCGACGCCGCCGCAGGCCGAGAGGAGGGCGGCCGTGCCGAGGCCGCCGCCGGCCGACAGCAGCGCGCGCCGTTGCAGACGCAGGTCTCGGGCGAGGCCGCGAGCAGCGGCGTTGCGGGGCCGGGGGGAGGCGAGTGACATGAGGTACTCCTCAGGGTGGGTGAGCCTGTCGCGAACGTGTGGCTTAGGTTAGCCTAAACAAAATAACGTCCGTCCCTCCGGAGCCACCGCTTGTCTGCAATCACGACCACCGCGCCCCCGGCCGCACAGCCGGGCCGCGGCCGCCGCGTCACCGGCCTCGCAGTCCTGGTCGGGGTCATCGCCGTGCTGGCAGTCCTCAGTGTCGCCCTCGGATCGCGGGCGATGGGCCTGAGCGAGGTCTGGACCGGACTGACCGACCCGGCCTCCGACGCCTACCCGGTCGTCACCGAGCTGCGCCTGCCGCGCACCGCCCTCGGCCTGGCCGCCGGGGCCGCGCTCGGCCTGGCCGGAGCGCTCATGCAGGCGATGACCCGCAACCCCCTGGCCGACCCGGGCCTGCTCGGCGTCAACACCGGAGCGGCGGCGGCGGTGGTCACCTCCGTCTACTTCCTCGGCTTCTCCAGCTTCATCGGCACCCTCGGCTTCGCCTTCGCCGGGGCCGCGATCGCCGCCGTGGGCTGCTACCTCATCGCCGGGGCCGCCAGCGCCACCCCAGCGCGATTGGCCCTGGCCGGTGCGGCGGTCACCGCCGCCGGGTTCGCCTACGTCTCGGCCATCCAGATCCTCGACACCGCCACCCTCGAGCAGATGCGGTTCTGGTCTGTCGGATCGCTGGTCAACGCGCACACGGTCCCACTGCGGCTCGTGGTGGGACTCATCTTCGCGGCCTCGGTCGGCGGCGTCCTACTGGCCCGGCCGCTCAACGCCCTCGCCCTCGGGGACGCCACCGCCACCGGCCTGGGCGTCGACCCGCGCGTGCTGCGCGCGACCGGGATCGCCATGATCACCGTCCTGGCCGGGACCGCCACGGCCGCTTGCGGGCCGATCGTCTTCGTCGGCCTGGTCGTGCCCCACATCGTGCGCGCCTTCACCGGCCCGGACCAGAACTGGGTGCTGCCGTATTCGGCCCTGGCCGGGTCGGTGTTCATGCTGGCCGCCGACGTGCTCGGCCGCCTCCTGGCCCGCCCGGCCGAGCTCCAGGTCGGGATCGTGTGCGCCGTGGCCGGCGGGCCGTTCTTCCTGTACCTGGTCAGCCGCAGGAAGGTCGCGAGGCTATGAGGACCGCGACCACTGCCTCTCCGGCGGCGTTCAGAGCCGGACGCGCGAAGGCCATCCGCCTGGGGGACTACTCGATCCGGGTGCGCGGCCGCACGATCGCCGCGCTCGCGGCGATCCTGGTGGCGCTGGCCGGAGCCGTGGCCTGGACGGTCTCGACCGGCTCCTTCCCGCTCGCTCCCGACCGGCTGTGGGCGGCGCTCAACGGTGCCGCCACGCCCGCCGAGGAGTTCATCGTCTGGCGGATCCGCCTGCCGCGCCTGGCCACCGCCCTGGCCGTCGGCGCCTGCCTGGGCCTGTCCGGGGCGATCTTCCAGACCCTCACCCGCAACCCCCTCGGCAGCCCGGACATCCTGGGCCTGACCCAGGGCGCCTCGTCCGGCGCACTGGTCGCGATCGTCTTCCTCTCGGGGGCCTCGACCACCGTGGTCGCCGGTTCCGCGGCGGTCGGCGCGCTCGGCGCGGGCCTGGTCATCTACCTGCTCACCCGCGGCACCGACCCGTCCGGATACCGGCTGGTGCTCATCGGCATCGGCGTCTCGGCGATCCTGGCCGGCGTCAACGGCTACCTGCTGACCCGCAGCGACATCATCGACGCCTCCCGCGCGGTCTTCTGGCTCACCGGCGACCTGTCCGACCGCAACTGGGACCAGGCCGCGACGGTCGCCTCCGTCCTGGTCGTCGGGGGCATCGCGGCGGCCGTGCTCGCCCGCGGCCTGGAGGCGATGCGACTGGGCGAGGCCACCGCCACCGGCCTGGGCGTCGACGTGGGCTCGACCAGGGTCGCCGCGCTCATCACCGCCTCGGTCCTGGCCGCCGGTGGCGTCGCGGTCTCCGGGCCGCTCGCGTTCGTGGCGCTGGCCGCCCCGCACATCGCCGCGCGCCTGACCCGCTCGGGCCGCAGTTTCATCGGCGCCATGCTGGTCGGGGCCCTGCTCGTGACCGCCGCCGACGCGGCGGCCGTGAGCGGCATCGGCGAGCGCCAGCTGCCCACGGGCGTCGTCACCGGCGTCGTGGGCGGCGTCTACCTCATGTGGCTGCTGGTCATCCACCGCAAGAAGGGGGTCATGTCGTGACAGGGCCAAGTTACAGCTCCGCAAGCGTCGCCGAGGGGCCGAACCGCGGCCCCGCGGGTGCGACCGAGGGGGCTCCGAGCCCGCTGTTCGCCGAGGACGCGACGCTCGGATACGGCCGGGTCGCCATCTCCGAGGGGCTGACCGTCGAGGTCCCCGAGGGCGAGTTCACCGTCATCATCGGACCCAACGCGTGCGGCAAGTCGACCCTGCTCAAGGCCCTGGCCCGGATGCTCAAGCCCGCGGCCGGGCGGGTCGTCTTGGACGGCAAGGACATCCACTCCCAGCCGACCCGGGCCGTGGCCCGCCGCCTGGGGCTGCTGCCGCAGTCGCCGATCGCGCCCGACGGGATCACCGTGGCCGACCTGGTCGCACGCGGCCGCTACCCGCACCAGGGCATCCTCAAGCAGTGGTCGGCCGAGGACGAGCGGGTAGTGGGCGAGGCGATGGAGGCCACCGATGTCACCGACCTGGCCTCGCGCGGGGTCGACGAGCTCTCCGGCGGCCAGCGCCAGCGGGTGTGGATCGCGATGGTCCTGGCCCAGCAGACGCCGCTGCTCCTGCTGGACGAGCCGACGACCTATCTGGACATCACCCACCAGATGGAGGTGCTGGACCTGTGCGGCAAGCTCCACCGCTCCGGCCGCACCCTGGTGGCGGTGCTGCACGACCTCAACCAGGCCGCCCGCTACGCCACCCACCTTATCGCGATGCGCGACGGCGCGGTGGTCGCCGAGGGCGCCCCCGCCGAGATCGTCACCGCCGAGGCCGTCGAGAAGGTCTTCGACCTGCCCTGCCGGATCATCGAGGACCCGGAGACGGCTACGCCGCTGGTGATCCCGAGGGCTTGACCGAGGGACCTGAAGCGGGGTCTGAGGGCTTGACCGAGGGACCTGAAGCGGGGTCCGAGGGCGGACCGAACTGCCGCGGCTCGGCGGCGGGCACGGCCGCCATCGCGGCCATGTCGGCAATGAACACCGCCACCCGCGCCTATTCGATATGCGCCTTGGGGATGCGCACCTCGATCGCCGTACCCTCGCCCGGTTCGCTGGACAGGTCCACGCGTCCGCCGTGTCGGGCCACGATGGAGGCCACGATCGACAGGCCCAGGCCCGAGCCGCCGGTGGCGCGCGAGCGCGACGGGTCGGCCCGGTAGAACCGGTCGAAGATCCGCTGCCGGTGCTCGGCGGGGATTCCCGGACCCTGGTCGGCCACGCGCAGGACCGCCCAGTCGTGGTCGGTCGTCACCGTGACTTCGATGCGGGTGCCGGCCGGGGTGTGGACGCGGGCGTTGGTCAGCAGGTTCACCAGCACCTGCCGCAGCTGGCCCTCGTTGGCGACCACCGTGACCTCGCCGTCGGCGTGCAGCTCGATCAGGTGCTCGGCGTCGGAGACCTCGGCGTCGTCGACCGCGTCCTGGGCGAGCCGGGCCAGCTCCACCAGCTCGCGGTCGCCGCCGACCTCCTCGTCCAGTCGCGAGAGCACCATGAGGTCGTCGACGAGGTTGGCCAGGCGCGCGTTCTCGCTGCCGATGCGATCCATGGCCCGGTTGAGCTTCTCGCCCTCGGCGGCCGCCCCGGACTGGTAGAGCTGCACGTATCCGCCGATGGCGGTCAGCGGGGTGCGCAGCTCGTGCCCGGCGTCGGCGACGAACTGGCGCAGCCGCTCGTGCTGGCGGTCGCGCTCGGCGATCGCCTCGGTGAGGCGGGAGACCATCCGGTTCAGCGCCAGCGACAGCCGCCCCATCTCGGTCTGCGGTTCGGCCGGGGTGATGCGGTGGTTCAAGTAGCCGGTGGAGACGTATTCGGCGTCGGCGACCATCTGGTCGACGATCCGCAGTCCGCGGCGGGCGATGAGCCAGGCCGCGGCGATGCCGATGGCCGAGACGGCCATGCCGGTTATCAGGACGGTGCGGGTGAGGGTGCCGATCGAGTCCTGCACCTCGGTGAGCGGGGTCGCCACCACGAACGTGTAGGTGGCGGTCTCACCGTTGCCGAAGGTCATCTTGTAGTCCTGCGCGAGGGCCCGGTAGGTGATGGACCCGTCGGTCGAGTCGATGTTGAAGTACTGGCCAGTCGTGGGGTCGGTGGAGATGTCGGGGAGGGCCTCGTAGTCCTCCGGGGTGCCGGCCTCGGATTTGATCGCCAGGTCGCCAGAGCTGTCGAAGACCATCAGTGCGTACTCCTGGAACGGGCTCGGCACCAGGTCGCCGGAGTCCTCGTTCGAGAGCCGGTCGGCGAGCCTGACCTGATTCACCCAGACCTCGAGGTTGCCGGGGCTGATGATCTTCTGGATCTGCTCGTCGACCTGGCCGGTCAGCTTGTCCGAGACGATCTGGACGGTCACGAAGCCGATGATCGAGACTGCCAGCGGAAGCAGGATCGCCATCGCCATGGCGATCTTGGTGCGGATCGCCACGGCCTACTCCTGCGGCGGGCGCAGCATGTAGCCGACGCCCCTGACGGTGTGGATGAGCCGCGGGCCGAGCTTGTCGAGCTTGCGGCGCAGGTAGAACACGTAGGTCTCGGCCAGGCTCGACTCGGTGTCGAAGTCGTAGCCCCACACCTGCTTGAGCAGCTCCTGCTTGGACACCACCCGCCCGGCGTTGGCCGCCAGGTAGCGCAGCAGCCGGAACTCGGTGGGGGAGAGGTCGACGGTCTTGTCGGCGCGGGTCACCTGGTGCGCGGCCAGGTCCAGGCTGAGGTCGGCGACGGTGACCTTGTCCTCGGCGCGGGGCGCGGCCGCGTCCTGCCCGATGGTGCGCCGCAGGACCGCCGAGACGCGCAGCGACAGCTCCTCGAGCCGGAACGGCTTCATCAGGTAGTCGTCGCCGCCGGAACCGAAGCCCTCGCGGAGGTCGTCGGGGGCGGTGCGGGCGGTCAGGAAGATGATCGGGGTCAGGTCGCCTGCCGAGCGCAGCCGGTCGGCGACCTCGAAGCCGTCCAGACCGGGCATGTTGACGTCCAGGATGATCAGGTCGGGACGGGACTCCTCGACCGAGGTCAGCGCGGCCGTGCCCGATCCGGCGGAGGTCACCTCGTACCCCTGGAAGGACAGCGCCTCTACCAGCAGGTCCGCCAGACTCTCCTCGTCGTCCACCACGAGGAGCCGCGACGGCGACCCGTCGGGCCGGAGCGGCACCTCCGGTGGCACGGCGCCGGCGGGCCCGCTGGTCGAAGTCATCCACCGCTCCTTGTTCTCGCTCATTGTGGCTCTGAAGTGCTGCCCGGCCAGCCTATTTCACCGCGGTCCGTCGCTGAAAGGGTTCGACGCGCATTCCACGGCACTTCTGGAGCGGCTCCCAGCTTTCGCTCAGCTCGGACCCCTGATAAGTTACTCAAGAGTAGTATCGGGTGTCACTCGACCAATGGGAGGCAGAGCAATGGAGCCAGCCGTCAACGACAACCCCCTCGGAATCCGGCTCGACGGCCGGGCCGCCTTCGTCACCGGCGCCAGCCGCGGGATCGGCAAGGCCATCGCCGTCGCGCTCGGCGCGGCCGGAGCGAGAGTCGCGCTGTTCGCCAAGACCGCCGAACCGCACCCCAAGCTGCCGGGGACGCTCTACGAGACCGCCGCCGAGATCGAGGAGGCCGGCGGGACCGCCCTGCCGATCGTCGGCGACCTGCGCGAGGCCGATGCCGTGGCCGAGGCGGTCGACCGCGCGGCCTCCCAGTTCAACGGCCTCGACATCTGCGTCAACAACGCCTCCGCGCTCGACCTGAGCCCAATCGGCGAGATGAGCCTCAAGAAGTTCGACCTCATCAGCCAGGTCAACATGCGAGGCACCTTCGCCACTGTCACCGCGGCCCTGCCCCACCTGCGCGAATCCGACCACGCCCACCTGCTCACCATCGCCCCGCCGCTGAACACCGACTCGAAGTGGTTCGACGGTGGTCCCTACACGGCCACCAAGTACGCGATGACGATCATGACCCTCGGCGCGGCGAACACCGAACCGGGCGTGGCCGCGAACTGCCTGTGGCCTGCCACCACCATCGCCACCGCAGCGGTCGAGTTCGCGCTCGGCGGCAAGCCGATGGTCGAGCGCAGCCGCAAGCCCGAGATCGTCGCCGACGCCGCCCTGGCGGTCCTGGCCAAGGACCCGAAGGCGTACACCGGCAACGCGGTCCTGGTCGAGGACGTCCTCGCCGCCGAGGGCGTCACCGACCTGTCCGGCTACGCCGTGCTGCCCGGCCAGAACGACTTCCAGCCCGACATCTACGTGGACTGATCGATAGTCCACGGAACCGGCGGGTTCGCCTTCAAACCGCCGGTAAGCGGGGCGGTTGCAGGTCCGGCGTCAGATGACCGTGGACCGCCGCGAAGCGCGGCGGCGCGCCTCCAGCGCGCCGCCGCAGCTCAGGCCGCTACTAGCAGGTGGTGGTCTTGAACCATCCCGAGTCGGGGTGGAACTCCTTTGTGACCGTGCTGTAGTTGCCCCAGCGAACCTGGTAGCAGCCGCCGCCGAGATGCTGGTGGAAAGTGCCGTACATGCCCGGTCCGAAGCCGCTCTCGTACACTCCGTGTGCGTTGAACACCCCGTTCTTGAATTCGATCTGGTCGAACTTGTCGTCGGCTGTGTGGCGCCAGTCCCCGTGCGGGCTGATCTCTCCGGTGAGCCCGCTCTTCATGACGGGTCGTTGGATCTGCTGGAATCCGTAGTACGCGAACTGGGTGCAGAGTTTCACCGGGCCGTAGCCTGTGGCGGCCCAGAGTTTCGAGGAGCAGTACACGCCCGGATCTCTTTGGACTTCCGCCTCGGCCGATGCGGAGGTGGCCGGAACGGCGGCGAGTCCGATGGCGATGGCGAGGGCGGCGAGGATGCCGACGATTCTTCGTTTCAAGGGTTCTCCAGATGCTGATCGGTTCCGAGGGGCCGGGCACGGGCGAAGGGGGATCGCGGGGTCCGTCGGCCGGCCCGTTGCCCCAGGCTGCCGGTTGGGTTCGGTCGTCTCGTCACCACCGATGTTGGGGTCGGGCGCGGGGCGGTGCAAGGCCATGCGGCAGGCCATTCGTGGCCGGTGGGGTTTGCCAGGGAGAACGCGCTCGGTCTTCTCGGTAGCGATGGCGGACGTGCGGGGGCGCGATCGTGGGGCTGGGCGTATGTGGTGCTATTCGAGGCGGAGCAGCAGGTGCTCGCGTAGGTCCGGGGATGCCGGTCCCGGGGGACTGTTCCCTGCCAAGGGCCGCACGTATCCGGCTGCCAGCAGCGCCTCCATCAGGTTCCAGACGAGTTCGTGCGCCAGGATGAGTGTGCGCTCATGGGGACTGGCGTTGGGGATCGCTTCGAGGAGCGCCCCCGCATTCGGATCGGATCTGAGGGCCTGCGCGATCGTGTCGGCGATGTTCAGGCTGCGGCGGTGGAGGCCGTCGCTCTCGTCCATCGCCACGACCGGGATCGTGGTTTGACCGGTCGGGTCTGTCAGCATCTGCTGTGTCGTCTCGGATCGGGCCAGCTCCCACAGAGCATCGCTCGTTCCACCGGTCCAAACCATGATGAGCGTCGCCGCGGGCCCGGAGAGTTCGTTGACGCCGGCGCCGCCTGGAACGGGCGGGTAGACCGCCCAGAACGCACCGTTCCAAAAGGGGCGCTCGATACTGAGTTCAGTCGAGGGCACCTGGTCATGGGCCCGCAGTCGGTCCCAGAGCAGTCCGTCTACGGCGTGTCCGAAGACTACGGCGTAGTCGTGTCCGGCGTGACCGCGTCGACGCAGTTCCGCGCAGATACCTTGAACTTCGCCGCTGACCCGGTCCGCCAAATCCGCAGCGAGCTCTCGGACGCGCGGCCGCAGCGAATCGAGAACTTCGGGCCCCACGACGGGGAACGCGGTGGTGATCCAGTCGCCGTCGACCGCGATCAAGCCGTAAGTCTGCAGCAGCTTGAGCTGGCTTTGGGAAGGGGTGATGCCATGGGCTTCGAGCCCGGCGAGCGCAATGCCTTCATGAGCCCGATAGAGCAGCGCGCCGTTGTCGTCGAGGGCCACGACCGCGTGCGGTGTACTGCGGGCGCCGAGCGCGAATGCATGGAGCCCCCATCGGGTGAGGTCTGGCGGAACGTCAAGACTGTCGTTGGGATGCATCGTCGTCCATTCATACGGTGAAGGTGTCGTGCCGCGTCCAGGAAGACTACGTCACCCGATATCTCTCAGGTGTCTAAGAAGTCGGTGAGGACGCGGGCGACCTGGTCGGGCGCGTTCTCCATGAGGGATTTGCCGCTCGGTCGGCGCCTTGACTCGGCACGAGTCCTGCCGGAGCGGACCGATCTGTCAATCGAGGCCATCGCTACCAGGGCCGGACTCGCCTCGGCGGTCAATCTGCGCCGTCACGCCCAGGTGGAGGAGAACACGATCGCGCCCGCGGATTCCTCATCCGCTCAGGCGCAGACCGTCGAAGAGGAGAGTCAGGGCGCGCCGGCGGAACGGCTCGCTCCAGTCGTCGGCCATCGCCTCCTGGCAGATCGCGGCGAGCAGGGGGATCAGCTCGGAGGCAAGGACGTCGCCCCGGATCGAGCCCGCCGCCTGCGCGCGCTCGACGAGCAGGTCGATCGAGGGCCGGAGCTGGCCCAGGGCGTCCCCGACGTGCACCCTGGTCCCGGTCTCGGCGAGGCGCTCGAACACGGCCCGGTTCCCCACGCCGATCGCCATGACGCGGGAGCAGAACTCGAAGAGGGCGTCCGGGGTCCCCGGGGCGGCTACCAGCGCGTCGACTTCGGTGACGAGTCGGTCCCGCAGGTTCATCACGACCGCCTTGAGCAGGTCGGGCTTGGTCGGGAAGTGCTTGAACAACGTGCCGATGGCGACCCCGGCCCGCTCGGCGACGATCTTCGTCGAGGCCGACGCGCCGTGCTCGGCGAACACGGACTCGGCCGCTTCCAGGATGAGCGTGCGGTTGCGGCGGGCGTCGGCGCGGAGCGGCCGCTCGCCGGTCCCGCCTGGCGGCACGTGGTCTCGGTCCACTGGCACCCCTCTCTCCATAAGGTGAGTCGAACTCACTATAGTGTTTATTGAGTACCACTCACCTTACAAGAGGGGGTGCCTCCATGGCACAGTCGGCAACTTCCGCAGCGGGACCGCTGGAGATCTACCGGCGCATGCAGGAAGCGCTGTTCGCAGAGGAGGCCACGCTGCTCCCGGCCGAGCTTCTGGTCGAGGACCTCGTGGTCGAGACCCCGTTCTCCCCGCCCGGGGCCCGGCGCATCGACGGCCGCCAGGCGTGGCTGGACTTCTACCGTGCGCACGGCGCGGGCCTGGTGATTCGGTTCGAAGATTTCCGCGAACTGGCCACCCACCGGACCGCCGATCCCGAGGTCATCGTCGTCGAATACGAGCTGGGAGGCACTGTCGCCGCCACCGGCATGCGCGACTCGGTGAACGGGATCGGCGTGCTCCGTGTCCGGGACGGCCTGATCATGCACTGGCGCGAGTACCAGAACCTCCCGGCGATCAGCCAGGCCCTGAGCGGCCTCGGCGAGTAGAGGTGCGGAGTCGATCGGGCTCAACGGATGAGTTCATCGAAGGTGATGACGGTGCCGTCCTCCAGGTGGAGCTCGACCGGACCGAAGAAGAGGTAGAAGCGCATGGACCGGACGGCATCGGCGTGCTTGGTGAGGGTCGCTCCGGCTTCGGGATAGACGCTCATGGAGGCTGTGCCGGTGCCGGTGTCATAGCCGATGGCCAGCACATCAGGGCAATCGGAGGTGTGAAGGCCCTCATCGCCGTCGCACCCGGCGCACCGGATGGTGAACGCTTGCGGCGCGGCGGGCGGATGGGACTTGGCCGTCGCGGGCGGCTGGGCGACAATGGGTGAGGGCACGGTTTTACCTCCGTTGTTCTCAAGACCGGGGCGGGCATCCAGCGACCGAACTTTCGGACCCGCCCCGGTCGGCTTCTGTGGAGAGCGTGGAATGCCCGCCTCCGCGAACCCCGTCACCGGAATCCTGTAGCGAGTCGATCACGCTTGTTTGGTGGCATTGCACATCACAGAATCCATTGAGGCTGGGCCGATGGTTCGGGCCGGGTCGCGGTGCAGCACTCTCACCACCCGGACGGTTCGGTGGTTGTGTACACCCGCGCCGAGTGGGCCGCCTTCCTTGCAGGAGCAAAGGACGGCGAGTTCGACTTCAACGGCCAACGCACCGCCGCCGAACTGCTCTCAGAAGTGGACCAGCACCGGGCGGCCCACAGCGTGTCGACCGACGTCATCGCCAGAACTCGGCGAGCACTTCGCGGAGAGTTACCGGCTGGAATCTGCCCTGAACCGCCGCAGAGTAACCCGTTGCGGTGTCGACCCGGTGCTGGCAGGCTCGCTGCATGGATCAGCGGCGAGGCAAGCAGCCCGACAGTCCTGGGACGGCGGAACACGGCGAGGTCATGCTGTCGCTTGCGATCCGAGACTTGTCCCGAGACGATCTGTCCGAGTGCGGGTGGTCCGGCGGTCCATCGCATCTGGAGGCGGTGGCCGGTGAGCTGACCCGAGCCGAGGCCGGTGAGGTCGACTATCTGGCGATCTGCGCCCCGTCAGGAGTCCCGGTCGCGATCGGCGGGGTCGACTTCGCCCCGTTCCCCGACGCGGGATACCTGTGGCAGTTGGCCGTTCACCCCATCCTGCAGCGCTGCGGCATAGGTACCTTGCTGGTCGGTGCGCTGGAAGACCGCATCCGCTCTCGCGGCCGCTCCCGCGCGGAGCTGCGCTACGAGGAGCGTGCGACAGGGAACCGCGCCTTCTATGAACGACTCGGCTACACCGCATACGGCACGGTTCCCGACGGCTGGGACCAGCAGCACCCAGACGGCCGGATCGAGTGGTACAAGACGACTTGCGTGCAGATGCGGCGCGAGGTCGTCGAAGAGCCGGTCGGCGGAGGATTTCGAAGTGCCGAATCGGACCGCGATCTGGCGCACGGTGAGGTTGGTTCACCAGAGTAGACAGCCCTGGCACTACGGTCGCTTACGAGATTCGACCGCCCGGTATCGTCTTCTGTGCCCAATCCCCTTGGTTCCATCTGGCCACCTCGGCCCAGTGGACGACGCCCGGCCCTAGCCTCAGGAGCGAAAGCTTGACCTCCCCCTCGAACCGGCCGCGGCCGGTTCGCCGACCCCGCAATCGGCTCTTCGACCTCTTGCCCGCTGGATTGGCTCTCGCCGTCCTGGCCGCCGTCTACCTGTTCATCAACCTCATCTTGGACGACACATCGGACGCCGAGGCCGACTTTGCGACGGCCACCTGTGCGGACTTCGACCTCGCCTCATTCGCGGCGCTGTCCGGAGGCGCGGCCGAACGTTCGACCGCGAACGCCGACCTGTACCCCGACCCGGATATGCACGGCCTCTCCTGCCAGTACACCTCTGGGTCCGGCATGACGCTCACCATCACCGCTGCCACCGACACCTCCGAAGCGTACTGGGCGAGTTCACTGGAGATGACCCGCCAGGCGTGGGAGACCGAATTCCCCAACGCAATCAAGGACTTCGACAACGGCGACTTCGTGGGTTTCACCTTCTCGGGCGCTACGGAGTCGAAGCAGCTCTTCGACCTGCACGCCGCGGCCGATCGCCTGGTCGTCTCGGTCGTACTGGAGGCGGAGCCCGGTGGTTTCGAGACGGATGACGCGCTCGTCGTCGCCGAGACGATGGGCGGTCAAGTGTTCGAGCGATTCAAGGAGTATGTCTGAGGGCACGTGTCGGCCCGCCCGACCGGGCCCGGGGCCGCTGGGATCGGCCTCTCGGACGTCGGTCGGGCGGGCTTCGGGGTGCAGGGGTGGGTTTCCTGGTCGGGGCTCAGGCGATCAGGTGGACGTCTCCGAATTCATGCCACAGGTAGCGGTGCTCGATCGCGGCCTCGTAGGATTCGCGCAGCAGCTCGGTGTCGCTGATCGCCTCCAGCATGGACAGGTGCGTCGAGCGCGGCTCGTGAAAGCCTGTCAGCAGGCCGTCCACCAGTTCCGGCGGTTCGGTGGGGGAGATGATCCGGCTCGTGTGGCCCGACGCCGGTACCGCCCGGCCGTTGTCGACCGCGCTCTCAAGTGCCCGCACCACCGTGGTGCCCACCGCGATCACTCGGCCCCCGGCCTCACGGGTCGCGTTCACCGCCCTCGCGGTGTAGGCGCCGACCTCGAACCACTCCGGGTACGGGTCCTCGTCGCTCTCCAGCGACGCCACCCCGGTGTGCAGGGTGATCGGGGCGATCCCGACCCCGGCCGAGACCAGCCGCGTCACGATCTGTGCCGTGAACGGCCTCGCCGCGCTCGGCATCTCGGCCGAGCCCGGGACGGTGGCGAACACCGTCTGGTAGGTCTCGATCGGCCAGTCCCGGTCGACGTACGAGTACCTGATCGGCTTGCCGTGCCGCTCCAAGTAGTCCGGGACCGAATCGAGCAGCGGCCGCGTCACCCACAGCCGCTTGCCGAACCGTTCCTCCAAGTGCAGCTTCACCCCGCCGGGCAGGTGGACCGCGCGGCCCGGCACGTCGCCCAGATACGGGTTCGGGCCGTCCCGCAGCTCCACCAGCCAAGAGCCGTCCGGCCTGGTCGAGGAGAAGTGCAGGCGCCAGCCGTGCTTGGTCGGCACCGAAGCCGGCATGGTCGCCGAGTTGTTGACGACCAGCAGGTCACCGGGCCGCACCAGCGACGGCAGGTCGGCGAACCGGTGGTGCGTTATCGCCCCGGTGTCACGATCGCTCACCAGCAGCCGCACGTCGGACCTCGAAGCGGTCCATCCGTGTGCCTCGGCGGGCCGGTCGGCCTCCAACGCGGCGTCCAACGCGAATGCGAACGGGGAAGTCAGCGTGGTGCTCATAGTGCCGCGCCCTCTCTGAAACTCGCGGCCTCCAGGCGGCCGCTTTCGGGACGGGCCGCGACGATCCGGGCGATCCCCTCGGCGGCCCTCTCTGGCGGGTCGGCCTGTCCGGCCTCTTCTGCGCCGACCGCGGCGGCGAGCATCGCGGTGCTCATCTCACCGGGGTCGACCGCCCACACCTTCACGTCCGGCTCCTCGGCGGCCAGCACGTTCGACAACTGGTCGAGGGCGGCCTTCGAAGCGCCGTAGGCGCCCCAGGTCGGGTACGGACCGGTGGCCGCGTCGGAAGTGATGTTCACGATCGCGCCCCGGCGTTCCCGCAGTGTCGGGAGTGCCAGCTGCACCAGGTGGATCGGGGCGCGCATGTTCAGCTCGAATACCTCCGGCCAGGCGCCGAGGTCGGCCTCGGCCAGCCTCGGCATCGGCAGCTCGCCCAGGGTCGAGGCGTTGTTGACCAGCAGGTCCAGGCGTCCGTCGGCCAGCGCGATCAGCTGTTCGCGGTGCTCCGGATGGTAGGCGATGTCCCCGGCCAGGTATTCCGCCCCGAGCGCTTCGGCGACCTCGGCCAGGCGCTCGGCGCCGCGAGCGGTCAGGATGAGACGCCACCCGTCGGACGCCAGCCGCTCGGCGAGCGCCTTGCCGAGCCCGGCCGATGCGCCGGTGATGATTGCGGTTCGTGTTGCTTCGGTGTTCATGCCTTCGAAGCTATGGCCGCGACCGGTCCGGCACATCGGGCTGAGGTCTGGACGGTCGTACTCCGGGGGTCCTAAGACCAGCGCCCGAGTGCGCGGGCCGCGAATTCGACTAAGTTGGAGGCGTGACCGCTTCGTCAGACGACTGCACCCTGCTGATGCACGAGGTGTCCGCCGCCGCCGGCGCCATCACCAGGCACCTGTCCGTCGCGCAGGTGCTGGAGGTGATCGTCGCCTCGGCGCGGCGGCTGGTCGGCGCCGACTACGCGGCCATCGGCATCCCCGACGACACCGGCGGATTCGCCGAGTTCATCACCGACGGCATCAGCGAGGAGCAGCGCCTGGAGATCGGGCCGCTGCCGCGCCAGCACGGCATGCTCGCGGCGATCCTCGCCGAGACCGAACCGATCCGCCTGCCCGACTTGCGCCGCGACCCTCGCTACCAGTGGTGGCCCAAGGCCCACCCGAAAATGGCCGCGCTGCTGGGCGTCCCGATCCGCGAGCGCGGGCAGAACATGGGGATCGTGGTGCTCACCAACGACCTCGGCGGCCCCGAGTTCTCCGACCGGGACGTCGAGTTGATCGAGCTGCTGGCCTCGCACGCGGCGATCGCGCTGACCAACGCCCGGCTCTACGAGCGCAGCCGCGAGCTGACCGTCGTAGAGGAGCGCAACCGGCTCGCGCGCGAGCTCCACGACGCGGTCATGCAGCGGCTGTTCTCGCTGCGGCTGTCCACCAGGGCGGCGGCGAAACTGGTCGACACCGACCCGTCCGCGGCCGCCGACCGCATCGCCGAGGTCGAGAACCTCGCGGCCGAGGCGATCACCGAGCTCCGCGGGGTCATCGTGGAGCTTCGACCGGCCGACCTGGACACCCACGGGCTGGTCGAGACGCTGCGCCGCCACGTCGCGCTCCTGGACCGCCTCCACGACACCGAAGTGAAGTTCACATTGAAGGCTCCCGTAGACCTGTCCAAGGACTGCGAAGTCGAGGTCCTGCGCCTGGTCCAGGAGGCCCTGCGCAACGCGCTCCGGCACGCCGAGGCCCGGCATGTGGAACTGACCGTCGAAGGTGAACGGATCGTGATCGCCGACGACGGCAAGGGCTTCGACGCCGACGAGGCCGCCACACGCGGGCTCGGGATGCTGTCGATGAGCGAGCGGGCCGAGGCCCTCGGCGGCCGCCTCGAAGTCGCCACCGCCCCCGGCGAGGGCACCGTCATCACCATGGAGCTGATCAGTGAGTGATCCGATTCGACTCCTGCTGGTCGACGACCACCCGGTGGTCCGCCAGGGGCTGCGCGCCTACCTCGAACTCGAGGACGACCTGACCGTCGTCGCCGAGGCCGGAGACGGCGACGAAGCGCTGGCAGCGATAGCCGAACACGTACCCGACGTGGTCCTGCTCGACCTCAAGATGCCCGGCCTCGACGGCCAGGGCGTGCTCGAACGCCTCGACCTGCCCGACGACGACGCGCCGAGCATCCTGGTCCTGACCTCGGCCACCGACGCCGAACGCGTCCCGGCCGCGATCGAGGCCGGCGCGTCCGGGTTCGTCTACAAGGACATCGACCCCGACGCCCTGGCCTCGGCGATCCGCACCGTCCACGCCGGCCAGACCCTCCTGTCGCCCGCGGCGATGCGCGGCCTGATGACCGGCAGCACCGGCTCGGCCCAGCCGACGCTGACTCCGCGCGAACGCCAAGTGCTGGGCCTGATCGCGCGCGGCCAGACCAACCGCCAGATCTCCCGGGCCCTGGGCGTCTCGGAGAAGACGGTCAAGACCCACGTGACCAACCTGCTGCGGCGTATAGGCGCCGCCGACCGCACCCAGGCGGCCCTGTGGGCCGTTCGGCACGGTATCGGCTGATCGGTCTACTGAGGCGTGACGTGGCGTGTTCGCCTAGGGTCCGTGCGTGCCCCGCTCGCAGAATTCCCCTGCCAGAAGACTTCTCGTCCCTCTCGCTGCGTTGGCCATGAGCCTTGCGGCCTGCGCCGAGATCGAGCCCCTGGAGAGGACCGGCCTCTACGAAGTCTTCACCGGCCATTCCAAGACGACCTGGTGTCAGGAGGAAGACGATGGCCCGTTTCTAGCACCCGGGGCCGATCTCGTGGGCCCGAACTTCTCCCTTTCGATGCGGTGCCATTTCGGGGGCACGGAGGTGCCCGACCACGTTGCCGCCGAAATCGAGCAGCTCGCCGAACTGCCGGCGCTCCTAGAAGGCGCCGAGCTGTTGATCAACCAATTGGCGTTCAAGCCGGCCCATGAGATGGACGCCGGCGGCGAGGGTCTGGAGCCGTGGATAGAGGCCGACGGCCGAAGGATCGACCTGGACGCCCTGCCGATACGCGGAGACTACCTCGCCGTCGCCGTGCCCGCTGGAGCGGAAACCGTCCTGTGGGTCGAGGACCAAGGCCGCGCCCAGGGAATCGACCTTCGCACCGGTGCCCATATCGATCCGGTCGAGGGCTATTACGGGGACCCTGGCATCTCGTCCGTGACGACCGAGGGCTGGGAGTTCTGGGATGTCGAGTTGTGGAACGGCGGAACGTCGTGGACGGTCTCATGCCGGGACGATTGGGCCACCGTTGAGCGCTCGATGTGGTTGCCGGATCAAGGGTGGGCACCGGAGGGTTCCGCATTCCTTGAAGTCGAGTTCTGGTGGTGCGGTGGCGAAGAAGTCTTCGAAGAAGTGACCTGGACACTCGATGTGCGGCGGGCGGTGGCCGTTTCTGACGGTTCTCAATTCTTCGAGCCGTTCGACTGGGTCCAGGACGAACCTGAGGAGAACGGCTGGCAGTTGACGACGGTGATCTTCGAAGTACCCGCCCAGACCGCCGAGTTCAAGGTGTTCTTCACTCCGGCCAGTGAAGTGACCGAGAAGGAGAGCGGAAGGAAGTTCAGTCCGAACGGACTCCAGGAGATCGTCACCTGGGAAGTGGCCTTCTAGCCGGGACCGCGGGTCAGAATCCGACGGCCCCGGCGTGAGTTCAGTGCGCCGGGGCCCCTTCGGGCGCCGATTCGGTCGGGGGCCGCCTGACCAGGAACGAGGCGGCCACGGCCAGGACGCCCAGGCCCGCGCCCCACAGCAGCGCGCCGCTGATGCCCTCGGCCTCGGCCGCCACCGGAGCCATCCCGCTCTCGATGTTCGCGGCGGTCGCGCTGGTCATGAGCGTCACGAACAGGGCGGTGCCCGCGGCCCCGGCGATCTGCTGAAGCGTGTTGACGATCGCCGAGCCGTGCGAGTACAGATCCTGCTCGAGCGAACCCAGCGCGGAGGTCATCAGCGGCGTCATGGCCATGCCGAGGCCGACCATGAGCAGCAGGTGCGAGACCACGACCTGCCCGGTCGAGGTCGACTCGCCGAGCTGCGTCAGCATGCCCAGCGAGATCGCGATCGCGAACGTGCCCGGAATGACCAGCGGCCGGGGCCCGTATCGGTCGAACAGCCTCCCGATGACCGGCGCGCTCAGCCCCATGGCCAAGCCGCCGGGCAGCAGCACCAGACCGGTCTCCAACGTGGTCTTCCCCAGCACGTTCTGGAGGTAGAGCGGCAGCAGGATGAGGGCGCCGAAGAGGGTGCCCATGGCCAGCAGCAGCATGACGACGCCGACGAGGAAGTCGCGGTTGCGGAAGGTCCGCAGGTCCATCAGCGGCGAACCGGTGCGCTGGAGGAGGATCTGCCGCCACACGAACAGGGCCAGCGAGACCGTCCCGGCCGCGAGCGGCACCGCCGGCGGCACGGGCGCCCCGGCCTCGGCGGCCTCCCCGAGGCTGCTGAGACCATAGATCAGGCCGCCGAAGGCGAGCGCCGAGAGCACGATCGAGAGCACGTCGAACTTGACCGCCTTGGTCTCGCCGAGGTTCTTCACCATCGATCCGCCGACGACGAGCGCCAGCAGCGCGATCGGCAGGACCGACAGGAACATCCACCGCCAGCTCAGCGAGTTCAGCACGAAGCCCGAGAAGGTCGGCCCGACGGCCGGAGCCACCGAGATGACGATGGTGATCAGGCTCATGACGCGGCCGCGCCGGTCGGCGGGGACGTACGTCAGCACGGTGGTGATCAGCAGCGGCAGCATCACGGCGGTGCCGCTGGCCTGGACCACGCGGGCGGCGATGAGCATGCCGAAGACCGAGGAGGCGGCCGCGAGCGCCGTTCCGGCGGTGAACAGCGACATCGCCGCGATGAACACCGCGCGGGTGGTGAACCGCTGGAGGATCAGGCCGGTGGCCGGGATGACCACCGCCATGGTCAGCATGAACCCGGTCGTCAGCCACTGCGCCGTCGGGGCGCTGACCGTGAACTCCTCCATGAGGGTCGGCAGCGCCACGCTCATCACGGTCTCGTTGAGGATCATGACGAACGAGGCGATGAGGAGGATGACGATGACTAGCTTGCTCGTCCGCGACATGCCCCAGCCGGACGATCCCGAGGTCTCGGGGGGCGATTCGGGGGTCTCGGAGGATTTTTGGTCCACGCTCATGCAGCGCCTTCCTTAGGGTGTGGCAGGAGAGAGCCGGCGCCCGAAGTCGTCCGCTGACCGACCGCAATGGACTTCGGAGGTGCGCGCCGCGCACGATAACGCATTCTACGTCCGTCCGGACAGTCGTTGCCAATTCGAATAAGCGGTATCGCTCGTCACACCAGTACCGGCGCGAGGGTCGCGCTCGGGCCCGAGTTACCGGCATAATGCGGTCATGCCGTGGGCCTGGATCGTGCGCGTAGCACTCGTCGTCGTGCTCGCCTGGGTGCTGGTCCTGGTGGCGGCCTGGCTCGGCCAGCGCGCCCTGATCTACCACCCCGACATTTCGGACCCCGAACCGCCCGCCGACGCCGAGGAAGCGGCGCTGCGCACCGGCGACGGACTCGAACTGACCGCCTGGCGGTTCCCGCCCACCGGGGCCGACCGCGAGGCGGCCGTGATGGTTCTGCCCGGCAACGCCGGGAACCGCGGCGGCCGGGCCGAACTCGGCCGTAGCCTGGCCGGAGCCGGATTCACCGCGCTGCTGGTCGACTACCGCGGCTACGGCGGCAACCCCGGCTCACCGACCGAGGACGGGCTCCACCAGGACGCCCTGGCCGCCTGGGACCTGCTCCGCGAGGACTTCGAGGCCGACAGGATCATCCTGTTCGGAGAGAGCCTCGGCTCCGGCGTGGCCGCCCGCCTCGACGCCGAGACCGGCCCGGCCGGTCTGGTGTTCCGCTCGCCGTTCACCAGCCTGGCCGCGGCCGGGAGCGAGCACTACCCGCTCCTGCCGGTCGACCTGCTGCTGCGCGACCGCTACCCGGTGGTCGAGCACCTGGAGCGGGGGAGCGGCCCGGTCGTGGTCGTCTACGCCGCCGACGACGAGGTCGTGTCCGCCGAGCAGAGCCTGGAGGTCGCCGCCGCCGCCGAGGAGGCCGGCAGGCGGGTCACCGCCGTCGAGGTCGAGGCCGAGGGCCACAACGACTTCGTCCTGGGCGCCGGACCCGACGTGATCGGGGCGGTCGAGGCACTCGCCGACGGCCTCGACCTCACCGCCTGAGGCACGATCCGCTACCGCTCGTGGCCGCCGGGGTCGATCCCCTGGCGGCGGCCGGTGTGCAGACCGTCGATCGCGGTCAGCTCCTCGCCGGTGAGCTCGAAGTCGAACACCTCCAGGTTCTCGGCGATGCGCTCGGCGCGTGCGGACTTGGGGATCACCGCGCAGCCGCGCTGGAGGTGCCAGCGGATGACCACCTGCGCCGGCGACTTGCCGTGCGCGGCGGCAGCGGCGGCCACCGGCTCCTCGGCCAGGAGCGAACCGGTTCGCTGCCCCAGCGGCCCCCACGACTCGGTGACGATCCCGTGCTCGGCGTGCCAGGCCCGCACGTCGGCCTGATTGAAGTACGGGTGCAGCTCGATCTGGTTGACCGAGGGCCACACGCCGGTCTCGGAGCGGACCCGCTCGAGGTGCTCGGGCAGGAAGTTCGACACGCCCGCGGAGCGGACCAGCCCCTCCTCCTTCGCGTCGAGGATCGCCTGGAACGTCTCGGTGTAGAGGCCCTGCTTCGGCGAGGGCCAGTGGATCAGGTAGAGATCCAGGTAGTCGACGCCCAACCGCTCCAGCGACTGCTCGAGGGCCCGGCGGGCCGCGTCGCGGCCGTGGTGGTCGTTCCAGACCTTGCTGGTCAGGAAGACCTCGTCGCGCGGGATGCCGGAGGCGGCGACGGCGCGGCCGACGCCGACCTCGTTGCCGTACATCTCGGCGGTGTCGACCAGGCGGTAGCCCAGCTCCAGGGCGGTCTCGACGGTCCGCTGGGACTCGTCGTCGCCGACCTTGTAGGTGCCGTAGCCGATGCGGGGCATGACGACGCCGTCGTTGAGTCTGATCGGTGCGCTCAGTTCGTTCATGCCCGCGATGGTAGCCAGCCGCCCGCGGGCGCGAACCCGATCACCGCCGTTCGGAGACGCGCTACGGCGCCCGCAGCGCCTCGCGGTCGGCGTCGACCATGACGCGCGCCAGTTCATCCCAGTGCACCTCGGCCCTCCAGCCGATCCGGCGCTCGATCTCGGTCGGGTCGCCGATCAGCACGGGCACCTCGGCGGGCCGCTCGTAGCGCTCGTCGTGTTCGACGTGGTCGCGCCAGTCGAGCCCGGCGTGGGAGAACGCGGCCTCGGCGAACTCGCGGACGGTCGCGGCCCGGCCGGTGGCGATCACGTAGTCGACCGGTTCGGCGCCCTGGAGCATCCGCCACATCGCCTCGACGTACTCGGGCGCGTAGCCCCAGTCGCGCACGGCGTCGAGGTTGCCCAGGTAGACCTTCTTCTCGATCCCGGCCGCGATCCGGGCGACGGCCCGCGTGATCTTGCGGGTCACGAACGTCTCGCCGCGTCGCGGGCTCTCGTGGTTGAACGCGATGCCGCTGACGGCGAACATCCCGTAGGACTCCCGGTAGTTGACCGTCGACCAGTGCGCGTACAGCTTGGCCGTCCCGTAGGGGCTGCGGGGATGGAACGGCGCGGCCTCGTTCTGCGGCGGCGCGGTCAGCCCGAACATCTCCGAAGTGGAAGCCTGGTAGTAGCGGGTGTCGATCCCCGAGGCCCGGACCGCCTCCAGCAGTCGGATCGCGCCGAGGGCGGCGACGTTGGCGGTGTAGTCGGGCAGGTCGAAGCTGACGCGCACGTGGCTCTGGGCGGCCAGGTTGTAGATCTCGTCGGGCCGGATGTCGCGGATGAGGTTGACCAGCAGCCCGGCGTCGGTCACGTCGCCCTTGTGCAGGAAGAGGCGGCGTCCCGACTCGTGCGGGTCCTGGTAGACGTCGTCGAGGCGCGTGGTGTTGGCGATCAGCGACGAGGTGTGCCGGACGATCCCGTGCACCTCGTAGCCCTTGGCCAGCAGCAGCTCGGCCAGGTACGAGCCGTCCTGGCCGGTGATGCCCGTGATCAGCGCGGTCCGTGCCAACTCAACGCCCCCTCGGGGGGGCGGCCGAGGCGCGCCCTTGCGGCCCGCCGTAGCGCGCCGAGCGGCCCAGCCACTCGGCGCACAGCCGCTTGCCCTGCTCGCGGGCCCCGGTGATGTCGCCGGCCTCGGCCAGGCGCATGGCCCCGTCGGCGACGTCGACCGAGAAGCACACCGGGTCGGAGACCACGGCCCGGTCCTGGCGGGCCAGGATGACGCCCTCGACCAGGCCGAAGATCAGCCGCGAGCGCTGATTGAGGTCGTCGGGGGAGCACTGGGCGCCGATCGCGGTCAGCGACAGCAGCTCCCGGTAGGTCTCCCGCAAGCGCCGCCGCATGTCGCGGAAGGAGGCGAACTCGTCCCGGCGCACCTCCGGCAGCAGGTAGAGAGCGCCGAGATTGTGCTCGGCCCCCGCCAACTGCGCGGCGTCGATGCGGACCAGGGCCCACAGCCGGGCCTCGGCCATCGCCCTGCGCTCGGTCAGGGCCCACTCGGCGAATTCGAGGGAGGGGGCGACCGTGGTCTCCAGCAGCGTGCGCAGCAGCTCCTCTTTGGACGAGAAGTGATAGTACATGCTCGCCTGGCGCATGCCCGCCCGCGCGGCGATGGCCCGGGTCGAGGTGGCGGTGTAGCCCTGGGCGGTGAACAGTTCGGCGGCCGCGGCCAAAAGCTGCTCGCGCGGCTCCCCTTCGCCGTCGGCCGGCGCGGCGCGCGGTCGACCGACCCGGCGGCGGACCGGTGCCGCCTCCCCGGGCTCGGGCTCGTCCGCCGTCGCGGCGGGCCTCGCCCTGCGGGGGTGTTCGATCATGCGCTCCTTGGCTGCCATCGGGTCCGGTCACGCCTTCCTGTCGCGGTGCGCGGCCAATTCTAATGCAGCGCGGGGAATCGGGACGGCTCGGAGACGGCCCGTACCGATCGGTTTCGGCCGTGCGGAGACGTTCATATGAACGAAATAAATTCTATCGATCGATCGAAACTCTCGGAAGGTTAATTTCTGTCATTCGATAGAAATCAGCTCCCGGAAGGTTCCAGATGATACTCCTCGGTGTGGGACTCTCGATCCTCATCGTCCTGGCCATCGGACTGGCGGTCTCCCGCAAGGTCGACGGCGACTCCGGACGCTACCTCGTCGCGGGCCGCACCCTCGGCCTGCCGCTCGTCGCCGCCGGGCTCATGGCCCAGGCCGTCGACTCCAACGCCACCCTCGGCAATACCGACCTCGCCTACGGCTTCGGCTTCTGGGCCGGGGCCAGCCTGCCCATCGGCCTCGCCCTGTGCCTGGTGCTCACCGGCATCTTCTTCGCCCGCCCGATGAACGCCGCCAAGCTGCTGACCCTGCCCGACTGGTACGCCCGCCGCTACGGCCGCCCGATCGAGGTCGCCTCCTCGGTCCTGATGGTCATCGCCTACGTTGTCCTCCTGGCCGGCAACCTAGTGGCCGGAGGCTTCCTGTTCGAGCACTTCCTCGGCATCGACTACACGATAGGAGTCCTCCTCATCGTGGCCGTCGTCCTCACCTACACCGTCGCCGGCGGCATGTTCGCCGACGCCTACACCGCCGCCGCCCAGATGGCCATCACCCTGGTCGCCACCGCCGCCCTGTTCATCTGGGTCGCCGCCACCCACGGCATCTCCGTGCCCGAGGGCATGGGCGCCTTCGACCTCGACCAGCTCACCACCACCGCCGGAGGCGGGCCGATCAACTGGGCCGCCCTCATCGCCCTCGGCGTCGGCGACATCGTCGCCATCGACTTCATGCAGCGCATCTTCGCGGCCAAGAACCCGAACACGGCCCGCCGCGCCTGTTTCCTCGGCGCCGCCGGGACCCTCTTGGTCGGCATCCCCTTCACCTACGTCGCCCTGTCGGCGGTCGACATCGTCGGGGCCGAAGGCGGCGGCGAAGCGGTCCTGTTCACCCTGCTCGACGAGCACGCCCCGACCGCGCTGGCGATGGCGGTCCTGGCCGCGATCGTGGCCGCCTCCTGCTCAACGGCCAACGGCGCCATCCTCGGCACCGGGGCGGTGGTGGCCCGCAACATCGCCGGGATCAAGAACACCGAGGACGGCAAGCTGCCGGGCTTGCGGATCTTCGGCGCCGGCCGCGATCCACTCCTGCGGGCGAGCCGCTGGGCCATGTTCCCGATCGTGCTCCTGTCGATCCTGATGGCCGTGCGGGTCCCGCAGACCGGCATCCTGCTGACGCTCGCCTTCGACCTCATGCTCGCGGGGCTGGCGGTGCCGTTCATCCTCGGCCACTGGTGGAAGCGCGGCGGCGCCCACGCCGCCGCCGTGGCGATGGCGGTCGGCACCGGGATGCGACTGGCCCTGTTCGCGGTGACCCCGACGATCTACGGCGCGCCCAACGACCTGCTCTACCTCGACAACGACACCGTCACGGCCGCCTTCGACGGGTGGCCGACCTTCATCGCCGTCGCCGCCGGACTGGTCGCCTACGCGGTCACCGCCGCGCTCCGCCCGGCCAGGGCCGCCGCACAGGCGCCGGTACCGGCTGCCGCTGAGTCGGAGCGGGTCGCGGTCGGCGCCGAGGACTGACTCGGGCCCGCGCTCACTCGCCGGTCCCGATCGTGATGACGGTCTTGCCGCGGGCGTGCCCCTCGGCCCAGCGCCGCAGCGCCTCGGGCACCTCTTCGAGCGGGTAGGACCGGCCGATGACCGGCGAGAGCCGGCCGTCGGCCATGTATTCCGCCAGCGCCTCGAGGTCGGCCCGCTCCTCCGTGGAGAGGAACAGCGGCATCCGGTGACCGGTGAGCGGCGCGAGCAGCGCGGAGCCCATGGACCGCTGGAGGCCGCCGAGCCACTGGCCGCCGGTCTCCGACCCGACGATGACCAGGGTTCCCCGCGGCGCGAGGGCCCTGCGCAGCGCCCGCACCGACCGGTGCCCGGCGGTGTCGACGATGGCGTCGTACGGGTCGGGGGTGGCGGTGAAGTCCTCGCGCGGGTAGTCGACGACGTGGTCGGCGCCCAGGGATCGGACCAGATCGGTCTTATCCGTGCCGCACACGCCGGTGACCTCGGCGCCCATGATCTTCGCGATCTGGACGGCGAAGGTGCCCACGCCGCCTCCGGCGCCGATGACGGCGACGCGGTCGCCGGGGCCGATCCTCGCCTTGTCCCGCAGCGCCTGGAGGGCCGTCAGGCCGGAGACGGGCGCCGCCCCCGCCGCGGCGAAGCCGACCCGGTCGGGCTTGCGGGCGAGGCGGGAGACGGGGGCGCGGGCGTATTCGGCGAAGGTGCCCCATCCGGTCCCGAACACGGCGTCCCCGACACCGAATTCGGTGACGCCCTCGCCGACCTCGACCACGCGGCCGGCCAGGTCGCGGCCGGCGACCGGGTGCCGTGGCCGCCCGAGGCCGGTGCCGAGCCGGACGACGCGCGGCATCCCGGCGACCAGGTGCCAGACCTCGGGGCCGAGCCCGGCCGCCTCGACCTGGACGAGGACTTCACCGGAGCGGGCCGCCGGGCGGTCGACCTCGTCGGTCCGCAGCACTTCGGGCGGTCCGTATATGTCTTGGACGATGGCTTTCATGGGGGCTCCTCGGTTGCAGATGCGGGGGTGAAGGGCCGGCGGTCCTCGGACGGCCGCTTCGTCGCTGGTCAGTCCCCTATAGACTCGTCGTATCCGAAGACCTCGTCGAGCGGGACTTTGAAGACCCTGGCGATCTGGAAGGCCATCTCCAGCGAGGGGGAGTAGCGGCCCTGCTCGATCGCGATGACCGTCTGGCGGGTGACGTCGATGCGGTCCGCGAGCTGCGCCTGGGTCATCTCGCCGTTGGCGAAGCGAAGCGCCCGGATGTTGTTGGTGACTTTCGTCCGTTTGGCCACAGTATGTATCCTCGTCGATGCCTTAGAATCCCCGCCGGTAGCCCACGATCTTGACCACGGACTCGACTATCGCCGACAGGCAGTAGGCAAGATAGATCGCGTTGGCGATCCAGAAGTAGGAGACCTCGAACATCACCAGGGTGAACGGGCCGAGGAACGCGATCGCCAAGACCATGAAGCCGATGCGCTCGCCGTGCCGGGCGATGAGGGTGTCCCGCTCGTCGCGGCGGTCCCGGCCCTTGCGGGGCTGCGGGGCGAAGAACATGTTGAGGACGATGGAGGCGCCGATGGCGACGAGCAGCGGCTTCTGGAAGCCGATCTCGTCGACCGGTGTGTCCGCCAACTGGACGAGCATGTACACGACATATGCCGAGATCACCACGACCGCCGTGGCGAGATAGCCCCACGTGTAGCGCTCGCCGTACGGCAGGGCGGGCTCGCCGGGGGATTCGGGACTACCGCTCATGACGGCGCGACCTCCGTGTGTCGAAGCTGGTTCATGCTCCAAGAGTAAAACAGATCTGACATCATGTCAAGAATATTTTACATTCATGCGTGGGTGGGGCTCACCGACGGCGCCGCGGAAGGCGGGCCGGGGTCGAAACCGGCCCGAAACCAGGGATTCACGCCGCCGAACGCTTTCGACGGTAGTTTCTATCAAATGATAGAAATTCGATCGAGCGGAGGTCGACGTGACCGGATCAGCTAGCGCACAGGCCGACACGCCCGAGGACTCGGCAACCGCCACCACCTACGCCGCCCGCGACCACGCGCGCGCCCAAGAGTCCGCCGCCACCGTCGCCGACCGGTCCTGGGTCCCGGCCGACACCTTCCCGGACACCACGGACCACCCGGAGGGCCAACGGCTCGTCTGGGCCGAGACCGTCGCCGGAGGCGGGTACGCGCACAAGGTCCTCGCCCCCGGCGCCGTCGTCGAACTGACCGACCTCGAAGGCGAGTCCTGTGCCCAGCTCGCCCTGTTCTGGGCCGGGCGCCCCTGGGAACGGCTCTGCGTGGCCGACACCGTCAAGGTCCAGTGGAACGCCTACCTCGGCGCCGGGGCGCTCCTCCTCAGCGACCAGGGGCGCGCGCTGGCCAGTCTCGACCTCGACGAGTCCGGCCGCCACGACACCTTCTGCGGTGCCGCCACCGCCGAGCAGAACCGCGAGCGCTTCGGCGACGGCGAGCCCTGGTCGGCCACTCCGGCCGCCCGCGAACTGCTCAAACTCGCCGCCGCCAAGAACGACCTGGCCCCCCGCGACCTCCCGCCGACGGTGAGCCTGTTCAAGGGCGTCAAGGCCGACCCCGACGGCCGCCTCCGGTGGACCGGCGGGGCCGGGGCCGGGGCGAGGGTCCGCATCCGGGCCGAGGCCCCTTTGCTGGTCATGCTCGCCAACACCCCGCACCCGCTGGATCCGAGGGAGGACTACACGGTCTCCAGCCTGCGCGTCCTCGCCTGGAAGGACCGGCCCACCGCCCCCGACGACCCGCTGTGGGAATCCACACCGGAGATCCGCCGCGCCCTGTCCAACACCGCCGAGTTCCTGGGAGCCGCAGCATGAGCGCCGAGACCGTCAGCGAAACCGTCGTACCCGCACGCGCGCCCTGGTCCGGCCTCGTACGAGCCGGGCAGTTCCTGTCGATCGTCGACCTCGGCGGCAACCAGGCCGTCGACTTCCTCCTCTACGACGCCGCCGACACCGACCTGCGCTACAGCGCCCAGAACACCGTCGCCGCGGCCGGGGCGCTGTTCCTGACCACCGGCTCGGTCCTGCGCGACGTCGAGCACCGTCCGATGGCGACCGTCACCGCCGACGACTGCGGCCGCCACGACACCATCGGCGGCGCCTGCTCCAAGGAGTCCAACACCCTCCGCTACGGCCACCAGGCCTGGGGCCAGCACGCATGCGTCGAGAACTTCCTCCACGAAGGAGCCCGCTGGGGCCTGGGCAAACGCGACTTGACCGGCAACGTCAACTGGTTCATGAACGTGCCGGTCGAGGACGACGGATGCCTGGGCATCGTCGACGGCCTCTCCGCGCCCGGTCTCCAGGTGACCATGCGCGCCGAGCGGGACCTGATCGCGCTGATCTCCAACTGCCCCCAGATCAACAACCCCTGCAACGCCTTCGACCCCACACCGGTCAAAGCGGTCGTGACCGCGGCGGACCGCGCCACCGAGGGCGGTGGGCGGGCTTGACCTTCGGCACGCTCCTGGTGGCCAACCGCGGCGAGATCGCCGTGCGCGTGATCGCCACCGCCAAACGCATGGGCCTGGAGACCGTCGCCGTGTACTCCGACGCCGACCGAGGCTCGGCCCACGTCGACGCCGCCGACCGGGCCGTCCGCATCGGCGGCCCCGCGCCGGCCGACTCCTACCTGCGGACCGAGGCCGTCCTCGAGGCCGCCGCCGCGACCGGGGCCGGGGCGATCCACCCCGGCTACGGCTTCCTGTCCGAGAACGCCGCCTTCGCCGAGGCGGTCGAGGCGGCGGGCCTCGCCTTCGTCGGTCCCTCCCCCGAACACCTGGAGCTGTTCGGCGCCAAGCACACCGCACGCGCCGCGGCCGAGGACGCCGGGGTCCCGCTCATGCTCGGCACCGGCCTGCTCGCGGGCCTCGAAGCGGCCCTGGCCGAGGCCGACCGCATCGGCTACCCGGTCATGCTCAAGGCCACCGGGGGCGGCGGCGGGATCGGCATGCGGCCCGCCGCGAACCCCGAGGAGCTGCGCGAGGCGTGGGACGGGGTGCGGCGGGTGGCCGAGACCGGGTTCGGCCACGCCGGGCTGTTCCTGGAGCGGCAGGTTCGGCGCGCCCGGCACGTCGAGGCCCAGGTCTTCGGCGACGGGCGCGGCGAGGTCGCCGTCATCGGGGACCGCGACTGCTCGCTGCAGCGCCGGAACCAGAAGGTGATCGAGGAGGCCCCGGCGCCGGACCTCCCCGCGCGCCTGCGGCGGTCCATGCACGAGGCCGCCAGGCGTCTGTGCGCCTCGGTGGGATACCGCTCGGCCGGGACCGTGGAGTTCCTCTACGACACCGAGCGCGACGAGGTGTCGTTCCTGGAGGTCAATACGCGGCTCCAGGTGGAGCACCCGGTCACCGAGGCCGTGTTCGGCATCGACCTGGTCGAGTGGATGATCCGACTCGCAAAAGAAGATATATCGATGATGAGGTATTTGCTGGAGCCGAGCGGTCACGCCATCCAGACCCGCCTCTACGCCGAAGACCCCAGCGAGCACCACCGGCCCTCCACCGGCATCGTCACGCACCTGCGCCTGCCCGAGCGGATCCGGATCGACACCTGGATCGAACCGGGCACCGAGATCGGACCGCACTACGACCCCATGATCGCCAAGCTCATCGCGCACGGCCCGGACCGGCGCGCGGCGATCGACTCGGCCTCGCGCGCACTCGCCGAGCTCGAGATCGCGGGCGTCGAGACCAACCAGGGCCAACTCGCCGCCGCACTGGCCTGCGAGGGTTTCACCGAGGCCCGGCACACCACCGCGACGCTCGCCGACGTGGCCGATCCGCGCCCGCGCATCGACGTGCTCTCCGGCGGCACCCAGACGACGATCCAGGACTGGCCGGGACGCGTGGGGTACTGGCAGGTCGGCCTGCCCCCGTCCGGCCCGATGGACGACCGCTCCTTCCGGCTGGGCAACCTGGCCCTGGGCAATCCCGAGGGGGCGCCCGGACTGGAGTGCGTCGCCCAGGGGCCGCGGCTGCGGTTCGGCGCCGAGACGACGGTGTGCGTGACCGGCGCCCCCGCCGAGGTGACCGTGGACGGCGCTCCGGTGCCGCAATGGGAGGCGGTGACGGTCCGGGCCGGGGGGGAGCTGTCGGTGTCCGCGCCCGAGGAGACCGGCCTGCGGACCTACGTGCTGTTCCGAGGTGGATTGGACGCCCCGGCATACCTGGGATCGGCCGCGACCTTCACGCTGGGGCAAATCGGGGGAACCACCGGCGCGGCGCTACGGACAGCGGACGTGCTGCGCCCGGCCGATCCGGTCGGTGAAACCGAACCCGAATGGCGCGGACGGGTGCCCGAATCGCGGCGGCCCCGGTTCTCCAACGACTGGGAGCTGCCGGTCGTCGAAGGACCGCACGCCGCCCCGGACTTCTTCACGCCCGAGGACATGGCCGAGTTCTACTCCGCGGCCTGGGAGGTCCACTTCAACTCCGCGCGAACGGGTGTGCGCCTGATCGGTCCCAGGCCCCGGTGGGCCCGTGAGGACGGCGGCGAGGCCGGGCTCCACCCCTCGAACATCCACGACAACGCCTACGCGATCGGCGCGGTCGACTTCACCGGCGACATGCCCGTCCTGCTCGGCCCCGACGGGCCGAGCCTCGGCGGATTCGTATGCCCGGCCACGGTGGTCGCATCCGAGCGCTGGCGTCTCGGCCAGCTACGGCCCGGCGACACGGTGCGCTTCGGGCGGGTCGACGACGTGCCCGCCGTCCTCGCCGAGCTCCCGGCCGGGGACGACCGCCCCGAGGCCGTCTACCGGCGCTCCGGCGACGACAACGTCCTGGTCGAATACGGCCCTCACACCCTCGACCTGGCGCTGCGGATGCGCGTCCACGCGCTCGCCGAGGCCGTCGACGCGCGTCTCGGCGAGGACCTGGTCGACCTCACCCCCGGTGTGCGGAGCCTCCAGATCCACTTCGACGCGAACCGCATCGGGCAGCGCGAGGTCGTCGACCTCCTGGCGGAGACCGAGGCGGACCTGCCGTCCACGGCGGAGCTGGTCGTGCCCAGCCGCGAGGTGCGGTTGCCGCTGTCGTGGGACGACCCGTCCACCAGGGAGGCGATCGACCGGTACATGAACGGTGTGCGCGACGACGCGCCCTGGTGCCCGTGGAACATCGAGTTCATCCGGCGCATGAACGGCCTGGACGATGTGGGCGCGGTGCGTCGGATCGTGTTCGACGCCGAGTACATGGTGCTCGGGCTCGGAGACGTCTACCTCGGCGCTCCGGTCGCCACGCCGCTTGATCCGCGCCACCGCCTGGTGACGACCAAGTACAACCCGGCCCGGACCTGGACTCCGCAGAACGCGGTCGGGATCGGCGGGGCGTACCTGTGCGTCTACGGCATGGAGGGGCCCGGCGGTTACCAGTTCGTGGGCCGGACGGTGCAGGTGTGGAACACCCACCGGCAGCGGGGCGCGTTCGAGGCGGGCAAGCCGTGGCTGCTGCGGTTCTTCGACCGGATCCGTTGGTATCCGGTCTCCTCCGAGGAGCTGGGGGAGCTGCGGGCGGAGTCGGCCGCCGGGCGGTTCACGCCCGAGATCGTCGACGGCGAGTTCCGGTACGGCGACTACCGCGCCTTCCTGGACCGGGAGGCGGCCGGGATCGCCGCGTTCAAGTCGCGGCAGTCGGCGGCGTTCGCCGCCGAGCGGGCCGCCTGGGAGGCCTCGGGCGAGTTCGACCGCCAGCAGGCCGAGCCGCCCGCGGCCGGAGCCTCGGCGATCGAGGCTCCGCCCGGGGGAGCGGTCGTCGAGTCGCCGCTGGCGGCGGCGGTCTGGAAGGTCGCCGTTGAGCCCGGCCAGGACGTGGAGGCGGGGCAGACGCTGTTCGTGCTGGAGGCGATGAAGATGGAGACTCCGGTGCTCGCGCCGCAGGCGGGCCGGGTCCTGAAGGTCCTGGCCGAAGCGGGGGGCCAGGTCGCGCCAGGCGCCGCGCTGGCGGTCTTGGACCCGCCCCGCTAGATGCCGGGACCGGGAACGGTGGCGGCGTTTCGGCGCCTCGGTGTGGTACTCATGAGCTGCAGCTACGTTGGCAAAGGAACGCATCGATGGATCGACGTGAAATCTTCCGCGCAGCGGTGATCGGCGTCGGCTCGGTGGCGCTGGGATTCACCATGACCCGGTCGTCACTGGCCGTCCCGACCGAATCCCGGCCCAGCCGCTACGGTCGGATGCTCCCCGCCGACGACAACGGCCTGCGGCTGCCTGAAGGCTTCACCTCACGCGCCGTCGCCCGCACCGGCAAGGCCGTCGGCGAGACCGGCCACCGCTGGCACGGCGCCCCCGACGGCGGGGCCTGCTTCCCCGACGGAGACGGCTGGATCTACGTCTCCAACTCCGAACTCGACGGCCCGGGCGGCGGCGCCGGGGCGATCCGGTTCGACTCCGGCGGGGCGATCGTCGACTCCTACACGATCTTGGAGGGCACCCGCCGCAACTGCGCCGGAGGGCCGACCCCGTGGCGCTCCTGGCTCTCCTGCGAGGAGATCGACCGCGGCTTCGTCTACGAGACCGACCCCTACGGCGAGGACGAGGCCGAGCGCCGCCCCGCTATGGGCCGGTTCGCGCACGAGGCCGCCGCCTGCGACCCCGACAGGAAGGTCGTCTACCTGACCGAGGACAAGTCCAAGGGGTGCTTCTACCGGTTCGTGCCCGACACGTGGGGCGACCTGTCCTCGGGAACCCTCCAGGTCCTGGCCGAGCACGGCTCCGGCCTGGAATGGGCCGACGTCCCCGACCCGCTGGCCCGCCGCGAGCAGACCCGCGACCAGGTGCCGCACGCGAAGGACTTCGACGGCGGCGAGGGCTGCTGCTACGCGGACGGGATCTGCTTCTTCACCACCAAGGGCGACAACCGGGTATGGGCCTACCACGCCGAGGACGAGCGGCTGGAGAAGCTCTATGAGGAGCGCTTCCCGCTCCGAGGGGTCGACAACGTGACTGTCTCCGAGGACACCGGGGACCTGTTCGTCGCCGAAGACGGCGACAACATGGAGATCTGCGTGCTCGGCCCCGACCGGTCCGCAGCGGCGTTCCTGCGGGTGGTCGGCCACGCGGGCTCGGAGATCACCGGTCCGGCCTTCGACCCGGCCGGTCGCCGACTCTACTTCTCGTCCCAGCGCGGCCGTCAGGACCGCAACAGCGACGGCTACACCTTCGAGGTCGCCGGCCCGTTCCGGTCCGCGTGAGGGCGGTTCCGCCGAGGGAGCATCCGCGCCGCTCCCGAACGTCCGCACCTGTGGCTACCATGTGGGTCAGGTATCCCTCAACGGAGTCGGTGACAGCGAATGCCCGATAAGACAGTCGACCTCGCCATCATCGGAGCCGGCCCCACGGGGCTCTACGCGGCCTACTACGCCGGGTTCCGAGGTCTGTCGACCCTGGTCGCCGACGCCCTGCCCGAACCGGGCGGGCAGGTCACGGCCATGTACCCGGAGAAGATGATCTTCGACGTGGGCGGCTTCCCCGAGATCAAGGGCCGCGACCTGGTCGAGAACCTGGTGCGCCAGGCCGCCCAGTACGAACCTCAGTACCTGTTGGGACGCCGCGCCGAGAAGCTCGAGTACACCGACTCCTCACCGGTCCTGGAATTCGACGACGGCACCCGCGTCGCCTGCGGCGCCGTGCTCATCACCGGCGGCATCGGCAGCTTCACGTCCCGGCCGCTCCCGGCCGCCGACGTCTTCGAAGGCGAGGGTGTGGTCTACTTCGTGCCCGAGCTGGCGGCCCACACCGGACATCACGTGGTCGTGGTCGGCGGCGGCGACTCGGCCTTCGACTGGGCCCTGGCCCTGCATCCGCTCGCGGCCTCGGTCACCCTCGTCCACCGCCGCGAGAAGTTCCGCGCCCATCCCGGAAGCATCGACCGCGTCCGCGGGCTCGGGGTGCCGATCATCGTCAACGCGCAGGTCACCGGCCTCCACGGCGGCGAACGCGTCACCGAGGTCGACATCGAGGTCAAGGGGGAGGACCGGCCGCGGCGGCTCCCGGCCGACACGGTCGTGGCCGCCCTCGGCTTCACCGCCGACCTGGGGCCGATGACCGACTGGGGCCTGAAGATCGACAAGCGCGCGATCCAGGTCGACTCCACGATGGCCACCACGCTGCCGCGCGTGTTCGCCGCCGGTGACATCGCCGCCTACCCGGGCAAGGTCAAGCTCATCGCCACCGGATTCGGCGAGGCCGCCACCGCCGTCAACAACGCCGCGGTCACCATAGACCCCGAAGCCCGACTCTTTCCTGGACACTCAAGTGAGGGCACTTGAGATTGTCCTAGGATGCCCCTCATGCTTGCCATGACCGTCTCCGACGGGCAGTTGGTCCCCGACAACGTGCCCGATCCCGAGCCTAGCCCCGAGCAGGTCCTCATAGAAGTCGCCGCCGCCGGTGTCAACCGCGCCGACCTGCTCCAGGTGGCCGGCCACTATCCGCCCCCGCCGGGCGCCCCCGCCTGGCCCGGCCTCGAAGTCTCCGGCACGATCGTCGCCGTCGGCAGCGACGAGGACTCCAGCCTCGTCGGCTCCGAAGTGTGCGCGCTGCTGCCCGGCGGCGGCTACGCCGAACTGGTCGCCGTCGACGCCGGACTGATGCTGCCCAAACCCGACGGCGTCGACCTGGTCGACGCGGCCGCGCTGCCCGAGGCCGCCGCGACCGTCCACTCCAACCTCTCCTACCTCGTCGGGCCGAAGACGGCCGACTTCGCGCCCAGGGTGCTGATCCACGGCGGCGCCGGAGGCGTCGGCACCTTCGCGATCCAGTACGCCAAGCAGCTCATCGGCGCCGAAGTCTGGACCACCGCCCGCGCCGAGTCCACCGAGCGGCTCGAAGAACTCGGCGCCGACCGGGTCCTGGACTACCGTGAGGACGACTTCGCCGCCGAGATGCAGGCCGCGGGCGGCGCCAGGGCCGTCCTCGACCACATCGGAGCGGCCTACCTCGACGACAACCTCAAGGCCCTTGGAGTCGACGGACGCCTCACCGTCATCGGCCTCCAGAAGGGCCGCACCGCCGAGCTCGACCTGGCCCGCCTGATGTCCAAGCGCCAGAGCATCACCGGCACCATGCTGCGCAGCCGCCCGATCGAGCAGCGCCGCCAGATCATCGGCGAGGTCTTCGCGGACGTCTGGCCGGTCATCGACGAGGGCCGGATCAAGCCCGTGGCCACCACCCGCGTGCCCCTCGACCAGGCGGGCGACGCCCACCGCACCATGGACGCCGGAGGCCACTTCGGCAAGATCGTGCTCACCAAGGACTAGGCTTGGCCACCGTGAACTCTGAGGAGAGGTTCGGCGACGCGACCGGCTTCCTGCTGCACCGGCTCGGCATCGGCGCCGGACGCGTCATCGAGCGCACCCTCCGGCCGCTCGGCCTGCGCGGCAGGGAGCTGCGCGTGCTCGGCATCGTCGTCGACTCCGGGGGCCGTTCGCAGCGCGAACTGGTGGTCTCGAGCGGTCTGGACCGGACGACGATGGTCGGCGTCGTCGACCGCCTCGAGGACCTCGGTCTGGTCGAGCGCCGCAGCGACTCCGGCGACCGCCGCAAGCAGGCGGTGGTCGCCACCGACGAGGGAAGGTCGGCCTTCGACGAGGCGGCCGCTCTGCTGGCCGAGGCCGAGGCCGAGTTCGTCTCGCCCCTGTCGGCCGAACGGCAGCGCCTGCTCAACGAGCTGCTGAAGGAGTTGTTCGCCGAGCGCAGACCCGACTGCTGAACGAACCCGTTCGCCCCGATCACTTTCGTCAGCTATCCTGATCGTCAGGACTACTGACGAAAGTGGGCTCCCATGCCGCCACCCCGCCGCCTCGAACTGACGATCCGGATCGCGCTCATCCTCATGGGCGCCATCACCGCCACCCCGGCCCTCGCCCTCATCGACACCTATGCGCTCGAAGTGACCTACCAGGTCACCGACTCCGGGCCGATGGAGGTCGCGCTCCTGCAACACCGCGGCATGCTGCAACTCGTGCTCGGCGCCGCACTGGTGTGGGCCGCGTTCTTCCCGCCGGCCAGGATTGCCGCGGCCGCCGCCGCGATCACCACCAAGGCCACCTTCCTCGCGCTCATCCTGCCCGATCCCGAGCTGCGAGGCGATCTCGCGCTGTTCAGCACCGTATTCGACCTCACGTGCATCGTGATCCTGACCGGGCTGGCGGCGCACCGGTTCGCCGGCGGCCGCCGGGAGGCGCGGGCATGATCCTCGCCGTCGCCCGAGCCCTGGCCTTCGCCGTCAGCCTGCCGACCTTCGCGCTCCTCATAGCCGCCGACCACTGGCGGCTCGACCACTTGTTCTTCGTGCCCGATCTCATCCTGTGCGCGGCGCTCGTGGTCTCGGCGGTGCTGCCGCGGCGGATCGCCCGCCCCGCCCTCGCCGTCTCCTTCGGATTCGCGGCCGGAGTCATCACGACCGCCGTGTTCTCCTACGTCGCGCGCGAAGCGATCGATGAGGGCCTGCTCACCGTCCTCACGGCCCTGGCATGCGCGGCCGCGGCGATCACCCTCGCCCGGCCGGGACCGACCGAACGTGAGGTGCGGGCATGAGCGAGGCGGACGGTCCGGCCGCGGACGCGCCGGATCGGGCGCGGCACCGGACCGGTGCGAAGACCCGGCGCCGGGCCCGGAAGATCATTGCGAGCACCGCGGCCGCGGTGCTCCTCCTGCCGGTCGTGGCCGTCGGCGCGTTCCTGCTCATCGTTTCGCCGCCGGTCGAGCCGTTCGAACCGCGAACCTGGTCGCCGGAGCGGGCCGACCACGTCGAGGGCATCGACATCGGCGCCTCGGTGAGCGATCTGTCGGCCGAGACGCTCGCAGGCCCCGAGGACATCGCGGTCGACCGGACGGGCATGGTCTACACCGGAACGATCGACGGCCTGATCGTCCGCATCGACCCCGCCACCGGCGCGAGCGAGGAGTACGCCGACGTGGGCGGCAGGCCCCTCGGATTGGCATTCGACGCCGCGGGCGACCTCATCGTCGCCAACCACGGTCTCGGACTCCAATCCGTTTCGCCATGCGGAGAGGTGCGGCTGCTGACCGGCACCGCCGGCGGCGAGCCGGTGCTGGCCGCCAACGACCTCGACATCGCCTCCGACGGCGTCGTGTACTTCACCGACTCGAACCGCAAGTACAACAGCACCACTCTCGGGGAGCGGACCTCGTACTCCCTCTACGACTTCCTCGAAGGACGGCCGCTCGGGCGACTGCTGTCCTACGACCCCGCCACCGAGGACACCGAGGTCGTCTCCGACGACCTCTACTTCCCCAACGGGGTCGTGCTCGACGCCGAAGAGACCGCCGTCCTGGTGGGCGAGTCGACCAGATTCCGCATCAGCCGCCATTGGATCGCCGGGCCCGAGGCCGGAAGCAGCGACGTCCTCGCCGACGACCTCCCGGGGATCTCCGACGGATTCGGCCGCGACGAGCGGGGCGGCCTGATCCTATCGGTCTACGGACGCATCGACGTCCTGGAGGATTTCGTCCTGCCCAGCCGGCTCGCGCGTGAGATCGCCGTGCGCCTCCCCGAGGACGTTCTACTCGGCGAGCCGCTGACCGGCTCCGTCCTGTCCCTGAGCGAGGACGGCGTCATCACGGAGCGGTACTCGGGGCTCGACCCGGCGGCCACGAACGTCGTTCCCCACGAAGGTGAGTGGATCATCGGGTCGCTCGTCGGCGAGCCGGTGCGCGTCCTGCCCTCCCCGCTGGGAACCGGCGGCTGACCTCGTGAGGC